>CAJULP010000082.1 GCA_910587295.1 uncultured Lachnospiraceae bacterium | reverse complement strand
TCATTTCTTCATAATGGTCTCTAAAAATATCCTGTAGTACGCTCATGAGAACATTATGCAGGAAAACGATAAAAAAAGGAACCCCTAATTCCCCCATGAATGGGGGCTAGGGGGTTGAGGTGTCGAAGACACTTTTTTATGCAGAATTGCAATTTCAGTGACAAATTTGTCAGCGAAACAAGGCAGAAAAGACTGATTTTGTCAGCGGGGATGGATGCTTGTCACCGATTCATATTTTTCGGTCTGTCACCCAAAGGGATTAACTACAGTGTAGGATGAGTTTTGGGGTGTAAAATTAGGAAAAGCAGTGAGACAAAACACTATATTCTTGCCTGTGATATCAGGCCTGTCGGAAGAGTCCGTTCAGATTAGATAAAAACAATCTATTCTGGACGGGCTTTTTTGCGTGAGCAATGAGTCAAGGTCCAAGCTTGCTTGAGACTTTGACGAATGCCGCGACAACGAGCGAGCATCGCGAGTGCGTTCAGGGAAAGGAAGTTGCCTATGGAAGAAAAGAAGGAATTGCTGGATCAGGATGAAAGAGTTGTAGAGATTGAGCTGGAAAGACTTCGGGGATTTGTAAACCATCCATTCAAGGTTCAGGCGGACAGTCAGATGATTGAATTGCAGGAGAGTATTAAGAAGTATGGAATATTAAATCCTCTGATAGTCAGACCGAGGCAGGATGGGACTTATGAGATTATATCGGGCCACAGAAGAAAATTTGCAGCTGAAAAGATTGGTTATCGTAAGGTACCTGTGATCATTCGCGTATTAAAAGATGATGAAGCGGTTGTATCTATGGTTGATTCAAATTTACAACGGGAAATGATTAGTCCAAGCGAAAAAGCATTTGCTTACAAAATGAAGTATGAAGCAATCAAAAGGAAGGCAGGAAGAAGAAAATGTGGTCAGGTAGACCATAATTTGGGAAAGAAAAGCATTGAGCTCATTGGAGAAAAATGTGGAGACAGCCCCAAGCAGGTTCAAAGATATATCAAAATAACAGAACTTATTCCTGAAATATGTCCGATTTCCGAAATCGGAGGAGAAAAAGTCACTTTGGAGAAGGCTTGTGGAATGGGCCTTCCCGAACTTTAAAATTAATAAGAAAGAATATACTGTTGATTCATCCCGATATGTCCGGTATCAAGACGTCACAGAACCGGAAAAGATTCCGCAACCGGATGATTCCGGGCACACCGTATTTATTCCGTGGATAGAGAATAGTGATAATAAATTATACGGAATTGGGAAGAGCAACAAATATCATATCCCGTTGCAAAAACCGCCAATCACAGTTGGAAAAATGGCAGGAGCAGTGGATCTTGTGTTAAATGATCAGAGTGTAAGCCGCCTTCATGCAAGAATATCAAGGGATGGAAACCGGTTCTTTATTAGGGATCTCAACTCGACGAACGGAACCTTCCGGAACGGGATGCGGTTAGAACCAAATGCGTCGGAAATCATCGAACCCGGAGATGAAATCGGTATCGGAAAGCTGAAATTTATTTACAGGTAGAAGCGAACGCTTAAGGAAATACTGAATAAAGCAGCTACCGAAACACTATTTCCGGATATTTCGATTAATCTTCTCAAACTCCCTTCCTTCCAGGGTATTGTGGGTGAGAAGTCTTTTGTTGCTTCCCGCTGATGCATTTTTCCGGTATTGTCCAGGGGTACAGCCGTTATGCTGACGGAACTGTCTGCAGAAATGCTCTACATTATTATAACCACATTGCTCGGAAATGTCGCGGATGGAGTATTCGCTGTACTCTAATAAATCCTGTGCACGGCGCAGACGTCCTTCGATGACATTGTCCATGCAGGAGGAGCCAAATTGGCGGTGATAGAGAGTCTGAAGATGACTGGGACTTAAGTGAAGCTTCGCAGCCATCATGTTTATATTCCATGGAAGCTGAGGATTATTGTAGATCATCTTATGCAATGCAGCCAGCTCATGATCGTGAATACCCGGGGACTCATTCTGGGTTCCTTCTCTTAATTTGGAGAACAGAACCCGCAGCAGGTGAGTAATGTTTGCTTCGCTTTCAGAGGAGAAAAAGGCGGACTCCCAGGTTAGTAATTTAAAAAGCTGATGACAGTATTCCGGATCTGTTACGGGAAATGGGGTGTTTGTTAACGGAAACAGCTTCACGAAGGAGTGATCGGAACGAAAACGAATCCAGTCATTCCGGTATTCTTCACCGGCAGCACGGTAATAAATCCTGCTTCCTGGTGTATACAGAATAGCAGAATTGGCGGCTGTCCGCATTAGTCTTCCGTCTATGAGCAGCTCCGAGGGAGAGTCGAAAAGAAGCAGAAGATAGCCTGTAAAGCCATTCGGAACATCATATATAAAATCTGAGGGGTGAACGGCACTGTAGCCGACAAATTCAATTTCAGTCATCTGGAATCTCCGCTCTGATACATCAGAGGATATATCAATTTTCTTATAGTATAAATCATTGGAAACTTTAAATCAATGCGATAGTATCAGATTAATATGTCAATCGTCATCAGAGAGCTGCGGATCGTGCAGCGGTCAGACATCTGATGCGTGACTGCATAGGAACATGATTTAGAAGAAGGAGATACATGCATGGTAAATTTGGGTGGAGCAACAGAGAATGACAGAAAAAAGATCGTGATTACAAAGGATTCAAAGGCCTTTTTTCACAATAATGTAGATTATTGTGTGGGAACCGGAAGAATGGGGCTTGCATTGACAGAAGAATATCAGGAGGAGCTGCGCTTGGTTCAAAAGGAAATCGGATTTAAGCATATCCGGGGACATGGATTATTCTGTGATGATATGGCGATCTTTCAGACCTATGAGGAGGATGGTAAGGTAAGGGTCGAGTACAACTATACTTATCTGGATAGAGTAATGGATGCCTATAAGAAGGTGGGGCTGAGACCTTTTCTTGAGCTGGGTTTTATGCCTAAAAAGTTGGCAAGTGGAAGCCAGACTATCTTTTACTGGCAGGGAAATACCACTCCTCCAAAAGATTATGATATGTGGTGTAATATGGTGCATTCATTGCTGCGGCATCTGATGGGACGCTATGGAGAAGAGGAAGTTATTCAATGGCCCATTGAAGTATGGAACGAGCCCAATCTTTGCGGCTTCTGGGAAAATGCGGATATGCAGGAATATTTTAAGCTGTTCCATAGAACCTTTGATGCCATAAAGGAAGTGAATCCGGGATTCCGTGTAGGAGGCCCTGCTGTTTGTGGAGGAACGGATGAGAAATGGATTCAGGCATTTATGGAATATTGCCATGAGAATCACATACCTGTGGATTTCGTAACCAGACATCATTACACCATTGATCCGCCGGAATGTATTGGACATTATGCATATTCTGAACTGATGAAGGCAGAGGACGGCTTTGCCAATTTAAAAACAACCAGAGATATTATTGACAGTTTCCCGGAATATAAGGGTCTGCAGATTCATATCACGGAGTTCAACAGCTCCTATACTCCTCAGGGCGTCATTCATGATACAAACCTGAATGCGGCCTTTATAGCACAGCAGCTTTCCAGATTGGGAGATGTGAATGAATCCTATTCCTACTGGACATTTGGTGATGTGTTTGAAGAGCTGGGAGTTCCTTTTACACCATTCCACGGCGGCTTTGGACTGGTTGCCAATGGCTGTATTACCAAGCCGACCTTCTGGACATTTGCTTTTTACAAAAAGCTTGAGGAAAGTGAAGCCAATTGTGTATATAAGGATGACAATATTGTCGTTTTGAAACGTGCAAACGGTGATTATCTAGGTGTAGCCTGGAATATTGCCTGTAAAAGTACAGAACAGGGTAAAGAAAAAATGCTGTTGGAGTTTACATTTCCGGCTGAACAGGAGGAGTACTGCTTCCTGACTAAGACGGTAGATGAGGAAACATGTAATCCCTTGAAGGTATGGCATGATATGGGAGAACCTGCCAATCTGAGTGAGGAACAGACGAAGCTGATTCGGGAATCATCCAGACCTTTTGTAAAAACAGAGCGTAAAAAGCAGGAGGACGGAAATATCTGCGTAGAGCTTCCTGTAAACGAAAACGGTGTGGTTTATTTCGAACTGAATGCCGGAAAGGTGAATCCGGATCGAGGATATGACTATGATCGTGTGGTCAGCTTGAAGGCTTAAACTAGCACCCAGTAATTTGCTTTATGAAACAATGTACATGGATTAGGCTTGCAAAGGAGCATATCAAAGTGAAAAAACAAGCGTTTAACCCATATTTACCGTCCTGGGAGTATATTCCGGACGGAGAACCTTATGTTTTTGGCGATCGCGTATATGTTTACGGATCCCATGATTACTTTAACGGATATGTTTTCTGCATGGGAGACTATGTGTGCTGGTCAGCTCCGGTCGATGACCTGGGCAACTGGAGATATGAGGGTGTGATTTATCCGAAGACAGCTGATCCGCTGAACCCGGAAGGCAAAATGTGTCTGTATGCCCCGGATGTTACGGTGGGACCGGACGGAAGGTACTATCTTTATTACGTGTTGGACAAGGTTTCGGTAGTTTCAGTTGCTGTATGTGATACTCCGGCAGGAAAGTATGAATTTTATGGCTATGTTCATTATGAAGATGGCACACGTCTGGGCGAAAAGGAAGGTGATGAGCCCCAGTTTGACCCGGGGGTTCTGACGGAAGGAGATGTGACATATATTTATACCGGATTTTGCGGAAAAGGTGATAAATCCCGTACCGGAGCTATGGCTACGGTGTTGGGAGCAGATATGCTGACGATCAGGGAAGCTCCGGTGTTTGTGGCCCCCGGCTGTGAATATGGTGCCGGTACCGGATTTGAGGGACATGAGTTTTTTGAGGCACCTTCCATCCGTAAAGTAGGTGACACCTATTATTTTGTCTATTCATCCATATTAATGCACGAATTATGTTATGCCACCAGCAAGAATCCTACTAGGGACTTTGTCTATGGCGGAGTTATTGTCAGCAATTGTGATCTGCACATCGATACCTACAAGCCGGCAGATATGCCAACAGCATACGGTGCCAATAATCACGGAAGTATTGTGCAGATCGGAGAGGACTGGTACATTTTTTATCACAGGCATACCAATAATACCTGGTACAGCAGACAGGGATGTGCTGAAAAGCTGCAGATTATGCCGGACGGCAGTATTCCACAGGTAAAAATTACCTCCTGCGGTTTAAATGGAGGTCCGCTTGAGGGTAAAGGCGAATACCCCGCTTATCTTGCATGTAATCTGTTTACCGATACCCCATCAGTTTATGTGGGCGAAGGGAATTTTCCACGAGTAATGCAGGACGGCAGGGATGGAGACGAAGAAGTTGGATATATTGCCAATATTACAGATTCAACTACCATCGGCTTCAAATATTTTGACTGCCATGATATTCGTGAAATCAGTATTTGGATCCGGGGCTATGCAGATGGCACTTTTGAAGTAAAGACAGCATGGGATGGAGAGGTACTGGCGACATTAGAGGTTCAATATACCAATGTCTGGGAAAAGTATACCGCACCGGTTACGATTCCGGATGGAATACAGGCGCTTTACCTGACCTATCGCGGTAACGGAAATGCTGCATTAAGATCATTTGAGTTATCATAATCTATGTTATTGCATATACAGGCAGTTCAAAAAGAAATCGGAAAGAGAAAACGATACATTGATATAACCGGAAACTGGTTAAATCACCCCAATGATTATCTTGCCAGAATTCTGGCACAGGTAGTGATCAAAACTCTTGGAATGTAAAAAAGGAGCCTACAATGAGCAAGTTAAAGATTAAAACAAAGGAAAGACGATTTGAGACAGCCAGGGATTTATACGGAATCTTTTTTGAAGACATTAACCGTGCCGGAGACGGAGGACTTTATCCGGAAATGCTTCGAAACAGAAGCTTCGAAGATTCCGTTTTACCGGAGGGTTATATACAGCAGGAGGATGGCATCCATGTAAAAACCGTATCCGGATGGCTGGATGAGTTTTGCAACGGAGAAGGCTTATGCTGCTGGGTAAAGGGCAACAATATTTCGGAGACAGAAATACCGGCATGGTATACACACAATGCAAAGATGGAACTGGAACTGACGGATACCCTGAATGAACATCGGGACGCAGCTCTGCGTATGCAGTTTGAAAAGGACGGATCTCTGACTAATACCGGTTACTGCGGTATATCCGTAAAGGCTGGAGAAAGTTACTCTTTGTATTTATTTGCAAAAGCAAAGGAAGAAATAGGACTGGACGTAGCGATCGAATACCAGGGAAAAGTACTGACTGGAAACAGTCTGGTGGTTTCCGGTCAGGAGTATACAAGATATGACATGAAGCTGACAGCAGCTGAGGATTGTCACGAGGCACAGCTTACTATTTCCTGCAAAGAAGGCGGAGAGATTCTGCTGGGATTTATTTCACTAATGCCTGACAATACCTACATGGGGCATGGACTCAGAACAGATCTTGTAGAAAAGCTTAAGGGAATGAGTCCAAAGTTTATGCGTTTTCCCGGAGGCTGTATTGTGGAGGGAACGACACCGTCCACAGCGATGAGATTTCGGGATACGGTAGGTCCGGCATGGGAAAGACCCAGTAAGCTGTTTGTATGGCATTACAGAAGTACATTAGGACTTGGCTTTCATGAATATCTGCAGCTTTGCGAGGATCTGGGGATGGAGCCCCTGTATGTATGTAACTGCGGAATGACCTGTCAGGGAAGAAAGAGTGTCCTTCTGGAAGGAGAGGCTCTTGATGAAATGGTACAGGATACACTGGATGCCATTGAATATGCTATCGGCTCTAAGGAAAGCAAATGGGGAAGGCTTCGTGCTTCTATGGGGCATCCGGAACCCTTTAAAATGACCTATCTGGAAATTGGTAATGAAAACTGGGGTCCGGATTATGAAAAGCGATACAACATGATTTATAAGAAGGTAAAGGAACTGTATCCCCAGATTAAAACCATAGCCAATGAGCATGTAGAGAAAAATGGTTGTCCTGCCGAGTGCGTGGATGAACATTTTTACAATACAACAGAGTTCTTTGCAGAACGTGTAAATTATTATGATGACTACGATCGTAAGGGACCAAAAATCTTTGTAGGAGAGGTGGCTGTAAACGAAGGCAACTATATGGGACAGTTGTATGCGGCTTTGGGAGAAGCGGCTTTCCTTATGGGTATTGAGAAAAATCAGGATATCGTAACATTGGCCTCTTATGCTCCATTATTTGAAAATGTAAATTACAGAGCGTGGTATCCTAATCTGATTCGTTTCAATAATCATCAGAGCCTTGGAATTCCTACTTATTATGTCTGGAAAATGTTCGGTCAAAATCGCGGAGAATATGTGGTGCGATCCGAAGATGAGGGAGGACGTGTTTATCGTCCGAGAACCGGAATGGCATCTTTAAAATCCAATAAGGAACTTCGCTTCAGAAATCCCATTTGGAATGGAGAAGAAGCAAAGATTACTCATGAATTAATGGGACATGTGCAGGATACAGAGGATGGCCGCCTGCTTCAGCTTCCGGATGAGGAGCAGAAAAAGGAATTTCACAGTATTCTGGAATGGGCTGATGAGACCAAGAGCTTTGTGGTATTTGGAGAAGAAGACCAGACTTATGGAAGATTTGAGACCGATATTTTTGTTGAGGAAAATGCTTACTTCGAGTTGGGTATATTCAGTGCCAGGGTGGTTCGTTCCTATTATGAGGAGCAGCTCGTGATTACGGCCGGAGTGGAAAAAGAATGGGATGCAGCTCTGGTGCGTCCGTTCCTTTGGAAGGTTAATGGAGGACAATGTTCACTGGAAGAGTTTGGCTATATGCATGACAACAAGCTGACTGAGGACTTTGCTATTTCAGTAAAACCGGGAGAATATCACCGCTTTGGATATGAAACGGACGGAAAACAGATTCGCCTGTATGTTGATGGTGAGCTTCAGAAGGAAATTTCGATTCCCTACGGACCTGCTTTTGTTTCGGTAGTAACTGACACCAAGGACGAAATCATTATTAAGGCGGTTAATTTTGCAGGAGATGTGGATCCGGTTTCCATTACACTGGACTGTCAGGTACAGGGCGACTATACCGTAACACTTCTTAGCGGTGAAAAGGGGGATGAAAACAGCTTTGAAGAGCCGGAGAAGGTGAAGAATATTACCGTGAATATGCATGGCGCTTCCTCAGAGTTCGTATACGAGGCACCGCCATATTCTGTCAGTGCTTTGCGATTGAAGAAGTGCGAAGCGTTTTAGAGGTTGACGCTGAACAGAAGATAAGAGAATAGAAAGACAAATGTTTTTATAAAAAAATGGCAGTTATCGCCATTCCGATTTCCTTGCAGAGCATGATCACCATCGGTGTCAATATGACCGATACCGTCATGGTGGGAAAGCTTGGGGAAGCAGACCCATTATCGGACTTTACAATATAACACCTGAAACGGCTCAGATTGCCGGTGAGCTTATGGACGCCATCGCATTTATTGTTATTTTTCAGTCTATGAACAGCATTCTGACAAAGGGAGTGCTCCGTGGCGGTGGTGATACGAAATTTCTCATGGTGGCAGATATTATTTTTCTGTGGGCTGCGTCATTGCCCCTTGGAATTCTGGCGGGGCTGGTATGGCATCTGGATGCTTTTTGGATCTATGTTTTTCTGAAAAATAGATCAGATTTGTAAATCGATATGGTGTGTATTCCGCTTGAGGAGCGGAAAGTGGATAAAAACTTTTTCAAAGGAGAAAATGAATCATGCACAGTAAATTAAATCAGGCAATTACATTACATCCATTATTTTTTGACCCTGTTAACAAAAAGACATAAGAACGGCCTGAGAATATAGCCGCAGGAAATGGTGGAGGTGGAACCCGGGGATGAAATCCGTTTTGGGAAGAGGAATTTCTGTTTTCGGTGAGAGCTCCTGCTTTCTGTTTGCCCATGAGTTATCCTGTCATATGAAATTGCTGTTCTGTATGTATGCTGGCATTCGCAGAAAGCAATTTTGTATGGCTCTGAATAGTTATAAATTTTAGGATGTCAAAAAAGTTTTGATGGGTGGCTGGATAAACTGTAAACCAGAGCAAAATATGGTCAAAAAATTATCGACATCCGACCTCGCACACGTTATAATATAAGTAATCTAATAAGAAAACAGTGTTATCATTACTGCATTGCTAAATGAGAATGGTAGCCATAAATATGAATTCGCAGGAACGGAATGGTTGAACCCTCAGGGTGACAGTGTCACTCATTTGTCAGCGAGAGGTGCTTAACTTAGATGATTTTCAGTTTTCTTATTTTGACATGGATTTACAGGAAGGGTAGAAAAATCAATGATTTCATTGACTTATCTTAACTCAAAATAATATAGGTTTCCAACGGGAACTCGAGCTCCTAAGCGAGGGGTCGGACGTTCGAATCGTCTCGAGGACGTAAAGAGGGCTTAGGTTCAGTTTAGAACCTATAGCCCTCTTTTTTAATCTGTTAACAGTTAATTTAAAGGAGGGGGAAATGAAGGACATATTAAAAAAGAATGAGGGATTTTCTTTAGTAGAATTGATCATTGTAATCTATTTGATTACTGTAGCAATATTGTTTATTTTAGCATTTATGAAAAAAATTCAAATGTTGATACCTTGTCTGGTTCTTATCGTACCGGTAGCATTAGTACTTATCGTGTTTGTCATCGGAGCTATCAAAGACAGGTAATATTTGAATCATATAATGAAAAATCAACCCCCTCTGCCGTTTAAAGGCAGCAGGGGGTTTTAACATGAAAAACAATTAATTTTCTGTCAAAGTAATATCCGCATTTCCTGACAAAGTAATGACAGTATCATTTCCATCTATAACGGTTCCTTCGCCGGAAACTACAAGATTTACCAATCGAATCGTATAATCTTTATCAGAGCAAACATTGATATGGATTTGTTTTCCGTCTTTCTTAGCGGTGACAGATATTTCTTCCTTCTGATCCATACCGTAAACAACGGAACTGGTTTCCACGCCATCTATCAGTGAATAAACCCTGATTTCCGCATGATCGCCGTAATCGTAATCCGGTTTTTCATCACAGTTGCCCAACGCTATGATGGAATTTTCCTTCACCATCAAAGGAATGCTTAAATAACCGTGCTTTTCATTGACCCAGCATCCGCCTTCTTTTACTCCTCCGGTAAAGAAATCTGTCCAGGTACCTTTTGGCAGATAATATTCGGCTATGCTCTGATCGTTAAAAATGGGCGCTGCTAAAAGGTTATCGCCAAGCATATATTGCTTGTCGAGATAATGGCATGTCTTGTCACTGGTAAATTCCATGACCATGCTTCTCATGGTAGGGATACCGGATCTTGAGGTATCAATGGAGGTCTTATAAAGGTAAGGCATTAACTTTGCCTTCAATCTTGTAAAGAACCTTACTACATCCACTGCCTCATCATCATAAACCCATGGAACACGGTATGAAGAACTTCCATGAAGCCTGGAATGGGATGAGAGAAGACCAAAAGCTACCCAGCGCTTATAAACATCAGCAGTGGAAGTGTGTTCAAATCCGCCAATATCATGAGCCCAGAAGCCAAACCCGCTCATCATAAGAGAAAGCCCTCCTCTTAAGCTTTCTTCCATGGATTCGTAATCGGACCAACAGTCGCCTCCCCAGTGTACCGGGAACTTTTGTCCTCCCACTGTGGCAGAACGTGCAAAAAGCACTGCTTCCCCCTTTCCGCGTTTGCGCTCCAAAAGCTCATAAACGCACTTGTTATAAAGATAGGTATAATAGTTGTGCATCTTTTTTGGATCAGATCCGTCATAATAAACCACGTCTTTTGAAGGGATCCTCTCACCGAAGTCTGTCTTAAAGCAGTCAACGCCCATATCAAGAAGGACTTCCAGTTTATCCTGAAACCACTTCCATGCGGCAGGATTGGTAAAGTCAACAATAGCCATGCCGGGCTGCCACATATCCCATTGCCATACCTGTCCATTAGTGCGTTTGATAAAATATCCCTTTTCCATCCCTTCATCAAAAAGAACAGATTCCTGTCCAATATAGGTGTTGATCCAAACGCAGATGTTTAATCCCTTTGCCTTGATTCTCCCAAGCATTCCTTTCGGGTCAGGAAACACTCTGTTATCCCAGAGAAAATCGGACCAATGAAATTCCTTCATCCAGAAACAGTCAAAGTGGAAGGTCCGAAGCGGAATTCGACGGTTTAACATCCCGTCCACAAAACTCATTACCGTATCTTCATCGTAATTTGTGGTAAAGGAAGTGGAAAGCCAAAGGCCAAAAGTCCAGGGCGCAGGCAGGGAAGGTTTTCCGGTAAGGTCGGTATAACGCATAAGGACTTCCTTCATGGTAGGTCCGTTGATAAAGAAATAATCCAGATATCCGCCTTCCACAGAAAATTCAGTTCTTGTCACCATTTCCGTTCCCACCTCAAAAGAAACGTTTTCAGGGTGGTTTACCAAAATGCCATATCCTTTATTTGTTAGATAAAAGGGAATATTCTTATAAGATTGTTCCGTGCTGGTGCCGCCGTCCGCATTCCAGATATCAATGCTTTGTCCGTTTTTCACAAAAGGAGTGAAGCGCTCTCCTGTGCCATAAACCAGTTCTCCCACAGACAGGGAAAGCATTTGGCGTATGTATGTGTCATCATGATCCCCACGGTCATAAGCATAATTTCCATGCCAGTTTGTTTTCATGAGGGCTAAGTCTTTCCCGGTACTTCTTGTAATGACCTCATCACCCCTTATATAAGCCATGGACCAGTCTTTTTTTGTAATGGCAAGGGAGGTGCTTCCGCTTGTGATCACAATTTTTTCATCGGAATCTTCCACTTGAAGGGGAAGTTCTTCAGTAAGTTCCAGATCGAAAGAAGGTGTATTTACGATAGCTCCTTTATGATGCCAGGTGCGCACTCGAATAATATCAGGTGCAGGAGAAGTGATTTCTAAAGTTAAGTTGATGCAGCCTAAGGTATCTCCCCTTTGGGTGATGTGGATCGTAGGCGCTAGAATTGTTACTTTCGTTTCTTCAATAGTAGTAAAATATACTTCCTGTGGGGAAAAGCAGCTACAGCTTTCCTTTTGTAACCAACAGCCGTTACTAAATTTCATAGTTATGATCCCTTTCTTTTTATGAATAATGAATTTCATATGTAAGCTACTTCATTATAATGGAAAAAGAAATGTTTGCATACCATTCTTTTTATAGATATACTAAAGTAAAAAAATGATTGGATATGATTTATGACCGGAAAACATAATTTAAAAAAATTTGAAATATTGAAAAAAGCAAAGATAAAACAGCAGTTATATTTTATTTATCTTTTGTCAGTAGTTCTTCCTATATCAATTATAGGGAGTTTTTTGGTCATCAATACTTCTAATCTGCTTACCAATTATCATCGTGATTTATTGGAATCTGATAACTTAAGAGTCAGGACGATCCTATTTGAAATTACAACACAAATCTACAATATTTCTGAGGATTTGGCTTTGGATGAAGGACTCCGGGAAATGCTTAGAAGGAGTTATTATGTGCGGTCTAATTTTGAAAATAAAGCTTCGGAGATTTCCCTGCTTGATAGTTATAGATATAATCATGCTGAAATTGATGATATAGAAATCTATGTTGATAATCTTTCTTTTATGGAATATAAGCAGTTTCATATAGCGGATAAGAAGATGCGGGAAGTAGAGTGGTTTCAAAAAGCATGTTCCCAGTCAAATATTTTTTGGTATCCTATGAAAAATGTGGATAAATACGAAAATGAATATTGGAATTTATGTCTGGTCAGGAAGATTCCTTTAAAAAATACTTCCAACAATGCCGTATTGGTCATAAAGATCAGTGATAATTACTTAAGGACAAGAATTAACAGTGAAGAATACGCCGCAATGATCTCCGTAGATGACGGACCAATATTTTATAGTTCAGACAGAGAATTGTACGGAAAAGAACAGACTGTTCCGATTGATTATGAAAAGAGTTATTTTCAATATATGGGAACACAGAAAATAGGGGAAGAAAATTGTTTTGTGGATATGTCCACGCTCCGCACATACCAATCGGATTCCAAGATCTATGTTTTGACAATGAATGATCAGGCATACAGCAGTATCAGAAAAATTGTCTTGATTTGTCTGTTGATCATTGTTTTAGCCGTTTTGATCCCTGGCTTTATTATTCACTTTTTTACGGAATATTTTACATCAAGGGTATCAATTCTGCGACAGGCAATGCATCAGGCAAGTAATGAAGATTATGAGATCGTTAATTCAGTAAGAGGGCAGGATGAATTATCGGAAGCTTTTTCTGATCTGGAGATTATGGTACAGAAGATCAAGAAAAAAGATGCGGATATGTACGAAGCCCGTATCAATGAAAAAGAACTGGCAGCGGCTCAGCAGGCCATGGAATTTAAAATGCTGGCAAGCCAGATCAATCCTCATTTTTTATATAATACATTAGAGACTATCCGAATGAAGGCATTTACTGTAGGTGATAGGGAAGTTGCAACGGCTATTAAATTATTAGGAAAATCCATGCGTTATGTTTTAGAGAACATTGGTACTTCTTTTACAACATTAAGTAAGGAATTAGAGCATGTGGAAACATATCTGGCAATTCAGAAGCTTCGTTTCGGAAAAAAATTTGACAGTGTTTTTGAGCTGGCGCCTGAAATCGACCTGTCTCAGGTGTATATATTGCCATTGTTATTGCAGCCGATAGTAGAAAATGCAATTTTACATGGTATGGAAGAAAGAGAAACAGGCGGTCTGGTAAAAATATGTATCTATAAGAAGGAGGAGAGGGAGCGGGAACATATCATGATAGAGGTCAGTGATAACGGATGCGGCATGACAGCCCAAAAGCAGGAGGAGCTGATGCTAAACATTGAAGTAAAAGACAGCGGCAGGACGAAGAGCATTGGGCTTTATAATATCAATCAACGCCTGAAACTGAGTTACGGTCAGGAATACCGGTTAAAAATATTATCCAGGATAGGTGAGGGAACGATGGTCCAAATGTCCATACCTGTCAAACAAATTCCGGTTGTCCATAAAATACAGGCATGATGCAAAATTGTGACTGTAAATAATGTCAATTTTATATAGTATTAATTATTTTATAAATTTTTTATAATTAACACATCATAAAACAAATAGTGTTTTATGGTGTGTTTTATTTTCACATCATAAAGCAGAAAGGGAGGAGAAAAATGGATAAAAGCAAAACTGTTAAAGGACTTGCATCAGATAAGCTTTATTATTTTATCAGGGCTGCGGTTCTTCTTTCAGTGATTTTCCTGTTTGTTCCGGCTTTAAACCCATCAAGGATCTGCGGACTGATCAATAAAAATCTGTCCTTATTTACATCCGGTGTTGCTTATTCGACTTTGACAGCGGATTTTGGCCGTGCATTTAGGAAAGGATGGGTGGAGAAGTCTTCTATCCAAATGCTTTATGTTTCTTCATTGGCGGTCTGCCTTGGTATTGCGGCAAATGCGGCAAGCGGATGTATGTCTCTTGGAAACATCAAGTTTAAAAAATTAGGAAATCTAATCTCTCTTATTGGCAGTATTGTAGAATTGGCCGGCATGGTGGGGATTTTTATGGCATACAATCAGGTAGCCGTTACCTCGAAACCCAAAAGGGTTGAGCCGATGTTTCCCGGCAGTTTCTGGTTTGTTACCGTTGTATTTGTCCTGATTTTTCTTGCAAGCCTTATCCAGATCATAATGATGTCAAAGCAAAAAGCGGAAGAAAAATTTGAGATGGAGACGAAATTCAGGCTGTTTTTGATGTTCCTGCCGTTTATATCATTGGTTGCAGTATTTTCTTATCTTCCTCTGTGGGGGTGGAGATACGCATTCTTTGATTATAAAGTTGGCGATACCTTAAGTATGGATAAATTTGTAGGGTTCAAATGGTTTACAGAGCTTGTAAAAAATCCTGCAACGGTAAGGGATATCATAAATGTTTTAAAAAATACTTTAGGTATGAGTTTTATCGGTCTTGCCACAAGCTGGCTTCCAATGGCTTTTGCAATTTTTCTCTGCGAAATGAAAAACATCAAGTTCAGGAGATTTGTGCAGACTTTTACCACGGTTCCTAATTTTATCAGCTGGGTTCTGGTATATGCGATTGCATTCTGTATTTTCTCCACAGATGGATTTCTCAGCAGTCTTTTGGTAAACTTGGGAATCTGGCAGGAAGGACAGAATCTTTTGATGAACGGATCTCATACTTGGCTTAAGATGTGGCTGTGGGGTACATGGAAGGGTGTTGGCTGGAGTGCGATTATTTACATATCCGCAATCTCCGGTATCGACCAGCAGCTCTACGAAGCGGCAACGGTGGACGGTGCGGGCAGGTTCCAAAAAATGTGGAATATTACGGTTCCCAGCCTGCTTCCAACCTTTTTTGTGCTGTTCCTGATGTCAGTGGCAAATATTTTAAGCAATGGTATGGATCAGTACCTGGTATTTAAAAATGCGACCAATACCACTTCGATCATGGTACTTGATCTGTATGTTTACGAGCTGGGTATTGGAAAGGGATCCATTCCTCTTACCACGGTGGTCAGTATGTTGAAGTCGGTAGTCAGCGTGTTGTTATTGTTTGGCGCTAACAGAGTTTCCAAAACGCTTCGTGGCGAGAGTATCATATAAGGAGGTGGAAGTATGGCAAAGACAGCGCAGGAAAAAGCAGATGCAAAAGCTGAAAAGCTTTATAAAAAGACGCATAAACAAAAATATAAATTGAGCCCTGGCGATATTTTATTTGAAGTGCTTAATTACCTGATATTTACTTTATTCACCCTTGCATGTATCTTCCCCTTTTATTATCTGTTTATCAATACGATCAGTAATAATGACATGGTTTTGAAGGGTACGATCAATTTTATTCCCAGGGGTATCCACTTTGGTAATTATCTGGCGCTTTTAAACGTAGGGGACTTATCAACGGCATTTTTGATATCCGTGGCAAGAACAATTTTAGGTACAACTTTAATGGTAATGGCTTCCGCCCTGGTAGGTTATCTGGTCACCAAGCAGGAAATGTGGGGAAGGAAATTCTGGTATCGTTTTTTGGTCATCACCATGTATTTCAATGCCGGTATCATTCCTGTATTTTTAAACATGCAGATGTTAGGTTTAACCAATAGTTTTTGGGTATATATCATTCCCGGTATTGTAGCTCCTTATAATATCATTTTGGTTAAGACTTATATTGAGTCAATTCCGGCAGATTTGGAAGAAAGTGCATCCATAGACGGGGCGAGTCATATGACCATTTTCCGCAAGATCATCTGGCCGTTATGTAAGCCGATTCTTGCGACCATTGCAATCTTTGGTGCGGTAGGACACTGGAACTCCTTTACGGATTCCCTGATCTATATGCAGTCTGCTCCCAACTTATACACGTTGCAGCATCGGTTGTATATTTATTTAAATCAGGCATCTAATTTAAAATCCCTGATGCAGTCCGGCGGTGCGGTAAGCGAAGCGGCAATCCAGTCTGCGCTTAGCGGCAAGATCATCAAGTATACGATTTCCATGGTTACGGTCATTCCGATTCTGCTGGTATATCCTTTCATGCAAAGGTATTTTGAGGAAGGTATCATGTTAGGGGCTGTAAAAGGTTAAAAATTTTAAACAATTTATCTTGGTGTTTCGCCGCATGGATGATATATGCGGTCATGCGTGCGGCTATACATAAACACAAAAAAAGGAGGAAGAAAAAGTATGAAAGCAAAAAAAATTGTTGCCTTGCTTTTGGCATCAGTCATGACATTATCTTTAATGGCATGCGGAGGTGGCAGTACACCGGCACCTTCTGATTCTGCTGCTGCAGATGAAGCAGATGATGAAGAAGATGTGGATGATGCGGCAGGAGATGCAGACGATTATGAGGAATTGTTGGCGGAGATCATCCCTGAAGAGACAGTGACATTGGATGTATTTGACCAGTTAGCAAACTATTCCGGGGAGCAGATTGGTTGGTTTGGCCAAATCATGCTGGAGAAATTTAACGTTAAACTGAATATTATACCGGATCCTGACGGTGTGTATGAAACACGTATGGAATCCGGAAACTTAGGTGATCTTGTTATTTGGGGAAATGACGGTGATGAGTACCTTCAGGCAGTGGAAAAGGGTATGTTGTATGACTGGAATGAAGATGACCTTCTTTCCGATTATGGTCCTTACATCAAAGAGCATATGCCCTATGCTCTTGAGAAAAATACTAATATTTCCGGTGGTACAACTTATGGATTTGGTTTTGCTGTAGCAGTGGATCCTCAGGCTCGTGGAGATGCAATGTACACATGGGATCTTCGCTGGGATCTTTACAAGGAATTAGGTTATCCTGAGATCAAGAATTTGGATGATATGGTGGAAGTACTTGCACAGATGAAGGAAATCTGTCCTACTGATGATAATGGCAAGACCACTTATGGTGTATCCTTATTTAACGACTGGGATGGAGATATGGTCATGTTTGTTAAATCTCTTGCTCAGGCTTATTATGGGTACGATGAGTTTGGATTCGGGTTATATGATCCTGATACTCAGACCTATCATCCCTGCCTTGAAGAAGGCGGCCCTTATATTCAGGCTTTAAAATTCTATAATACCCTGTATCAGAGAGGACTGCTTGATCCTGACTCTCAGACACAGAAATATGATGGTATGGTTGAAGATTATCAAAACGGCGCTGCGTTCCTGAATATTTTTAACTTTTTAGGGTCAGCAATGTATAACTCCGATGCCCATGCGCAAGAAGGCAAAGCAATGTATCCCTGCCCTCCTTCAGAAGCACATCCGATTATTTACGGACAAAACGTATATGGCGGAAACAGAATCTGGTCTATCGGCGCTAAGTCGGAATATCCGGAGCTTTGCATGGCAATCTTAAACTGGCTGTCAACTCCTGAAGGACGTATGACATCAGAGTATGGACCGAAAGATATCTGCTGGTATTATGGTGAAGATGGGAAGACATATTTTACAGATCTTGGACGCGCTGCAAAACTAGATCCTAAAACGGAAATGGCAGAAGGTTATTCTGGAACTTTTGAAGACGGCAACTTTAAGATGAATAATGAAACATGGGCTATTGATGCGGCAAACCCGGATTCAAATGGTGAAACTTATAACTATAAGAAATGGGCAAGCTTTACCGCAGAACCTAATTCGGAAATTGAAGCTGACTGGAGAGAAAAGACAGGATGTGCTACACCGGATGAGTACATGGGCAGTGTTGGCTTTACATTAGCTCCCGGTACCACTTATTCAGCTGGCGTAAGATCTGACGAATTACAGGTAGTTTGGAATCAGGTTGCAACCTGTATCAAGGATAATTCCTGGAAAGCAATCTACGCTTCTACAGATGAAGAATTTGATCAGATTGTGGCTGACATGATTGCTCAGGCTGATGAATATGGTTATGACCAGTGTGTAGAGTTCCAGGAAAATGAAGCAAAATTAAGGGCTGCAGCAGAAGATGCAGTAAGGTAATAAGCGTTAAGAATAATAAATGGAAGAAGAGGGCTGTTTCATTGAGGGCAGCCCTCTTTTATGATATACTTGCCATATAAAATATGCGCAGGGAGGATGATTATGAAGTTATTTAGCGTGGACAGTCCTGTTTATAAGTTTTTAAGTAAATTTCTTGATGTGGTAAAACTTAACTTTTTTTGGATTTTATTTAGCATCCCTGTTATTACTGTAGGAGCGTCTACGGTTGCTGCCATGTCGGTAGGCCTTAAAATGGTGGATGACGAAGAAGGTTATATTGGAAAAAATTTTTTGAAGGCGTTTAAAGAAAACTGGAAGCTGGGAACGATACTCTGGATGATCACTGTAGTTGCAGTTTATGCGATTTATCTGGATTTTCAGCTATTTGAAGCGGTGGAGAATAACCCTATCATTTTTCTTATCATAGGAATGGCGTCCATTGCATTAGCGGTTGCTGCGCTGATCTATTCTTACCCGTTGACCGCAAGGTATGAAAATACCCTTATCAATACGATTCAAAATTCCATTAATATATCCCGGAAATATTTGGGAAATACGTTATTATTGGTGATCATTTTGGCGGTGGAATACATTGTATTTAATTTTAATAAGACAATGCTGTTTTTTGGTATCATATTAGGTCCTGGTTTTATGATTTTTACCATTGCGGCATTTAGTAAAAGAATCTTTCAGAAGATTGAAAAGGAACCGGGTTCTACAACCAATCGGAATTAGGTTTTGAGTACCCTGGTCAGTTTCTTTGGCATAATAATAAGGAAAGTGGGAAGAAAATGTTAAAATCAGCAGCAATATTCAGTGATCATATGGTCCTGCAGAGAAATAAAAAGATATGTATATTTGGGGAAGGGATTTCGGGAAGGATTGTATCGGTTACGTTAGGAGAAGATAAGGCTTCTAATAAGTGCAGGGATGGAAAATGGATGGTTTACCTTCCGGAACGGGAAGCCGGGGAAAACCTGCATATGGAAATTTCCGACGGGAAAGAAACAATATGCTTTGAGGATGTTGCGGTAGGTGAGGTCTGGCTTGCAGGCGGGCAGTCCAACATGGAACTGGAATTAAAAGACGCCGATGAGGGAGCGTGCCTTTTGAAGGAAGGGATTCCGGAATCGGTCCGCTATTACTATACGCCAAAGCTTGCCTACAAGGATGAGGCCTATGGGAAAATTTTTGAAGAATCCCATTGGGAATTGTTTAATGAAAAGGATGGAGCGAAGTGGTCTGCGGTGGGGGTCTTCTTTGCCAGAAAGCTTGCAGCAAGGCTGAATGTGACGGTTGGTATCGTGGGCTGTAACTGGGGCGGAACTTCCGCAAGCTGCTGGATGGGCAGGGAAATGCTCCTGTGGCAGGATGAGACCCGAAGTTATGTGGAAGAATATGATGCTTTGGATTTGGTCCGGAAGCCGGAGGGGGAACAGATCAAAGAATATCAGGAATACCTGCGTTATCAGGAAGAGTGGGACCAAAAAGCGGCCAAAGTATATGAGAAAGAGCCTATGATTTCTTTTGACAAGGTGCAGGAACTGATTGGGGAATGCAAGTATCCAGGACCTATGAACTGTGCGAATTTTACCCGCCCGGCAGGGCTTTATGAGACCATGTTAAAAAAAGTGATGCCTTATACGGTAAAAGGGTTTTTGTATTATCAGGGAGAAAGCGATGATCATAAGCCGGGGAGCTATTATGCGCTGCTTACTGCCATGATTAGACAGTGGCGGCAGGATTGGGGTGATGATACCCTTCCTTTTCTTATGGTACAGCTTCCCATGCACAGATACCAGCACGATCCGGATACCAAAAGCTGGTGTATCATCCGGGAGAGCCAGATGAGGGCTTTCCATATGATCCGGAATACCGGAATAGCGGTTATTATTGACTGTGGACAGTTCCATGAGATCCATCCGAAAAATAAAAAGCCGGTAGGGGAAAGGCTGGCTTTGCAGGCCCTTTGCGGGGTATATCATGTTATCCACGAAGAGGAAGCATTCGGACCTGTTTATCGTGATTTCCTGTACCGGGATGGGGGAATGGAGATTTCGTTTGACTATGCGGAGAACGGGTTTATCTGCCGGGGAAAGAAACCGTCAGGGTTCGAGCTGGCAGGGGATGACGGCGTTTTTAAGGATGCGGAGGCAGAATTCCAGGGGAACAAAGTATTCTTACAATCGGAAGAAGTGGAGGAGCCGGTTATGGCAAGGTATTTGTGGACAAACTATGGTGAAGTGACTGTATCTGGTGTAAATAACCTTCCAATGGCACCCTTCAGGACGCATATTTTTTGATTACTATGAAAAAGTATTTGACTGATTAAGTATTTTCTGCTAAATTAAAGTTATCAAATGGTAAAGGAGATGCGTGGATGTATATTTTTTCTATCAGGTAACTAATTTCATAGGTTATGTGTAGAAGAAGACATCTGGCATTTTGTCCTTAAAAGATAATATATATTTCTGGTTTGTGGTATGTATTTTTGGTGCAGAAGTTTCTTCTGCACCTTTTTGCGCTTTCAAGATTGGAGGGATGTATATGTCGCAGATCAGTGTAAATAATCTGACTTTTTATTACGAGGGAAGCTATGACAATATTTTTGAGGATGTATCGTTCCAAATCGATACGGATTGGAAATTAGGGTTCATTGCAAGAAACGGAAAGGGGAAGACAACATTTTTAAAACTTTTAATGGGAGAATATGAGTATATAGGAAATATAAAAAGTTCCGTTAAGTTTGATTATTTTCCTTTTAAGATTAAGGACAAAGAAAAGGATACGTTGGAGATTCTTGAGGAGATTAATCCGGATTATGAATTTTGGAAAGTATGCAGGGAGCTGGATTATTTAAAGGTAGATGCGGAAGTTTTTTACCGGCCTTTTTCCACATTAAGTGACGGGGAGCAGACTAAGGTTCTGCTGGCGCTTTTATTTTCACAGGAAGGGAACTTTCTTTTAATCGATGAACCGACGAACCACTTGGATATGGAGTCAAGGGAAATTCTTGCAGGGTATCTGAACAAGAAAAAAGGATTCATTCTGGTATCCCATGACAGGAACTTTATGGATAGTTGCATAGACCATGTTTTGGTAATCAATAAAACAAATATTGAGATTCAACAGGGTAATTTCAGCTCCTGGTGGGAAAATAAGCAAAAGCAGGACGCTTTTGAACTTGCGGAAAATGAAAGGTTAAAAAAGGATATCCACAGGCTCACCGAATCGGCAAGAAGGACCAGTTTGTGGGCAGATAAAGTGGAAGCTGCTAAAATTGGCATAAAATCTGACAAGGTTGAAAAAGGTTTGGACAGGAGAGCATATATAGGTGAAAAGTCCAGACGAATGCAGATGCGCCGGAAAAACTTAGAGCGCAGACGAAACCAGGAAATTGAGGAAAAATCTGAGCTTTTAAAGAATCTGGAAAGAGTAGAAGATTTAAAGTTATTTCCCCTTACCCATTATAAAGAAAAGCTGGTGGAGATGGAAGACGTAATGCTATCCTATGGAAATGAAGCACAGGGTAAAGAAATTATGAAGGAATTTTATATGGAAATCCGGCAAGGGGAAAGAGTATTTTTGCAGGGAAGGAACGGTTGTGGGAAATCCAGCATCATCAAAACAATTTTAAACCAGTACCGGCAGCAGGGTGGGGATGAAAAAGGTTTATTTATGCAGTTACGGGATTTTCCGGATATTGCAGTCGGAAAAGTGGAGCTTCCTAATCAGATGGTCATTTCTTATTGCGCTCAGGACACTTCCATGCTAAATGGAACTATTCAGGAATTTGCATCAGCAAATGAAATTGACCTGACCTTGTTTATGTCGCTTTTAAGAAAACTGGATTTTTCCAGGATTCAATTTGAAAAACGGATTGAAGATTACAGCGGTGGGCAAAAGAAGAAAGTGCTTTTAGCGGCAAGCCTTTGTAAAAGAGCTCATCTTTATATCTGGGATGAACCGCTTAATTTTATTGACGTATTCTCCAGAATGCAGATTGAAGAACTGATTTTAAAATTTAAACCTACCATGATTTTGGTGGAACATGATAAAATGTTTATGGAGCATACGGCTACAAGAATAGTTCATCTGTAGTACCTTTTCATTAATCAAGATGAGGCAGGACGAGATGCGTTTTCTCTTCCTGCCCCTGACAAAAATTCAAAATAATTAGTGTCTGCTGAACAAGCTGTTTTAGCTTGCTTCAGACAACACATACTATAAATTTATAGCGTATACTAAAAATGACTGCAAATATTCGCCTCTGAATCCTGAAAAGATTCGACACGAATACAGATAACGCAACCG
>CAJULP010000081.1 GCA_910587295.1 uncultured Lachnospiraceae bacterium | reverse complement strand
TCCCGGTCCAAAACCTCTTCTGGCTTCTTTCCGTTCCTTTTTACTGTCTCTAGGTCCCTGAAGTTTCCTTCAGGCTGTTCTCTGAATTATTCTCTCTGAATTTTCAGGTCTGCATTGCTGTTTATTTGTCAAGGTGCTTCCCAATTCATCACTGGGATTTCAAATGGTAATCATATTGGAGATCACCAACGGAGAAGGAGGGATTTGAACCCTCGCACCGCTATTAACGACCTACTCCCTTTCCAGGGGAGCCCCTTCAGCCTCTTGGGTACTTCTCCAGATCTAGCTGATCAATTGCAAGGCTTCCACCCTGCTGTATTTCGGAATATAATTCCGATGGAGAAGGTATCTCCAGCGGAGAGGGTGGGATTCGAACCCACGCGCCCTTGCGGACAAACGGTTTTCAAGACCGCCTCGTTATGACCACTTCGATACCTCTCCATGTTGTTTCTTTTTGACTTGCTCTTCGTTAGCGCAATGATTATTCTAGCAAATCACTTTTAATGTGTCAACACTTTTTTTAATTTTTTTTTAAAAGTTAAAAAATGCAGCCGTACTGCCCTGCGTTCTTTAAAAACAATTCCGCTACGGCAATATCTTCCGGGGTGGTGATCTTAATATTCTCATAAGAACCCTCCACCAGCTTCACTTTATGATCCGTAAAGCCCTCCACCACCATTGCATCATCCGTTACCGCCATCTGCCCTCCCGGATGTTCCCTTTCCTGCCTGATCAACTCCTCATAGGCGCCCCGGACCAGCCGGTACTCAAATACCTGGGGTGTCTGTATCGTCCAGACCAGCCGTCTGTCGGGAGTTGCTTCTATATAATCATTTTCATCGGAAAGCTTGATGGTATCTTTTACAGGCATTCCCGCCACGCAGGCGCCGTCTTTTTTCACCCCCGCCAAAAGCCGGTCCAGCATATTATGCGTCAGCACAGGTCTGGCGCCATCATGGATAAATATATAATCACACTCTGTGGCCTTTGCAAGACCGGCCGCCACGGAATGGTACCGCTCCCTGCCGCCTTCCACAATGTGGCTGACCTTATGAAAGCCATACCGCTTGACGATCTCTTCCTTGCAATACTCCACATCCCCCGCTGAAACTACCAGAATGATCTCGTCAATGAAACTTTCCTGAAAAGCTTTCAGGGAATAGTAGACCACCGGTTTATCAAAAAGCAGCATGTACTGTTTTTTTGTACTGCTGCCCATACGCTTTCCGCTTCCTGCTGCCAGCACCACCGCCGCCGTCCTTGTTCCATCCTCCATGTTGATCCTCATTTCTGCCTGTTTGGGCGGAACGGTCAAAGTTACACCCGTTCCCCTAATTTCAAGTTCGGTACGGCATTTAAGTCAAAACCGTGCCGCACGCCCTTTTGATACTCATAATAAGCGGCCGTTCCGATCATGGCCGCATTATCCGTGCAATACACCGGTGACGGGTGGTAAAAAGCAATCCCTTTTTCCCCGCAGACTTTCCGAAAAGCTTCCCTGAGCCCTGTATTGGAGGCCACTCCCCCTGCAATGGCAAACTTCCGGCAGCCGTACTTTTCCACCGCATCCATGGAATGATCTACCAGCACATCAATCACCGCTTTCTGAAAGGAAGCCGCAACGTCCGCCGTAACAATCTCCTCCCCCTTCATCTGGCAGGAATTTAAGTAATTCAGCACCGCCGATTTCAGTCCGCTGAAACTAAAATCATACTGTGCGTCCGCCACCTTTGCCCTGGGGAAATGAATGGCGTCCGGGTTTCCCTCTTTCGAAACCTTATCTATCTTTGGCCCGCCGGGATACCCCAGCCCAATCGCCCTTGCCACCTTATCGAAGGCTTCCCCTGCCGCATCATCTCTGGTCTTCCCTATGATTTCATATACGCCATAGTCTTTGACCACCACCAGATGAGAATGCCCGCCGGATACCACCAGACAGACAAACGGCGGTTCTAAATCTTTGTTTTCTATAAAATTTGCACTGATGTGTCCTTCAATATGGTGGACGCCGATCAGCGGGATTCCGGAAGCGAAACTGATCGCTTTTGCCGCCGAAACGCCGACTAACAAGGCACCCACCAGCCCCGGCCCGTAAGTCACCGCAATGGCGCTCATTTCGTTAAGCCTCATTTCAGCATCCCTAAGCGCCTGTTCGATCACCTGGTTGATTTTTTCTATATGTTTACGGGAAGCGATTTCCGGCACCACCCCGCCATACTCTGTGTGCAGTGAAATCTGGGAATAGATCACGTTGGAAAGCACATCCCTGCCGTTTTTCACTACGGAAGCCGCCGTCTCGTCGCAGGAGCTTTCAACCGCCAATATAAAAATATCCTTATGTTCCATATCTTATCCTTTATTCAGCCGTACCGGAACCGTTTAAGTCTTCTTCCAGTTTCCAGCCATAAATTTTCCAGTGGCCCTGATCATCTTTCCGCAGCAAGTAAACCGCATTAATCACGTCTAGCTGTGTGCCTTTACGCAGGTTCATCCCAAAATAAAGCCTTGCCCAGCTATATCCATCCTCGGTAAAAAAATCCACATCCGTGCTGGAGGGCAGGCTGTAGCTTGAAACTTTCGTTTCCTTTTCCTTCCACTGATCCACATCCCACCGGAGATTTTCCAGATACTGCTCCGGGGTCTGATTCCCGGCCAGCTCGTCGTCATACAATTCCATGACTTTAGCCGCCAGCTGCTCAAATTCTTCTTCCGTGTATTCTTCCCCGTAAAAACACTGGACAAGCTGCCCGTAATATTTTAGCACCTCCCGGGGAGAAGGGGGATAACTTTTGTCTAAGTTCCGGAGCAGCACTTCCTGCACCGGGCTGATCTCCACCTCGTCGCTTTCATCCCCGCCTTTTCTGACAGACAAATAGTAAAAATACCCAAGGACCAGCCCGATCAGAACCAGCCCGATGATAAAGCCCTTGAGTCCGCTCCCGTTCCCTTTATCCTTCATCTGTACCATCCTCCTTTTACCGCTTATTCCCTTTCCTCATCCTCAAACAACAGCTCCACAGTCTTGCCGTCCCTACATACTTCGGCATCTTTAAATATCTTCCTTACATCTGCCAAAAATTCCTCCGGCCTGTTTAAGGAAGGACTGTAATGGGTCAGCCACAACCTGGAAACCCCGGCACGCCTTGCCATCTCCGCCGCCTCATAAAAAGTCATATGCTTATTTTCCCGGGCTTTCGCCTTTTTGTCCGGCTCCCCGTACATCCCTTCGCAGATAAAAAGATCCGACCCGGCCGCATGGCTCACGATCCCTTCCGTTGGTCTGGTGTCTGTACAGTAGGTCACCTTAAGCCCCTTCCTTGCAGGCCCTAAGACCATTTCCGGCAAGAGTGTCATTTTCCCTGTTTCTATGGTTTCTCCGTGCTGTAAGCGGTTCCAGTACTTCTTTTCAATCCCCAATGCGACAGCCTTGTCTATTTGGAATTTACCAATCCGGTCAATACAAATGCTGTACCCATAACAGGGTACGTTATGGTTTACCTTAAACGCCTCGATCCTGAAACCGTCAAAACGGATCACATGCTCCGGCAGTGTCATTTCCATGCATTCAATCTCAAAGGGCAGCTCCGGCGCAATAACACGAAGTGATGCCACCACCCTGGAAAGTCCCTTAGGTCCCACCAAAAGCAGCGGCTCTGTCCGTTCCGCATTCCCCATCGTAAGGAGCATTCCCGGCAGTCCGCTGATATGATCCGCGTGAAAGTGGGTAAAGCAGATCACGTCAATAGGCTTAGGGCTCCACCCCTTTTCCTTCATGGCGACCTGCGTTCCTTCCCCACAATCGATCAAAATACTTTGCCCATTATATCTGGCCATCATAGATGTCAGAAAGCGGTATGGAAGCGGCATCATCCCGCCGGTTCCAAGTAAGCAAATATCCAGCATATTTCCTCCTGTATCCGTACTTGCCATTCCGCATCCTCAGACATCCGCTTAAAGCAGTTCTGTTACGTCCTCCTCTTCCACCGGAATAGCAAAGCCTTTTATCATTTTATCATAACATTCCTCGCACAGATCAAAAGAATGCTTCTTTCCGTCTTTACCGCTGAAAAATCCAAATTGGATGTTTCCGCTAAAGCATCCTTCTTTTATGATTCCGTTTTCCACTGATAATTCTTTTTTACACTGATTGCAGATCACGCCTGCAAGCTGATTCCTGCTTTCATCCGTATATATTCTCATGATCTTATCCTCCTTTTATATGCTGAACATCAACATGCTGATATTCAGCATGCCGATTTCTTGGCACCTAAGTCTATTATACATAAAAGAAAAATAAGAAACAGTGGTAATTCTTCCATGCCCTTCCTATCTTTTCCACATGATCAGGGCGTCTTCCTTAGGCTTATCATAAAACCCGGGCCGTACCCCCTCCCCCAAAAATCCCAGGCTCTCATACAGCCGGATAGCTGGCAGGTTGCTACACCTCACTTCAAGAGTATAAGCCCCTATCCCTCTTTCCTCTGCTTTTGCAAGCATATGTTCCAGCATCGTCCGGGCAATTTTCTGCCGCCTTAGGGATGCATCCACCACCACATTGGTGATTTCGCCTTCCCCGGCGATATCCCTGATCCCGCAGCACCCTGCAATCTTCCCGTCGTACAATGCCACGTAATAATAAGCATAGTCCGCCTGGATCATTTCCAAAAAATCATCCGCCGACCAGGGCATCGAAAACACCGACGCCTCAATGGCGCTTACCGCCGCAACATCACCGGCTTCCATTTCCCTGACTAATATTCCCATGTCCTTTTTCGTTTTTCTCCCTCTCTGCCTGCGACAGCCGCAGATACTCCGGTGCATGGCTATCTGCGCTGACGATCTTTCCTTCCTGTATGTACTGCATGGCAAGTCTGCCAAAAGCCGCTGCCCTCTGGCGGTTTACATGTGCCGGCGCAAAACCGTAAGGCACGGTGAGAAGCTCTTGAAGCGCCTTTGTGTAAACCGGAATACCATCCCCAAGCAATATCACTTCCCTGCCGTATCCGTTTAATATTTCCGCAATCTGCGCAACCGGCACCGCACACTGGGGCACCAGACTCTTTAACTGATAAGATACCGGGCTCTGCCCTGTTTTCACATATTCATAAACTCCGGTATAAACCTGATTTCTTCTGGCATCCATCATAGGACATACCAGCTTATCCGTGCCATACAGATTGCAGGCAAGCCCATCCAATGTAGGGATCTCCACCAGGGGCTTTCCCATGGCAAGACCCAGGCCCTTTGCGGTGGCAGACCCAATGCGGAGCCCGGTAAAAGACCCCGGCCCCTTTGCCAGCGCAATGGCATCCACCGTGTCTAAATCCAGCTCCACCATCTTCGCCAACGCATCCAGCATAGGAAGGAGCGTCTGGGAATGGGTCTTTTTGTACTGCACATTATATTCTCCAATCAGGACATCATTCTCCACGATGGCAGCCGATGCCACCAGTCCTGAACTGTCAATAGCAATGATCTTCATATCCTACGCCCTCAAGAGTGATTTTCCTGTAGTCATATCCTTTTTCCACATCCTTTTCTATCGTAACCTTCAGATACCGGGGCGGAAGAATCTCTTCAATCAAATCCGCCCACTCGATCAGGCAGACCCCTTCCCCATAAATATATTCCTCGTACCCGATCTCATCCATCTCGGAGCTGTCTCCAATCCGATATACGTCAAAATGATAAAAAGGACAGCGCCCCTGCTCATACACCTGTAAAATGGTAAAGGTCGGGCTGTTTACCTGTTCCGTGACCCCAAGTCCTTCCGCCAGGCCCTTTGAAAACACTGTCTTGCCTGCCCCTAAATCACCAACTAAGGTAAAAACACTTCCCTCCTTAGCCTTTTCCCCCAATTCTTTTCCAAAACGGAAGGTATCTTCCGGCCCAAAACTTTCAAAAATCGTCTTATCCATGCCCTTTTTCCTGTCTTTCACCCTTTCTTATCCGCGGATTTTCACTTTTTGGGGCGGCATATGGGTGGAAATCATCCTGATGGCCGCCGTCGAATTTTCCTTAAGATCCCTTTTGGGAAAAATGGACGCGTTGACCCGGGAGGTATACACGATCAAGCTCTTTGGGGTGGAAACTGCCTTAAACAGATCTTCCCACTTCTGGCTCTGGGTTTCCCCGTTTTGAGATACTTCAATCCCTTCCTCCGTCATCTTATAATGAAGAGGCGTTTTAAACGCCGGGTTTGCCAGGTACTGCTGTCTGGATTTGAGGAACAACGTCCATGGAAGATAGACAAGGATGATGATACCGGCTAACAGGCAGAGCACCCCTGCCCCCATAAAAAAAGCCGTCACCAGCAAAGCCCCCACCACTGCGCCTAAAAGTCCGGAGGGGCTGGTATAAGTATGATATAGCATATAATCATATAACGCCCCCGGCGTTATCTTCACATCAAATTCCACTTCCATCCCGATTTCCCTTTCTCGATTTCCTGTATGAGGAAAAGCACCTGCAAAAGCAGGTGCCTTCACTCTTCTTATTATACTAAAAATCAGCCAAAGTGCAACAATAAAACTTACTCATGCCGCAGTGCTTCAATGGGGTTTAACTTCGCCGCCTTCCTGGCCGGGTAAATCCCGAAAAAGATACCCACACCGCAGGAAAACAGGGATGCAAAGACCACCGTACCCGCATTGACCTGTGGGGTCACTCCCGCGATCGCCCCTATGCCAAAGCCGCCAAGGACACCTAACCCGATCCCAATAAGTCCTCCAAGCAGTGTAATGATCCCGGCCTCTGCAAGGAACTGCAAAAGCACCGAAATCGTCCTTGCCCCTAAAGCCTTCCGAATCCCGATCTCCCTGGTCCTTTCCGTGACGGATACCAGCATGATGTTCATAACGCCGATCCCTCCTACCAAAAGTGAGATAGCCGCAACAAAAGAAATGAAAACCGTGATAAAGCTTAAGATCGTGTCAAACTGTGCGGTCATATCCGAAAAGCTCTGCATCATAATCTGGTTTTCTCCCCGCACATTGTGGCGGTTCTCCAACAAAGATAAGGTCTTTGCCGCAACCTCGGTGCAATATTCCGAGGACTCCGCGATCACGTAAAACTGGTCTACCTCATCAATCCAGTAGCCAAACTTGTTCGCCATAAAAGTTAAGGGCATTTCCGCCTGAATGGTGACTAACCCCCCGCTCCCCATGGAAACTATGGATGCCGCATTGTCCTGCCGAACCCCGATAATACGCAGCTCCTGTGTGATCCCCCAGACCGTGGCATCAAAGGTCATCCCCACCACGTCGCTGGTTCCAAAAAGCGCCGCCGCATTGCTTTCCGTGATAATGCAGACATTGCTCCCGCTGTCATAATCGTTCTGGGAAAAATATTTTCCTTTGACGATGGGATCCTGGGATATGTATTGCAGTCCCACCGTTCCGCCCTGTATTGAGATATCGAAATCCCCTTTCGGCCCTTCCGCCGTTCCCCAGACGCCGAAAGTGGGGGTTACGCCCTTTACATGGGGGATATTTGCCTGGATCGCGTCAAAATCCGTCTGGTCAAAAGCCACCGTGGTGTCTTTTCTGGTGCTGTCCACATAAAAGGCAATCTGGCCCCCTGCCAGTCCTTCCAGCTCCGAGTTCACCTGCCCCCGCACGCCGTTCCCGATCGAAATGACCATAATGACGGATGAAATCCCGATGATAATGCCAAGCATCGTCAAAATAGAACGCCCTTTATTGCTCTTGATGTTCATCAAAGCAATTTTGATATATTCCCAAATCTGTGCCATATCAATACTCCGTTTCCTTACTGCTGGGGCATTGCCATAACCGTCATGCCCTCCTGAAGGTTTGCCGCCACTTCCGTCACTACCTGTTCCCCGTCAGAAAGACCTTCCGTCACCTGAATATAAAGATCGGAGGAAATTCCCGTCATTACACGTTTTTTCGTAAGAATGTTATTTTCCACCACGTAGACAAATTCCCCTTCCATGTCCACATTGATGGCGCTTACCGGAACCAGTACGGCATTTTCCTCTTTTGCGGTGCTGATAATAACCTTTGCCTCCACTCCTAAGATCAGGTCACTGTCAGGATCTTTGATCCTGATCTCCGTTCCCACTACTGCCGCGCCGCTATTATTGGTTTCCGCCATTTTGTTGATCTTGGAGACTTCACCCTGGTATTCCTTACTGCCAATGGATACCGTGGCGCCCTGGCCTACCGCAATTTTATTTAAGTCATACTTGGTAACGGAAATCTGGACCATTACGTCCTTTGTGCTTTCCAGCTTAAGGAGCGGAGAGCCCTGGGCTACACTGCCCCCTTCCACTGCGTTGATCTCCGTGACCACACCGTCAAATTCCGCCGTAACGCCGTTTTCCACAGCGGCTAGGCTTTCTATGGTATCAGCCGCCTGAATCTCTTTCGTCTGGTTATTTGCTTCCAGTTCTTCCTTCGCCCCGGCATTAAGCTTTCCTGCCTCGGCGGAACTTTTTTGAGACTTCATTTCAGCCTGATACTCTTTATATTCTGACAGCATATCCTGATGGACTTCCAGTTCTTCCTGCCATTTCTGGATCTCCTCATTATTTTGCTGCTCATAACTATTTAACTGGACCTGTTTTTGCAATTCCAGGTAAATATCCTCATCGGACTCGGAAAATCCTTCTTTTTGCTGCTTTTCCTGCCAGTCCAGCAAGGTGATCTGGAGAAGTGTTCCCTGATAAGCGATATCGCTCTTTTTCTGTTCTATGTTTGCCTCTAACGTCTTGATCCGGGCTTCCACATCCGCAATCTGCTGTTCCAGCACATCCAGATTCACATTTGCCTCGTTCAGATCCCCCAGCTTTTCGTTGTTGCTCTGCACGGAATTTTTATAGCTCCCTTCCGCCTGTCTGGCAGAAAGCTGCGCCAGCTCCTTTTCCTTTGCAAGGTCAGCCGCATCATAAGATAACAGAAGATCTCCCGCTTTTACCGCATCCCCTTTTTGCACGGCAATATCGCCAATCTTCACATCCACATTGGAAAAGTAGGTTTTCGTCTCCAGGGTTGTGACCATTCCGCTGGTGTTGATAGTCTCCTCGATCTCCCCGGTCCACGCCCCCGCCGTCATGACGATTGCCTGTGCTCCCGGACCTGCCATAGCCTTCATTACCACAAAAGCAACGATAAGCACGCCGGCAATGCAGGCAAATATGATCCTGCGGCGTTTCTTTTTTGCCGCCTTATCCAAAGGAACCTTTTCCTTAGGATTTTTTTCCTTTTTAGGCTTTTTTTCTTTCTTGTCCATCATTTCTGCGCTCATAATCCTTACTCCTCTTCTTTATTGATAATATCATCCACGATCTTCCCATCCATGATCCGGATGATCCGCTTTGCCCTGGCCGCAATTTCATTGTCATGGGTGATCAATATGACCGTCCGTCCTTCCGCATGGAGCCCTTTTAAGATTTCCATGATCTCCTTGGTAGAACCGGAATCCAGATTTCCCGTAGGCTCATCGGCAAGCACCACCGGCGGTGCCTGGGCAATCGCCCTTGCAATGGCTACCCTCTGCTGCTGCCCCCCTGACATTTCGGAAGGCTTATGCTCCATCCTTGCTTTCAGCCCCACCTTTTCCAAGGCGATCTTAGAAAGCCGCATCCTCTCTTTTTTCGCCACTCCCCGGTAGATCAGGGGAAGTTCTACGTTTTCAAGAGCCGTAAGCCCTGCGATCAGGTTAAATCCCTGAAAAATAAACCCGATCTCTTTATTCCTGATATCCGAAAGCTCATCGTCTGTCAGATTTGACACGTCCTGCCCGTTTAATATGTAAGTTCCGCTGGTGGGGATATCCAGGCATCCTAACATGTTCATCAATGTGGACTTTCCCGAACCGGACTGCCCGATGATCGCCACAAACTCATTCTTGTCAATTCTCAAATTCACATGATCTAATGCCCGGACCTCATTTTCACCGGGATTATAAATCTTACACATATCCCGGATTTCAATCAGTTCACTCATACTGCCTCACATTCCGCTGCCTTTGCCGCTCATTTTTCTATACTATTGTATTATAGTACTAATACAATATTTGTCAATACCTAAATGCGCTGAATTTGTTATACATTTAACATAACGTATTATATGACCTAATTGTTACAATAATCTATAAAAAAATCTTAAATTTTTCTAAAAAAAGAGCCTGTGCAGCAATGTCATCAGGCTCTTTACATATACTCCCGCCAGGCCTTCTTTAAGCGCCCCACTCCTTCTTCCAGTTCTTCCATTTCCAACCCCCCATAGCCTGCAAGGATCGTATTGCGGAAAAAAGCATCCGCCCCCCTCCCCTGCATACAGGCTTTGGACATGCCATAAATCCTGACTCCTTCCGCTTCGGCCGACTTTACAAGTTCTTTTTCCGGTACGCCTTTTTTGCTGGTAAGCAGTAAGTGCAGCCCGGCATTTTCCCCAAAAATACGAAAACCGCCGGAAAAAGGTGAAAGTAGCCCCAAAAGATAGTCATGCCTTTCCCGGTATATCTTTCTCATCTTATTCAAATACCGCTCAAAATATCCGTCCTTGATAAATTCGTCTAGAATACGCTGGTCTATCCGGGAAACCGTGGAGGCATAGCAGCCACAATTTTCCCTGTACGCCTTAAGGAGGCTTTCCGGAAGCACCATGTAGCCTGCCCGAATTGCCGGGGCAATGGATTTGGAAAAGGTTCCCATATAGATCACCCGTCCGGCCTGGTCCGACGCCTGTAAGCTGGGGATCGGCTTCCCCCGGTAGCGGAACTCGCTGTCGTAGTCATCCTCGATCAGGTAACGCCCCTGCCCTTCCTTAGCCCACCGCAAAAGCTCCATCCGCCTTCCGATCGGCATCACTACCCCGGTGGGATACTGGTGGGAAGGCATCACATAGGCAAGCCGTGCGTTGGTCTTTTTCAGCTCCTTAACGCTCATACCACTCTGGTCCACAGGCACCGCCAGAATCTCATAGGCAAAAGAACGGAAAATCTGATAAGCCCGTTCATAAGTAGGTTCTTCCATTGCAATGGGAACATGCCGTCCTAAGATCTTTTCCAGAAGCAAAAACAAATAATCCGTTCCTGCCCCCACGATGATCTGTTCCGGGGAGCAGTTCACCCCCCTTGATGAGTGAAGATATCTCCCTATGGTCTCCCTGAGGGAATAATCCCCCTGGGAATCTCCTCTTGCAAACATTTCACTGTTGGCATCCACCAAAATATTCCGCGTGATCTTTTTCCATGTGGAAAAAGGAAAATGCTTCAGACTGATAGCATGGGGGGAGAAGTCATAGCGGATCCTTGCCTCTTCCCTTCCCGCCGCAAGACCGGATACCAAAGGGCCGGACACCGGCTTTTCGGATGATGGCTTACCGGCCGCCGTGCTGCCAGCCGGCTTTTGACCGGATGAGCGAGGCTGCCCCTGCCCATACACGGTGGAAAGTTCCAGCAGATCTTCCACATGACTGACAAAATACCCTCTCTGGGATTTTGCCTCCAGGTACCCTTCCGCCACAAGCTGACCGTAGGCATAGTCCACCGTGCTTCTTGCCACCTGCAGATGATCCGCTAAAGAACGGGTTGAGGGAAGCCTCTCCCCTGCAAGAAGCTTCCCCCCTCTGATCTCGTCCCTGATATACTCATAAATCTGCTGATAGAGACATTTATTTGATTTTTCCGTTAATTGAATTGCCAAATCCGTCATTATGCGTTTTTTTCCTTCATCTTTGTCAGGATCGTTTCTTTCACGTCTCTTGCTCTGTCCTTCATACGGGCATTTGCCGAAGGTGAGGTGATAATGGTCGAGATGATCCTGGAAGCCACGTCTAACTGGCCGTGTTCCATGGCAAGCACTGCGGACAGATAATCCACCGTTGTCTCGTCCATGCCGCACATGGGATAGCTCTCCGTCTGCCTTGCCGCAAAAAAGCCTTCCATTGCATTTTGCAAAAATTCCTGCTCCTGTGCCTTAAGCTCCTCTAACTTCTTCGGATCCGTCTCTTCCTGTGAAGCCTGCAGATTTTCCTGATAGCTCCTCAAAAGCCACCCGGCCTTTAAGCATATGTAAGCCTTTTCGCTTGCCTTAGCTTTTTTCACGATCGCATTGGCAAGACACAGCTTATAGCGGTACAGCGCATCCTCGTAGGAATAGGCTTCCTGCTCTTTGATATTCCCCTGAAAACTCTGGCAGATATTTTCTTTGACTTCTTTGACCTGGTTCGAAAGTATGGTGGAAAAATACCTTGCAAGCGCCGAATATCCGCATTTCGGGCATACTACCGGGTCATATTTCAAAGGCTCAATATTTTCATAAACCGGGCGCAGATCCATATCGGAACGAATCAGTCTTGCTTTTCCTGCCCTTAAGGTTCTTGCCTTGATCTTTTCGCCGCAGACCGGGCAGTCGTAACTTTTATCGAATAAAAAGTCCGTCTCTTTTACCACCGGCGCTGCCTTCACCGCATCCTGCGCCTTCTCCTTTGCAGGCTCCTCATAAATATTTGCCTTCTCCAATTTCTTTAACCCGCTAAACCCTAAACCGTCCAATAAACCCATACTTTCCATCCTCCATTTATTTTATTTATACTTTAGGCAATACATAAGAGCTTTTTAGGGACACGATCCTGTTAAAGACGAGCGCCCCTTCTTTGGAATCCTTTGCGTCCACACAAAAATACCCCTGTCTGACAAACTGGAAACTGTCATAAGCCTCAGCTTCCGAAAGTGCCGGTTCCAAAAAGCATTCCTTTAATACTTTAAGAGAGTCCGGGTTCAAATTCAGGCTGCCATCCTCATTATATACACCCTTCTCTTCATCTATGATATTTTCATAAAGGCGCACTTCCGCTTTGACCGCTTCTTTTGCAGGAACCCAGTGGATGGTCCCTTTTACCTTTCTTCCGGTAAACCCTGTGCCGCACTTCGTCTCCGGGTCATAGGTACAGTGCACTTCTATAACCTTACCGTTTTCATCCTTTACACAGCCTGTACAGGTCACAAAATAAGCATTCATCAGGCGCACTTCATTTCCCGGGAACAGCCTGAAATACTTTTTAGGCGGCTCCTCCATAAAGTCTTCCCTGTCAATATAAAGCTCTCTGCCAAAAGGAACCTTGCGGTATCCCATCTCCTCGTTTTCCAGGTTGTTGGCTACATCCAGCATCTCGCTTTGGCCCTCCGGATAATTGTCAATGACAAGCTTCACCGGATCTAATGCCGCCATCATACGAGGCCGCTTTAACTTAAGATCTTCCCTGATGCAGTATTCTAACATCGCATAATCCGCAGAAGAATTACTCTTAGACACACCGCAAAGATCCACAAACATCCGGATGGATTCCGGCGTAAAGCCCCTGCGCCTTAAGGCCGCTATGGACACCAGCCTGGGGTCGTCCCAGCCATCCACGATCCCTTCTTCCACCAGCTTTTTGATATATCTCTTTCCGGTGACCACATTGGTCAAATACATCTTGGCAAACTCGATCTGCTTTGGAGGATGAGGATATTCCAGCTCCCTCACCACCCAGTCATACAAGGGCCTGTGGTCTTCAAATTCAAGGGTACAGATAGAATGGGTAATCCCTTCTATGGCATCCTCAATGGGATGCGCAAAATCATACATGGGGTAAATACACCACTTATCACCGGTATTATGATGGTTCATATGGGCAACCCGATATATGATGGGATCCCGCATGTTGATATTCGGGGATGTCATATCGATCTTGGCGCGGAGCGTCTTTTCCCCGTCTGCAAATTCCCCGTTTTTCATCTTTTCAAACAAAATAAGGCTTTCCTCTATGGGCCGTTCCCTGTTGGGGTCATTTTTCCCCGGCTCCGTCAAAGTTCCCCTGTATTCCCGCATTTCTTCTGCGGAAAGATCAGACACATAAGCCTTCCCCTTTTTGATCAGCCTGACAGCGCCCTCATACATCTGCTCAAAATAATCAGACGCAAAAAACAGTCTGTCCTCCCAGTCGGCCCCCAGCCATTTAATGTCTGCCAGAATAGACTCCACGAACTCCGTCTTTTCCTTGGTAGGGTTGGTATCGTCAAACCGCATGTTAAACTTGCCGCCGTATTCCTTGGCTAGCCCGTAATTTAAAAGGATACTCTTGGCATGTCCGATGTGCAGGTATCCGTTAGGTTCCGGCGGGAATCTGGTGTGGACCCCCTCATATACGCCCTCCGATAAATCCTTATCTATAATCTGTTCAATAAAATTTCTGGAAACAGTCTTTTCTTCTTCCAAAATTTCCGCATTTTCATTCATTAATTCTTTTTCACTCATATCTCCCAACCTCTGCGCAAAACTTTTTTATTACTTATCATAGCATACCCGCTGCAATTAATAAACCCTTCTGTTTAAAATACTCTGCAGGATTTTGGCAGCCTCTTTGATCAGCTTGACATCCTCAAGCCCCCATATATGCTCCCCAAAAGTCTGCCCAAAATATACATACCGTTCGATCACCCCGTTTATTTTAACGGGAACGATCACAACAGCCGTCATCCCCAACTGCTCTAACACTTTCTTTTCCGCAAGTTTGGGCCGGGAACTTAAGGAAAGCACCAATGTCTTTTTTGTCCTGAAAAAGTCCCGGCATTCCGGGTCATATTCTTCCCTTGCCTGCCATGCGGTTCCTGCCCTTACCCAGCTTGCAAGAACCTCAAGGCCAAAGACAGGACCTTCCCCGCCGCTTTCTTCCTCAAGACTTTTGTAAACCGCCCCCACCCCAAGCCTTAAGAAACTTCCTGTCAGGTGGAGAAGCTTTTTCATGATCCTTTCTATGGAAGCTTCACTGTCTAAAAGACGCACCATTTCCGTAAGGGTTTCCGCGCGCTTTAGCTTTTCTTCCATTTCCAGCTCACTTTTTCTGCTCTTTATAGTCTCTGCCTTTGCAGCTTCCAGCTCAAGTTTCCACGCAGACAAAGAAACGGTGATGTCATGCAGTGCATCCACCGCCGCTTCAAACTGTTTCCCGCTCAAGGTACTGGTAAATCCCGAAAGGGGTTCCTCATCATAATCTTCCACATCAGCAGCATCGGAAAGCACCCCGCAGACAAGCCAGCTCAGCACCGGCTTCCCGGCTGCCTTGGCGGATATCACCGCCAAACGCAGATTGGGGTAAGCCGTCGCCTCAATGGCCTGTTCCTCCAGCGTACTTTCCGATACTCTCTGTAACATGCTGCGGAACTGTTCATAGTCGATCACTTTCCTTAACAGCTCCTTGTCCGCTTCATTTCCGCCAAGTTCTGTCAGGGGATTGTTGTTCCCGTCCACGCAGCATACAAAAATATTCGCCATATCGCAGAAATGTTTCTGCCATCTATAAAGCTCCGTACGTTCCAGATTTCCCACTTAAGCTTTTCCTTTCAGCTATTCGTCCACGCTATAGTTGGGCGCTTCCTTCGTAATATGGATGTCATGGGGATGGCTTTCTTTTAAAGAAGCCGCGGAAATCTTCACAAATTTCCCTCTTTCCTTTAATTCTTCGATGGTCTTGGTTCCGCAGTAACCCATACCGGATCTTAAACCGCCCATCAGCTGGAACACCGTATCTTCCACGGTTCCCTTGTAAGCCACGCGCCCTTCCACACCTTCCGGTACAAGCTTCTTGGCATTTTCCTGGAAATAACGGTCTTTGCTTCCGTTTTCCATAGCCGCAATGGAGCCCATACCCCGGTATACTTTATATTTACGCCCTTGATACAATTCAAAGGTTCCCGGACTTTCGTCACAGCCTGCAAAGATGCTTCCCATCATGCAGACATTGCCGCCTGCCGCAATGGCCTTTGTCATATCCCCGGAATACTTGATGCCGCCATCCGCAATGATGGGGATTCCAAATTCCTTTGCCACCGCATAGGAATCCATGATCGCCGTAATCTGGGGAACACCAATCCCTGCAACCACGCGGGTGGTACAGATGGAACCGGGCCCGATCCCTACCTTCACCGCATCAGCGCCTGCCTTGATCAAATCCCTTGCGCCATCCCCGGTCGCTACGTTTCCTGCGATTACCTGAAGGTCAGGGAACTTTTCCTTGATCATGGAAAGGCTGTGGAGCACGTTTTCCGAATGGCCGTGGGCGCTGTCAAGGACGATCACATCCACCTTAGCGTCTACCAATGCCCCTACACGATCAAGCACGTTTGCCGTGATGCCAACCCCGGCGCCGCAAAGAAGCCTTCCCTGGGGGTCTTTTGCCGAGAGCGGATATTTGATTGTTTTTTCGATATCTTTAATGGTAATCAGGCCTGCCAGATTGTAATCGTCATCTACAATGGGAAGTTTTTCCTTTCTCGCCTTGGCAAGGATCTTTTTTGCCTCCTCCAAAGTAATGCCTTCTTTTGCAGTGATCAGCCCTTCAGAAGTCATAGATTCACTGATCTTCTTGGAAAAATCAGTTTCAAACTTTAAATCACGGTTTGTAATAATACCCACCAGCTTACGTCCCTGAGTGATCGGCACACCGGAAATACGGAATTTTGCCATCAATGCGTCTGCGTCTGCTAACGTGTGATCCGGCGTCAGTGAAAAAGGATCCGTGATGACACCGTTTTCAGACCGTTTCACTTTATCTACCTCTTCTGCCTGGGCTTCAATGGACATGTTCTTATGGATAATGCCAATCCCCCCCTGCCTTGCCATGGCAATCGCCATCCTGTGTTCGGTAACCGTGTCCATCCCCGCACTCATCATCGGGATGTTCAGCTTGATTTTCTTCGTCAGCCAAGTTGTCAGATCCACGTCATTAGGAACGATCTGTGAATATGACGGCACCAGCAGCACGTCGTCAAAGGTAATTCCTTCACCAATTATCTGGCCCATTTTTCTTCCTCCTGTGATTTATGTGATATTTAATTCGTTACCAATTATTAATCTGTAAACACCTTTCTGGGGGCTGCCATCGCAATCGCCTTCACCAGTTCCAGATTTGGCTCTATGATGACCTGCTTCTGGCCGTCATAGAAAAAAACATACCTTTTGTCAGGCTGCTTCTCTTCTCCCGAACTGTAGTCCACCCGCTTGTCCTGCCTGTTTTTATAATTATCCAAATGCCAGGATTTGACCGGCGCAAGAATCTCCATCTTGCCAACGTCAAACACTGCCACTCTTTTACGCCTGCTCTTAGCCATGACCTTGTCCACGGTCAGCTCCTTGTCCACATACAAATACTCGTATTCGAGATTCGTGTTCAGGTTGACAAAGTACGCCGCCACGCCAAAGGCAATGCCGATCAGCATCGCAGGAACAAAAATAAGCCCTGCCATCACAAAAAATACCGTCAGGATAATAAGAACAAACCTGAGTATTACCATGTACGTAGGGGCTTTCCTTTTGACCATCCATTCTACATATGTCTCGTTCATATTCGACCTCCATCCGAAATGTATATTATTACTATGATAGTATATTTTTCGGAAAGTTTCAAGCAAATCTGTTTCGAGTTTTTAGAAGAGTTTTTAAGACAGCGGAAAGGGGCAGGATATCACCTAACCTGCCCCTTTCTCCTTTGATCAGTTCTTATTAAATGCATCATATGATTTTTGATTTAAAGAAATAAACTCCTCTATCCCTATGGTATCAAGAGTTTCAAGATAAGTGTTCCAGCTGCTGTCAGTCACACCCTCTGATATGAACCGGATGGTGCTCTCATCCACAAACTTATTGATATCCGTTTTTAACCTTGAATTGATATCCCTGTCCTCCTGGGATAAGCGCCCTCTGCCGATAAGATCCGGTGACTGCTCACACAGGAACGGTTCATATTGATCACAATAAGGATATTTCTCCAATTGCAGATCTGAAAGCATGTATTTCTCTCGAATGACATCCGAAGTTAAAAAGAACAATCCGGCAGGTCCGGGACTATCCTGTCCGATCTCTTCATTCGTATAATCCGTTCCATCCTCTTTCGTCTTTACCACAATTTTTCCTTCTTCATTTTTTTCCTGATATACACCGAATATCCCCTGGCGGGCCTGAAACGCAACATCGGGATCCATCAGGTAATCCAGCCACGCGATGGTCTCTGCAACATGCTGGTTATTAACCGTGATAACCGCTCCTCCTGTCATTGCTGCCGCTTCCGTTTTGTACCAGACTGTCTCTGCTCCATCCACGCTGGGAGGATCTATACATACAAACTGATCTTCCATCCCTTCAAAAGAATGAGCCATACCAGTCAGTCTCCAACCTATAAAGCATCCAACATTTCCTCCTTTGATCTTTGCATAGTAGGTGGAGATATCCTGTGAAAAAGATTCCGCGTCGATCAGGCCGTCCGTATATGCCGTGTGTATCCATTCCAGACCTTTTCTATATCCGTCCTGGGCCGCGCTGTATACTACCTTGTCATCCTCCAGCACCAAGTGCCCGGGAACATCCAGCTGTCCAAATAACCCAAAAATATTACTTACCGCACAGGATGCGTCATCCTTAAGTACCAGTTCAAATGGAATCTCATCCGCCTGCCCGTTCCCGTTAGGATCATTTTCTTTAAAAGCCCTAAGCGCCGCTTCAAATTCTTCAATGGTCTTCGGAACCGGAAGGTTTAAGTTGTCCAGCCACTGCTTATTGATAAAGAAATGTCCGCCGGAACTATAGCCAATCTCCCAGGCTCTCGAAATACTGTAAATATGTCCATCCGTCGCAACCATCTGCTTGCGGAAGTTCGGCCGGGTCTCCAAAAGAGAATAGTAGTTCGGCATACTCTCTTCGTTGATATACTCGTCCAAAGGAATCAGTATTTGTTGTTCCACACCATAGCTTTCCTCCTCATTTACACTGATTCCACCTCCGAAGATGACATCCGGATATTCACCACTGGCAAACATCAAATTTTTCTTTTGTGTAAACTCATCGCCTTTCGCCACGGTCCAGTTCACTTTTATTCCGGTTTCTTCCTCCACCTGTTTCCAGAAAGACATGTTTTCATAGTCTACGGACCTTCCCGCGTCGGCCAATGCCATCACATTGATCGTCACTGGTTCTTTCAATGGCAGCTCCGGGATCCCGGAAGTTTCCGCCTCTGCCGTCTCTTGCGTTCCTTCCTTCTCTTCCGTTCCCGCCGTCTCTTCCTTAGCCTTTGAGGGCTCTGAAACCTCCGGACTTTCCGCCGCCTCTTTACTGCACCCTGAAACCGCACATAACACCATTGCCGCCGCCAACACCCCAGATACTTTTTTCCAAAGTCTTTGCTTCCTCATCGTTTTCTCCTTTTCTTTTTATATGTCATCCATTAGTTACTCCGGTCTCCACAGATGAACTTTCTGTATGCCATCTCAAATACTTCCGTTCCATCTGCTTCATCTGTTTCCGGTATGTTTGCCAGATCTGCCCATTCCTTTTCCATTTGATACCAGTCGGAATCAGATGGCAGCCTGATTCTTCCTTCGTTTTCCCCACTCCCTTCCCAATCTTTTGTAAGATTTCCAATGCCGCTTACCATTTCACCCTCTTTCCTATTTTCTTCTAAACATTCGAGGAAAAGTTTCCAGCGCTTGTAATAAAGATCTCCGGTCAAGCCGCTCCACTCCCTGCAGGAATAATCGTGGAGCACGCCGCAGCGCTCATCTCCCCAAACCGTAAGCAGGGTTTTGGCCTGTACTAAAAACTCCTTTTCCAGTCCGTATTTCTTCCCACATTGAAATGCCATATCTAAAAACCGTTTCAATCCAAACGCTTCATGGTGTATCAGGATATTCTCCTGGGTCCGGATCAATTTCAAAAACATATCTTTCACGTCAAGAAAGTCTTTCTTTATCCCCTGTTCCACGCAGTACATCAATCTAGCATACAAGATCCTGGACTCGTTGGCCAGGCATTGTCTTGTCACGTCTACCAGGTCATACCGGAAGCTATCCTGCTCCCAAAGCTCTTTCATTTGAGAAAAAAGAAGCGCTCCCGCTTTTTTTAAATAATCCATATCATAATTTACCTGTTTCGGGCCCCAGGTGCTTACACTGGAAAGATTCATCCCCGGACGGGCACATAGATACGATTCCGCCCCGCCGGGCTGGGGAACAAAGCTGTTATATACGCTGTCCTCTAACAGCCTCCAGGCTGTCAGCGTCTTTTCCTGCGCTTTTCCGTAGCGCCTTTGCACATACCCTTCTAACCACTTTGGCAGATCCAAAGGCTCCTCCCGATACGTCATATCCCAAAACAGCTCATAAAACACCGGATTGGTCTCTAAGGATTCCGGCGCCAGCCCAATGCCGCACATACTTCCTTTTCCACCCAAAATTTCCAGCGGCTCCCTTGCCATGGTCCTTAAAAAGCCATACATGGAATTTCTGCCGCCATAACTGTGCACCGGACAGTAAATCCACGGAATGCCGTGAAACTCTCCCGTGATGCGGTGGCTTTCCTGTATCCTTCCGGAAAGCAGGTTCAAAATCAGCACCGATTGCGGATCCACTGATTCAAACAGCTCCAGAGCCGGGTTTTGGTTCCATGCCTGTATCACCCATACCGCATCCTTCCGGTACTCCTTCATCTCCCCCATAATGGCCGCCCCGTGCCCGGACAGGCTTATCCCGTCCTTTCTCCCGCCTTCATGGAACGGTTCCGCCGCAAAGTAAGGCGTAATATCCCCTATCAGATTTTTTTGATTCTGATAGTACAGCTTCGCCATCCTGCCAAACAACGGATCGCTGCCCGCCAAACACGCAGGCCGGAGAAAACCGCACCAATTTCCCTGTTCCACTATCCGGGCAGAGGGATAACTCTTTTTCAGCGCTTCCGGAACAATACCATAAAATCCCGGGAGCACCGGGGTGATCCCCAATTCTGCCATCCGCGCATGGATCTTACCCGCCAGTTCTATCCTGTCACAGTACCACTGCCCGGGCGGCCGCTGTCCGAAGGCCGAGAGATTTCCCATAAAAAACCAGGCATAATAAACCACCCCCGGCATATACATTTCCACGTCCCTTTCTGCCATTCCAATCTGCAGCAACGTTTCACGTATTACCGCCTCCTGCCCTGTCAGGCTCAATGCCAGGTTCACCCCGCCCAAAGCCATCAGATCCAGTTCCTTTTCCCATCTCTCCCAATCCCAAAATGGCATGGTATAAGAATAGGTGCAATAATTCAAAAAATACCTGTACCGAAAAGGGGAACGCATAGTCACAGGCGCAAAGTCCGTGGGAAATTCCTCCCAGGAATAAGCCGGCAGTACAGTTTCCCATGTAATCTGCTTTTTGCATATATATCTGAGATACCAGTTTAAGCCGCTGAGAAAGCTTACCCCGTCACAGGCGCTTATTTGTATCATCCCGTCTTTGCCACACACCGTAAAGATGTCCTTTTCCATGGCATTTTCCATCTGAAAGCAAAAATGTTCCGCTCCCTTTTCTCCTAACACACGGACTGCCGCTGCTTTTGCAGCCAAAGAAGCGCTTCTTTTTTTCTCCATAGCTTTACCTTTCCCCAAAGCGTTTACTCTCATCCTTTTACAGACCCGATCAGGACCCCTTTTACAAAAAACTTCTGCATAGAGGAATATAAGACCAAGATCGGAACCGTGGAGATCACGATTGCACAATACTTCACACTTTCCGCTACCCGCATCATCAATTCATTGTCTGCCACGTCGCCAAGCATCTGGCTCATAGAATCCGTTACCTGCAAAGACGTCAACAGTTCTTTTAAGACTACCTGCAGCGGCTGATACTTCCTGTTACTGATATAGACCAGTCCGGTCATATAATCATTCCAATGAGCCACCGCATAATAGACCACCAAAACCCCGATCAATGCCTTGGACAGCGGAACCACAATCTTTATAAAATACCAGACATGGGAACAGCCATCCATAACGGCCGCCTCATATAATTCATCCGGCAGCGAATTCTTTATAAAGGTCCTTGCAATGATCACGTTCCATACACTGATCATTCCCATCAGGACCATAACCCAGGGGCTGTTATACAACCCATAAGATTTCACCTGGAGAAAAGCAGGGATCAGCCCCCCTGAAAAAAACATTGTGAACACAAAATACAGATTCACCCATTTTTTACCGATAAAATTTCTGGAAAGCGCATAACCCGCCATAAGGGTCACGATCAGGTTAAGGCTTGTTCCCGCCACAGTATAGATAACGGTATTTTTGTAGGCGGTCCAGATGTCTTTATGCTTTAGCAGCCTTTCATATCCTATGGTGGATATATTTTTCGGATATAACAGCACCTCCCCGCGCATTACGGCATAAGGATCACTGACAGAGGCGATCAGGATGATATAAAGCGGATATGTTACGACAAGCACCGCTGCTAAGAGCAGCATATGATTCACTACCTGGAAAATCCTGTCCCCCATAGAATTTTTTACTTGCATAATCTTTCCTTTCCTGCATTTTGCAGCCTACCAGATTCCATTGGATTCATCCACTTTCTTTGCTATCTTATTTACCATGATCAAAATAATAAAGTTGATCACATTCATCATCAGACCGATTGCGGTCGTATAGGAATACTGTGCCCCCTCCAGGCCCGCGGTGTACACATACACCCCCAAAGTGTCGCTGGCCGATATATTGCCGGGTGTCTGCAAAAGCAAAGTCTTCTGAAACTCACTGGATAAGAGGCTTCCGGTGTTCATGATCAACATGGTGATGATGATCGGAAGGATCCCCGGAATATCAATGTAACGTATTTTATGCCACTTGTTTGCCCCGTCCATCGTTGCCGCTTCATATAGCTGTGTATCAATACCGCTTAGGGCTGCCACATACAGGATGGCCCCCCATCCCGCACTTTGCCATATTCCGGAAGCAATATACACCGTGCGGAACCATCCCGGTTCGTTCATGAAATAAATGGACGTTCCGCCTAAAAGAACGATCAGCTTGTTGATCAGCCCATTGGTGGGTGACAAAAACAAGTACAGCATCCCCGCCAACACTACTGTTGAAATAAAATGCGGTGCGCACAAGACCGTCTGGATAAAGCTTTTGTATTTCTTTCTTGCCAGCTGGTTCATCATCAACGCTAAAATGATCGGCATCGGGAAGGAAAACAAGAGACTGTACAGGTTTAATAGCAGCGTATTGGAGAACAGCCTCTTCCAATAATAAGAATGGAAAAAATTTTGAAAATGTTTCAGCCCTACCCATTCGCTGCCCAGGATCCCCCTTACCGGAAGAAAGTTTTTAAAAGCGATCTGCACCCCATAAATCGGAAGATAATGGAACAGCAGCAAATATAATACGGCCGGCAGCAGCAATAAGTAAATCTGCCAATCATTTTTGATTCTCTTTCTAATCTGCTTTCTATTTTTCTTTTTCATCTCCGCATTTCTCCTTTGCTTGACTGATACCAGCATACCCTGACCTGAACGTGTAAATCAATCAGTGAAAATTTAACAATATATGCAGAAATTATGGCATATTCCCTTTTCCCTTCTTCCGATTGACCCCATACATATCCTATGCCATAATAAAAAACAGGAGGTAATATCCTATGCATGCAAAAAAGAAGATAAACCGGTTATTTCTACGCTTTCTTATCACTTATTTCATCATAGTATTTATTCCCATGCTGATCCTTGGAGCTTATGTATACCGATACTTTTTTGATTACATGAAAAACAATCTGGAAACTTCCCGGTATGCTTCCCTTGAACAGGTATGTTCTACCCACGAAAATCTTCTCACGCAGATGGAAGCTATCGCAAATCAGATCTATCTTTCCGGCAGCTTCCATAAATTTGAGTTAAAGCAAAACCCCGAAAAAACTCTGCCTGTCATAGAAAATTTAAACATCCTGACACAGACCACACCCTATTTGGATGAAATTGCTTTTCATTTTTCCGGGGATTCCTATATTTATTCCAGTTCCGGGTCAAATACAGTAGATATGTTTTTCCGGGATTTCTTTTTTAATCCCGAAATTTATACAGAAGAATTTATCCAGGAGCTGTTTTCGGCCACGAAATCTTTTGTAATACCCATGCACCATATCAGCAGCTTTCGAAAGAATCTGGATGCGGTCGTGTTCGTCCATCCCATCCCTGCCCAGAGTTACTCGCCTTATGCCACCGCTCTTTTTTATGTGTCATATGAAACCTATACCCAGATGATCGCTATTGGGGAAGGCCAGCCTGAAAATATGTATATTGTGGAAAATGACAGGATCATTTTTCAGACGGATAACCTGACCGTCTCCCCTTCCATCTTAGATCAGATGTTAGAAAGCGAGAACACGTTCCAATATTTTGAAGAAGACGGCACCCAGTACCTGGCCATACATGCCTGCCAGCCCTATTCTTCCCTGGCTTATTATCAATTGATCGACTTAAATGACGTTTACGCCCCACTTCATGAAGCACAGGCTGTTTTTTTGATCTTAAACGGCATGCTTCTGCTTCTGTGCGGCGTGCTGACTTTTGTATTCAGCCATATCAATTACAATCCCTTGAAAAAGATTCAGCAGCGGCTGCGGCTCCTTTCTCTTCCAACCGTATCCCATTCCGGCAATGAATTAGAGCGGCTGCTTGACGGCATAGACTATGTATACCAGCAGAATCAGTCGATGAATCTTGAGATTGCCCAAAGCAAAGATGCCAAACGTTCCGTGGTCTTAGTCAATTTTATGAAAGGGCGTTATCCGACCCGGGAAAATATGCTGCCTTTTTGTGAAAATATCGAGATACATGTAGAATATGGTTTTTTTGATATCTGGCTGGTACAATTCCATGCCACATCTCCAATCACGCCCATTGACGAAGAGACCGCGGCTATTTTTAACCGCTCGGAAGCGGGCCTGGATCTCCATGCCACCGAGCTGCTTACCAGCGATACATTGGCTGTAGTGGCCTTTTTTGAAGATAGAAAAACACAAAAACAGCGGGCCGCCGCAATTGCTGACCAGCTTTCTGTTTACGGCTTTTTAGGTGTTATTGGCATTAGCTGCGTATACTCTGATTTTTCCAATGCCCCAAAAGCTTTTTTGGAAGCGTCCATGGCCCTGACCCAGCATGATCTATCCCAAAACAAAGAGATCACATTTTTTCAGGACCTAAACTCCAAAACATTACAGCTTTCCACCTACCCATACGGGCTTTTGGAACATTTCGGCAAAGCATTGTCCAACCGTAACCCGGATAAGCTTATTTCCCTGGGAGAGGATATCATTTTATTTATCCACAAAAACCCCCTTCCCCATTTCCTGATCCAGAGCATCTTAAGGGATATGGCGGACACTCTGATCCGCCACTGCATCCAGACAGGCATAAACGATTCCGGCCATGCTCTCATATATAGTGATATCCAGGGCGTCAACTCCATGCATGCCTTTGAAAAATGTATCCACAAGCTGATCCGCTTAGGAAAAGACATCATGAATCAGTGTGAGCCCGGCGAAGCGGCAACGGATGACCTGCTCCCCATCATCCAGTATATCAACGCCAATTGCATCTCCCCGGACTTTTCCTTATATAATGTGGCAGAGCGTTTCCATATGTCCCCCTCCCAGCTCACTAACGCTTTCAAGGCGGAGCTTCACATATCCCCCTCCGCTTTTATCACAGGATATAAAATGCGGATGGCAAAATACATGCTCACAAATACCTCCGACAGCGTACAGGACATCTGCACGGCGCTCGGCTACAATGATACCTCCAGTTTTATCAGGAAATTCCGCCAGGAAGTAGGGCAGACTCCTACCGCCTACCGAAAAGAAACCGCCGGTTCCGATGTTGTAAGATGAAGCCGCCGGGCACTAATTCAAGCGATGCTCTCTTTTTTGTGCATGAAAAGAGAGACCGTAAGCCGTCTGATGAAGTATAGTTATCATTGAAAAGGAGTCAAAGAGATGGAATGGTTAGAAAAACTAAATAAAACAATTTCTTACATTGAGGAACATCTTGCAGAAGAAATAAGCTATGATGAGCTTGCGCATATCGCATGCTGCTCCACATATCATTTTCAAAGAATGTTCGCCTATATGGCCGGTATTCCACTTTCAGAATATATCCGCCGCAGGCGGATGTCTTTAGCCGCCATTGACCTGCAATGCGGAACCGAAAAAATTATTGATATTGGTATGAAATACGGGTATTCTTCCCCGACCGCATTTAACAGAGCGTTTCAAAGTGTGCATGGCATAGCACCCTCAATGGCCAAAAAAGGAGGAACACCTATAAAGTCTTATCCTCCTATCAGCTTCAAAATAACCGTAAAAGGAGTGGAGGAACTTAATTATCGAATTGAAGAAAAAACAGCCTTCCGCATCCTGGGCACAGTCCATCCGCTGGATAAGGAGATAGAAAATAATTTCGCGGCCGTACCGCAAATGTGGCAGGCCGCAGCTGCAAACGGCACATTAGAAAAGATCATACCGCTTATGAACCGTCAGCCCATGGGCGTCTTAGGTGTAAGCATCTGCAATGATAAAGAAGAGTGGAGATATTTCATTGCTGTATCTTCCTGCGCCGATACCGGCAATTCCTTAGAGGAATATATTGTTCCTGCCTGCACATGGGCTGTTTTTAGCGGAGCCGGTACCGGGATCTCTATTCAAGAATTAGAACAACGCATAATAACAGAATGGCTTCCAACATCCGGATTTGAGTTCGATAACGCTCCCGATATTGAGGTCTATCTAAATCCTGACCCCAATGATACGCAATACGAAGTCTGGCTGCCAATCAGAAAAGTATGAGGTTACAATATGACAGATAAAAACTATGATGAATTTCTAGAAATCACCGGCGCAAGTAGAAATCTTGTAGAAGATATGTAAGTAGGAAATAATCCGTACCTGTTCATAAATCTACGCATTTGGTAAAATATTCCTTAAAGATGAATGGAGATTCATCCGCACTTTGACAAAAAATCCACCTAACAGTTTCTGCTAAGTGGATGTGCCTTCTGGTCGTT
>CAJULP010000080.1 GCA_910587295.1 uncultured Lachnospiraceae bacterium | reverse complement strand
ACAATAGTACTCATCACACAGTCTCCTTTATCTGTTTGTTTTGCAATTAACATCATAAAGAAAAACTGTGTGGTTGGGAAGGGGGGATTTTCTCTTCTTCCCTTTTTATTTCTTTTGCCAATTAAAATTATACACTAACTGTGTTTTAATAAAGCATAAGGTCCTGGTCCGGGAGGATTGAAATATATTGAGCATTTCTGCACCCCTGCTTGCTACAGGGGCGGCAGATATCGGGGCAGAGGAGTTAGAGATTTTTTCAGATGTGTTAAAGAAAATACAGGAGAATATGGAGCTGACAGAAAAGGGAGCCGGGTATGGATAAGATGCCGGATACCCGCTCAGCAGATTTATAAAATCAGGAGGTAGAAAATGGAAGCAACAATAACGAAAACCAACCCTCTCGGCACAGAAAGGGTTGGAAAACTGATGATGCGTTATGCAGTGCCAAGCATTATTTCCATTGTGGTGAATTCACTGTATAACATGGTAGACCAGGTCTTTATCGGCCAGGGGGTAGGATATCTAGGAAATGCGGCAACGAATGTAATTATGCCGATTTCAACGATTATGCTGGCTCTCGGTTTTATGTTTGGGGACGGGGCGGCAGCTTTTATGAGCCTGCACCTTGGGAAAAAGGAACCGGAAAAAGCCGCAAAAGGCATAGGAAATATGGTAGCGGTAGTCATTGGAACCGGAATTGTCCTGATGATCTTGTTTGAATTGTTTTTGACACCGCTTTGCCGACTGTTTGGGGCTACGGATAACGTACTTCCTTATGCGCTGGATTATGGACGGATCATTGTACTTGGATTTCCCTTTTCGATCATCTGTTCTGCTTTTGGAAGCCCGATCCGTGCTGACGGCAGACCGAAGATAAGCATGGTCGGTCTCCTGATCGGATGTGCTACAAACATGATTCTTGACCCGATTTTCATTTTTGTATGCGGATGGGGCGTAAAAGGAGCTGCATGGGCAACGATACTGGGGCAGGTATTGAATGCGCTTTACTTTATTGTCTGTTTGTTTCAATTTAAGACAATTAAAATAAAAAAAGAATATTTTATCCCGGATGTAAAGGTTGTGGGGAACATCGCTTCTCTTGGAACATCCAGTCTTATTTCACAGATTGCGTCGGTGTTCGTTATTGCAATCATGAATAATATGCTGGTAAAGTACGGAGCGGTTTCTAAATATGGAGCTGATATTCCATTGGCAGCTTTGGGTGTTACGATGAAGGTCAGCCAGTTGATTACCGGGGTTACATTAGGGATTGCAAGCGGCGTGCAGCCAATTCTTGGATATAATTACGGAAGCAGACAGCATGACCGTGTTAAAAGTACGTTGAAATGGTCGCTTATTTTGGGTACCGCAATCATGTTTGTGGCATTGTTTATCTTCCAGGTTTTCCCGGAGCAGATCATCGGTATTTTTGGACAGGAATCAGACCTTTATGTAGAATTTGCGGTAAAGTGTTTCCGCATTTATCTGCTTGCCTGTTTTATGATCCCGTCGGGCGCAGTTGTGGGGATTTTTTTTCAGGCAATCGGAAAGCCGATTCCGGCTGCGGCGCTTACCCTTTCAAGGCAGATTATCCTGTTGATTCCTGCTATGCTGACTTTAGGTTATACAATGGGGGTGGAAGGAATTTTATGGGCAGGCCCGTTTTCTGACGCTTTGTCCGGAATTATTGCATTGATTACAGTGAAAGTATTCTGGAAACGTATTTTTGAGAATAAGGAACAAAAAGAAACAACAGGGAGGTAATGGATTATGGCGGGTCAGGTTATTACAATCGGGCGGCAATGCGGAAGCGGCGGGCATACCATAGGGGAGCAGGTTGCAAAAATACTTGGCATTCCATTCCATTTATTATAGCTTTCTTATTGGAAAAAACATATAATTCTTCCCTGTTTGTGGACAAGTAAAATCATGGACTGCTCCAACTAATGGAATAGCATGGTCTTCCAGATATTTTATTGCCTCTGAAAAGGTAGAATCATTTTCGCGTTCTATATAAATGTATTCATAGCCGGGAATAATCCATTTTGTCCAACCGCTGGGGGCATCTGCGTCATCCTTACACTCTACTCCGGCAAGATAAAGTCCTTTGTTGAAATCTTTCCACGGATTGAATGAATACGAGAAATCAGACATAGCTCCCCATATGCCGCCTATATTTCCATTCTCATCTTTCTTAGCCAAATGCTGAATTTCTCCAAAGTGAGAATTTGCATCAACCCATAATCTTTGGATAAAACCCTCTCCGTCTAAAGTTGAACCTGCTTTTCCTATCACAACAAAAGACTCCTTTACGCACCTTTCAACTTTCATATTTCCCTCCAGCCAATACGGAAACCTCCACTGCCTGTGAATACAATAGCACTTTTTGGTGTCTTCTGCAACCGGAATTATGATGCCAATGCGCAACATTTGATAAGAGTGGTTGCGTGAGCAATGTTTTTTAGATATGGCAGGACGGGGTTGAAAGGGCTGCAGATGAGATTCAATCAGGAATTTACTCTTGATTTTGTGATGAAGCTTGCCAGGGAGGATTGTGAACAGATTTTCCGAAGTGATTTTTTCTCCAAAATGAAAGAAAATATTGAGAGTGCGAGAAATGAGTTTCGCAGCCTGAACAAGGCATTGGACAGTATTTATTACGGAGACGACAGCTACCGGTTTAAAATCAGTTTTGATAAGAAAAAGGAGGGGCTGTACAGGATGATTGTCTCAGAGAACAATTACGAGGGCACCAATCTCTGGATCAGCGCTTTCGAGGAAGAATATAAGGAGGAAATGGCCGATCTTTTTGACAAGCTGATGGAGAAGGACGATAACGGGCAGAAGATAGTGGAGGAATACACAGATTATCGTTCTTACCTGGAGCGTCTTGGAAAAAGGGTGTGCTGAAGAAGATCACACTTAATCTGAAGCGGCTGGATGTCTGTTATGAAATGCTGGAACAGGAAGCCGTTCATTTGCAGGATTGAAATTACCGGTCTGGCAGCTGACCACTCGTTACGGTAACACTACAAAATGAAAGACATTAGACATTATACCAAAACAGATTTATAATAATAGGAAGTGTGATAAAGAGAAAGAAAACGGAGGAACGACAATGGATAGCAATGAATTGATAGCGCCGATCAGTAAGATCCATATGGAGCCTATGGATGTGATCAACGGTTATGAGGTCAGGCCCGGTATGTACGAGGTGAACGGGGCGACGGCAATCCCCTGCGGGGTGAATTTTACGGTATATTCCTATGGGGCTACTTCCTGCGAGCTGCTTTTGTTCCAACGCATGGAAAAGGAACCTTTTGCAGTGCTGAAGTTTCCGGAAACCTATAAGATCGGGAAGGTTTACTCCATGATTGTATTCGGGCTTAACGTGCATGAGTTTGAGTATGCCTACCGGATGGACGGGCCCTACGATCCGAAGGAAGGTCTGTTATTTAATAAAAACCATGTGCTGCTTGATATTTATGCCAAAGCGGTGGCCGGACAGCGGTTATGGGGGATTGCGCAGAAGGAAGGCGATTCTTACCGGGCCAGGGTAGTTAAGGATGATTTTGACTGGAAAAAATCCGGGCAGCCCCTAATCCCCTTTGAGGATCTGATCATTTACGAGATGCATGTGCGGGGATTCACGAAGCATGCTTCTTCCGGTGTGAAACACCCCGGAACTTTTGCGGGGCTTAAGGAAAAGATCCCTTATTTAAAGGAGCTGGGCGTAAATGCCGTGGAACTGATGCCTATCTTTGAGTTTGATGAGATGCGGGATTATCGTGTGGTTGACGGGAAGCCGGTGATGAATTACTGGGGATATAATACGGTCTGTTTCTTTGCCCCTAATACCAGCTATACGGCGAAGGTAGAATATAATAAGGAAGGAACGGAGTTAAAGGAGCTGATCAGCACCCTTCATGAAAACGGGATCGAGTGTATCCTGGATGTGGTATTTAACCATACTGCGGAGGGGGATGAGCGGGGCCCCTGCTTTTCTTTCAAGGGGTTTGACAATAATATTTACTATATGCTGACCCCGGACGGGTATTATTACAATTTCAGCGGCTGTGGGAACACTTTAAACTGCAACCATCCCATGGTCCATCAGATGATCTTGGAATGCCTGCGGTACTGGACTACCGCCTACCATGTGGACGGTTTCCGGTTCGACCTGGCTTCTATCCTTGGAAGGAATGAGGACGGTTCTCCTATGAGCAAGCCGCCTCTGTTACAAAGCCTTGCTTTTGACCCGATTTTGGGGAATGTGAAGCTGATTGCCGAGGCCTGGGATGCAGGGGGATTGTATCAGGTGGGGAGTTTCCCGTCCTGGAACCGGTGGGCGGAGTGGAACGGAAGATACCGGGATGATCTGCGGAATTTCCTTAAAGGGGATTACGGTATGTGGGAAGTGGCCGCTCGAAGGATCACGGGGTCACGGGATATTTATAATCCGGAATACCGTGGGAATAATGCGTCCGTGAATTTCCTGACCTGCCATGACGGGTTCACCCTTTGGGATCTGTACTCTTATAATGAAAAGCATAATCTGGCAAACGGCTGGAATAATACGGACGGAAACGATGACAACCGCAGCTGGAATTGCGGCGTGGAAGGAGAGACGGATGACCAGGAGGTGCTTACCCTGCGCAGACGCCTTGCCATGAATGCCTTTGCGGTGCTTATGTGCAGCAGGGGAACGCCGATGTATTTTTCAGGGGATGAATTTTTGAACACCCAGTACGGAAATAACAATGCCTATTGTCAGGACAATGAGATTTCCTGGCTGGATTGGAAAGATCTTGAAAAAAACAGAGTACATTTTGAATTTTGCAAATACATGTCGGCCTTTCGCAAGGCCCATCCGGTACTGCGTAAATTTTCGGGGAACAGCTGGTGTGGCTTCCCGGAGATCCAGGTATTTGGTCCTGACGATAAAACCAAGGTCCTGCGTGTGGTATACGCCGGAAGGACGGAAGTGGACGGGCGTGATGATATTATCTGCCTTGCGGTAAATGTATATTGGGAAGAGCAGGAGTTCTACCTGCCATCCCTGCCGGGAGGGAAAGTCTGGTATGCAGCGGTGGATACCGGCGGCAGATATCTGCGCGGTTTTATACCCGGGCAGCAGGGGATGGCAAGGCTTCCTGAAAATAAAGTTACGATGCTGGCGAGAAGCGTGTGCGTTTTTGTCTCATAAAATAGTTACAGTTGGAAAATGTCAGTACATAAGTAGAAGGCGTTGCGATATAGAGTCCTTCAAAGATGCCCTTGGCTGCTGCAAAATCTTCGGTGCAATTCTGTGCCTTTTGCAGCAGATCAGGGTTTTCCGGTGCGGCAGGAAATTTCATTAGATTCCCTTCCTATAAGTTATTAAATACAACTGTTTCTTTCTCTAATCCTTCCACAACTTCTTTATTGGTCCTCATGCGCTGTGCAATATCGTCTATATCGTCAGCAAGATTTTTGGTGTTGCCGGCAACGTTGGAAATGCCGTTGGAGCCATCGTCAATGACTTTGGTGATGGTGCCAATGGAGTCTGCGATTCCGGACATAGAATCTTTCAGGCGCTCTGTCCTGTCATGGAACTCATCCATGATCTGGCGGATGTAGGCAGCGTCTTTTTTGTACTGTTGTCCGGACTGGGCAAATGCCTGAAACTCTGTTAGGATGGATTGGTTCATATAATCGATCAGCTGCTGTGCGCTTTCTGAAAGATTGTATACAGCGGAAGTGATCACGTCATTGACAGACTGGATCTGGTTAGCGGTTTTTTGGCTGGAATCGGCAAGAACTCGGATCTCCCTGGCAACAACGGCAAATCCTTTGCCGGCTGCCCCGGCGTTGGTAGCTTCCACAGATGCATTCAGTGCAATCAGCTGGGTCTGCTGGGAAATGGCAAGGATTCCACTGGTCAGGTTTTTGATCTGTTCAACACTTTTACTTTTTTCAATGGCATCATTCAGGGAGTGCAAAATCTCTTCCGCCTTGGCACCGGCAACTTCCACGCTGTTTTGAGCGGATTTCTGCATAGCGTCTGCCCGTGCGTTCATTTGGGCAGTGTAAGCAGTGATCGCACTGCATTCCTGTGCAATATCCTGGACATCAAGACTGACCTGCTCTGTATTGTCGTTGATGGCAGATACATTGCTGGCAACTTCCTGGATGGTTGCGGATAATTGTTCGGCAAGGGTGGAAAGACCGGCGGCGTTCCCTTTGGAAGCCTGGGTCCGTTTCAGCACTTCGCTGGTCATGTGATTGATTCGGCCAGAGCTTGCCTGTATGGTGTTCAGGATACTTTTGACTGGAGTTACCACATAATTTGTGATAAGCCTTAAATCCGCAAATACCAGCAGGATGCAGGCAATGGCTGCGGCAATGCCGACGGTCAGTGAGATAAAATATACGGTGGAAAGACGTGCCCTTGCTTCAAGGGTCTGGTCGTTAATGGAAGTGTTCAGGGCATCAATGTCCGTCTCCATGGCAGTGGCATAGGAGGCCACATCGCCGTTGGCAAGGGCATAAGCGTCCTGGGTCTTGTGGCTTGCGCTTGCGCAGACTAAATGGACTAATGCGTGTTTAAAAGAAGCATAATTGGATAAAAGTGATTCGTATAAGGACTGGTCTTTTGCCGTCACATGGTATTCATATTCCGCAAGCAGCCCATCAAGGAGTGATTCCTCGGTTTTGATCTGCTGGATCAGGGCAATCATGGTATTGTAATCCGTGGCAACAATGTGGCTCAGTGCCATCTTGTGGATGTCCATGGAAGCCTGGCTGATCTGCGCCAGACGGCTTTTCCCGTCCATGTAATTATCGGCAATATTGGAAGCGCTTGCGTTTACATTATGGATATTGATTATGGAAAGGATGTTTGACAAAAGCGCTACAATCCCTAAAAGGGCGATCGGTATGATCAATCGATGTTTTAAACTGATATTTTTCATCATAGCTTGTTCTCCTTTACACCTGATACGATTCCCTGATGTTACGGGGCAATGATTCCTTCAACCATTGTGTCAAGCTGTTCCTGGAGGCTTTTGCCGGACGGGTTTCCGGCCAGGATATTTGCGGTAAATGCGGTTACCGGATCCCAGAAATTTCCTCCGATACGTTGAAGGCAGGAAAATTCAGACTGCGCTAACAGGGCAGCGATTGCAGGGGAGTTTTGTACTTCATCAGAAGCGGCAGCGTTGATATTGGAAGGCCCCTGGCCCCTAAGCTGGAAACGGAGTTTCTGGTTTTCCTCATTTGCAATCCATTCAGCCAGCTTTGCTGCCCATTCCCGGTGCTTGGAGTATGCGTTTACCCCGATCAGTTTATATCCGGAAAAGGAGGCCATTTGCACCTGTTTTCCGGCACAGCGGTAAGACGGCAGCTTGGCGGCGCCAAAATTTCTGCCCCAGGCCTGCTCTAAGGCTACGGAATTCCATACGCCGTTAACGCCTGCGATGATGGTTCCGTTTTTAACACCTGCAAGGAAGCCGGCATCATCAACGCTGGTAAAGCCGGGATGCATGGCGATGTCCTGCATGGCTCTGGCCACATCGGTTCCTTTAATGCTTCCATCCGTGCTGTTCCAGGTACAGTAATTGGTGATCCCGTCATCGTTTAACCCCACAGTAAGGCCGGTATTGCCGAAGAGAGAATAGACATACCAGCCGGAAGACCACTCCATGGAGATCTTTTTTTCGTTTTCCGCAGCGATAGTTAACATTTGGTCAAATGATTTGATATCATCTTCTGAAAAATATTGTTTATTATAATAAAGGAAGTATCCGTTGTCCGCTGTCAGCGGCAGTGCATATAAGGTATCGTTTACAGAAGCCGCTAGAACGGCTTCCGGTAAGTTTGCTTTTTTGACAGCTTCCGCATTTTCCACGGGTTCCAGCGCACCGGCCGCCACCAGGGTGTTCAGCTGGTCGTCCGCAAAGGCAAACACATCGGCTCCCTGCTCTAAATCAGCCATCAGGGCATTGGTGCAGCTGCTTTCGCTTTGGGGCATGTAAGTGATATTGAAATCAGCCTGCCCGCGGTATTTTTCCTGAAAACTGCCAATGATCTGACTTAAAAGTTCTTCGTCTTCTTCCGCCCCCCAGACAGTAAGGTTGACCGTACCAGTATCAGGAGTCTGCTCTTCTTTCAAGGGGATTGAGTTGTTTTTTTGACATCCGGACAATAATACGGCCAATGAAAGGGCCGGAAACAATATGTAATTTTTCCTTTTCATGACACACTCCATTTACTATCATATTTCGCTAATAATAATAGCATTTTCGGAGATTTTTTTCAATTAGGTTTTTCCAATTTTTTGTCTATGAGGATAACAAACTATAGGGCTGAATTGATACTAAGGGATACTATGAGAGATCCCTGGTCAGGTCCTGTACCCATTTATACTTTTTGAAACGGATAAACACCCACGGGATCTTTCCCACTTCGTCAAGGCAGGTGCAGGCATATACCACAAAAGGAGACCAGTGGAAGAAAAACGCCCCGAAAAATGCCAGAGGGATGGCGATGAGCCACATGCATAAGACCAAGCTGTACAGGTCAAATATGGTGTCGCCGCCGCCGTCTAACACACCGTTTATGGTAACGGTGTTAATACAGCGGCCGATCATGTAAAATGCCATGATCACCATCATTCCGGTCAGGTAGCTGCCGGCCTCCGGGGTCAGGATGACCATTTTTACCACAAAGGGGGTTATGGCAAGGACAAGCAGAGTGGATAATAACCCGATCACGATGGAGATATTTTTAAGTTTGATCCCGTAAGCCTTCCCTGTCTCAAGCCGTCCTGCGCCAAGCTCGTTTCCGACGATGATACCGGCAGCGCTGCCGATCCCGTTGCAAAAGCAGCAGATCAGGTCACGCACCACTGCCGATACGGAGTTGGCCGCCGCCACGTCGGCGCTCATATGCCCCATGATGGCAGTGTAAGAGGTGAAACCGATACCCCAGAGCAAAGACCCGCCCAAAAGGGGCAGGCATTGCTTGGCAAAATCTTTTCCGAGCTGTCCGGGGATCTGAAGGAACCTGTCAAATTTGGGGTGGAGATACACATCCCGGGATGAAATGAACAGGCACAGGGCAAGCTCAATGATACGGGATATGGTGGTCGCTAAGGCGGCGCCTCTTGCCTGCATTCTTGGCGCACCCAATAAACCGAATATGAACACGGCGTTTAAGCAGATATTGATAACCACCGCACCGGAGCTGATGAGAGCACCCGGCTTTACATGGTCTGTCACCTTCATGATGGTCAGATAACACTGGGATATGCCGGTAAGCAGGTAGGACCAGCCTGCAATGCGCAGGTAAGCCGCACCGATGGCGATCAGCGCCTGGTCATGGGTAAAAATATGCATCAGGGCTTCCGGCATCAGTTCGCATGCGGCGCAGAACAGGATGGATATGATCCCGCAAAAGCGGAGCATGATGTTAAAAATATCCTCTAAAGTATGCCTGTCGCCTTTTCCCCAGTACTGTGCGCCAAGGATAGCTCCGGCGGCTGTAATGGCACCCAAAAACATATTTTGTACGAACTGGATCTGAGTTGCCAGGGAAACGGCGGTCATTTCGTTTTGGGCAACCCTGCCAAGCATCAATGCGTCGCCCGCCGCTACCAGCGCAAGCATCAGGCTTTGCAGTGCGATAGGCAGCGCAAGCCGGACCAGATTTTTATAGAAAACTTTCTTGTCGACGATCGGTTCCATGGGAATCTCCTTTGTTTTTTAATATTCAGATTATCCTACCATGGGAAGCTGCTTTTGGCAAGATTTGGAGGGGTATTGCAAATCGAACATATTTTCTGGTATAATGCATATACAGGAGTTGAGCCATATGAGTAAAAAGCAAAATACCTACATTGCGATTGATCTGAAATCATTTTATGCCTCCGTGGAATGTGTGGAACGGCAGTTAAATCCCCTGACCACCAATCTGGTGGTGGCGGATGTCCAGCGCACGGAAAAAACAATCTGCCTTGCGGTCTCCCCATCGCTAAAAGCTTATGGCATATCGGGCAGGGCAAGACTGTTCGAGGTGGTACAGCGGGTAAAGGAAGTGAACGCACACAGAAGGGCCAAAGCGCCGGGAAGACGGTTTAACGGCTCTTCCTATGATGCTGTAGAGCTTGCGGAGCATCCGGAACTGGAAGTGTGCTATATCGCAGCCCGTCCCCGGATGACTTTTTACATGAAGTACAGTACGATTATTTACGATATTTACCTGAAATACATTGCCCCCGAGGATATGCATGTGTATTCCATAGATGAGGTTTTTATGGATGTGACCGGGTATCTTGAGACTTACCGGATGAGTGCAAGAGAGCTGGCAGGGAAGATCGTGCAGGATGTCCTTGAAGCTACAGGGATCACCGCCACGGCAGGGATTGGTACGAACCTGTACCTTTGCAAGGTGGCAATGGATATCGTGGCTAAGCATGTTCCTCCGGATGAAAACGGCGTCCGCATCGGGGAGCTTGACGAGATGGCGTACCGGAGACTTTTGTGGGGCCACAGGCCGCTCACGGATTTTTGGCGCATCGGGCGGGGGTATCAAAAAAAGCTGGAGGCGGCGGGACTGTTTACTATGGGAGATATCGCCCGGTGTTCGTTAGGCAGTGACCGGAATTATTATAATGAGGAACTTTTGTATCAGATGTTCGGGATCAATGCGGAACTGCTCATTGACCATGCATGGGGCTATGAACCGGTCACCATGGAACTGATCAAATCTTACAGGCCGGAAAACAGCAGCATCGGCTCCGGCCAGGTCCTGCAATGCCCCTACGATTTTGCCGGGGCAAGGCTGATCGTCAAGGAGATGACGGACTTATTGGTTCTTGATCTGGTGGAAAAGAGGCTGGTGACGGATCAGATGGTACTGACAGTGGGATATGATATTGAAAATTTTCTGGATCCTAAGATCAAAAACAGCTATAAAGGTGAAATAACGGTGGACCGCTATGGCAGAAGGGTTCCCAAACACGCTCATGGCTCTGTCAATTTGAAATGCCGGACTTCTTCCACCCGGATGATCATGGATGCGGTGATAGAGCTGTATGACCGTATCGTTGACCCGGAACTTTTGGTACGCCGTGTGACGGTGGCGGCCAACCATGTGGCGGATGAGTCAAAAGCCCAAAAGGAAGAACACTTTGAGCAGATGGATCTGTTTACGGATTATGAGGCTTTAGCCAAAGAGCAGAAGGAACAGGAAGAAAAGTTTGCCAAAGAGCGGAAGCTTCAGGAAGCCATGCTGTCCGTGAAGAAAAAATATGGAAAGAATGCCATACTAAAGGGTATGAATCTGCAGGAGGGCGGCATGACGATAGAAAGAAATAACCAGATCGGAGGGCATAGGGCATGATGGAAGAGGATAGAAAAAAAATTGGAAGTTCCTATGATGATATCATTGATCTGCCCCGCCATGTATCGGTGCGGCATCCCCGGATGCCGTTACAGGACCGGGCGGCCCAGTTTTCCGCTTTTGCGGCCTTGACAGGGCATGAGGCGGCTATTTTGGAGACGGCAAGGCTGACCGATGCCTTTGTGGAGCTGGACGAGGACCGGAAAATGCAGATTGACGGACAGCTTTGGCTGATCAGGGAAAACCTGGGCCAAAGGCCGGAGATTACGGTCACTTATTTTAAGCCGGATGAAAAAAAGAACGGCGGAACCTATGTGACGGTCTGCGGGAGAGTGAAAAAAATAGACGAGTATGGACGGCAGATCCTTTTTACGGATGGAACAGCCCTCCCGGTGGATCATATTTTTTCCATAGAAGGAGAGATGTTCCGTAATATGGGCGGCTTAGAGATATAGACGGGAGAGCCGCCATTCATGGGCGAAATAGTTGTACCAGAGATGAAAGATCCTGAATGCATCGCAGGCGGCAGATTTACCCCGGCGGGGCTTTGGCCTGCCGTTTACGTTGTGACAGGGTTATCATACCATGAAGAACATATGTTTGCAATGATAATTATTGCCGCCCACCATGACAGGAAAGGGTAAAACCGTTATAATGGAAACAGACAGCTGAAAGGAGAATGGTGACAAATGAAAAATAAGAAATGGAAAGAATTTGATAAGTTGTCAAGAAAATGTTATATGCAAATGGCCGGGCTGGAAGAAGCCTGCGGATGCTGGGATCAGGCTTTTGAAGCGTTGAAGGCGGTTGTGGTGGATGAACGGGGCAGGGAGCCTGAGTATGCGCCGGAATTGTACCTGTTGGATGAGGACACGGATTACGAGTATGATGTGCAGGGGTGGCTGGAAGATTATCTGGATGATCTGGATATGCGGGAAGATAAGGAAAAACTCCTTGGCGTATGCGATGAATTGGTGTCAATGTTTTGCTGGGAGGAGGATAAGCCGTCGGATATCAGGTTCCTGAAGGCGTCGGCTTTGGGCGGCCTTGGCAGAAAGGAGGAGGCTGCGGAGTTTTGTAAGGCGTGGCTTGCCGAAGAACCAGACAACTTGATGGCGGTTACGGCAAATGTGTATGCGCTCCTTGGGGTTAAGGATATGGAAAGTGCGGAAGCGCTGATCAAAGAGCATATCCATGAGGACACGGAGTGCGGGGATGAAAATGACATTTTATTTGCGGCGGCAGTGTATTATTATAAGATAACCGGGAATAAAAAAGAGATGAAACGCCTTGATAAGGCAAGGGAGGAATACGATAAACTGATAGGGCAGCTGATGATGGAGTTTGACGGAGACGACGGGGATGAATTCATGTGGGATGATGAAGAATATGAGGATGATGACGATTTACCGTTTTTATAAGACGGAATGAAGAAAAAGGTGCGGATGGAAGCGGGGGCGGTTAGAAAACCTGCTTGAGCCATATTGTGAGAAACCAGGATAAGCAAAGATTTTGGTTCCGGGGCAGTGGTCAGGCTGCCCCGGAATCTTTGTGTGGGCGGTAATTTCATGTCTTTTTATGAAATGAATATGCATCCGCACCCCGTCTTTTCCAGAAATTCCGCTTCCGCTTTTTTCAGGGTTCCAGCATCTGCCGTACTTCCCATTTTCATCTGGATGATCTTTTGACCCGGAAGATAGGAAGGGTTTTTGCTAAGAGAGATTCCATATTTTACGCACAAGAGCTGTGCGATCTTAAATAGTTCATTTTGGTTGACTTTATCCCCGATACCGATGCACCAGCCGGTCCGGTCGGCCAGATCCTGTAGTTTCTCCTGATACCGCAGCCCTACCGAAGGAGAGATAAAGCTTATTTCCAGATATTTCCCGTTAGGGATCCGGCCCGTGGCATCCTGCTTCAGGCTTTTTTTATCCGGCCGGTGGAGCAGGTCTTCAAAAGCCTGGTCAATACAGGAAAAAGCAAGGTTTTGTTCGATCGTTTCCCCGTTTTTTGACTGGGGATAAAAGAGGCCTTCTTTTTGGGCAGGCATCATTCCGGATTCGTCAAAAGCGGATAAAGAAAAACGGTCAGCGGCGGGATGGAGTGGTCTGCCGTTGATCAAAAGGCTCCATCCTGTGGTGTCCTGAAATTTTTTGGCAGCTTCCGGATCTTTGGCCATGAAATCCCCGGCCAGAGTAACGGCGTAGCTCTTTTGGTCTAAGTGATATGAAATCTTGGTGACCCTTTCCCCGAACAAAGAAGTAAGAAGGAAGGATACGGCGTTGTGGTTGGTGGCAGGGTTTTTCAGCGCCGTCCAGCCGGTTGCCTGAAAAAAGGCGGCGGCAGCGGCATTAAAACTTTTCATATCTATGGCGTCCGGGTAGTCAAATTGAAGGAGCACCTCCCGGCGGTCGTTGTGGTAGCCGGCCTTTTTGAAGGGGAACTGGGCAAAAGCAATTTCTATTTGTACCGAAAGTTCCTGCTGGGTCAATTCCTTAGGAGCCTGTAATGCCGCCAGCTCTTCCGGAGTGTTGGCATCCCAGAGAAACAGCCGTCTGGCGTTAGGCGAAAAGTAACAGCTCCCGGTAAGGGCTTTTTGCATGGATTGCAGGATGGCATCGTCCGATACCGCCCGGCCATGCCAGATATGGGCAAGCTGGGATACGGAAAAACATCTTTCCGGGTAATGTTCCCGCCAGTATTCCCAGAGAAGCTTTTCGTCTGCCTTGGCATAGGCGGAAGTTTTTTGCAGGGTAAAGGAAGGAACAAAGGACGCCTGCTTTCTTTTGCTTCGGAGGGTAAATTCATAACTCTGCCCGCATTCCGGCAGATACACCTGCCTGCGGTAATCCTGGGATGCCAGTTCTCTGCCCAGCTCTTCCATGGCGTCCGGGTTTCCGTGTACCAGATAGACATGCCGTGGAGAGAGCCGTTCCAACAGGTTTATGATCTCAAATTTATCCCCGTGGGCGGAAAGTCCTACCTGTTCGATCCGGCATTTGACAGGGAAGCTGCTTCCGTTTAGGGAAAGTCTGGCCCCTTCCGGGTTTTCCAGAAGGTTTAAAAGCTGGCGTCCGGGGGATTCCTCGTCCTGATAACCGGTGATGATGATGCAGGCATTTTCCGACGGTGCAAGGTGCTTTGCGTATTGGACGCTGGGCCCGCCGGTGAGCATACCGGAGCTGGAAAGGAAGATGGCAGGGCCATCGCCGGATAGTAATTCTTCTCTTTTCTGAGCAGGCGCGACAGCCTGTATTTCTTTGGTATAAAAAGGTTCATTGCCCTTTAAAATGCGTTTGGCCAGGGCGTTTTTCAGATAAGAAGGGTTCCGGGTGTACATGCGGTTGATATCCCGGACCATGCCGTCAACGTAAACGGGCACGGCCGGCAGGTCTTTATTTTGGATAGCGGCGCGCAGGATCAAAAGGACTTCCTGGGCGCGGCCTAACGCAAAGGCCGGGATCAGTATTTTTTTCTTTTGTTCCACGCACTCCCGGACCAGTTCCACCAGCCGCTTTTCCTCCAACTGCCTGTTAGCGTGGAGGCGGTTTCCGTAGGTGGTCTCCACGATGGCAATGTCCGGGCGCAGCTTGGGGATGCTGATCCCTTCGATGGTGCGCTGGGAAAAGGCGGAGAAATCTCCGGAATAAAACAGTGTGCCTTCTTCCGTGACCAGGTAAATGCAGGCTGCCCCCGCAATATGCCCCGCCGGGTAAAAGGTCAGGGTAAAGCCTTCTAAAATGGGGAAGGGTGTCTGGTAGCCCACAGGATGGATGCGGTTTAACATGGATAATACATCCTGTTCCGAATAGTGGGGGATTTCTCCTTCCCGGTTATTCATGATCTTTAAACTGTCATATAAAAGAACCCGCGTCAGGTCGGCGGTCATGGCAGTCATGTAAATGGGTGCGCCGGGGTAAGCCTTGCTGATAATGGGGAGAGTTCCGATGTGGTCCATGTGGGCATGGCTTAATAAGATAGCGTCAACGCCGCCCTGTTCCTGCAAAGTGCGGAAGTCAGGGATAGGGTCTTTCTGGCCGGACTGCCTGATTCCGGAGTCCATAAGGATTCCCTTCCCTGCGATCTTCAGATAAATGCAGCTTCCGCCAATTTCCATGGCGCCGCCTAAAAAGTGAAGGTTCATTTGTATGATTCCTTTCCGTAATGTTGGTTATATTTTATAGTAGGAAAGGGGAAAAGGCAAGCCCGGAGAGTGGGAAAATGTTAAGGCGGGGAGGATTTTGAGATTGCACTTTTGAAACTTGGTGGCTATAATAAATAGAAGAATATATTTTGGGAAAATGCCAGTACGGAATAAGAAACGATAAGGAGGTTTTTAACATGGACACCCAATTTGTATGGCGGGAAGAGTTTAATATCGGAGTAGAGGTCATCGATAAAGAACACCAGCGGCTTTTTAAGGTCATCAATAAGCTTTTTACCCTCAATAAGGAGGATGCAAACGGCCGGTTTGCATGTCAGGAAGGGGTAAAATATTTTAAGGGACATGCCATGAAGCATTTTGCGGATGAAGAAGCTTACATGGAGTCTATCGGTTACGAAGGGCTTGAACAGCACAGCCATATACATAGGAGTTTCAGGGAAAACACGCTTCCGGCATTGGAGCGGGAGCTTGAGGAGACCGGATACGCGCCGGATGCGGTGGATCATTTTCTGGGGGTGTGCAGCGGGTGGCTGATCGGGCATACGCTGTCAGAAGACCTGTCCATTACGGGAAAGAGTGTAAGAAAGTGGGAAGGCCTTTTGCCGGGTGAAGAGCTTGCCGCAATGAAGAAGGTGATCTCGGAGCTTGTGTTTGATATGTTCCATTTAGAGTCTCAGGTGGTCAGTGATTCCTATCATGGAGAGCGGTTTGGGAAAGGCGTGTACTACTATTTGGTCTACGGGAGGGAGCAGGACAAAAAGCGTCAGCAGGTGTTTATGGTCTTTGAAGAAAAGCTGCTGATCAATACGGTAGGAAAAGCGATGGGGCTCCATTCAAATAAGTTGGACAGTATGTTGGTTCATGCCGCCAGATATACGGCAAAGCAGTTTGTAGGGCGCATCATGGAGTGCTTCCCGTCTATGGAAGATTATGAGCTTAAGGCGGAAAAGCTTTTGTCCTATGAGCAGTTCCAAAAAGTGATCGAGAAGGAAAAACTTCAGGTAAGCCTTTTGTATAACACCGGTGAAGGATACTTTTCTTACTGTATGATTGCCCCTCATTTGCTGGAAAGCGGTGTGGGAACGCCGATCGGGGCGGAAAACGCCATGTCGGAAGTTGAGAAGTACCTTATGAAGAGGGAAAAACAGAGTGGGGAAAACGCAAGGAAAAAGATCCTTTTGGTGGACGATTCCATGACCATACGCCAGGCCATGAAGGAGCTGCTTGGCAAAGACTATGAGGTTTCACTGGTGGATTCCGGAATTGCGGCAATCAGGGCCATCACATTGAACCGGCCTGACCTGGTGCTTCTTGATTACGAGATGCCGGTCTGCGACGGAAGGCAGACTCTGGAGATGCTCCGTTCTGACAAGTCATTTGACGACATCCCGGTGATCTTCCTGACCGGAAGGGGCGACCCGGAAAGTGTAAAAAAGGTCATGGCCTTACGGCCTGCAGGATACCTGTTAAAGTACTTAAAGCCTGATGAGATCAAGGGCAATATTGATAGTTTTTTTGAGAAGCGAAAGGGTTAATTTCTCGAAAGAACATTGGGATGAGAACGCAGTCCGTTCCCGCACGGGAAAGGCTCATGCGGGAAAGGCATGGGGATGATCATGGGATTTCGGATCAGGGCAGGACAAAACGTGGTTTTGTGTTACAGTGACAGGGAGCCTGAGGCAGTGCGGATTGCCATAGCCAATTTGGAAACAGATGTAAAGAAGGTGCTGCCGGGAGTGAAGGTATACAGGCAGACAGGGAAGGAGCTGCCGATTTTGGCGGCAGGCGGATCCGTGATTGCTATCCATACCCTTACGGATGAGGACCGGGAAACCCATACCGGATGGGAGCTGATGCAGGATAAGAGCGGCATCCCGCATAAGGAAGCATATCAGTTAAAGGTAGAGGAGGGCAGGCTTTCTATCACCGGAACGGACCGGAGGGGAACGATCTGCGGGATCTATACTATTTGTGAGTGGATGGGGGTTTCCCCGTGGTACTTTTTTGCGGATGTGCCGGTCAAGGAAAAGACGGAAATTTGGCTGGAAGATGAGTATTGCCAAAGGAACTGGCCTTCGGTGGAATATCGGGGAATTTTTATCAACGATGAGGAAGAACTGGAGGCTTGGGTACAGAATCATATGGGGGAGTCTACCATCGGCGTAAAGAGTTACGAGAAAATTTTCGAGCTTTTGCTGCGGCTTAAGTCTAATTATATCTGGCCTGCCATGCATGTGAACTCTTTTAACCTGACGCCGGAAAACGGGGCATTGGCAGAGCGGATGGGGATCGTGGTGGGAACTTCCCACTGTGATATGCTGATGCGCTCTAACAACCGGGAATGGATCCCCTGGATCACGAAAAAAGGATATCATGATGCGGTTTATGATTATTCGATCGAAGGAAGAAACCGGGAGATCCTGAAAGAATACTGGAAAGAAAGCGTGGAGCAGAACCGGGATTTTGAAGTGTGCTACACCCTTGGCATGAGGGGGATACATGATTCCGGCTTTGAAACGAAAAATTTGAAAGGAAAAACAGAAGAAGAAGCCCGGAATGCAAAAATAGAGCTTTTGGAAAAGATCATTGGGGACCAGAGGGAGATTCTGAAACATACGCTGGGGCATGAGGCCATGATGACTTTTATCCCCTATAAGGAAGTGCTGGATCTGTACGACCATGGGCTTAGGATACCGGAGGATATGACACTGGTATGGGCCAATGACAATTATGGATATATCCGGCGCTTTCCTTCCGAAAAGGAAAAAGAGCGGAAAGGCGGCAACGGGATTTACTATCACAATTCTTATTGGGCGCCGCCAAGCATGTCTTATGTATTTTTGAACTCTATCCCGCTTGCGCATACAAGGAATGAGCTGCAAAAAGCGTGGGATGAGGGAATTAGGAAGCTCTGGGTGTTAAACAGCGGCGCTGTAAAGCCTTTAGAGCAGGAGATCACTTTCTTTTTAAGGCTTGCGTGGGAAATCGGGAAACCGGGAGCATTGACAGAAAATGTGGAAGATTTTGTAACGGACTGGATCGACCATATGTTTACCGGAAAGATCGGGGAGCAGGTTTCCGTCCTGTTAAATGACTTTTCCCAGCTTACCAATGTGCGGAAAGTGGAAAATATGGATTATGACGCCTTTTCCCAGACTGCTTACGGGGATGAGGCTTCTTTGCGTATCCATCGTTATGAACAATTATTTGCAAAAGGGAACTATCTGTACCGGAAGCTGCCTGATGAGGAAAAGGCAGCCTTTTTCCAGTTGGTGCTGATGCGGATCCATGCGGCATATTTCACGAACCTTTCGTATTATTACGGTGACAGGAGTACGCTTATGTATGACCGGGGGAACATGCAGGCAGCGGCTCTTTACACGGACAAGTCGAGGGAAGCGGAAGACGCGAGAAGAAGGATGCTGCATTATTATAACCATGTGATGTGCGGCGGCAAGTGGAACGGGATTTTGGATCCTGAGGGTTTCCCGCCACCGCGGGCGGCCATGATGCCGGTGTGCACCCCGCCTTTAAAAATAGAAGGACCGCCATCCATGCGGGTGGACGTCTGGAATGAGGAAAAAGAGCTTCGTTTTGTGACGCCCAGGGAAAAGTGGGTCGAGATTGGCAATACGGGAACCGGGGAATTGGCGGTGCGGCTGGAAGCGCCGGAGTGGGTCGGGCTTTCCGAAAAGCAGGTTTTGGTACGTGGAGAGAAAAGGATTTTAGTGAGCGTGCCGGAGGTCTCCGAAAACCGGCAGGGAGAAATCCGGGTGTGCTGCTGCCCTGTCTTTTCCGATGGTTTGGCAAAGCCCGGAACGGACAGCGTGCATATCATCCCGGTCAGCACGGTAAAGCCGGTGTTTATGTTGGAGAGGGCGGGCATTCGGGAAGGAATGCGGGAGAACGTCTCCGAAATTCCCTTATGTGCCTTGGAGGAAGACGGATTGGTGGTGCTAGAAGCAGGGCAGTGCCTTGTTGGAGATGCATCCGGGGATTTCAAACGGATTCCAAGGCTTGGGCGTTTGCAGGGGGATCTGGCGGAAGCCTGCGTCCGGAGGGAGCCGGGGGAGAAGGCAGAGCCTATGCGCTGCCGGTTTGCGGTGGAGAGCAGGGGAGAGTTTTTGCTGGAAATCCATCGCTTCCCTTCTTTAAATTCCGTAGGCAGGATTCGGATTGGGATATCCTTAGATGATGGCCCGGTGCAGGTTGCGGAATCTTTTTCCAATGACGAGTGGCGGGGAGACTGGAAGATTAATGTGCTGAACAACGTAGATCGTCTGTATGTAAAGCTCCCAATGGCGGAACCGGGAGCACACAGCCTTTATGTGTGGGCGATAGACCGGTATTTTGCCTTTTCCCGTATGATGATTTATACGAAAATGCGGAAGGAAAATAACCTGGCCGGAATCAGGGGCAGCCAGCCGCTGCCCAGGGATTGGGATGTTTCCGGGTGGTGTGATGAGTTTTACGGGGAATGCAGCCTGCTTCCCAGACCGGTGTTTTATGAGTCGGGGAATTGTCCGGATGCGGCGGGAGCCAAATTCCGCCGTCAGGCAGCGCTTGTTTATGCGTTGATGGAGGGAAAGGGGGATGACCTTGGGTCCTCCTGTCTGATGGTACAGGCACGGGATCATGGAAAAAAGGTGAAGCCGGACTGGTATTTGGAGCAGGGAAGCAGCCTGTTTACGGAGCAGGACGGTACGGTAAAGATAGATGCGGCCATGGCACTGGCACAAAGTGATTTTGCCTGGAGCAGCGGTATCTGGCGGCATTGCGGCAGTGAATCCCATGGAAGGAGCGGCCTTGCCATGTACATCAGGACTCCGGGGTTAAGCTGGGAGGCCAAGGAAGCCCCCTGTTTAAATTATCGTATTTTCTGCCAGGGCGGCCAATATACCCTTTGGATGCTTTCGAAGTTCAATGTGCAGGAAGAAGGGGTTTTTGCGGTGGGTTTTGACGGCGATATACTGCCTGAGGAAGCGCTGTACCAAAAAGGGAGATTATGGCGTTACGAGGCGGAGCAGATTTACCGCTGGGTTCCGGTGGCGGTGATCGAACTGCAGCCGGGAGAGCATGTATTTTCCGTGTATGCCCTTGCGTCCGGTATGCGGTATGACAGGTTTTACCTGACCAAGGGGAAGGAGAGACCGCCTGTGGATGGAGAGTGAACGACGGGCCAAACCAGAGGAGAAATTTTTGCGGGGTTCTTTGGATCAAAAACGAAAGTGATTGTCCGGCAGGATAAATGTAGATTAAAGTGCATTTGTTTTAAAATGATAAAAGCACTAAAGTACCTATTAACGAACTGTGCATTTATATGAAGGAAGGATAATAAGTTGGATAAATAAAGTATTGCGTGGTTTTGCCAGAATACTGATAGGAACTATCATTCTTTTGAGTATGTTATTGCTAAAAAAAGGTAGAAATTAATGATTTTTTGCGGTTTGCGTGTTATAATTTATTCTAAACATTGAGAAAAATTTGGAAGATGACCAGGGATGGTTTTGCTTGAAAGAATTATGGATTGATAAAATGCAAAATTGCTGGTGTGGTTAAGAGTGATTGATAATTTCTTATTATCGGTCAGATGTAATGAAGGATAATTCCCGATTATTTGGGGTTGGGAAATTGTTGGTATTGTGAAATACATTCGAGATTATCAGGTAAAAAAGGATTACAGAAAAATGCATTTCTATGAGAAAGAAACTATTAGCCTGTATTTGGATGAATTAGAGATATTAGAGGACATTATTACGGAAAAGCAAAAGGTGAAAATATATAGTCACCCCCTTTTAGGTCTAATATTGACAATAAATAATGAAATTCAACATATCGAAAGGTATCAATGCTTATATCACGAACTGCTTGTACATTTGCCAGTAAGTTTTTGTGCCGAACCCAAAACAGCACTTATTATTGGAGGAGGATCACTTTTTGCCGCACATGAAATTTTAAAGTATCCTTCTATCAAAAAGGTTGTTTTATGTGATCATGATCACTCAGTGCTTGATTTGATGGAAAAATACTATTCACATGCCAAAATGGTAAAAAAAGACCTTCGCTTTCACTTTATAGAACACGATGGTATTGCGTATATCCAAAATGTAGCAGAAAAATATGATGTCATTATCAATGATTGTTTTAATTTGCTAAATGAAAGCAAAAAAAATGATTTTTCTTTGTACCAAAAATTGAACAGTATGTTAACAGTTGAGGGAGTATGTGTTGATATTATTTATCGCCATATCTTTGACGGAAGCATTACACATGATTCCATACAAAAAATAAAGGAAGTTGGAAATATAGCACTATCATTAGTTGCCGTACCAGAATATCCTGGAATATTGCATATAGAGACGATATGGGGGAAAAATTCCAATATCTCACAGTACTGCAAAGCGACCCACAATCTATTTCAGAAAGAATGCATCACTAAAGAAAACACACCTTTTTATTTTTTCTCTCCTGAAAATATACCTTTTTATTTATATTTGCCACCATATATAAAAAATATATTATAAAATGAATTGCTTTGTAAAACTCAGTGATGGTGACGGAACTTTTATTGCATCATAATAAACTTTAACATTATTCCATGAAGGAGATTCTATAATTCTGCTGATACATGAATTAAGTTCTTTGTGGTTGCTTATGTAGCCATATTGTACTAAATATGGTTCTTTAGTTTGAGATGTTGCTGCCCAAGGAGAACCTAATAAAGAACATATATTATCACGTTCTTTTCTATATAATTTAATTGAGTTAATTTTCAAATAAGGAATCTCCTTATATTGTTCAGTATTCAAAACTAAACCAGCTTTTTGAAACATGCCTTGGGCGACAAAACCATGCTGAGCAGGACATTTAGCTAAAGTTGCAGTAATTCTAACATGCTTTCCATAAAAATCTTCTGAAAAAAACTCTGGAATATGCTTTAGTAAGTATGAAGTTGAAATTACCCCCAGTATTCCCTCCCCTATATACCCATATCTATTATACAGACCTACTAATGTTTCACCATTTAGTGCGCCAGTACGTATTGTTTCATCTGAACCAGCGTAAAACTCTAAATTACTAAATTCTTTAGCATCAATCTGTCCTTCAAAACTATATAAGGAATTCCACCTAACTGCATTTTCATATGGATCACGGGGAAAAAGTTGTACATAGGGTGAAAGCAATCCATCGAAAGCAATCGTATCATCATATGTAACATTGTGACAATGGATTCCTCTTTGCCATAAATCAAATGCTCCATCAAAAGAATTGTCTTTATAAATATTATTTTTTATTTTATCAAAAGTATATCCCGCTACTGCTCCAACAAAAGTCTGCGCTGCGGCTTCTAACAATGATTGTCCAATTATGCCCAATATCATGCTGTTTTCTCCTTAGTATATAAAAGCAATATATAATTTTGTACGAAAAAGTCGTAATATAATAGTGATATAATAACAATCATATATCTTTTACTTGAAAATCTCGAATGTATTTCACAATACCAACAATTTCCCAACCCCAAATAATCGGGAATTATCCTTCATTACATCTGACCGATAATAAGAAATTATCAATCAAATCAATAAAAAACATCCATCTAAATCACTCTCCTAGATGGATGCCTTATCCCTAAATATGAAAGTCTTTTCTGGGATGTTTTGTGGTAAGGATATCTCTTTGCTTTGACATAGCGACGTGGGTATATATTTCCGTAACGGTAATCGAGCTATGCCCCAATATTTCCTGAATATACCGGATGTCAACGTCCGCTTCCAAAAGGCTAGTGGCAAAAGTATGGCGGAACATATGTGGCGTGATATGTAGATCTATTGCCGCAAGGGAGGTATAGTTATTGATCATCCTGCGGACAGATTGCTCTGATAACCGCCTTCCGCTTTGATTGACAAAGAAGTACCGGCAGCATCGTATTTCTTCCGCATAGTTATTTTTATATTTACTTAAGATACTGATAACATCGTCACTTCCGATTTGAACTTTTCTTTCTCTGGATCCTTTTCCGTAGATTAAAACAGTCCTGTCATGCAGATTCACGTCGTCCACATTCAGGGAGCAAAGCTCTGAAATCCGTATTCCTGTGGCAAAGAGCAGTTCTATTACGGCGGCATCTCTTAAAGCGTTCCGTTTTTGGTAATCTGTCCGGGCGTTTGATGCCTGTTTATAAATAGTAGATAAAAATGCCTCTACGGTATAAAGTGGGATTGTTTTAGGTAAAAGTGCAGGCTCACGGAATTTGACCTGTATCCTGTTAAACGGATTTTGACTGATCAACTCCTTATATTCAAAATAGCGGAAGAGGGCTTTTAGTGACGCTATTTTCCTTTTTACCGTTTTGGGCTGGTATTGTTTGTGAAGATAGGCAATGAAACCTTCCAATATTTCCGGGGTGATTTCCGAGATATCAATTGGATGGATATATTGACAGAATTGGGTCAGATCAATCTTGTATGCGTGCAGGGTTTTTTCATTTAACCGTTTTTGAGTCTGGCAAAATCCTAAGTAAATTTCTACATATTTTTGCAAGCTGTTCATAAGTAATGTCTCCTTTTGAATTTCATGTTACGCTATAGTTTATCATATGGAAAAATGAAAAAGGAATAAAAGTTCGCAAAATGTGAATTTAAGTACCGAAGAGGGCAGGTTATATAGAAAGTTTTCTATAAGATTTGTAGGTTAGTCCATATGATTTATGGTATACTGAAAAAGCATATTATTACAGGAGTATGATAAGGACATGTAAGGAAGGGGCGCATATTTTGAAACAGTCAGATAAAGCAAAAAGCGTGAAAATAGAAACTGCAGTGGATTTATGGGATGCTTTTGAAAAAGCCTCTAATCTGAAAAAAGATTTTTATGACAAAGAGCTGGAAAAACAGATACGGGAGAAGTTGTCATTGCCAGATACGGTAAGTATCAGAAAAAACTTGGGGCAAAAAGAGATACCTGTAGAGAAATTATTGATGGCCATCCTGACCGCTATGCAGCCCTTTTCGCAGATGATGTGCGATCTATTGAAAATGTTTGAGAAGGCATCAGCAGGGCAGGGAGATTATAACCTAAGGATACATATGGAATTTGGATCTATGGACGATACACTGGATTTTGATTTAGAGAATTTCAGGCAATATGAAAAAATGACGGAACAAGCCTGCCGGATAGTGGAAACCCAGATACCAAAAGAGTTATGGAAGATGGTAAATGCTTATAGACGAGATGGGATGATCAGGAATAAAACGCATATCGGGCAGGACGATATCTGTCTATGGATCGAGGAATATCGTTCAAAGGATAAATGGCCGGATTTTGTACCTGAAAGACCGTCAATGGGAGAGCCTCGTCTGGATACATTGACTGCCAGATGCTGGGATATATTTGAAACGGCAGTTGCTGGATACAGACAGATTTATGATGAGGCCAAAGGCCGGCGTCAGAGCGTCGGGGATGCGTGCGATCGAAGCAATAGGGATCCATTTTGGGCAGCGGAACAGGACTGCTGGACCTGTCTGTTTTTGGAAGCAGTGGCAGATACGGCGGACAAGCTTCAGCGTCTGCAAATTGATAAAAAGACAAAATTAGCAGAAGAAATAGCGGATGATCTTGAGCGGTACTTTTTGACTGTGGATACGGTAAAAGTGGAAACAATGCAGATTGTGGACAACTTGATTGAGATTTTAAATCTGCCATTCTGGAAAAAACGTTACGAATTGTACTCTGCGTGGGTATCGACACAGATTGTGGAGGCGCTTGGGAACAGGGATATCAAATTTCAGGTCAAGGACAATACGCTGTCCTTTTCTTTTGGAGGCTCCCACTTTGCCACCTGCACCGGTTTATGTCCTCCATTGGAATTCTGGGCGGAGCTTCGGACAAATGCAAAAAATCTGGTGGGAAATGGGAGAAAAAATGCAATCCAGCCGGATTATACTCTTGCAACAAGTCCTGTTATGGATCCTGACAATACGGTTGTGGTTGTTGAGTGTAAACAATATGAAAAACCTAATCGAAAGAACTTCAGGGATGCAATCATTGATTATGCAGGCGGCAGGCCCAAGGCTGTCATCATGCTGGCAGGTTATGGGATGGTTCCGCAAGAAGTATGTGAAGGGATAGGGGATGAAAGGACAAAATCCAGGGCGGCAGGCTTTTCCCTGATGCGGCCGGGCTCTCTTCAGGCAAAGGAATTTAAGGAAAAGCTGCGGGAATCAGTGCTGGAATATTACCGTAATAAAGCGAGAGAAGATAGAGATTATCTATATCCATGGGGTGATCTTCAGAAACCTTGTTTGATACAGCTTAAATGGGGGGAACATCCTAAAGATCTTGATCTGCATCTGCGTATCATAGGGGCCCCAGAGGAAATGGATCATATTTATTTTGAAAATAGAGGAAACGAAAATGCTATGCCTTATGCATATCTGGATAAAGATGTGACACAAGGATGGGGGCCGGAAACGATCCGGATTTCGAAGTGGACAGAGTTGGATTATGTTGTAGAGGTCCATGATTATTCTAAGGACTCGAAAGATGTGTCGTTTGAGGTGGAAGTCTGCTGTGGGAAGGACCATTTTTGCTTCCAAAGGCGCAATCTGACAGAAGTCCACGAGTGGACGGTATTGAGGATTGGTAAAAGCGGGATTAAGGAGATGTAAATGGCTGCCCTATTGGGCATGTGCGGGCAGGGAAAGTTAATGAAAGAGGAATCAAATTGTGGCGAAAATTCTAATTGTTGAAGATGAAAAGAATATGCAGGAAATCATCGCTGAATATATGCGGCGCGGCGGACACACCTGTTTTACGGCTGATGACGGTATGGATGCGTTGCTGGCATTGAAAAATAATCCTATGGATCTGATGATATTGGATATTATGATGCCTCATCTTGATGGATTTTCCGTCTGTAAGATGGCAAGGGAAATGAGCAGTATCCCTATTATCATGTTAACGGCGAAAAGCAATGAAGACGACAAATTAAAAGGTTATGACCTTGGTGCGGATGACTATATGACAAAACCTTTCAGTCCGAAAGTGCTGCTGGCGAAGACAAATGCCTTGCTGCGCCGTTCTTCTGCTCTTTTGGCGGACAACTTAAATGCCATAAACAGTGTGAATGGTGGAAAAATTTCCATCGTTCCGTCTGCCCATAAGGTTTTTCTGGAGGGGCAGGAGATCGCCTTGACCTACAAGGAATATGAACTGCTTTATTTCCTTATGTCAAATCCAGGCCAGATCTTCAGCCGGGAACAATTACTGAACCGGATATGGGGATATGATTTTGAGGGAACCACCAGGACCGTGGATACGCATATTAAAACTCTCCGTCAAAAATTGGGGGAGGAAGGCAGGCATATCGTCACACTGATTCGGTCCGGTTACAAATTTGAGGTGACAGCATGAAAATAAGTGAGCATATGAATATTTTTACCATTCGGAAAAAAATACTGCTGGCTTCTAAACTGATGGGAGTTATTCTGATATTATCCTATGTGTTTTTTACCAGGCTGCCGTTAAACGCAGATGTTTCTCTTATGATCTGGCTGATATTTGTTGTCCTCTTAATCTGTGCGATTGATCTGTGGATGGCCCGGTTTATCTCAAAACCCGTGTCTGAATTAAATGAAGCTGCCGGCCGTATGGCGGAGTTAGACTTCTCGCATTTTTGCGGGGTATCCGGGAACGATGAGTTTGGGGAGCTTTCCCATAGTCTGAATGTTATGGCTCAAAACTTGCAGAAAGCATTCGAGGAGCTGGAGCGTGTCAACCAAAAGCTGGAGCAGGACGTGGAACAAAAAAAGCGTCTGCTCTCTGAGCGCAAAGAACTGGCAGACAACCTTTCACACGAAATGAAAACGCCTCTGGGAGTGATTCGGGCTTATACGGAAGGATTGCAGGATGAAGAAGATGAAGCGAAAAGGCAGAAGTACTATGAAGTCATAATAAAAGAAACGGAACGTATGGGAAGCCTGATCGCCACGCTGCTTGACTTATCCGCACTGGAAAACGGAGCTGCCGGGCTGTATCCGGAACGATTTGAATTTGTTGAATTTCTGGAAACTGTTGCTGGACGATTGCTGATTGATACGCCGGATGCTGATTTTAATCTCCAATATGAACTGCCGGAACTGCCTGTCTATGTCAATACCGATAAAAGCAGGATGGAGCAGGTGCTTAACAATCTGATCGTCAATGCAAAGCGAAATGTCCGGCCGGGCGGCATTTTGAAACTTTCGCTTATGGAACGGGATGGTATGCTTAATTTTTCCATTTATAATCAAGGACATACTATCTCCCAGGAAAATCTCTCCAAGATCTGGACGAAATTTTATCGTGATAAAAATATAAAATACAGTGGATCAGGGTTAGGGCTGGCTATTGTGGCACAGATCCTTTCCATGCAGCACTTGACATATGGCGCTTTAAACAGGCAGGACGGGGTGGTGTTCTATTTTTCTATTCCTATTATAAAGTAAACTGTACAAAAAGGCTTTTGTTTCTGAAAAGAAATGGAGGCTTTTTCTTATCGTATCAAAAGATTTCACACCAACTTCACGCCGATTTCACATGGACTTCAATGGCTTTTTTTATTCTTACCTCATCAAAAGAAAAGGATCAACATGGGAAATGGGGGAATGAAGAATGATTGAAGTAAAGAATCTGACTTTTTCTTATGGAAAGGACAAACAGGCATTACATGGCCTGAACTTCGCCGTGGAAGATGGGGAGATTTTTGGATTTCTGGGGCCAAACGGCTCCGGAAAGTCCACAACCCAGAAGATACTGACCGGTATTCTGAAAGGACATGGCGGTACGGTGTCTTTGTTCGGAAAAGATTTAAGGGAGGTGCACACACGGGAATTTTTCCGGGAAATTGGCGTTTTGTTTGAGTTTCCCTATTTGTACGCCAATTTAAGCGCTCTTGACAACCTGCGTTACTTTTCGTCTTTCTATCCCAAAAAACAGCTTCGGGATGTGGAAGAAGTGCTTGATGAACTGGAGTTTAAAAAAGATTTTTTAAGGAAACCGGTGTCATCTTACTCCAAGGGGATGCGTCAGCGTGTCAGTATGGCAAGGGCTTTGATCAGCAGTCCGAAACTTCTGTTTCTGGATGAGCCCACCAGCGGCCTTGATCCTGCCGGGGCCGTTCTCTTCCGCAGGATCATAGAAAAAGAACGCCAGAAGGGAACAACAGTATTCGTAACGACTCATAATATGCTGGATGCCGATCTGCTTTGTGACAGAGTGGCTTTTATCACTAATGGGAATATTGTTGCACTTGATACACCGAGAAATCTGAAAGAACAAAACAGCAGCCATAGGATTGCTGTCTGTTATCTGTATCAGGGCAGGAGAGAAGAAAAAACTATGGAGACGCCGGAGCTGAAATCAGGGATTCCTTTTCCATATGATGAGTTGATCAGTATCCACTCCAAGGAGCCGACGCTGGAAGATATTTTTATCCGGTGCGCAGGAAGGAGGCTGTCTTGAAGTCAATGTCATTTAGTTAAGGCATCAGCAGTGACGCTCCTTACAGAGCAAGGTATATAGAAATATGTACCCTGCTCTTTTTTTTGTAACTTTTTTCTCTAAAACACTTGACAAACATGAAAAAATTTGCGGCGAAGCTCCTT
>CAJULP010000079.1 GCA_910587295.1 uncultured Lachnospiraceae bacterium | reverse complement strand
TTGCAGTTGTGTGTGGTAACTCAACAATACAACATAAACCAAAAAACTGCTACTTTTATTTTGAGAAAACGAAAAAATTTTGAAAAAGTAGTGGAATCACGTACCTAGGGCTAGCCACCGCGCTAGCGGTTTGGTACAATATAATTATTCTATATAGAACTATTCTGATATGACGCAATTGGAAAAGCCGATATGGAAAGCAATATCCGAATCAGCAGCCGCCAGGCCATCATTTTCCTGGCAGAATATTAGATACTCTCACCAAAGCAGAAAAGGGGGATTGATCACATGACGAGAAAGCATCTGATTGAATTTATCAGGAAACAAAAGACAGCATTCGTATCTTCCGTGGACGGGGAAGGCTTTCCCAACATCAAAGCCATGTTTACGCCCCGCAAGATAGACGGGAACTGCTTTTACCTCTCAACCAACACATCATCTATGCGCACACAGCAGTATCTGAAAAACCCTAAAGCAAGCCTTTACTTTTATCAGCGGGGGCCCTTTTGCTATGAGGGCATCATGCTGATTGGAATGATGGAGGTCTTGCAGGATTTGGATATCAAACAAGAACTATGGCAGGACGGCGACACCATGTATTACCCCGGCGGCGTAACGGATCCCGATTACTGCGTGCTGAAATTTACGGCACAAAAAGGCAGGCGTTACCGCAGTTTAAAAAATGAAGATTTCAACATGAATCATTTGAAATAGGGATTTCATATTGGCCAGGAGGTTGTATTGGATGCAGTAACCCAGCGCATCTTTACAGTGTAACAATCACTCCGCCGTCATTGGCATACATACTGCTGACTCCTTTGGTATCCATCACAAGGGTGCCTTTTACCTTAATCTTCTCCAGAATCATCTTTTTCACGCTTTCTGCGCGGTCTTTACAGTTGCAGTGGGTGATCATCAGCATTTTTTCTTCCGGATGGACGGCTTCCTTTGCCACGATCTCCGCCATTTTTGCCAGGGCTTTCTTTATCCCTATACTCTGCCCTAATTGGATGATTTCCCCGGTATCCGCACCCATCACAGGCTTAATGCTAAGCGTGGATGCGACCAGCGCCTTAACCCCGGAAAGCCTTCCGTTTTTGCGAAGGGTTTCCAGATTATCCAACACAAAATAAGTATTCATATGATCCCGGTAGCTGGCAAGCTTTTTACAGATCTCCTCAAATGAAAGACCTTCTTCCGACCACTGCGCCGCCTTCATTGCAAGCTGCGTCTCCCCACAGCTCGCTGACTGGGAATCACATACATAAATATTTTTGTCGCCATACTTTTCATGATAAAGCTTCTTTCCTAGCTCCGCACTGTTATGGCTGCCGCTTAATTTGGAGGACAACGTAAATACAAAAACATTTTCCGCTTCTGTCCGGTATGCTTCCATGTACTTCTCAGGAGAAGGACATGCAGACTTAGGACATTTAGGGGAAGCCGCAACCTTTCTAAGGAAATCGGCCTGGTCAAAGGTCTCATCGTCTATAATGACTTCCTCTTCCACCATCAGTTCAAGCGGTATGCTCTGAAACCTTGGATCTTTCCTGTATTCTTCCGGAAATTCACAACAACTGTCCGCTATAATCTTATAACTCATATCGTCCTCCAAAACCATTAGTATTTTTATGATAACCACTCTATGTAGTTTTTATTACTACATTAGGATACCATATTCTCTTCACCATGTAAAGCATGAAAATCTTCATGTAAAGATTGAAAACCCGTCTCGGAAATGATATAATTTAAAAAAACGAAAGGGGTGAAAGGATGATTTACATTTCCTGCTAAAAAATATTAGGCATAATAATAGTTTTCGGATACATTATCCCGGTTGAGACTACCGTCTATTTGTTGTGCCGCCTCGCAGGAAAGTAAATATTCTTTTCACTGATCATATGGTGCATCATTTCATTATAGATTATTATGCCCTGATATTCGGTCGTAAGGAATTTTTCCCTGCGGCTGAATTTTTATGTGAAACATTGATCAGGAGGAATTATAATGAAAAAACAATTAAGACATCAGCTGTTTTTACATAGCAAAACATGGCTTGCCATTGCAATTACATCTATCGTGATTCTCAGTATATATAACTTGATCGTTTCCTGGCTGCTCCAGAAAATAATTGATATTGCGGCCGGCAAAGACCCCACATCGCTTACTTTTGTAACACTGACCGCCACTGTAACTTTTGCGGTTTTTATGGCTGCGTATTTCGTGTTCCGCACGGCAAGGCCCAAATTTCTCCAAACGGCAATGACTCAATACAAAGCCAGTGTTTTTGACAAAATATTATCTAAGAAAATCGGCGCACTATCCAATGAAAATACAGGAAATCTGATATCCGCTTTAACAAACGATATGCGCACAATTGAAGACTACTACCTTGACAGCATCCTTACCATTGCCGATATCAGTGTAAGCTTTATTGGCGCACTCATTTTAATGCTGTGGTACAGTCCTGCGCTGACACTTATAGCAATATTGTTTTCCGTTTTGCCGCTCATCGTATCTCTTCCACCTGCTAAAAAACTAGCTAATGCCGAAAAGGAAGTTTCCATAGGAAATGCCGCTTATGTTGAGATTATAAAGGATATCCTCTCCGGTCTGCCGGTCATAAAAAGTTTCCGGGCAGAAAAAGAAATCCAAAAGCGGTTTGAAGCAGATAACAACCTGATCGAACATATAAAGTTTATAAGGCGGTATTCCGAGGAAAATATCAATCTGTTATGCACCGCTGCCAGCGTAGTTATGCGGCTTGGCGTTTTCGTGGCCGGAGCATGGATGGCTGTATCCGGAACCGGGATCACCCCGGGGATTGTATTGGTTTTTTTACAGCTGGTCACATTTGTCATTTCCCCGCTGGAAAGAATGCCTGCGCTTATCGCAAACAGAAAAGCCGCCATAGCAATCATGGATAAATTATCCGATTTCTTATCCGGACAGGATGAGGTGGATGGCAAGGAAATCCCCCATACCCTGACAGATGGTATTTCTATCCGCAGCCTGTCATTTGGCTATGAAAATGAAAAAGAGATTTTACACCATATCAATCTTGATTTTTTACCAGGACGAAAATACGCAATTGTTGGCAGTTCCGGTTCAGGTAAAACCACACTGCTGAATCTTTTAATGCAGACATATGACAATTATGACGGCAGCATTATGTTCGACAAAATCGAGCTGCGGCATATCCGCCCGGACTCGTTGTTTCAAACAATATCGCTTGTGCATCAAAATGTATTTGTATTTAACGATACTATCTATCATAATGTCACACTTTACAAAGATTTCCCTGACAAGGAAGTCCGGTCGGCGCTTCTTGCGGCAGGGCTTTCCGGACTGCTTGCCAATCATGGCATGGATTACGTCTGCGGGGAAAACGGGAGGGCTTTATCCGGCGGTGAAAAACAAAGGATTTCCATTGCCAGAGCATTGCTGCAAAACACATCCGTTTTACTGATGGATGAAGCTACTGCCGCATTGGATGAAATAACGGCAAATGCAATTATGAACTCTGTTTTAGCAATGAAGGATATTACCTGCATTACTGTAACTCACAGGCTGGATGAAAGTATCTTAAAAAAATATGACGAGATCATTGTTTTGAACCATGGAAAAGTGGCAGAGCAAGGTACTTTTGATAATTTGATCAGCAGGCATGGACTATTTTATTCATTGTATACCGTTTCACAATAATCCTTTCTCTTGCACCCTTAAACAAAATATTATAAAATAAATAAATCGGCAGTTTTTGCCGGCAGACTGAATCAAAGTGAGGTAAAAATCATGACTACAAACGAGAAAGCGCTCATGCTCCATGAAAAATGGAACGGAAAACTCGAAACCATATCCAAGACTCCTGTGAAATCCAGAGAAGACTTATCTTTAGCCTACACTCCCGGCGTTGCGGAACCCTGCAAGGTTATCGCAAATGATCCGGAAGCGGCGTACAAATACACTATGAAAGCCAATACCGTAGCCGTAATATCCGACGGAAGCGCCGTTTTGGGGTTGGGGAACATCGGCCCTTACGCCGCAATGCCGGTTATGGAGGGAAAAGCCGTATTATTCAAAGAATTTGGCGGCGTCAATGCAGTTCCTATCTGTTTGGACACCCAGGATACCGAAGAGATCATCAAAGCGGTCACATACCTTGCCCCAGGGTTTGGCGGAATCAACCTTGAGGATATCAGCGCCCCCAGGTGCTTTGAAATTGAGGAGCGGCTGAAAAAAATTCTGAACATCCCCGTTTTCCATGACGACCAGCACGGAACGGCCATAGTTGTTTTGGCCGGCATCATCAATGCACTTAAAGTTGTGGGAAAGAAAAAGGAAGATTGCCGGGTAGTGATAAACGGTGCGGGAAGCGCGGGTGTTGCCATTACCAAATTACTTCTTACCTACGGTTTCCCTCGTATTATCATGTGCGACAAAGCAGGCATTGTATCCAAAGATACACAAGGGCTTAACTGGATGCAGCAGAAAATGACGGAAGTCACCAATTTAGACAATGAGACCGGTTCTCTTGCTGATGCGCTTAAAGGAGCGGATATTTTCGTAGGCGTCTCAGCTCCCGGTATCGTCACGAAAGAAATGGTATCATCCATGAACCATGACGCCATTTTATTTGCCATGGCAAATCCTGTACCGGAGATCATGCCTGACCTTGCCAAGGCTGCCGGCGCAAGGGTTGTAGGAACAGGGCGCAGCGATTTCCCTAATCAGGTCAACAACGTAGTAGCATTCCCGGGCATTTTCAAAGGAGCTTTAGAAGGACGGGCTGCCCAGATCACGGAAGAAATGAAGCTTGCGGCTGCCTTTGCAATTGCTTCCCTTGTCCCTGACGATGCGCTCAACGAAAACAATATCATGCCCGAGGCCTTTGACCCGAAGGTAGCACAGGTGGTTGCCCAGGCAGTAAAATCCCATATCCAGAAATGACCGGGGATCTTTGGTGCCAAAAGCCCTACTACTCTTTGAATGCTTACTGCAAAAATACCTTTGGAGAAAAACTGTATAAAGTTTCCATTGATGCGGGCTTTACCTGTCCGAACCGGGACGGCACTTTAGACACCAGAGGATGTATCTTTTGCAGCAGCGGCGGCAGCGGGGAATTTGCCAGCCCCTTTCGAATAGGGGAAAATCCCGAGCCCGCCTTTCATCAGGCTTATTTGGATGGCATTGCATCTATCTCCGGCAAATCCGCTGCCAAGCGGTATATTGTTTATTTTCAGGCTTATACCAACACTTACGGCCCGGTATCCTACCTTGACCGGCTTTACCGCCTGGCACTTAATGAGCCTTCTTGTGCCGGGATATCTATTGCCACAAGGCCCGATGCCCTGCCCGATGAAGTAATAAAGCTGCTTGATCGATTAAGAAAAGAATACGCACCGAAATTTGTCTGGGTGGAGCTGGGACTGCAGACAATCCATGAGCGTACGGCTGCCTTCATCAGGCGCGGCTACCCTCTCTCCTGTTTTGCCAAAAGCCTTCAAAAACTCCACAAGGCAGATATTCCCGTGATCACCCACGTGATTCTGGGATTGCCTGGTGAAACTATATCAGACATACTTGACACTATTACCTATTTAAACCAGGCGCCTGTTTCCGGTATCAAACTGCAGCTTCTTCATATTTTGAAAGGAACAGATCTGGGAAAGCTTTACGAAAAATCCCCCGAAATTTTGACCATCAATAATCTGGAATTGTATTTGGATACGCTGATCACTTGTATCACCCATCTGCGGCCGGATATCGTAATCCACCGCCTTACCGGGGATGCCAAACGCTCCCTCTTACTTGCCCCTGCTTTTAGCAGCGACAAACGGAACCTATTAAATTCCCTTCACCGCAAAATGCGGGATACTGATGCTTATCAGGGGAAATTTTACCAAACGGAGGCTGCAATATGCAAGACCTGATAAAAGATTTACTGACCCTTTATAAACTGATCGTCCTTTATATGCTTTCCTGTGTTGACTTTCCTCTCACCAAAGCACAGATTGGAGATTTTATCCTGGAAAAAGAATATACAGACTTTCTTACTCTGCAGCAGACCTTCAATGAATTGATCGATGCAGGCTTGATCACCGCAAAATCCATCCGCAACCGGACACACCTTAGCATCACGGAGGAAGGAACAGAGACTCTAAATTTCTTCAGGGGTAAATTAAATGAGGGAATCCGCTCGGATGTTGACGGCTTTTTCCGCCAGCATAAGATTGCCATGCGGAATGAGGCATCCGTTCTGGCAAATTACAGCAAAAATGCATCCGGCGAATACGATGCCAGACTGATTGCCAAAGACCACGGGGCTGATTTGGTTAACATAACTTTAACAGTGCCCTCCGAGGATACCGCTATTTCCATTTGCGACAACTGGCAGAAAAAGAATCAGGAGATTTATCAATATCTGATCAGTAAGCTTTTTTGATCCAGCCACATGCAGATTTAGAAATCAAAGACTCCCTGTAAGAACCAAAAATCCAATCAACACTGCCAGAAAGACAAGGTTCGCCAGTGTAAAAAGCAGGATGTACTCTCCTTTGCGCCCACTCTCCCTCCTGGCGACATATTTATAAGAAATCAGGCTTGCCATAGATGCAATCAGCGTTCCAAGCCCTCCAAGGTTCGTTCCTATAATCAGTTCTTTATAGTTTTCCGTAAACCCGGACAAAAGGAGTGCCGCCGGCACATTGCTGATTGCCTGGCTGGCGATCACCGCAGTATACACTTCCCTGCCGGTAATGATCTGCTGTAAGAAATCACGAAAGACAGGAATCCTCCCCATATTTCCGATAAAGATAAAGAATCCTGCAAACGTAAAAAGTAATGGGTAATCCACTTCCAAAAGCACTTTTCTATCCATAAAAAACACGGCAAGAAACACAGCAACAAGCACTGCCTGCCACGGAATTATATGTCCTACCGCCAAAAGACAGACAAAAAACAAGATAAGATACCCTGCCAAAGGAACTGCTGCTTTTCCCAAATGTACCGGATCTTCCTGTGCGCCATTAGCCGGAATAAGGTTTTTATCCTGGACCAATCCGCCCTGGATCATGCCCCAGATAAGCAATAGCACCAGCGACAACACTGTAAAGGGAAGCATCAGCCCAATGAACTCACCTATGGACAACCCAGCCTTTCCGTATAAATACAGATTTTGCGGATTCCCAATAGGCGTCAGCATACTGCCCAAATTAGCCGCAATCGTCTGCATCACCACCACCGGAAGTACCATCTTCTTTTTCTGTTCCTGCCCAAGCAGATCAAGGACCGTAAAGGTAAACGGCACAAAAGTAATAAGCGCCACATCATTTGTGATCAACATACTAAAGAAAAAGCACAACATCGTTAAAATAATGACAATACTGCGGCTGGTCTTTACCTTCCCAAGGAGTTTCCCCGCAACCCATTCAAACACTCCAAGCTTCTTAAGTCCTGCCATCACGCACATCAGGCAAAACAAAATCGCCAATGTACGGTAATCAATATACTTTGCATAACCTGCATCCGGCAGCACTATAAATGAAGATACCGCTGCCAGCAAAACCGCAATGCACAGCACTGTTTCTTTTTTTATATATTCTATCAAACAATTTGTCTTTCGCATTTTCACACCCCTATGGAAATTATAGTCAGTTTAGGATCAATATCCTTATTATACGATTTTCCCATTCTATTTTCTATCAATTTTTTATCTTCTCCACTTTATCAATCAAGCAGGCATACCTCTTGCAGGATATGCCTGCTTGATGAAAATATCAGTAATGGAATTTCACATGACCTGTTTAAATTCTTCAATGGAATCTACCTTTGCCGCCAGCTTATGCCAGGTCTTTAATACTCCCATGTCTGTTTCCCCATAAATCTTTTCCTGCAGCTCCCCGGAAATTTCCCCATAGTCTTCTAAAAGCTCTATAATTGCTTCTGCCCTTTTCTCCCTTGCAATGATCCGATCTTCCATAATCTCTTCCAAAGCTTTACACATACTTTTATTCTCCAATCCAAACTGCTTTCTATTAGCCCGCACTATCATATCCATAACCCACTCATAATGCCGGCAGGTCTTATTTTTCCCGTACTCGCTGACCAGCCTTTCTACAGTTCCTGTATCCTTAATCTGATTACACAGACTCCAAAGCTACAGGTTCTCTTCTTTCATTATCTGAGACGTAACGATGAGCTGCATGACGAAATCATTGCCAGCGATATGGAGAAGGACTCTTATATTCCACCAGATTGTATTTACGGAATATACGCCCTATATTTTTGTGGATCGGAATATCCGCGTCTTTTTTAATGACAAGAACATCTATCCCCAACGGTTTCGTACTTAGCTGGTGTTCATTTTCAAATATAAGATTGCCTGCGTCTTTCCCCAGCTCGATCTGCAGCCCGGCATAAAACGCCGGATGCCACTGCAGCCGGTACCCTTTCTTCTTTTTTGCCATCAAAACCTCCTTTTTGGGCTCTTAAGAGGCCTTACCCAAAAAACCCCTGCAATAATATAATGGATTCAAAATTTGACAAACGGCAATATCATTCTTTATTGATAAAAAATATCCCCTGTGTTATCCTGTTACAGTAAACTTTCATCTAAAACGAAAGGTAAGATTATGGAGATTCAGATCAGGCACCCAAAACTTAGTGAATATGATGAAGTGGAAGCAATCATGAAGCAGGTCCAGCAAATGCATGTAGACTGGCGGCCGGATATTTATCAATATACCAGGACCGTGCTTCCTTTTGACGTGTTTGAGCAGTCAGTCAAAGATGAGACAATTTTTGTGGCGGAATACTGCGGACACGTGGCCGGCATCCTGCTCATTATGTACCGCCATACAAAGGGTCCTAACCTGATAACAAGAAATACCATTTTCATTGACTCTATGGCAGTGGATGAGAAATACCGTGGAAAAGGGATTGGGCATGCTTTTTTCGGTCTTCTTAAAAAATTAAAAGACCAAAAAGGATATGACGGGATTGAGCTGCAGGTGAATGCCAAAAATAAGGCGGCATATCAAATGTATTCCAATTACGGGTTTACGGAAAAATCAATCAATATGGAGCTTTTTTAGCCGAGATGGAAAGGTAATATCACTAAATCGCAACTAAATTTCCGCTTAGTTGGAGTACGTGGCTAATAAATTCCGCCCTAATAAGGTGAAAAATCTACGTCACCACGCTCGATAAAGCGTTTGCGAAATGGTTCCTTAAGATTTTTCATCTTATTAGGGCTGGTCTATTGGCTCATGTAAGTCCAACTGGCTACTCGACTAGCTTTCTGACCACTACGCAATTGGCTATTTGACGTAATGTGGCATATAATAAGCAACGTGGCGTAGACAATACTGTAAGCGGCAGCCAATTACGTAGTGATCAGCAGTTTAGTTGAATGTTTAGTTGGATTAGTTAGGTTAGCCAAAAGCCAGAAAAGAAAGCAATAAAAATCTTAAGGAACCATTTCGCGAACGCTTTATCGAGCGTGGTGACGTAGATTTTTATTGCTTTCTTTTCGTCCATTTAGCCAACCTAACTAACCCAACTATACGGAAACTTACAGAAAAGGAAGGAAACCGCTCATTCCCTTCCCTTAACTATTTTACGTTTTTACCTGGCGTACTTACCTCATGATCTCGCTCCAACTGGAAATTCCGATAAGGTCCTTTGCAAAATCCGTATATTGGGCATGCTGCCCGGTATCAATATACTTAAACACATCATAAATCTGCTTACGTCCTCCGCCTGCACTGGACAGCCCGAAGGCAAGGCCCTGGGCAACCTCCTCTGCCGCATCGGTCTGCCGGTTAAGCAAAAACCCGTCAATCTCATCATAAGCTTCTATCTTATAATAAGCATAGGCAAACGCTGCTGCCTGATAGGCTTCCCCGGCGTGAGATGTATAGCCAAGCTCGCTGATCAATATGCTGCGGACCTGACCATCATCTGTCAGGAAATGATCCTGCTTTAAATAATCGATCAACACTTCGATATTGTCCATGGTCATCATGGAAGTATCCGCACTGTGCTTCACATACTTGGAAGATTTCCAGATCCTTGCTTCCGTCAGCGGTACATTATAAGGATGCTGGGCCACTCCCCAGTCGATGTTTCCTTTAGAAGAAATATTCCTGTTAAAAACATCCATAATATCTCTTCCGTCATAATTGGTATTATTTTTAATGTTCCTATCCCACTGCTGATCCAGGGAAATGTAAACCCTGGCGCTGCTGCTTACGCTTTTAATGGCATTGTAAAATACCCGGAACCCTCTTGCATACTCTTCCACATAAGTTTCAATATCCGTATGGGCCATATAATTCCACTCTTTCCGGGCATTGATCTCGTTGGCAATGATCCAGTTAGAGATCCTGCCATGGCTGTTGCCCGAATACCGCTCCGCAAGAAACGTTCCGATCGCCGCCATGTATTCCACGCCGGATTCTTCCGCACCGTTAAACATATAATAAGGGGCCGAACCGCCGCTGCGGGCTTTGGGGTGGATCAACTGAGGGAAGGAAGGCGAATAATTATTTAAAATAATTGCCGTCGTGGTGATCCCCTTAGCGGTCAATGTGCCAAAGACCAGATCATATTCCGCAACCACCTGCCCGTTTATGGTGTAAGTCCTGCCATTATAGGTATAATGGATCGTAGGGTAAGCCGCACTGGTGGTTGGGCCAAGAAGCCTTGCCACCGGGATATTATAGGCCGCCTGTTTTACCCCAAGGTCGTCAAGCTCACTTCCCCGAAGCTTATTGGGATCAACTAAAATCCCCTTCTTGGAAGCAGGCTGCTGGAACACGGAGCCATACTTTGCGATAGCCTCCGGGTTCGTGATATAGCTTGGCGTGCTGACCTGCACATATTTACCGTCCACCTTGACTGCCACTGCAAACTTTTTGAACAGTCGGCTGTTTGAGCTGTTATAATTAAGCCCGGCCGTAAAAAGAGTTTCGCTGTCTTTATACTCCCTTGCAATATAATCCGCGCCTTCCGCAATTCCGGTGTCATAGGTATTCAGTGCAAAAAGATAGTAAAATTTATCGTCGCTTTTCGGAATCCCTTCCCCTGAAGCCGTGATCGTGATCCTGCCTGAATCGTCCAGGGCACATGTGCTGATCTTGGCAAAGTCCGCCCTGTTTTCATCTGTCAGTTCATAGCTTTTGGGCCGTTCCCGGTAGGATTCAAACACGGCGTTCCCGGCTTTAAATATGTGGCTTAATACGCCTTTTCCCATATCCGTTCCCGGTTCTTCCTCCGTGACTTCCTCCAGGATCTCCGTAAGGTCAAGCTCCGGCTCGTCCGGCCCGGAATCCTTATGTAAAACAAAAAATATCCCCGTACCTGCCGCTCCTAGCACCAGCAGGACCGCCGCTGCCGCCGCAATACCCAAAAACAGTTTTTTCTTTTTGGGCATTGTGGTTTTCCTTGCAGGCTTCCTGACCCTTCTTCCTTTGACTTTCTTTCTTTTTGCCGGTGGTTTCTTTCCGGTTTCCAAATCCATGTTTTCTGTTTCCTTTTCTTGTTTCTATTCTGCTTTTATGCTGCCTAAATTCATTCCCCGCCGGTTTCTCCTGACGCTTCCTGCCTGAGCCGCCGCATATGTTCTTTCACCTTCACCTCATACCCGTTTCCGGCAGGACTGTAAAATTCTTTTCCGGTAAGCTCATAGGGCAGGTACTGCTGCTTCACATAATGGTTGGGATAATCATGGGCATACAGATAACCCGTGCCGTGGCCAAGCTTCGCCGCCCCCTTATAATGGGCATCCTGTAAATGAGTGGGGATTGGCAGGTTCCCTGTCTTTGCCACTGTGTCCATTGCCCTGCCGATCGCTGTCACACAGGCATTACTCTTCGGCGCACAGGCTACATACACTACCGCTTCCGAAAGGATGATCTGGGCTTCCGGCATCCCCACCCGCTCCACCGCAAGAGAGGCGTTCACCGCAACCTGCAGCGCCATCGGATCTGCGATCCCCACGTCTTCCGCCGCACAGATCATGATCCTTCTTGCGATAAAAGTGACGCTTTCTCCAGCATAAAGCATCCTCGCCAGATAGTAGACTGCCGCATCCGGGTCGGACCCTCTCATGCTCTTGATAAACGCGGAAATGGTGTCATAATGGTTATCACCTGACTTATCATAACGCACCGCGCGCTTTTGGATGCACTCCTGCGCCACTTCCAGAGTGATATGTATCTTGCCATCCTCGCAACGCTGGGTGGTCATGATCCCAAGCTCAATGGCATTTAATGCGTGCCTGGCATCCCCGCCGGAAATATCCGCCAGAAATTCCATTGCGTCTTCGTGCAAAACACCGCCATAGGAGCCCATCCCCTTTTCCGTATCGTACACGGCCCTTCTTAAAAGTTCCTTGATATCATCTTTTTCAAGAGGCTTTAACTCAAAAATAATAGAACGGGATAGCAGCGCACCGTTCACTTCAAAATAGGGGTTTTCCGTGGTCGCCCCGATCAATATGATGGTTCCATCCTCCACGAAAGGTAACAGATAGTCCTGCTGCCCTTTATTAAACCGGTGGATCTCATCTATAAAAAGGATCGTCTTTTTGCCGTACATGCCCTGCATGCTTTCAGCCGCCTTTACCACCTCTTCCATATCCTTTTTCCCTGCCACCGTGGCATTGATCTGAGTAAATTCCGCACTGGTGGTATTGGCGATCACCTTGGCAAGAGTGGTCTTGCCGGTTCCCGGCGGCCCATAAAAAATAATAGAACTTATCTTATCCGCCTTGATGGCCCGGTATAAAAGCTTGTCCGTTCCAATGATGTGCCGCTGCCCTACCACCTCATCTAAAGTCGTAGGGCGCAGCCTTGCGGCAAGGGGCGATTCCTTTTCCTTGTTGGCCGACCGCATATATTCAAATAAATCCATACCCAATAACCAAGCCTTCCTTATTTAATGCCTTACGATTGATTATACATGAAATATCACCTACCGCCAACAGGTTTTGCGAATTTTGTGAAGCGTACTTCCGCAAACCGGTTTTCCTTGGCACAAGTGATAATTTTCCGGATTGCAATCATAATCTTTTTCCGCTAAAATAGTGTATTAACAGACAACTCATATCCCAGCATGGTTCTGCGCCATGCCAAAAACGAAAGGAGTACAGTTATCTCATGGAAAGATCAAAAGTATATTTTACAGATTTTCGTGTTCATTTAGGGGAAGGTCTCCCCACCAAGCTAAAAAAGCTGATCCGCAAAGCCGGAATCGGCCAGATTGATATGGATGGGAAATTCGTTGCCATAAAGATGCATTTCGGAGAATTGGGAAACATCGCATATCTCCGCCCTAATTATGCCAAAGCAGTGGCAGACGTGGTAAAAGAAGCCGGCGGCCGCCCCTTCCTCACGGACTGCAACACCCTTTATCCCGGCAGCCGAAAAAACGCATTAGAGCATTTGGAATGTGCATGGGAAAACGGCTTTACCCCCCTTACCGTAGGCTGCCCCATCATCATTGCCGACGGTCTTAAGGGAACCGATGACATCACCATCCCCGTGGAAAACGGCGAGTACATAAAAGAAGCAAAAATCGGAAGGGCCATCATGGACGCCGATATCTTCATCAGCCTTTCTCATTTTAAAGGACATGAAATGACCGGATTTGGCGGCGCTATCAAGAATATCGGGATGGGATGCGGATCCCGTGCCGGCAAAAAAGACCAGCACTGTAACGGAACGCCCCATGTTGACCCGGATAAATGCAAGGGCTGTCGTGCCTGCCTGAAAGAATGTGCCAATAACGGCCTTTCCTATAATGAAGAAACCCGCAAAATGTCCATTGACCCGGACAACTGCGTAGGCTGCGGCCGCTGTATCGGGGCCTGCAACTTTGATGCTGTTGACTTTGCAAACTGGGCTGCCGCTAAGGACTTAAACTGCCGCATGGCAGAATACGCCAAAGCCGTTGTGGACGGACGTCCTTCCTTCCACATTTCTCTGGTGGTGGATGTGACCCCCAACTGCGACTGCCACAGCGAAAACGACGCACCGATCCTGCCTAATATCGGAATGTTTGCATCCTTTGACCCGTTGGCATTAGACCAGGCTTGTGCGGATGCCTGCATCAAAGCCACGCCCCTTCCAGGCAGCCAGCTTTCAGACAATATGCAGAAAGCTGATTTCGTGGACCACCACGACCACTTCACCAACTCCACCCCCGAATCCGAGTGGAAGAGCTGCCTAGAGCATGCCGCCAAGATCGGACTTGGAAGCAGGGATTACGAACTGGTCGTCATCAAATAGCGTTAGAAACCGCCTGCCGGGCCTTAGGCCCTTCAGGCGGTTTTTGCTTACTTTACCGGTATCCTTTATCCGACCAGTCATGGGTTTTGATCCTCTCGTACTCCTCCATCGTAATCTTGAGAATCGTGCCGTGTTTAAACCCATAGGGAAAATCAAAGGCCTGGTCCGAACGCACAAATTTACCTGACTTTAAACTGTCCGCCACAAAAGGCACATATCCCTGCCCGGCTCCCGGCACGCCATAGTAATCCAAAAACAGGCACCATCTCCCGTCCTCTAACCTGACTGCGGTAGGAGCCTCATAAAGCCCGCTCTCTACGCCTTCCATACTCTGGTCAAAAGCTTCCATCCGCTTATAGGGCCCGGCGGCATGATCGGAGGTAAGCATGATGATCTTTGCCGGATTCTCCTCACTTTTCACAAACAGGTAATACATTCCCCCTTCTTCATAGATTGCCGAGTCAATGACCCCGCTGTCTTCCTTACGGTAGAGCACCGCCGGTTCGGAAAAATGCTCAAAATCTTTCGTCCTGCTATAGTAAATTTTCTTTGCGCCGTATTGGTTTTCCATATGGGAGGATGACCAGTGCAAAAGATAATCCTGATTCTCCTTATCGTAAATAATATCCGGCGCCCACAAACAGCCAAAATCATCCGTACCGATCTTGACAAGGCGCTGCTGTGTCCAGTCCACCAGATTTTCCGATTCCCATACGGAAAAATTCTTGCTTCCATAGCGGCTGATCTCCTGCCATAAATTGTGGTATTGGTTCCGCATCCCGTAAGCTAAGCTCAAATCCGTTGCAAAAATGAAAAATCTGCCACTCTCCTCACAGCGGACAATGGTAAAATCCCTCACGCCCTTATCCCCAAAATAAGCCCAAAGCACCGGCGCCCCGCAATTGACCTCTTCCCAATGAAAGCCGTCACGGCTTAAGCCAAAATAGACCTGTTCACCGTCGGGGGTAGTTTTTTCTTTAAAATGTACAAATAAGTATGCCTGCATGTCTTTCCCCTTTCTTTTTGTGATATTGTACTATAAATAAGTGAAAAGATACAATTGTAAATTCCCATAATCGTGTTATAATCAATCTCAATGCGGATAAATGCAATATTACATTCATACAAAGGAGCACCCAAAGTGAACAAGAACTATCAGAAAACAATCTACGCCTGTTTCACCGGATACATCGTACAGGCGATCATCAACAATTTTGTTCCCCTGCTTTTTTTGACTTTTGAAAGCGCCTACCATATCCCCTTAAGTCAGATCACAGTCCTTATCACCTTCAACTTCGGGGTCCAGCTGCTGGTAGATCTTTTATCGGCGGGTTTCATCGACAAGATCGGATACCGGGCTTCCATCATGCTTGCGCACATCCTGTCGGCGGCAGGCCTTCTTAGTCTTGCCATCCTGCCGGAACTGCTGCCAAGCGCCTATGCCGGGCTTTTGATCTCCGTCATGATCTACGCCCTTGGCGGCGGGCTTTTGGAAGTATTGGTCAGCCCCATCGTGGAAAGCTGTCCTACGGATAATAAGGAAAAAGCCATGAGCCTGCTCCACTCTTTTTACTGCTGGGGCCATGTAGGAGTAGTGCTTCTCTCCACCCTCTTTTTCAAATTGTTTGGAATCGGAAACTGGAAAATCCTGACCTGTGTCTGGATGATCGTTCCTATTATCAATACCTTTATTTTTGCAAAAGCCCCCATAGCGCCTCTTGTCGAGGATGGCGGAAAGGGAATGTCCATGTTGGACCTTTGCAGGAACAAAGTCTTCTGGATCCTCATGCTGATGATGATCTGCGCCGGTGCAAGCGAACAGGCGGTAAGCCAGTGGGCTTCCACCTTTGCAGAAAGAGGACTTGGGGTAAGCAAGACCCTGGGCGACCTTGCGGGCCCTATGGCTTTCGCCATCCTGATGGGCAGCGCACGTGCCTTTTACGGGAAATTTGGGGATAAGATCAATCTGGACAAGTTCATGATAGGAAGCGGTATTTTATGTGTCCTTTCCTATTTATGCATTTCCCTCTCTCCATCCCCTGCCCTGTCTCTTGTAGGCTGCGGGATCTGCGGTCTGTCCGTAGGGATCATGTGGCCGGGAAGCTTTAGCAAGGCGGCCGCACAGATCAGAAACGGCGGCACCGCCATGTTCGCCCTGCTGGCGTTAGGCGGTGACCTTGGGTGCTCCGGCGGCCCTACTTTGGTGGGGTATATTTCAAGCCTTGCATCCGATGACCTGAAAAAGGGTATCCTATGCGCCGTCCTCTTCCCTCTCCTGCTGATAGCAGGAATCATTATGCTTGGGAAACCACTAAAATCTACTTCCCCGTAAAGATCTCCTTCACGGTCTCAAAAGCCAGTTTTCTTCTCCGGTAGCCGTCCACAATGCCTTTATTATTCTGGCAGCAGGGACGGCCGCCAAAATTTTCATCCGGCACACGCCCATCGCAAAACTGCCAGATAAAAACACCGCTGCCCGCTTCAAACCCTAAAACGCCCAAAAGCTGCTCTTTTAAAATATCGCACTGCCGCTCCTCGGACCATTTCGGGCGGTGGGGCGCATGGTATCCGCTGATCCCGCCTGCCCCAATCTCGCTGACAAGAAAGGGCTTGCCTTTTCCTTCCGTTTCCTGCACCCATCCGTAAATCTTTTCCAGATACCCTTTTACATCCTCGTCAAAATACCAGCCGGGATAAATATTCACGGACACGATATCCGGCAGATCCAGGCAGATATCCGAAAAGTGGCGGCAGGTTGCCGAAGTAAGCGGCCTGCTTTTGTCCAGCTTTCTAAGCAGCGCATACTGCTCCCCATAAACTTCCCTTCCATACTCTGTCTCACTGGCGCATTCATTTAAGATTCCCCAGGTAAAGATGGACGGATGGTTATAATGGTTTTCCACCATCTCCTGCAGGCAGTCAAGACTCTGCTTCCGGAAGTTTGGATGCCGCATCTGCTTTTCATCAAGACCTCTCGCATGTCCCTCCTCCCAGACTAAAATCCCTTTTTCATCACAAAGGTCCAAAAAACGCTCATCATTGGGATAATGGCAGGTACGTACCGCATTTGCCCCCATCTCTTCCATCAGCCGCAGATCGTAATCCATCCCTTCCACCGGAATGGCACAGCCAAATAACGCATGATCCTCGTGACGGTTAAAGCCTTTGATCCTGACAGGCTTATCATTAAAGTAAACCCTGTTTCCCTGCACTTTGATTTCCCGAAAGCCCATGCGGTCAATCAGGTCGTCAACCACTTCTCCTTCTTCCCAGAGCCGCCCCCATACCTGATACAGTTTCGGGGCGTCCAGCTCATAAGACTCTGCGGCAGGCAATGCGATCTCTTTTTTCCACAGGTTTAAGCCGGGCTGTAAGGTGATTGTTTCTTTTTCCATGGAAAATGCCTGTAGAGAAGAACCGCTTTCCAGATCAAGGGTAATCCCCACCTGTCTTTTATCATCCGCCAGATTCTCAATCCGGACCGAAAACTCTCCATGCCAGATGTCGTCTTTCTTATACGGCCTTACGTGGATCTGCCGGATCCATACCTCTCCCACTTCCTCCACTATTACCGGCCGGGTGATGCCGCCATAATTGTAATAATCATTGATCACATGCAGCGCCGAGTCCGGGTGGCAGCTATTATCCGCCTTCACACACAAAAGATGTTTCCCTGCTTTGACATCCTTTACCACCATTTCAAAGGGGGTGTACGCATTATAATGGCCGCCAATCTTTTCACCATCCCAAAATACTTCCGCCGTATGACTCACCCCTTTTAGGCAAAGCCTTACATTTCCTTTCGCAAAGAGTTCTTTTTCAAACACGCCAATCCCCCTGTAATTTTCATAACCGGGGTAAGTCTCCACGCAGCTTGGGATCAATACCTGCCTGCACTCATCCGGCCTCCCTTCCGGGTAAAACCGCCAAATCCCCTCTAAAACGCTGCTTTCCCTGACCCTGTGGGTCTTAAATAACCGCTCCATATCTGCCTCCATTCCTATCCGGCCAGTGTCCAAAACATGACCGTTTCCGCTTTTATTCCTTCACTGCCCCGATCATGACCCCTTTTACAAAATGCTTCTGGATAAAGGGATACAGGCATAAGATTGGCAGTGTGGATACGATTATTGTAGCATATTTTATGGTAATTCCAACATCTTCTACTTCAATATCCCCCGCCATACTCCCAAGCTGGCTTCTTGTAAGGATTTCCCGCAGGAAAATCTGCAGGGGCATCTTAGTCGAATCCCGGATATAAATCATGGCGTTAAACCAGGAATTCCAGTGCCCTACCGCATAATAAAGCATGATCACCATAATAGTGGGCTTGGCAAGGGGCAGGATGATCCGGAACAAAATCGTCCAGTCACTTGCCCCGTCAATCCGTGCCGATTCCTCCAACGCCTGGGGAATCTCCCTGAATCCGGTAATCATGATCATCAGGTTAAAGGTACTGATCGCCCCGGGAAGAATCAATGCCAGCCTGCTGTTTACCATCCCCAGATCCTTGATCAACAGATAATTGGGTATCATCCCACCGTTAAAATACATGGTGAAAATAATCATCAAGGTAAAAAAACGCCGGAGCATCAACTGTTTCCGTGACAATACGTATGCAGCCACGGAAGTTGCGATAATATTCACCGTGGTTCCCGCCACCACATAAAAAATCGTATTCAGGTACCCTGAGTAAATGGAGCTGTTGGCAAACACCTTTTTGTACGCATTCCAGGTAAACCCTGCCGGATACCACAAAAGCCCCTGCCTGCTTAACAGCTTTACCGGTTCGCTTACCGATGCAAACACTACATATAAAAAGGGATACAGCGTCACCAGCGCAATCAGGAGCAATACGAAACCGTTAAAAACACCATATACTTTTTCTCCCTTACTTCTCCTTATCATTCTGCCTCCTAACTTCCCCCGTCACCACAGACTGTGGTCCGTCAATATTTTACAAACTTTATTTGCCGCCGCAAGCAGCACCAGATTGATTACGGAATTAAACAGCCCTACCGCCGTGGAAAAACTATAGCTCTGGTCAATCAGGCCTTTCCGGTAAACAAACGTGGATATCACATCCGCCGTCTCATAAATGGACGGATTATAGATCAGGAAAATCTTTTCAAAACCAAGGCTCATCATGCTTCCAATCCGCATAATCAGCATGGTGATTACCGTAGGCATGATCCCCGGGATTGTTACGTACAAAGTCTGCTTCCATCTGCCTGCCCCGTCAATCCTTGCCGCTTCATACAGTTCCGCACTGATTCCGGAAATGGAAGCGATATAAATAATGGATCCCCACCCGATTCCCTGCCAGATCTCGGATATCACATAGATTGGTTTAAACAACGCCGGATTAAACATCAAGTTCTGCTTGGGATAGCCAAACAAGGTCATCAGGTTTGTAATAAATCCGTCTGTCGCCGTAAACTGTAAGATCAAACCGCCAATCACCACCGTGGATATGAAGTGGGGCAGATAGCTTATGGTCTGTACCGTCTTTTTAAATTTTGAGCATCTTACTTCATTGAGCATCAATGCAAGGATGATCGGCGCAGGAAACCCAAAGATCAGGTTTAACAGGTTAATCCCCAATGTATTCTTAATAAGCCTTGAAAAATAAACGCTGTTAAAAAAGCTCTTAAAGTGTTTCAGCCCTGCCCAGGGGCTATGAAAAGACCCAAGTTTGGGCGAATAATCCCGGAATGCGATCTGCGCACCGTACATGGGGTAATAACAAAACACAAGATAATACAAAATAACGGGGATCAGCATCAAATACAGACTTTTATGCCTGACAAGATCCCGCCCCAGCTCCTTAAAAAATTTCTTTTTCCCGGACTGCATATACTCTCCCTCCTTCCCATCTTCCAGAATTTTCCGTAAGATGAACAAAAAGAGGGCATCCTGCCGGATACCCTCTTTGACTGTTACCTTGCGCAGAATCTGTCGTATGCAGCCTGCTGGATTTCAATTGCCCTGTCGATGTTCATTTTTTGGATATTTTCAACAAATTGAGGGAAATTCTCCAAAGGTTCCGTACCCATGATAAATTTTAGCTTAAATTCATCCGCATATGTCTTGATATCGGTCATGATATCGCTGTACTCCTGCGTCTCCTCCGCACTCAGTGCCAAAGACGGCAGATTCTTTACTTTTCCGTCCGGGGTGGCCCACACATCCAAGGATTTTTTCTGCACATCCAAAGGATAATTCTCCATCATCATGATTCGGTCAACCAAAAATGATTTATTCTTATCCCCTGCATAGAAGGATAGCGCCGTCTGTATTGACAACCCATCCGGATTATTTAACACATATTCGGTAAACTGAGGTTTCCCGTCAACCATCTCATAGGTGACGCCTTCCACGCCAAAGTTTGCCAGCATGTCGCCTTCCTTGCCATATACATAATCCACTACCTTTGCAGCAGCTTCTTTGTTCTCACAGTTTGCGGATACCATGGCGCCGATATCGCCTACCCGGAAAGCACTGATATCTACCGGGAAAGAATCCCCTTTATTTAAAACAGGATTGGGAGCCGGCTGATAATCTATCTCCAGATTGTCCGCTTTCATTGTCTCAATCTTCCCTAACTCACCCCCTGTATTCCCCCATACAAGACCGGTCCTTCCAGTGGCAATCTTTGCATAAAATGCATCAATCTCCTGGGTAAACCCGTCCGGATCCAAAATACCCATCTCGTACCAACGGTTAAACAGTGTTAAAAAGTCCAGGTATGCATCCTCGATAAAACCATAATGAACTTTATTATCTTCCCCTACGTACATCTCCTCACAGATTCCAAAGGCATTGACCATCCTCTGGTAGTTTTTCCATGCAAAGGAATATCCGGTATCACATCCTTTTTCTTCCTTAAACGCCAAAAGCACGTCTTCCATCTCCTGAATGGTTTCCGGCATGGCAAGCCCCAGCTCATCCAGCCAATCCTGGCGGATCATGTTCCCGTTAAATACCAGCGGCGAATCCGCTTTCCGGATCATGGGCGCCCATGCGTAAAAGCCTTCGTCATTTTTCATCAACTTATCCACTTCCGGGTCGGATTCTAAATACGCTTTCAGATTGGGCATATAACCCGCATCCATCAATTCATTCAAAGGAAGGATCGATCCATCCGCCAAAAGCTTCTGTACCCCGCCGGAAACTTCACTGTTATATTCAATTATGATATCCGGCAAATCGTCTGTTCCAATCAATATAGAAAGGGCGTCTTTCCTTCCCGAGCTGTCCACAAACTGTAAATCCACGCCTGTAGCCTTTTCAATCTCCTGCCAGTAATAAGCATCTCCCTGATCCGCAAAATGTTCTGATACCTGCCAGTCCGACCAAATGGTCACGATTGGTCTGCCCTCTTCATTCACATCCCCCGTGTTCCCGGAATCTGACACTTCTGAAGCTTCCCCGGAATCCGTCTTCCCTGTCTCATCCTGGCTTTCCCCTTCAGACTGGCCACCTTCTGCCTGCTTCACTTCCGCCTGTCCATTTTCCGTTCCTGCACTCTGGCATCCTGACAATAATCCGCCAAGCATGGCTGCGGATATGGCTGCAGCCAATACTTTTTTCCAATGTTTTGTTGCCTTACTCATATCTGATCTCCTTTCCTTGCCGCCTATCATAAGTAACGTTTTTCTGCGGTCACCCCGAATATAACAAAGACATGGCATCTGGTAAATCTTAGAAAAGTAAAAGTTTCGAAATATAAGATGATTTTAGAAATATAAGATTTTACTGCGTTTTTTATGTGATACTATTAATAACAGGATAAACAAAGGAGGATCGGCCAATGAGACAAGGAAGTATTTTCCACAAAACACTGCTTTCACATATCAGCATTCTTTTGCTTTCCATATTTATGTGTTCCTTTTATTACGTGCATACCTATATCGCCCTGAAAGAATCCTCCTCCGCCAATCAGCGTCTGTTCCTTGAAAACGCAAAGGAACAGTTAAATTATGTGTTTTATGATTCCATCACTCTGTCCAATACCCTGATGCTCAATCGGTATGTGGGGCCACTTTCACATGACCATTCGTTTCTGACCAAAAATCCTGTCCTGGAACGTCATTATTTATCGGAGGAGCTCCGTGCTTTTACCTCCTCCAACTCTTTGATCGAAGGAATCACCTTATACTTTCCTGCCAGTGACTATATCGTGTCATCCGCTTCCTCCCATCCGGCCTGTATTCTGGACTCCATGGAGAACCGGCTCCTGGGGTATGAAAAGCTGCAATCTCTGTGCAACACTTTATCCCCGGACATCTTTTACTGCTTTTTGTCCGAATCCGGCAATGATCTCCTTCTTGCCCACCCGCTCATCACTTCCCATGCCGGGGAAACATTGTCCTTATCCATCTTACAGATCGACAAAAAAGCTTTAAGCAGACGGCTCCAAAACAATATCCCTTTTGAATCCGGCAGTTCCTTTGCCTTTATTGACAAAGAGTCTGTGCTTCTCTCCACCGAATCCGATGTTGTGCTGGATGATGTTTCGGGAATTTGGAATTATTTCCAAACCCATGGAAACGATTCCTTAAAAATTCGGCTAAAGCCTGCTAACGCCCACTACATCATTGACTATTACCCTGCTCTTATCGCAAATACCGGACTGATTTCCATCACACGCCAGTCCGTTTACCATACTGCACTTTACCGCCTGCTCCTTGTGCTTGGCGTAACTTTGTTTATCTGCATTTTAACCGGAATCACCTTTATCTATTACTATTCAAGGAAAAGCTACCGGCCCATCGCACAAATTCTCCACTTTATAGGGAAGGAAGGCTTTGAAGAAAAAAAGGCTGATGAGTACCGGCTGATCTTAAATATGCTCAGCCAAAACCGGAGTGAGATCGAATACCAGCGAGAACTGCTGAAAAATAATTATCTGCAGAAAATACTGACCGGTGAGCTTCCCTATTCCCAGATCACCAGCCAGATTTCCTCCGAATTTTCCCTTTCGTTCCCCTCGTCTTACTCCTGCATCGTGTCGCTGCACATCATGCAGGAAAACAACGCCCAATACGACCAGCTGCTTCCCTTCATCGTGGAAAATGTATTGGGGGAACTTCTGTCGGAACACTTTCCAATCCACTATTTCTGCAATCAAAATGAGCAGATCATAGTGCTTGTCAATATGCCGGAAAAGTTTGCTCCAGGTCTATCCAATAACACAAAAGAACTGGAAAAAATCTTAAATAAATTCATTCTTTTCCTCGAAAAGCATTATAAGCTTGGATTTTTTGCCGGCATCAGCCAGATATTACAAAACCACTCTATCCCCGCCGCATACCTGCAGGCCAGAAGCACATCGGAATATTTGAACTTGTTTGGCCAGAGCAAAGTCATGTGTTTTGATGAAATACCAGCCCAAAAGGACCATATTGCCATTTATCTGAAAACTCAGGATTACGTGTTAAACCTGCTTCTTAGCGGCTGTACCGAAAATCTGGACAGTTATTTTAAATCCATTTACCAAAATATCCTGTGCAATCATTTAAGCCATACCGATTCCAAAAGCTGCTTTTATTTCTTTTATCTTACTACTTTGCAGGTGCGCAGCTACTGTCAGGAACACTACGGGTTTACGCCGCTTTCACTGGATTTTATCAATATGCTGTGTTGCAACAACAGCTATTTTTCCCTGCCCCTTTCTGAAGCTCTCCAAAAGATCCATAAGGGCTATGCAGGTTTTATGGAAGAACTCTCCTCCGAGAAAGAAAAGCATCGGGAAAACAATTGGGGAATAGACATCTGCCGTTATATTGAAAATAATTATTTTGATGTGAACTTAAACCTAAATACCGTAGCGGAATACTTTTCCATCACACCTTCCTATCTGTCCCGAAAGTTCAAGGATAAATATAATCGCAGTATTAACGACTATTTATATGAAGTACGGATCAGCCATGCAAAAAAACTGATAACAGATACCAGCTTAAAGGTAGGGGAAATTGCTCAGATCACCGGATTTATGGACAGCAATGCCTTTATCCGTATTTTTAAAAAATATACCGGCATTACCCCCGGCAAATACAAAGACCACCCCTGACAACATATGCCCTGCCGGATATCCGGCAGGGCATATACAAAAGCGTGCGCTTTTGTTTCATTTATTTGCAATATTTTGAAATTGCATCTCTTGCAAACTCAGCAGTACCCTCTCCTCCTGCCTTGTCAATATTTTGCTTCATCCTCTCATCCGCAGCATACATTTCCCCAAGATCTTTCAAGATTTCGTCGGTACAGGTATAGTAGTTGTCAGTGATATGCTTTTGGATCATACTGATTTTTTCCTGCACGGCCTCATCTTCCGGTGAAAGTTCCTTGAGAGAACCAAGCTCGGCAAAAAGTTCCATCATCCGTTCTCCTGCTTTACTTATCTCTTCTTTGGTCTTCCTCTTCCCTTTCTGTTCCCACTCCTTATATGCATCTGTGTTTCCCCAACGTTCCTTCACCTCTGCCGCATATTGCTCCATGTTTGTCTTATCAAAAGCTTCAAAGTTCATTTCATTTTCTCCTTTATTTTTGATCTTACAGGCAAGAGAAATGAGATTCTCCAGGTGTTCCTTCTGCAACTCCAGCAATTTGATCTGATGATCCAACGCTTCTGCCGGATCAAACGCCGGGCTGTCTAAAATCCCCTTGATCTCTTTTAACGGAAACTGCAATTCCCGAAACAGCAAAATAGATTGCAGCCGCCTAAGGGCTGTATCGTCATACAGCCGGTACCCTGCCGCAGTTACCTCCGTGGGCTTTAACAGACCGATGGCATCATAATGGTGCAGTGTGCGCACACTTACACCGGTTAGTCTGCTGACTTCCTTCACTGTCCGCATGATATTTCCTCCTTTTTCTCCTGTATGGATTGATTGTACACTATGACGCAGCGTCAGAGTCAACCCTGTTTTTCATTTTCCGCTTCCTTCCTGCCTGTATTCTATCTCCCATAACCATTCCATAATTGTATTCCCGATGAAAATCGCTTATACTTATCCTAACAAATTTGAATGCGGCTGCCTATACTTTGAGGAGTGCATAATAAATATAAAAACCTTAGGTAAAGGCTAGTACTCCGTACTTAAAATAGGAGGAATGTATCATGAACGATATCATGCAATTTTCTAACAGAGAAGATTTCAGGAAATGGCTGAATGACCATTGCCAGTCGAGCGATGGTATTTGGCTTTTGTTTGGCAAATCAGGCGGACCTAAGACCCTAAAAGCAGGAGAAGCGCTTGAAGAAGCTCTTTGCTTTGGGTGGATCGACGGCCAGATGCAGAGCATTGATGACAAAACATATCAGAAATATTTTTCCATGCGCAGGGAAAAAAGTAAATGGTCAGAAAAAAATAAAGCATTGGTCAAAACCCTTGAAGAAAAGGGGCTTATGACCGATTTCGGCAGAATGAAAATAGAGGAAGCCAAAAAGAACGGCCAATGGTACGCTCCAAAACCTGCGGAAATTACCGAAGAGCAGATTGCCGGGCTTTTCGAACTGTTAAAAGACCATGAGCCTGCCTGTACCAATTTTACGGCTATGCCGTTATCTGTAAAGAAAACCTACACGCGGGCATACCTTGACGCAAAGACAGATGCCGGACGGAAAAAGCGGATTGAATGGATGGTGGACAGACTCAATAAAAACTTGAAGCCCATGTAAAAGTGCCTGTCTAGCGGGGAGCGGAATCTTGTTCCCGTCTCCCCTGCTAAACGAATCAGTCCATCCTTCCATTCATTTTTTGAAATTCTCTGGGTGTGCAATTTAATCTCCTTGAAAATGCTTGGTATAATCTTCTTTCATTATTGTAACCTACAATATAGCTAATCTCCGAAACTGTCATTTCCGGAGAGGAAATAAGAAGCCCGCAAGCTTTTTGTAACCGCACATAATCCAGTATATACGAAAAGTTTTTCTTCAAATGGCGATTTAATAGTGTAGATAAATAATTAGGGTGAAGCATCAGTTCATCGCTGATTGATTGCATAGACACATCTTCCATGTAATGACTACGTATATATTGTATGGCTTTCTTTAAAGATTCAGGATAAGTAACGCTGTCTAAATCAACATCAAAAAAATGACTGTGTATAGCTTCTTCTTTTCTTTCCAACGCATATCTGGATGGCAATTCTTTCCACACTCGTTCGACTAAATCAAGAAGTTGTTGTTTGTCAATCGGCTTTAATAGATAATCCATTACATTTGCCCTTAAAGCTTTTTGTACGTATTCAAACTTTTCATATCCTGATATGATAATGATCCGACTGCACAGATTCTGATCTTTTAACTGTTCTGCCAATTCCAATCCTGTCATTTGGTGCATCCGGATATCTGTAATGATCAAATCCGGATGGAATTCCTCAATAATTTTTAATGCATCTTTTCCGTTATCGCTGTACCTGAACTGGCATTGCCATGCATCTCTGGATTGAATGATCGCCATAATCCCCTTTGCAATCTTAATTTCATCCTCCACTATTAAAATTTTCATACTTTGCTCCTTCCCTCCGAGGCAGAAAGAACGAAACGCACGTTCCTTTTCCCAGCCTGCTATCAATAGACAAACCGCCTTCCTCCGGTAAGCAAAATGCCGTCAACCGGCTATTTACATTTAACAGGCCAATATGTTCAGCTTCCTTTACTTCTTTTGCTTTAAGCTTATCCCTCAACATAAACAGGATATCCGCTGGCATCCCATTTCCATTATCCTTTATTATCACCTGTACTTGTTGGTTTCTTTCCTTTTCCGCATCTTGAACCTGAATATCGATATCCAATTTTTCATTTAAACAATATCCATGCTTAAGCGCATTTTCCAAAAGAGGCTGCAGAACAAACCTCGGGCAAAGCACTTTGTCAATTTCTGTAGATATCTGAATCCTGAACCGGATATTATCGTTCCGCATTCTGTGTATGACCAGAAAATTCTTTGCAAACCCTAACTCTTTTTCCAGTGGTATTGGTTGTGCACTCCGGTTTAACGTATAACGCATATATCTTCCCAATGCCAATAACATATCCGCCGTCTCCAAATCATGGTTTGCCTCTGCCACCATACGAATGTTTTCCAAAATATTATACAAAAAATGAGGCTGGATTTGTGCCTGTAATGCGTAATAATCGGATTCTTTTTTCTGTAATTGCACCCTTAAGTTTTCATTGATCAAATAGTTTGTCCGCTCGGCAAATTCATTATAAGCACTGATAGCAAGTCCGACTTCATCTTGATATCTATTTCCTTCAAAAATTACCGGCGCTTGAGCATCAATCTTTCTGATATGTTCTGCAAACCGGCTTAACCGTGCCGTAATCGAATAGTTTGTCATGATATAAAGAGCAGTAAACACAAAGACCATAACTGCCATAATAAATAAAATCAGTTCAATCTGCCCCTCCCTGCTTTCCATTGGAAGCAGCGGTACTATAATTTCAGGGAAATTCTCCATGAGAATTTTATAAGTATTTTCATTTTCTAAATAGGCATCCTCTTCTAAAATCTCAAATCCACTTTCTCCATACTTAAGCCTGTCTCCATCCTCCATGTGCAAATAAAACGGTTTCCCCAGCTGTTGATAAAAATTTTCTGCCAACTTTTCCAGATTAGCTTCCACTACCATAATTCCCCTGTCGTATGGGTAGGTGCTTGAATAAATGTAGCAATAATAACATAGCATCGGACCACTGTTATCTATTTCCATCTTCCATTTTCCTCCGCTTGCTTTTACTTCCTGTAAAAAATCCTCAGATTTGTTTAGATGAGAAATATTAGCAAGGCCAAAATCCATATTTAATGAATAATTTTGATATCCATATAATCCGATTCTTTTTACATAAGTATTTAACATCGCCGCTTTATTGAGCGGAAGTATATCTTTAATATAACGAAAAAGCGAGTCTGATACCTGCAGATTCTGTTCCAAAAGCAATTCCAATACCGCATCTGAACGCTGATAGTAATTTGAGGAAGCCGCAATCTGATTCAAATTTATAGATAAATTTTCTCTGGCCGCAAAAATAGTGTGAACCTGCGTCTCGTAATATGTCTTTTGCAATCCATTCATATTGGCATTCCAAAATCCCAAAGCCAGAATAGAAGTCGGAACCAGTACTGCAACGATATAAATGAAAAACATTTTATACGTCAGCTTCCAATTCATAAATCTAAAAATGTGTGTTTCAACTTTTTCCCTGATCCTGCCTGGATTCCTTCTTCCCATAACACTCTTCCCTGATACTTACTTCTCCGTCCTCAAGTCTGCATTCTACCACTTTCCCTGCTGGAAGAAATAACCTAAAATGTACATCAATGTTTCGATCCCAGCAAGGAAGAACTTCATATCCATCCCCGTTTACCTGAAGCAGCATTTCCTGTAAACCAATCATACCACTTCCACCCCAATTATGGTCTGGCGTCCAATCATGCCCCGGCCCCCAAAAAGCAGGAAACTTTTTATCAGCATCTCCCAATTTAAAATTTAATATACGATGTGCTTCCTCTTTCATTTTCAACTTTGCTGCAAATATTCCATTTTGATGCCAGCTGATTAAAAGTTTTTGTTCTTTATTAATAGAAGGGCTATTATAAGTGTTTCTTCCAGTATCAATATCCTCCTGTGAAAGTCCTTCATATCCAAAAGGAAAAACGGAATACAACTGTGGTAATTCACAGTTAAAAGGCACTGGATTATATTTTTGTGCAGGCATAAAAACTTCCTTTCCGTTTTCCTCTCCTCTCGGTAGTTCAGGGCACAACGCCAGCCAGCTTTTATATTGCTGTGCATCCAGCCCTTTTTTCTCAAGGCAGGCAATCAGACGCCCCAGCACACAGCGGATTCCCGCAACCGCATCCATTGGATTTGCAACTCCATATCTCTCCCTCTCCTCAGCATTTGCATCCTGTTTGTAGGTTTCCAGAGCTGTAGATGGAAAAATATACAACCGGTTCTCATCATCCCTTCCATAATGTTCAAAATAAAACCTGACCACATTATCAATAAAATCTATATACTCTGAAACGTCTTCACCGGAAAAATCTCCATAAGCAAGCATCATTAACGAAAATTCCAAAGCCGTGGAATAGTGCATCCTGACCCATGGGGAATCGTCCTCGCCTGCCGGAATCCCTCTCCTCCGATTCCACTTATATTCTGCCCCTATTGATGTGCCAAAGCAACTGATCTGCTCCGGAAAGTATGCGCCTTTATGCCCCCAATAATGCTCAGCCCTTGCCTTTCCTGCCATCAGTATATGATTATAGAAATCAAGCTGCGTCCGCATTGCCTCGAAATCTCCACATTTTAAGGCCGGCCAATAAACAAGCCTTTGGTTTTGCGCTGTAAAGTCACTCCCTGACCAATTACGATAGTCAGGAGTATAGCCTTCTACAAAAGTAAACAACCCCCCATTAAATTTAGTAGGCCATTTCCCATAATAATTGCACCCGAGCATATAACGGAATAGCTGGTAATTCCTTCCTATCTTCCATTCCGGGGAATTTTTATTTTTTTTATCAATAAGAATAAAACTCTTTGAAAAATAGTTTCTCCACCATTTCTGATTCTGTCTTAAACTGCATCCTGACTTTTGATGACTGCATACCTCCCGCTTCCAATCTTCAACTGACAGAAACTGGTCAGTTTCCAATGCAATCATAATCTCAGTATTGCTGACCGGTGGAATCATATAATGGTATTCTTTCTGGTCAATTCCTTCCATCTCTCCCATTATTGTTTCCTGAAAACACAGATGTTTTCCCCCCAGATAACCACCTGTTATGCGCCCTTTCAGCCAATTAGGAAATGCATTTTTTACTGCTTCCAACCCCTGCTGTTTAATAAGACGGTCATATATCAATCTTTCTTTTCTATTATCATGCCAGAACCACAAACCATTTTTTTCCGCCATGACACAATCAGGATATGTCGTCACAGTCTCCTCCAACGGATCTTCTAATACCGTAGACAGATTCCTGCACTGCCCTCTTTCTTCCGGCAAAACCTCACGTTCCCGATATCTCCAACAATCAAACGACAGGAAAACTTTCTGTTCTTTTTTTGCATCAAAGTCTATATGTACATTTCCGTTTGTCACATCGACCCAGATCAAAAAGGAAACTTTTTCCCCATCTTCCCCTGCTTCAATCCTGATCCCGCCATTTTCTAATTCGAGAATCTGTCGAAAATTCTTTTGAAATATTCGTTTATTTTGAAGCCAAATACGTACCCGCCCAAGCTTTAACATGGTTCCATTCTCATCAAATGAACCACTTTGGGATAGGAAGATACAGATTTGGTCATCCTGCACCCAGACATTACATCCTACATCATGTCCACCTACCGGCATACTGTCTGCAGAGCTTTTCCCCTGGCTATCCCAACATATATTATAGTCTGACATATTCATGCTATTTTCCCACCTTATTCTTTAACTGAGCCAACCATCATCCCGGTCACAAAATATTTTTGAAGAAACGGATAAATGCACACGATGGGAAGCGTTGATATCATCATAGCTGCCGCTTGAACAGAAATAGGCGTTGTACTGGTATTGGTCACACCCGCCTTCACTGCCGTTGCCGAAACTTGATTGGAATTAATAACCTGCATCATTAGAAACGAAAGTGTGGCTAGTGCTTTATCCCTCACAAAAAAAGCTGTATCATACCAGTTATTCCAATGTCCGACACCAATGAACAAGACGCATGTTGCCAAAAAAGGTTTTGATATTGGCAGAATTATCCTGATAAAAACTTTCAGTTCCCCCGCCCCGTCAATTTTCGCTGACTCCCGCAAGGAAGCAGGGATATCTTCAAAAAAGGACAGCCCCACCAAAAGAAAAAAGGTATTAAGGGCACCCGGAATCACATATACCGCAAAAGAGTTTAAAAGATGCAGCTCCCTAAGTAATGTGTAATATGGAATAATCCCGCCGCTAAAATACATGCTGATAATAATCAAGGTCATATACAGCTTTCTTCCAGCTAAATCCCTAAAAGAAAGACCATATGCAACCAAAGTGGTGAACAACAGACCAATTATCGTTCCAACCACAGTTCTGAGTACAGATATCCCCAATCCCATAATCCACTTTACGTCCGAAAAAAAATCAGTATAATTTTCTAATGTAAACTTTCTTGGAAACCAATATATTCCCCCAAAAGATGCGTCTATCCCCTCATTAAAAGATATAACGAGAATATAATAGAATGGATAAACTGTCATAAACAGGACAAGTGCACAAAATACATAAATTACGATATCTACAATTTTATCTTCCATATTTCGTTTCAACCATCTACGTATCATAATCCCCCCCCTAAAATAAACCATTACCAGAAATTTTCTTAGCAGCAAAATTACTGCCAAATATCAAGACCAGAGATATGATAGACTGGATCATACCAACTGCCGTAGCGTACGCATAACGTCCCTGTGTCAGCCCAACCTGAAATACATAAGTCTGAATAATATCTGAAGCCGGTTTATTCATAGAATTCCCAAGAAGATAGCTCTGCTCAAAATTCGACCCGCTTAAGCCTCCTCCAAACAAATTTCCCAGCGCAAGAATCAAGACAGTAACAATCGTCGGCTTAATACAAGGCAATGTGATATGCCATATTCTTTTAAGTCTCCCTGCACCATCTATAGCCGCCGCTTCATTCAAATCTTGATTGACCCCCACAACAGCCGCCAAAAAAACAATTGTCCACCATCCCATTTCCTTCCACACATCAAGAAACACAACCAGCGCCCAATAAGTGTGCTCACTATTTAGAAACGGAACCGGAGTTTTAACAATACCCATGGACATAAGCATTGTATTTATTATTCCGGTAGACGAGAAAAAGCGAAACGAAATTCCTGATATTATGACCCAGGATATAAAATGCGGAAGATAACTGCATGTCTGCACAACCTTCTTAAACTTCAATGAACGCATTTCGTTGAGCATAACAGCAAACACGATTGGAAGAGGAAAGGTAAAAATCATCTTTAAGACACTGATCCCCACCGTATTTTTTACCAGAAGTCCAAAATTAAAATCATTTACAAATTCTTTAAAGTATTTAAGCCCTACCCATTCACTAGTAAATATACCCTTGACACCCATGATAATATCATAATTTTTAAATCCCATAATCAACCCAAACATAGGAACATAACTGAAAATGAGAAGATATATGATTCCGGATAAGACAAACATGTGGAGCGTAATCTGCTTTTTGAACAATTGCTTCGGTCTGTAATCAAAATTGTTTTTTTTCATTCCTATCCCCCAAAAAAGGAGGTGCAAACAAATATTTGCAGCCCCCTTTTTCAAATACTTTTACTATTGTTCCAATATTTCCTTAGCATCTTTGATGGCCTGCTCCATATATGAGTTATACTGCTCCACGCCGGATTGCTTCAATGCATCCATATACTCCTGATAACAGCTTTCAAATTCCTCATCCGAAGCCGCGAAAATTGTTTTGGAATCATAACTCTTCACAATTTCATTCAATTTTGCAAGAATCACACCTTCATCACTATTTGATTTCGGAGCTGCAATTGCCACTTCCGGATAATTCCGATATGTTTTTCCATAAGTAGATATTGACTCAAGAAGTTCCGGTTCTAATCCAGAATTCAGGAGATAAATCTCATTTATGGCAGTTGCTCCAAAATTAAAACGGAAATTGTAAACTTCATTCAGTCTCCCTTCAGAACGAACCTGCAAAAATTCATCCGTAAATTGAGGCACTCCGTCTGCATCTATCTCGTAGTCCACACCTTCTCTTCCCCACATAGATGACTGTGCACCTTTCTTGGAATGGAGATATGTCAAAAGTTTCGCAGCCGCTTCCGGATTGGAACAACTCCTGGATACAAACGCACCTGCCCAGCCTTTTCCTGCAGAATAACTCTCCGTCTGGCTTAACCTCGGCAACACATTCCACTCTGCTTCCGGTGCCACCTTTTGAGTCTCCTTGTTCAAACCGGCTATCACATCGGAAGAAATATACCATACATAAAATACACATTCATTATTGTACGCCTGCTGATGGGAATCTGCCTCTATTTCATTTGCGTAAGCCTCCGCCGTTACATAGCCATTTCTTGCAAAGGAATTGGCGGTTTTTAAAAAATCTTTATATTTAGGAGCAGACGCATCAAAGTAAAACTCCCCTGTTTCGGCATTATACTGCTCAAGCCCCAGCCAATTAGACAGCCATTGAAATTTCCAAACACCCCCAAGCCCAAGGGGCACCATATCGGGAAACTCTGTTTTGCACTGTTCTAACACATCCATAAAGTCCTCAACCGTATTCAGTTCCGGATTCCCCAACTGCTCCATCAAATCCTTCCGATAATAAATACAGCATTGCCCCGGGGCGCCAATCTTCAATCCATCCATTTCTTCATTTGTGCTGTAATTATTCAGCATTGTATAATAATCCCCATCAGCCGAAAGAGCCCTTCCTATATTCTTTACCTCATCATCTTTTTCCGCAAAGGATGCTCCAAACTCTTTCTCTAATTCTGAATATGAATAGCAAAGACTGGAATTGGAAAGCCGGTCAAGTTCCACATCAGTAAAAATCAAATCCGGCAGATCACCTGAACCAATCATGACACCAAGCTGATTCGCATCCGTGGCAAGCGTTACATCTAATTCAACACCGGTCTGCTTTTTAATTTCCTCCGGAATAATACCGGTAAAAGAATCCACCTCATACCATGGCATATTTATGAACACATTTAATCTGTCTGTCTCTTGGGTATCTGCAGCTGAAGTTTCCTCACCGTTTCCCACATCTACTGTCTCTATCTTTTCTTTTTCTTCCCCCTGTGCCGGTTGTTCGGATTTTCCACACCCTGCCAAAATATTTCCCAGACAAAGCAGGACCACCATACTTGTAACTATTATTTTCTTTCTCATCTTGACCTCCCTTTCTTTTAAATTAGTCTTAATAATTGTTACAAATTTATTGTAAGCCCACTTTTTCTGAAAAAAAACTGTCAAAAACTAACATATATGCTAATTTCTCAAATTATGCTTATGGCAGCGGATTTTCAATCCAAATGATATACCTCTTCCATAGACGCCCACCACTCTCCGTCTTTCCGCTCATTTAAAGGTTCTTGGAACGGTTTTACTAACTTCCACCACTCCTGGGTTTTCGGGTCGGATGCCATTTTCGCCATATCTGCCTCATAATCCTCCCCAACATATTCATAATACGCAAACAAATAATCCCCTTTGCTGAAAATAGAATAATTTCTAATATTACATTCCCTGATCATAGCATTTACTTCCGCCCAGGCATGGGCATGATGATATTTATATTCAGCTAATTTTTCTGGTTTTACACCAATCATTTCTCCATAACGAACCATTGGAATCCTCCTTAATAAATTTTTGCCGCTTCATCAAACATTGCTTTAATATTTTCCGGCGGTACATCCTTTTGCAAACCTTCATGGCTTGGTGACACGATCAATCCGGTGGGGAAAATCTCCCTCAGTTCACGGACTTTTGCAGCTACCATTTGGGGTGTTCCGTGCGGAAGGAGCTCTTGTGTATCGACCCCTCCACAAAAAGATACCTGATTTCCAAATTTTTCCTTAAGCTCTTCCGGATCCATGCCTTCCGCCAAAGCCTGGATTGGATGAATTACATCTGCTCCAGCTTTTACGATAAGTGGAATCGCCTCAACTATCGAACCACAGGAATGATAAATGACCTTTACTCCATAGCTATGCGCTAAATCAATTAATCTCTTTGCACCAGGCATAACAAATTCTGAAATCAAGGAAGGGCTGATCATCAATCCTCTCTGGCTTCCCATATCATCTCCAATTAAAATGGCATGAACCTTGCCCTTAGCTGCTTCCAAAAAAATCGTCATTGCTTTCAAGTAGAACTCTACAATGCGGTCATCTACATAGTGCACCATCTCCGGATCTGTCACCATATTCATAAGACAGTTCTCCATTCCAAAGGCCGCACACACATCCTGAAAATGACTGGCCCAAAGCATTCCCAATATCACACGATCATCCGGTGCTTCATCCACCAGCCTCTGACACTCTTTTGGATCAATATAAAGTGCCGGATCCGGCCACTGGAATTCTACTTTTTTTACATCCTCTAAATCCTCACATTGGGCAAAACATCCCTCTGCAGTCAACGTTCGATGTTCCACATCCACATTACTTCCATTCCTATACCAGTCAAAGGCCGCAAAAATTGCAGAACATGTAGGCGATCGATACGGAATTTCTACGGCATAAAAATCATCTCCACATTTTTTCTTTAATTCCATGACATCCTTTGCTCCATAAAATTCACACAATGCAGGCACCGCCTCCGGAGTAGGATCTCCCAGCCAGCAGGCTGGCCTGTCCACCGGCCTTCTTTCAACAGTTGCAATAAAGCGCTCAATACAATTCATTGATTCTCCCTCCATTCTTATCAAGCATCCATGCTGTCTTCTTTTGCTTCATTATAGCATTCCACTTTTTCTTTACTTGTATAAAAGCGTTCTTTTTGGTATTTTTCCGCACTCTTTTCTTGACTTACTGAATTAATGCCCTCATAATTGAGAAAAAGAAAACTCACCTAAATGCAAAAAAGGACTAAATAATGAAAAAAGAAAATTTTGACTATCAGGTTGCAAATGAATGCGCCCGCACCTTTTCTGTTTCTACCGGACTCGGCTGCAATGTTTCCGCTGAAAACAGGTTGCTGGAAAGTGAACGTTCCGGCCTGCTCCAAGGGCAAATCAATGCTTATATTTCGCAATTGAAGAGACAGGGAAATTTAGGTTATTATCCTTTTAAGGCGGAACAGGCGCTCTTAGCTGCAATCTCTCATGGCGAAAAAAACAAACTCATGCAGTATCTGAGCGAATTTCTTGCCTCTCTCCATGCGGAATGCAAGGAAATAGGCCATATCCGGTCACATATTTCTGAATTTTTGGTTCTTTTGTCACGTACCGTTGCCAAAAGCGGAATTAATGAGCCGCAAATCATCTCTTTACATAACCAATGGCAAAAAACACTTTCTTCCCTGCCTTCCTTTCAGGCAATTTCTGCATGGCTATTCACCATTGTGGAAGACATGACCGAAAGTATAGCCGGGTATCCGGATGTGAGGCATACCAATATTATCCATTACTGCATTCAACATATTGGTTTGCACTATCAAGAACAGCTTACTTTAGAAGAAACAGCCCACCTTGTCTACCTCTCCGCAGGTTACCTTAGCCGCATATTCCGCCATGAAACCGGAATCAGTTTTCATCAGTACCTGAACAATGTACGCATTACAAAAGCAAAAGAACTGATACGAACCACAAACCTGCGCCTGACGGATATTTCACAGATGGTCGGCTACGGAGACCAAAGTTATTTTACAAAAGTATTTAAGCGAATAGTCGGAATTTCTCCCAAAGAATATGCGCAAAAACCTACCGATCTTTTATAAGCTGCATGCTTTTTAACCGCATATAACACATTCGCAACGTAAAGTTGACAATGTGCAATCCAGAAAAGATAGAAAGTCACAGTCTGATTTGATAAGATTGACCTACCAAAATCAAGACAGGAGGACACATATTATGACATTTGGAGAAAAATTGTTTCAGTTAAGAAAAGAAAAAGGGCTTTCCCAGGAAGCGCTTGCCGAGCAGGTGGGAACGACCAGACAGGCAATCAGCAAGTGGGAAAACGATCAGGGATTTCCAGAAACAGAGAAGTTATTGCAATTATCTAATATTTTTGAAATCTCTATAGACTATCTGCTGAAGGATGAACAGTCTTCTAATACGGTAAGTGAGGGCGGCTATTATGTAAGCAAAGAAATGGCAACAGGATACATTGCAAATCAGAAAAAAATAAGCTGCTATATTGGTATCGGATTTCTGTTTTGGGCATTAGCCGGAATCCCTTATGTCATGTTTACAGCTAATTTGACATGGCGTTATCTGGGAATGGCAATTTTTATTATTATAGGCATTGGTTCTTTTGTTTTAGGCTCATTTTCAGAGGAACCCAAATATAAGGTCTTGAAAGAAGAGCCGCTGATCCTGGACCATGGGTATCTGAAAGAATTATCTAATATGTATCAGGCTAAAAGGAGAATTTATGTCGCACTGTTCGTACCAAGTATCATTTTGTTTATAGTTGGCTTTTTGGCTATTTCCTTAACTATGGATGGAAAATTTGTTTGGTGTGAATACCATTCCTTCGTGTTTTTGGGATTTGCAATCGGACTTTTCGGATTTTGTTATTGTGCCGGAGTTATTGACGCTTATGAGCTGTTGATCAGAAACGAGCAATATACCTCACGTTTATTCTTTAAGATCAAATACAAGAGCAAGCGTTTTCTCTCCATCAAATAGGCGCCTATGATGATTTGTCAGACACTGTCTGACAAATCATTATCTTACCGTATCTTTACCTCATGGGTAAGCAGGTACCTCCCGCCTTCAAGCTCTTCCGCAGAAAGCCGGATCTCACAGGAAGACGCGCCCACCACATCCATGGCAGCCTCCATATAGGCCTGCCGATAGCTTTCTAAGCGGTAATCCTCGTACCAGGCTTCCAAAAGTTCCTCGCCTTCTATGACACTGTAAAATGTGTATTCCCCGGTTCCGTTTGTCACTACCTTTCCATAGCAGTCCGCATGGTAAGAGAGCAGGTCATAAAGCACCTGTTCTTCCGTAAATCCTGCGTCCTCAAGGCTCCTTTTTGTATCTTCCAAAGCCGGCTCCGGCTCCAAATTACGGAAGTTCTGCCCATTACAGGGCGGCAGGTACACCGACAGTTCCTTTCTCACATGGGTTCCGGCATAATCCGCATCCGTCTTATTAAAATACGCATAACTGCCTTCGCCGGTATCATCCCAGGTGGTATCCACGTTGTAATATCCATCCGGAAGCTCCACAATATTCCACGCATGGTTCTCCCCGGCATATCCGGTACAATAATAGCAGGGGATGCCAAGCTGCTGCAGAAGATACTGAAATGCCCTTGCATATCCGGCGCATACCGTCCGTCCATTTACCATGGCGCTGTAAGCGCTCTGGTTCATCTCCGCTCCCATATCATAAGTGATCTTGTCGATCAGCGCATCATGGACTGCCTTTTCCCGGCCGTAATGATCCGGAAGCTCCTGCGCCTCTTTTAGGATCTGATCCGCATGTTCCTCAAAAAGCTGTTTTGCGCTTCCCAGATCCTGAGCCGTCCGGTTAAACTTAAGCTCTATCTCCACGCACTGCCCGTTTTCCCGGTACTTACACGCATATGCCGTCTCAAGCCAGAAAAGTTCCGGATGGTCATTATACACCGCAGAAAACACATTCCGGAGCTGCCCTGCCGTAACCGTTTCCACCGGGGCAAAAACCGGAAAAAGCTGGTCACCGTTGGCATAAATCTGGCGGTATAAATGGCGCCCCTTTTCATCCAGCATGGCATAGTAAGGATAAAAGCGGGCATCAAAGGTAAGACCGTCACCGGTATTTCCTGTGCTAAGCTGCTCCTTTAGCCGGTCTGCCTCATCTTCTCTAATCTGGGTGGCTTCTTCCTGTATCTGCCGGTATCCGGTGCGCCCTGCCAGTGTTTCCGGAACCTCCACCTGCGCTTCGTCAGGCGGTGTATACTCAGATAAGATCCCGGGTTCTATCCCGTCTCCCTCGTTTTCCGGAAAATCCCTTTTTTCATCCGAAGGGTCAACTGACAGCATGGCCCCTTCCGCATCCTTATTTTCCCCACCGGACTCCCCTTGCCCTACAGGCAGCGCACTGCCGCCCATGGCAGAATCCTGATCCATTTCCACTGCCGTTTCCTTTCTGTCCGGATAAAGGAAATCTGCGATCCGGTTCGTAAGCTCCGGATGAAAAGCACAGACTAAGACCAATACGACAAACAGCGCAAACAATATTCCTATAACTATTACAATCCCTTTTAAAATTTTCATATCACCATTTTCTTACAAATGCTTCCCATTGTTTATACCTTTTTCATTTCTTTTTCTAGATATCTATACAAGAAATTGAAAATATTTTATAATGATTTTATAGTTTCCGCACACTTTTGCATTTTTCAGCAATCTGGCAGAACATTTACAATGTCACGAATGGAGAATACATATGGAAAACACGATCAAATGGAACAACCGCTTCAATCTGGGAGTCGATTCTATCGACAAAGCTCACCAAAAACTTTTTGCTATCGTACAAAAAATGGTGGACCTAAACGATGATGAAAAAAACCGCAGATGGATCTGTGAGGAGGGGATTAAGTATTTCAAAAACTATGCCATCAAACACTTTGCCGATGAGGAAGCATATATGCAGTCCATCGGGTATAGCGGCTATCCCACCCACAAGCACATCCATGACAATATGAAAAACAAAACCCTGCCTGCCCTGGAACGGGATATGGCGGAATCCGAGTTTTCCGTGGAGTCCATCCAACATTTCCTTGGCATCTGTCTTGGCTGGCTGACCGGCCATATCATGTTAGAGGATCATGCCATCACCGGAAAGATCAACAATAAATGGGTGCATGAATGGACCCAAGCCGCATCCGTATTTGAGGATACCGCAATCCGGGTTATGAACGAATTGTTTGGGCTGAAAACAGAAATTGTCAGTGAACGCTATGCAGGGGAGAACTTTGGCAAAAAGACATGTTACCGTCTCACCTATGTTGACAAGACCGGAAAACGCACACAGGTATTTTTCATTTTTGAAGAAAAGCTGATCCTGTACTTTATCAACCGGCTGATCGGTGTACAGCTCACGAAAGTAAATAAAGTGGTAATTGATGCCGTTGCCCAGATCTGCCAGCAGTTCATGAAACGTGTTGCCATGTATTATAATGCTTCCGGCATGAGCAAACTGGAAAAAAATAATCTCCTGACAGAGGAACAGCTTGCCAACGACTTTAACAATGCTTACCCCAAATACAGCCTGCTGTTCAATACCGGAAAAGGCTATTTTGCATTATGTGTCAAAGAATGATCATTCCCCGGCAGATCTTTGGTCTGCCAGGGTTTTTCTTTCGGTCAGCTTAACAGCTTACTATAGTTCTCCATCAATTCCTTCCGGTTCTTTCCGGCAATAAAATAATAGTCTATCTGGGATTCGTTTTCCCCATAAAGGTATGTGCCGTATGCTGGGATGTCGCAGCAGATGACAGAGCTTTGCGCCGCAAATACCAGCCCGTAATTTTTATCCGAGAACAAAAGCGGCAGCTTTCTGCCTGAAATATATCTGGCAGTTCCGCGAAGTATCATCATGTTCTTTTCCCCTGCAAAGCTATCATACTCCGCTGCCGGGTCAATCCCATACACCGTCTCCCCCTTTGCCCAATCCAGATAAAGCCAGACTCTCATCTTTCCTAAAGGACTCTCCTCCAGTTGACGGCTTACATTGCTCTTCTCCGCCAAAAGAAGTTTTTTATCCCTGGTCATAAAGCGGATCGCTCCACTGTTTTTGTCCACCTGCAGGCAAAGCTCATCCGTCAGAAGGTCCACCGTGCTGCCGGAAGACTTGTATAACCACATAGGATCTTTCATGGATTCCGTAATTCCGGGGTGCTGCCCTTCTTTTACCGTCCCGCCCTTTGCAAACGTAACCCGGATAATAAAATCCCCCATAGGGCTTAACCGCAAGGTACCATACCGGCTCTGCAGATATAGCCCGTCCGGCTTCTTTTCCGCCCACCGGATGGAAAGATCTATTTTCCCATGGCCTGCCGGGCGGAGCAGTTCCGTTGCCGGCATATCCCCAAATTTGTGTTCTTTCCCTGCCTCCTTACTTCCCCGGCCCTTTTCCCGCCTAACAGGTTCTGCCCCGGCAGGGCCTTTGGTCCTGTCCTCTTTTACGGAAGCGGTTATGATAGGAGAAGAACTTTCCGGTGAAAACACTTCTTTTTGCCGGATGATAAAAGGCTTTTTCGCCTCCGGTGTGGCTATGCTGATGGAAGCCTTTGGCCTTGCGGCTGCAACAGGCTTTTTCCTGATGGTTGTGCCTGCCACCGGAATACCCGCCGTCTTCTGCCCGTTTGCCCTATTGGTTCCATTATCGGTTCCATTGATTCTTTTCTCCCGGATTCCTCCGGCCATAGCGGGCTTTTCCCCGCCTGGTTCCTGTACCGGTCTTTCCTTCACCGGATCGGCGATCAATCCGGTAAGGTTCCCTGCGTGGACCACACACAGTTCATGAAGCGCCCTTGTGGCCGCCACATACAACAGCTTTGCATGACCGTCCTCCACCGGATAGTCTTCCTTCACGGGGTCAAAAATCAGTACTGCGTCAAATTCCAGCCCCTTGGTATACTCTACGGGGAGTACCATGATTCCGTTGCCAAACACCGCTTTTTCCAGATTGCTTTCCATCACCGCTACATACTTTGACAATTCCCGGGAAACACCAGCGGCGCTTGTCTGATTCCGGCAGATCACGGCGATCGTATCCAGGCCTTTTTGCTGCCATTCTTTTAAGATTCCTGCGGTATCCCGGATCATATCTTTCTTCCCTCCGCTTACATGGATCTTCACAGGATTCCCGTGCCTGATGATAGGCTCCACGGGATAAATGGAAAATTTTCCATGATGGAGGATATTGGTGGCAAAGTTTGAAATCTCCACCGTATTCCGGTAGCTCTTTTTCAAAAGTCCAAAACTGTCCATTTCATCCGGCAAAAGCAAGGTTTTTAGTTCCTCCCAGTCATTTAACCCATATCCGAAATGAATATTCTGTGACACATCCCCCATGACCGTATAGGTACACCCATGGATGCAGAACTTCAAAACATGATATGCCATCATACCAAAGTCCTGGGCTTCATCAATGACCACATGGTGGGCTTCACTGATCACTTCCTTTTCCTTGATCCGCTTATAAAGGTAAGCTAACGCAGCCAGGTCGTACACATCAAATTCCCCATCCGGTATCTCCACCTCATGTCCTTTCACCGCCTGTTTCATGAGAAAATCGCGGTACATTTCAAAAATGGACCGCTTCCATTCCCTGCCGCCATACCATCCCCGGTAAGCTTTCAGTATTGCCTTTCTTTCCGCTTCCGTATACGTAACGCCTTTGCCAAGAAATTCATCCTTTATCTTCCCGGTAAGACGCTGGTTTAACATATCGATCTTATTTTGCACGGATATGGAGGGGTTCTGCCTGATATAATCCTCCACCGCCGCTCCGTCCACCAAAAGCACAAGACTTTTAGCATCTACCCTCTGCCCTGCGGTCTCGTCAAACACGCCTGTCTTCCCATCCCGGAACCCTTCCACAAACTGCCTGGGATTTAAATAAATGGATTCTGTGGAAATACTCTCCTGTTCCAGCTTCCTGCAATACGCCTCAAGGTCACGAAACCACTGGGATTTCCCTTTTGCGCCGGAAAAGCTGCTGCCTTTTGCGCTTTCCGCCGTGGCTTTAACACGGTATTTCCGCTCATCCCAATCCTCATACAAAAGCCGCACAAAAAGCTGCTCCATGGTCATCTGCCGCACACCATGCACATCCAGATCCGGCAGCACCCCGGTAATGTAATCCAGTAAGATCCGGTTGCTCCCTACGATATAAAAGTCATCCGGCCGGAACCGCTCCGCATAATTATATAAAATAAACGAGATCCGGTGCATGGCCACTGTTGTTTTTCCCGATCCTGCCACTCCCTGCACGATGATATTGTGGTAAGGGGATTTCCTTATAATCTCGTTCTGCTCCTTCTGGATTGTGGCAACGATCTCATTTAATACCGTCTGTTTATTTTTGGCAAGATATTTAGTCAGCAGTTCGTCATTGGCGATCACTTCACTGTCAAAATAATCCAGAAGCTGCCCATCCTCAATCTCATAAGTCCGTTTCAGCTTAAGATCGATCTCAATCTTCTCATCTCCCGGCGCCGCATAGCTGCATTTCCCAAGCCCGCTCTCATAATAGGCATTTGCCACCGGTGCGCGCCAATCCACCACCACCTGATGAGTCGAATCGCTGGCGATGCCGCCCTTTCCGATATAAATGGATTCCTCTTTGCCAAGATTCTCATCTTCAAATATGATCCTGCCAAAGTAAGGCTTGCAAAGCGCCCTTTCGTTCCGCTCCAAAGCCCATTTCATGTGATCGTGCATGGTCACCGTATTGCTCAATATGGTGTAGACTTCCACATCATTGTCATGATAATGGGCCAGCATCTCATCAATGTCTTCCTGCATACGGGCCACTTCTCTCCCATAATTTTCCACGTTATCCTTCACCACGGCAAGGGTCTTTTTCAGATATCTTTCCTCCGCTTGTTTTGACACTGCCAGGCTTTCTTTCTTTCCTTCCACACCCATATGCTGCTCCTTTCCCGTACATTGAACCGCCATTCGGAACTTTCATAGTAAACTTACATCATGCTTAGCCTGCCGTCGGGCGGGCCGCATGGCCATCCATGCTGTGAAAGTCGAAGACTTTCATAGTAAATAATAGCGGAACATCATAAAAATTACTAGACTTTATTTTTGTGGTATGATAAACTAAATAATGAAGTGTGGGCAAAAACTAATATCGTTCTTGCCCACACTTTTTATTGATTTTTTATTTATTATGATTTCACTGCTTCTGTCTTAATGATGAACTTCACGCTCCCGTCCATATCCTTCGGCAGCTTTGTGAAAGTATTATATTCCTTCCCTGCATCGGACACTGCTTTTAACCGGTCTACCACATCCGTCACGTCATCACCGAAAAGATCCGTCAGCTTGCTGATGCCTTCCTCGTCAAATTCAAACATGCCATCCAAAAGCTCCAGCGCGCCGTCGTCCAAAGTTCCCATGCCCTCATCCAAGGTCAATACGCCCTCTTTTAATGTATCCACACCATCCTTTAAGGTTCCGGCGCCGTCATCCAGCGTCTCCGTTCCCAAAACCAGCTGATCCGTACCGTCTTTTAATTCTCCGGTACCGTCTTTTAACGCCGCCGCGCCATCCCTCAGGGCCTTTGTTCCGGATACCAGTTCCCCGGCGCCGTTATTTAACTCTGCCGCACCGGAAAGGGCTGACCTTGTTCCGTCTTCCAGAGCCGAAGCCCCGGCTTCCAGACGGCCTAATTCCGAAGATCCCGCATCCAGGTTTGCTGAAATTCCGGCTAACTGTTGTTCCAGCCCTGCTCCCAACGCAATTACCGGTGACCATTTCTGCATGACGGCAGGAAGCTGCGCCCCATAAGCTTCCGCTGCACTAATCTCCTGTTCCAGCGATTCCACCTGCATGGAATAAGCTTCCATCTTTGCCTGGCAGACTGCCATATCTTCCAATGCGGACTGATAGCTGCTAATCGTCTGCTGCAAATTTTCCACGTCTACCGACTGCACCTCGACCACTTCCGTATCCACGATTTCCTTCTCCACTTCCACCGTTCCGGTCACTGTCTGCGTATCGGTATCGGTATATTCCTCAATCACATTCAGTTCCCCGCTCTCTTCCCCTTCCGGCGCTTCACCTTCACAGACAATCCTTGTGGTAGCATATACGGGAGCATCAACCGTTACCTCATAGCTCTCCGTTTCTGTATAACTGCCTGTTACCGCCGTGATCTCGGTTGTCGTTCCCTCACAGGCAGCCATCACCATGCTTTCCGCATCCGATAACCGGGTCTGCGCTGCCGAGAAGTTCTCCCTGGCCACTGACAGATCTGTCTCAGCCTGTACTTTCTGGGCTTTCAGTCCGTCTAAGATCATCTGGTACTGCTGGGCGCTTAAACCGTCCGCCTCACTTAGTGCTTTGATCTGGTAATTCAGCAGATAAGCCGCCTGTAACAGTGTCTGGGGCTTGGACGGATCTGCAATCTGGGTGATATCCGTCACCGGCCTTCCAATCCCTGCCTGTAAGGTGCCCATCTGGGCTGCAACCATGGAAACGCCTCCTTTTATCTGGCCCGCACCGTCATATAATGTTTCCATACCGCTTACCAGGCTCCCGGTACCATCTGCCAGTTTCTGCCCGCCTTCCTGAAGAGCTGCCGTTCCATCGTAAAGTTCCAGCGCTCCGCTGTTTAATTTAGCAGCTCCCTCTTGCAAAAGGCCGGACTTTTCATGTAATTCCTGGGTGCCGTCCTTTAACCGGAGCGCGCCGTCTAACAGATCATCGGTTCCCGAAAGCAGTTCCCCGGTACCGTCCTTAAGCTGCCCGCTCCCGTCCTTTAATTCCGCAGTACCTTCTTTTAATAGGTCGGTGGCTTCCCTTAGGTCATCCATGGAAGCGCTTAAGTCAGTTAAGTCAAAAGTATCCGTCAGTTCAATATCGGAAAGGACGTCGCTCATGGCAACCGTCATGGTCATCCCCAGCTCAAAGTTTTCCGTATCAGCCGATATCTCAATATAATCAGGAATTTCCATGTCTTCCAGCTTTTTCTTCTTCTCCTCGTCATCCATCTTCTCTTTCAGCTCTTCCATCCGGATGCTTTCCTTAAGCCCCGGCAAAGCCACTCCGACTACAACGCTGTTACTGCCTTCCGAAAGAAGCCTTGCATTTTTTACTTCGATATTCGAGAACCTATCCTGGGGCAGGACCATGCCGGATATCATGGCAAAAGGTACTTTAATCTCCTGTTCTTTGCCGCCGATCATAACCTTCCTTGTCTCTTTATTTTCATAGTCCATGCGTATGGTCACCCTGCCGCTTTTTCCGGCAAGCTCTTCCGGTGTGATTTCTTTTCCGTCTAAAAGGTAAGAAATTTTAACTTCCACCGGCACTTCCTTATCCGTGTTCCCTCTATAATAAATGTCAGCGCCTTCTGCCTGCCATACGATATTGCCATCCCCGTCTGTCTCAAAAGTCTCATAACCTTTCACATTCCGGATATCCTTAAGGTCACTGCAGTCTGCAAGGCTCGCACCGCCGTTGCCGTTTTTCAGCCAGTCACTGACGATCACCTGGTTTGCCTTCCCGTTGGCGTCCGCAAACACATAGACCGTTTCTTCTTTCCCGGTGTTGCTGCTATGAGAAGGTTTTACCTGCCCGTTTAATATTTCATTCAAAACCCTTTCTTCGTTTTCACCGGTGATGACCGACGGCTTTACTTCCTCTTTTTTGCCGCATCCTGCAAGGCTTACGACCATTGCCGTACTGAGTAATACGCTAATAACCTTTTTTCCTGTTTTTCTATTCTTTTTCATGTTGAAACAACCTCCTGTTTGATTTTATTTTTCTTACTCTTTTCTTTTCCTTCCCTGCCCCTTACAAGCAGCCGGTCAAATACCATAAACATGGAAGGCAGGACGAAGATCACTGTCACCATACTGATCAGGGCTCCCCTTGCCATCAGCGTGCACAGGGAACTGATCATGTCAATGTTGGAATACAGCCCCACCCCAAAGGTCGCCGCAAAAAAGGATAATGCGCTGACCACTATGGATTTTATGCTGCTCTGACAGGCAATGGTGACAGCTTCCTTTTTTTCCGCTCCCGCAAACCGTTCCTTCCGGTATCTTGTCGTCATCAAAATGGCATAATCCACAGTGGCTCCTAATTGAATCGTACCAATGACCACCGATGCGATAAACGGAATCTCTGTTCCGGTATAGTAGGGAATCCCCATATTGACGAAAATCGCCATCTCGATCACCGACACTAAAACCACCGGAAGCAAAACGGATCGAAATACCAGCAGGATGATCAGGAAGATCACACCAATTGAAACAATGCTGACGGTATTAAAATCTTTATCCGTAATCTCGATCAGATCCTTCGTACAGGGCGCTTCCCCTACCAACATCCCCTTCGGGTCATAGGATTTGCAGATGGCGCTGAGCCTTTCGCACTGGGAATTGACCTCCCCGGATGCTACCTTATACTGGGAACCCACCAGCAGCAGCTGCCAGTTTTCATCCATAAGAGAATCCGTCAAATCAGCGGGAATCATTTCATCCGGTATGGACGGCCCCTTCATGGCGTTTAATCCCAGTATCCAATTCACGCCGTCAACAGCTTCCATCTCCTGCGTCATATGCTTCACATCCTTTGCGGGAAGGTCACTGTTTATCAGAAGCATATGCGTTGCATTCATATCAAACTTTTCATTTAATTTTTCATTGGCTGCAATGCTGGGAAGGTCCTTAGGGAGAGTCTCATCCAGATTGTAGTAAACTTTTGCATTTTTATATCCAAACAACGCCGGGGCAAGCATAATCAGGAAGAGTAAAATGAAAACCGGATAATGTTTTGTAATAAAAGCCCCAATCCCCTTCATGTCCGGTAAAAACGCCTTATGCTTCGTCTTTTCCAGGGCCTTGTCAAACACCAAAATCATGGAAGGCAGAATGGTGACACAGGCGATCACCCCAAAGATTACGCCCTTTGCCATCACAATCCCTAAGTCCATCCCTAAAGTAAAGCTCATAAAACACAAAGCAATGAACCCGGCAACGGTAGTCATGGAACTGCTCACCACCGAAGTGACGGTGGCCGAAATCGCTTTCGCCATTGCATATTCTTTACATGCCATTACATCATTTTTGTCCGAAGCTTCCTGCCTGTTTTCCTGATAGCTGTGCCACAAGAAGATAGAGTAATCCATGGTCACCCCAAGCTGCAATACGGCGCTTAGCGCTTTGGTGATATAAGAGATCTCACCCATAAAAATATTGCTTCCCAGATTGTAGATGATTGCCATCCCGATACTCAGCAAAAAGATGACAGGAAGCAGGAAGGAATCCATGGTAAGGGATAGCACCAGACAGGAAAGCAGCACGGCGATACACACATAGATCGGCGCTTCCTTTTCCGAAAGATTTTTGGTATCTGTCACTACCGCCGACATCCCGCTTAAAAAGCAGTTCCGGCCAGTCACCTTCCGGATTGCTTCAATTGCCTCCATAGTTCCATCCGCCGATGTGGTCTCGTCAAAGATCACCGCCATCATGGTAGCATCCCCACTGTTAAAGGCTTCATAAATCTCACCCGGCATAAGCTCCGCGGGAACTGATATGTCCATAACTGAATCATACCAGATCACCTTTTCCACATGTTCTACCTGCTCAACAGCCTGTTTCAGTTTCGTAACATCCTTGGGTTCCATGCCCTCCACAACCAACATGGAAAAGGCTCCCGTTCCAAATTCGTCAACCAGAATATCCTGCCCCACCATAGTCTCGATGTCCTTTGGCAGGTAGGAAAGGATATCGTAGTTTACCCTGGTTCCCACATATCCAAAAAAAGACGGAACCAAAAGCGCCAGGCTTACAATTAGGACCGGTATCCTGAGCTGCACAACTTTTTTTCCAAAACTCTCCATAAAAATCGCTCCTTTTAAAATATGACCGTTAGTCATTTATTGTTCTAACCAATGTTATATCACAAAAATGACTATTGGTCAATATTTTAATTCTAAACAATTTATAAAATAGGATTCCAAAATCCGCTTATTGACTTTTCGGTTTTTTCTTTTATAATGAATTAATCAGAGAATACGGGGTTTATCATGGGAAAAATAGATTTGAACAAAAAAAAGAAGCGGGAAGCGCTTCTGAATACTGCTTTTGAACTTTTCACCACACAGGGGATCGCACAGACCACCATCAATAACATTGTAGAAGCCGCCGGTGTGGCAAAAGGAACTTTTTATCTTTATTTTAAGGATAAATATGACATCCGGAATAAGCTGATCTCCCACAAAGCAAAACGTGTCTTTTCCGCCGCATACGACGCACTCTCCAAGACACAGCTGACCGATTTTGACGACCGGCTTATTTTTCTTGTGGACAATATTATTGAGCAGTTTAACACGGATAAATCCTTGCTCAACTTTATATCCAAAAATTTAAGCTGGGGCATTTTTAAAAATGAGCTGACATCTTCCGATGGCAGCTATGACCTTGACTTTAATGATGTTTATTCGATCTTTGAAAACTCCACCAAAACCTTTAAAAACCCTGAGATTCTTTTGTTTATGATTGTGGAATTTGTCAGTGCTACCTGCTATAGTTCCATTTTGTACAACGAGCCTACAGATATTGCCGCCCTAAAGCCATACCTGTTTGATGCCATCAGACAGTTGATCAAAAGCCAGGAATGCACCTGATCAATATTCCTGGCTCATTTTGGTCAGTCAAACATAAGCTCATCTACCGTAACAAACTCATACCCTTTGGCGGTCAGGTTGTCAATGATCTTAAGGGCTGCCGTCACCGTAGTCTTGTACTGGTCATGCATCAGGATGATGTCATTTTCATCCACCTTGGCACAGACATTCTTTACAATGCAGGATGCGTCGCTGCTGCACCAATCTAAGGGATCAATGGTCCAAAGCACTGGGAACATGTTCAGTTCCTTTTCAAATTCCTTATTCCAGCTGCCATATGGCGGACGGATATAAATCGTGTCCTCTCCCGTCACTTCCTTGATCACTTCATTTGTCTTAATGATCTCCTCCTTAAATACCTTTTCATTTTTGGAGGTAAGCTGCGTGTGATTGTATGTGTGGTTTCCGATCAAATGGCCTGCTTGTGTCAAGGTGATGACACAAATTTCAAAACCTCATTTCCGTCAGATAAAGCTTTCTTTGGAGACACTCCATAATCAAAGCTTCTCCGTCAACGTCCCCGTAAAGCTGTCCCGGTACTTCCATTTTATTTCAATTGCTTTCTCTACATACACATCAATGCTGTCGATCACGCACTGCAAAAATCCTTTCTTATCTTCCTTAAGCTCTAACCACTCCGTCAGAGCAACATTGTCTGCATCTGTCTCCTTCATTCTTTGATGCAATCCTTTTTCCTCCGCTTCCATCCCTGCCAGTTCCTCTTCCATCTCTCCCGCAAGATTCCCTTCCCACTTCTTCCTTGCAAGGTACTCCGCCTTCCCCATTTTCCCCTGTCTGTACTGGTGATACAACTGCCTGATTTCTTCCCGCTTCTTCTCTGCCTGCATCTTCTTCTTTTTCATCTCCGGGAGAAGTTTTCTGCGCTTCTCTTCGCACAATTCCTTTTCCCTCCGGAATACTGCTTCCTTTTCTTCCAGCAGCCGCAATTGGATATCCACTGCTTTCCATACAATCACTTCCAGTTCTGCTTCCGGGATGCTTTCCACATTCCTATGGTCGGTAAATTTCTGATACCTGCACCGGAATCTTTTCTTATCCCTTACCATAAGCCGCCCGCATTCCCCGCACCGTACAAGCCCTTTCAGTAAAAATTGCTGCGCCTCGCCGTGCTTTTTCTTCTCCATCCTCTCCTGTACTTCCCGAAAAGTGTCTCTTTCTATAATTGCCGGATGGGCATTCTTCACACGGACACGCTCCTCCTCCGGCACAAAGACACGCTTTCCGCTCCCCAGAGGACCATGCTCATAAGCGCCTGAAGTCAATACACCTGTATAAATTTCGTTCCTCAAAATCTGTTGGAGCGTAGTCGGAAGCCAGAAACAGGTTTCCCCCTTTTCCCCATGCAGAATCCCTTTGTTAATCTTGTGCTGCTTCGGGGATGGTATCCCCTCCCCGTTCAGTTCCCTTGCCAGCTCCGCATACCCTTTCCCGGAAAGGTATTCCCTGTATATCCTCTGCACAATACCTTTTGTCTCTTCGTCCGGCGTCAGGAAACCTTCCCCGTTCCTCCGGTAGCCATAAGGCGGGGTGGAACCCACATACAGCCCTTTTTTCCTCCGCACGGCAAGGGATGACTTTATCTTGTCCGAAATATCCTGGCTGTAGAGGGAATAGGCAAGGTTACGGAAAGGCACGTCAATATCCGGTGTCTTTCCCCTGTAATCCTCACTGTCATAGCCGTCATTGACCGCTATGAAGCGCACCCGCATAAAGGGGAAAATATGCTCAATATAATCGCCAAGTTCAATATAATCCCTGCCAAATCTGGAGAAATCCTTGACAATGACGCACTGTATCTTCCCTTTCTTTACCCCGTCCATCATCGCTGCAAAGCCCGGCCTTTCAAAACCGGTTCCTGAATAACCGTCATCCACATACTGGACGGCAGCGCGGTCCGCAAATTCCGGTTTCTTTTTCAGGAACCCCAGCAGGAGCTTCCTCTGGTTGCTGATGCTGTTGCTCTCATCCTTTTCAAAGCCATTTTCAATGGCTTTATCATCTTCCCTTGAAAGCCTCATATATAAAGCAACTGTTATTTCGTCCATCCTAAATCCTCCCTTCTTCCGTTTCCCAGACCTGCCCTATACAGGAATATAGGCTCTCATACTCATCCTTAAAATTCAGTACGACTTCCACCCTTTTCCCATCATACAGAAAAATCTTATCTACAAATAAGGAAGCCATCTGTGCGGTCAGTTTCTCTTCCAAAGCTGTATCTTTATAAGACAGAATCTCCTTGATCCATCCGGCCTGTTCCTTTTCCAGCCGTTCAAAAAATTCCATCTTTTCTTCCAACTGTGTTTTCCTCTCTTCATGGTAACGGATTTCCCTGTCTTTCTTCTGTTTTTCATTTAAATACCGCTCCTTATTGCTGTCGGAAGCTTCATCTTTGCTGGCACATTCCATATTGTTCTGTTTCGTATTGCCGCATTCCTTGCTGATATATTCCTTATACAGAAGTATCTTCCCATTCTTCGCCTGCCGGATCGCCCTCTCCGCCACATCTTTTTCTTTCTCTATGCCCCTGTGCAGCTTCCGGAAAAATTCGTTATGGAAGCATGAAATCCTGTCATCCAGATATTCCACCTGACGGATAAATCCCATAACCGCCTGATAGACGATTGCCTCCAATTTCTTTTCGGAAATAGATTTTGAAGTACATTCCTGCGCCCCTTTTTCCCTGTAAGTCCTGCAGCGGTAACGGTAGATACGGACTTTCCCGATTCTCCTCTGGTAATTCGCCCCCATCCTTGACACAGGCACATGGCAGTCTCCGCAGAATACTTTCCCTTTTAACAGGTTATCCGGGCGGATCACAGCTTCATCTAAAACGTTCAGGCTCTTGTGCCGCTCTTTCCTTGCCCTCATGATTTCCTGCACAAGGCCAAAATCCTGTTCCGTTATGATTGCTTCATGGGTATTTTTCGTGATCTTCCATTCCGGTTCATCCAGCATATGGGGGCTGATCCCGTCCGCTTTGGATTCCTTCCATTTATGGAGCGCCATATGCCCGGCGTATGCCATGTTCTGCAGGATAGCATTCACCGTATACTCATTCCAGTAACGGCGTTCCTTTTCCCTCCGGTAAAAATCCCCTGTATCCTGATAAGCTTTCGGCGGATTGATGTTCCTTTCCGTCAGCTGCATTACAATCGCAAGGGCTGAATCACCCTGTAATGTCCATGTAAAAATATCCCTGATGACCCCTGCCGGTCTCTCATCAATAAGGAACCTTGTCTTCCTTTCGTCCGCAAAGGCATACCCGTATGGCGCACAGCCGCCGTCATACTCCCCGTTTTCCTGCTTCGCCACATAGCTGGACGCCACTTTCACAGAAGTATCTTTTGCGATATATTCATTGACAAGGTTCTTTAAGATAACCGCCAGCTTTTTATCGGCGCTGTCCTTGTCAAAACTGTCATAGCCGTCATTTACGGAAATGAACCGCACCCCGAGGAACGGAAACACCTTTTCCAGATAACTTCCCACTTCTATGTGGTCCCTGCCAAATCTTGAAAAATCCTTCACGATAATGCAGTTAATATTCCCCTTTCGAACTTCCCCGAGCAGGCTGTTGAATGCCTTGCGGTCAAACCGGGTGCCGCTGATTCCGTCGTCCTGATACTCCTTAACAAGGAGAAATTCATTCCTGTCTTTTATAAAGTCACGCATAAGCATCTGCTGGCTGGCGATGGAATCGCTCTCCGTAACGGCACTGTCAACGGAAAGTCTTGCATAGGTGGCGGTTCTGAATGGGGATTTCCCAGCCTTGATTTCCTGCCTTGCCCTGTCTTTCCTCCTTGCCATCACACCGCCCCCTTCCCGTAAAGGGGCTGCTCCTGCAATGATTCCTGAAACATACTGCACAGGGAGTAAACCTCTGCCATCCTGTCCTGATAGAGGAAAGAAATTTCCACACGCTTTCCCTCGTATACCCATATCCTGTCAATCATAGAACAAATCAGGCTGCGCCGGATTTCTCCCTCTGTATCTGAAAGCAGGCTCCCCATATCTTTGAATCTGCAGAGCCACTGCCTTGCTTCCCGGACAGCATCCCCTGCCTTTGCTTCCCTTTCCCTCCGCTTCCTGACCTGCCCTTCCAGCTCTGTGCAGCGTCCGGAATAAAAGGCCTTCATCTCCTCATACTCTTCTTCCGAAAGGATTCCCTCCGCCCAGTCCGCATAAAGCCCGGACAGCATCCCCGCATTCTCCACAAGCTCCTTTTCCAGTTCCGGCAGGCGGGTGTCCGTCTGGAAAAATGGCTCTATCCCCTCCATGGCATCCTCCGCCGCTTTCAGGATTTCTTCCGCATCCGCCAGCATCTGCGTCTGTGCCCTTACCGCCTCCTTTACAAGCGGGATCAGTTCCTGCTCTTTGATACTGTGCCTTGTGCAGGACTTCTCCACGTTGTAGGTCTTGCAGATATAAAAAATGGTCTGTTTTCCCTTATGCGAAGTCTTCCGCCGGATCATCTGCCTGCCGCAGTCCGGGCAGTATAAGATGCCGCTGAAAAGATATGTTCCTTCCTGCCCCGGATTTGTCCTTGTGTCTTTTTTCAATAGCCTCTGCATGGTATCGAACTGTTTTTCCCCGATCAGAACCAAATTCTCCTGCCGGTAGCAGCTCTGCTCCGATTCAGGCCTTGCCACCATCTTTTTGATCTTGTGGTTGATGCGCTCCTTTTTCCCCTGCACTACCAGCCCCTTGCACAGTGGGTTTGACAGGATCCTTCCCACCGCCACCGGACTCCATCTGGAATACAGGTTCTTCTGGAAGCCGCTCCGGTAACGGATGCCAAGGCTCCTCTTGTAATCCGCCGGGGCCGGGATTCCAAGGGCATTCAGCTTCTCCGCTATCCCGCTGTTGCTCATGCCGTCCAGCTTCCACCTGAAGATACGCTTTATATTCTCCCCGGCCACCGGGTCAGCTATCAGCTTATTATGGTCCCTTTCGTCCTTCCTAAACCCATAAGAGACATAGGCTCCTGTGTATTCCCCGTTCCCCCGCTTGCTCTCTAAGTGGCTTCTGATCTTCACGGAAAGGTCAGCGCTGTAAGCGTCATTTACAAAATTCTTTACCGGCAGGACAATGTTCTTCTCTGTCCGGTCTGCGGTCAGGGAATCATAATGGTCGGTGACTGCAATAAACCGCACCCCTGCCGCCGGAAATATCTTCTGTAAATATCTCCCGGCTTCTATATATTCCCTGCCAAAACGGGAAAGGTCTTTCACAATAATGAGGTTGACCTTTCCCGCTTCCATATCCTTTATCATCTCCTGAAAGGAAGGGCGCAGGTATACCGCCGCCGCATAGGCCTTCTTTTCAGTTTCTTTTTTATTTAATAAGCTGTCTTGCGAAGCGCGACAGCGTTTGATAGTCTCTTTCATTGCCAAAGCTCCTTCTTTCCACGCAAAGATCTGAGCCGAACTGCTACGTTTTTTCACCACCTTTTTCCTGTGCTTGTAAAATTTATTACAGCCCTGCGGCTGCCATGTGCTCTATATACTCCTTTAACCGGTCAGTCAGCGTTGCGTCCGTATCCGCAAAGCTTAGCTTGACAACATACTCCCCCTGCCTGTAGAGGTACGGGTTTTTGATCTGCCTGATGAATTCCCTCTTTTTTTCAGTGCTGCTTAGGTCACAGTCTATTTTGATCTCCAGAATATCAGCCAGTGCATTTATGTCAGCCTCCCGTATATCTGTCTCCTTCATTTTTTCAAGGTCAACCTGCCCCATACAGTCATGACACGCCATGTCCGCCTCTGCTCCCACTGCGGATCTTTCTTTCCCTGACGATATCCGAGCATCCTTCTTTCTTCCCAAGACTTTCCAATCCCCATAGATGTTTGTACCAGTATATTCCCTCCCTGTTTGTCCGTATGCACGGCCTGTTTGCACAGAGGCGCCTCTCGCCCCTTAATCATCACCGAACCGGAGTTTTCCGGCAAAGAAAAGGCGGAAACGTTTCTCCTTCTCGACTGACCTAGTCAAGATGTCACAAACAATCCCGCCTTAAATTTTTAGTATCCCGCCCGCATAGTAATCACTTTCATCTATTGCTGATAATTTCCGGTGGACTCGCGCACCACCAGCTCTGCCGGAAAAATAATCTGCTGATGTTCCCTCCTGCCTGCAATCACATCCAAAAGCAGGCGTATGGTTCTTTTGGCAATCTCCTCCACCGGCTGTTTAATCGTAGTCAATTTCGGGTTATAATATTCACCCATCTCAATGCCGTCATATCCAGCCACGGAAATATCCTCCGGGATCCTCTTTCCGGCTTCCAGCACCGCCCTGCAGGCACCGATTGCCAGGGAATCTGAAACCGCATAGATAGCCGTCACTTTCTCTCCTGATTCCAGTAATTTTTTAGCCGTCAGATAACCGTTTTCCATGGAGTAGTGCTCGATTTCCTCCTGCACATAGCAGATCAGGTTCTCCGACACCGGAATCTTTCGTTTGGCATAAGCCTCCCGGTATCCTTCCATACGCAGGCGCCCGATCGGACGCTCCGACCGCTCTGTAATCAGCGCAATCTCTCTGTGCCCAAGCCCCAGCAGATATTCCGTCATCTTCTCACTTTCCGCCCTGTCATCCACCGCAATATTGGAAAACTCCACCTTTTCGATTCGATCAGACAAATTCACACCGATCGTGCTGAAAATAAAGGGGACATTCAACTTTCCGATTTTTTCCTCGGAATGCTCAAATTTACCGCCCAAAAATACAATACCCCTAAGCCGCTTCTCCTTTTCCAGCTCCAGGGCCACGTCCATCTCATCCTCCTGAGCTTCCACATGACGCAACACCAGAGCATACTTATTGCGTTGTGTCTCCTCCTCAATAATCCGGATCATATTGCTGAAAAAGGGGTTCGTGATACCTTTCACCAAAACGGCAATACATTTGGCATCTGTCCTCTTCAAATTTCTGGCACTGTTGTTGGGAATAAACCCCGTCTCCTCAATCACCCCGAGGATCATGCTTCTTGTCTCCGGATTGATATCCGGATGATTATTCAGTGCTCTGGATACGGTGCTGACCCCAACTCCGCATTTTTTTGCGATATCCTTAATCGTAATCTCAGCCATCTGAATTCCTGATTTTCCCTTCTTACCCGCTCATGCTTCCATAAAACTCAGTCATGTCATACCTCTTCCCTGTCAAACCTTCCGTAAACTTCCTGTATGGGAAGCACACTTAACCTTTCACTGCACCCGCTGCCACACCTTTGATGATATATTTTTGGCAGGAGAGATAGAAAATAATAACAGGAATAATGCTCATCAGGATAAGCGCCATCGTTGCGCCCAAATCCACCGTGCCGTAACTTCCTTTCAGATACTGGATGTGAATGGGAATCGTCCTATATTTATTGATATCAAGCACTAATACAGGCAGCAGATAATCGTTCCACACCCACATAATCTCTAAAATACCTACGGAAATCATGGTTGGCTTTAACATCGGCACAACTACCTCAAAGAATATCCTCACCGGCCCGCAGCCATCAATAGACGCCGCCTCCTCCACCTCCAGCGGAATTGCTTTCACAAATCCCACAAACATGAAGATTGCAAGCCCTGCACCGAATCCCAGATAAACAATCGGGATCGTCCAAGGCGTATTCAGATGCAGTTTATCTGCCGTTTTTGACAGCGGAAACATTACCATCTGAAAAGGCACTACCATGGAAAACACGCACAGGAAATAGACTGCCTTACAGAAAAGCGAATTGACTCTCTCAATATACCATGCTGCCATGGAAGTACAAAGCAAGATTAAAAATGTGGAAAGTAACGTAATCAAAACACTGTACAGCACACTATTGACAAAGGGATAGTTACCGAAAGTCATGCCCTTTACAAAATTGCTGAAACCGGCGCTCATCTCTCCGATGGGAAGCGCAAAAGTATCCGTTTTAACAAATGTATTCTGTTTAAATGAATTGACCACTACTGCCAGCACCGGAAGCACATATATAATGCTGACCACGGCCAATATCACAGAAAGAATGGTTTTGTGCCGGTTCGCGGCAGAAATCGCCTTCTTATTCATTACTGCTGCACCTCCTTTTTACGTGTATAACTCAGCTGAAGCAGTCCAAGTCCCGCCACTAAAATGAAGAAAATAACTGCCTTCGCCTGTGCAACCCCCTGGGAAGTCGTATTGGAACTGTAGAAGGTATTATAAATATTGAGCGCCAGCATTTCCGTCGTCTTCACGGTCGTTCCGCCCTGCTGGATGAGAAACGGCTGACCTCCAGTCAGCGCCAGATTCTGGTCAAAGAGCTTGAAGCCGTTTGTCAGGGAAAGGAAGATACATATCGTAAAGGAACTCATCACGTTAGGAATCGTTACCCTGAACAGTGTCTGCATGGAAGTCGCTCCATCGATACGGGCCGCCTCCAGAATATCCCCGGGCACATTCTGCAGACCTGCAATATAAATGATCATCATATAGCCAATCTGCTGCCAGCACATCAGGATGATCAATCCCCAGAATCCATATTTGCTTTCCAACAAAATGGAAGTCTGATAATGCCCGAGGATCCCGTCGAAGATCATTGACCAGATGTAGCCCAACACGATGCCGCCGATCAGATTCGGCATAAAAAAAACGGTACGATACAGGTTACTGCCCTTGATGCCCAGCGTCAGGACATAGGCTACGGTAAACGCCAGCACATTGATAATGACTAACGATACAACGGCGAACATTGCCGTATACCAGAATGCATGACGGAAAGAGGCATCCTGGAACGTCTTCACATAGTTGCCAAAGCCGATGAATTTGGCATCGGAAATCAAACGGAACTGGCACATCGACAGCCAGATACCCTGGATAAAGGGCCAGACAAACCCAATGATAAACGCAATAAGCACAGGACCCATAAACAGAACTCCCCAGCGTCTTGTCGCTTTTTGCAGGGAATTTGTGTTGGCATTTTTTTTGCTTTTCATGGTATCACCTCCATGTCTTATTTTCATATAGGATGAAATTTTGTCGTATAAGCAGGCTCGAAATACATCGCATTTCCCATTCGCATTCTCTGCTTATACTTGAAAAGGCGGAGCGGATATAACGCCCGCTCCGCCTCTTGTTTTTATCTTGTTTCTTTGTTTATTTGATCTTATTGTGCATATCTTCTTGCTTTTTATGCCTCTTATCAGTTGTTAACTGCATTGTACTCAGCAGCCCAACCATCCACAAACGCCGTGCGTACTGTCTCCCAGTTTGCATCGGACTGGTCAGCGTTGTACTGATTCAGGGCACTTACCAGCGTAGCACGATAAGAATCTACGTTAGGCTGGAAATTGGTCGCCCAATTCATGACATAGCATCCGTCAGCCGTATATTTGTCTGCCGCTGCCAGGAATCCGTTGGTGGACTCTGCCGCAGACTTATAAGGCATAACACCGAAAGTATCCACTAACTTACGGGAAGCATCGGGATCTGTCACACACCAAACCATAAAGTCCATCGTAGCCTGCTGATCTTCTGCGGAAGCCTTGCTGTTGATTGCCCAGCAGTTCTCTGTACCGCAGTTTAATCCTGCCTTTTCCTCACCTTCAACGCCGCAGTAGTAAGGAATCATGGTAGCGTTTGGCACATCATCCTTCACCGCTTCATATTCCCAGGAACCGTTTACGAAGAATGCTGCCTTTCCTGTCTTGAACTCGTTCTCGGCATCATGTCCGCCGGTAGCCAGTTCCTTCGGATCCGTCAGGCTGTTGTTGATGCAAAGATCATACAGGTTTTTGAAGTTATCCAGATATTTACCGGAGATGGTAGGCGGACACTCTTTCCATGGTGTTCCCTCCTGCTCATAGTAGTATTCAAGGTTTGCCATATGCCCTGTAAAACGCCAGGAAGATGAATCGTCCATGCCGGAAGATGAGAAAGCATCAAACCCAAGCTCGCCTGCGCGGGCGTGAATGTCCTCCGCTACCGTCTTTAATCCTTCAAAGTTCTTGATTTCATCCATGGTGTGTCCTGCTTTTTCAATCAGATCAGGATTCACAATAATGCCGTAGCACTCGTAGCAGTAACCGATGGAAACCAGCTTGCCGGTCTCATCATAAAGGTTATAAGCGTCGGTGTTCAGTTCATTGGCGATCGGTGTATCCTTCAAATCCAGAGCATAATCCTTCCAGTCTTTTACACCGGCCTGGTTACCGATAATAAACAATGTCGGAGGCGCGGATTTGTCCATCTCAGACAACAGTGTCGTGGAATAAGTACCGGAAGCAGCAGTAACTACCTTTACCTCCACGCCGGTCTTTTCTGTGTAGGTTGCCGCAACATCCTGTAACACTTCATCGGACTCCGGTTTGAAGTTCAGCCAGTAAACCGAACCGCCGCTCGCTGTCGGAGCTTCTGCAGACTCTTCCTCTGTCTGCGTTTCTGAAGAATCCTCCTCTGCCGGAGCCTGCGATGTGGAATTATCCTCTGTCGCAGGCTGCGATGCACCCCCGTTATCAGAACTGCTGCCGCAGCCTGCTAACATGGTAGAAATCATCGCTGCACAAAGTACTGCACTAACAATTTTCCTTTTCATGATTTTCCTCCCTTTCCATAATTAAAGTTAGTTGTTATGTTTTGGAACCGTCACCGGTAACGTTTCCGGTTCCTGAGATTAAGTATATAACCTACCCAAACTTTTTGCAATAGATTATTTCAATTACGATTCATTTTTGTCATTTTAGATAGAAATCATACGGCTAATTTGTATATATTGCACAGCTTAATGTTTTCGGTTTCGTTTCCTCTACTTCCGAAAACAATAAAAGAACTACCCAGACACACTTGAATAGTCCTGAAACCTCCTTCTGTCATCGTTATAACTCAATCACCTGCTTGTGTCAAGATAATGACACAAATTTTAACTCAAATCTATTGGAAGCCCATTTATAATTGAATAATGATATTTCCCTGTTTCCGTATATGGCTTTGACCATCTTTCTGTTTACTGCTAAGTTTCCAATCTATCCCGAAATTTCCATTTTATTTCAATCGTTCTCTCTGTAGACACATCAATACTGTCAATCAAGCACTGCAACAGTTCTCTCTTATCTTCCTTAAACCCCTGCCACTCCGTCAGGGCAACATTGTCTGCATCTATCTCCTTCATTCTTTGATACAACCCTTTCTCCTCCGCTTCCATCCCATCCAGTTCCTCTTCCATCTCTCCTGCAAGATTCCCTTCCCATTTCTTCCTTGCAAGGTACTCCGCCTTTCCCATTTTTCCCTGCCTGTACCGGTGATAAAGCTGCCTGATCTCTTCCCGTTTCTTTTCTGCCTGCATCTTCTTCTTTTTAATCTCTGGAAGAAGTTTCTTACACTTCTCTTCGCACAACTCCTTTTCTCTTTGGAATACTGCTTCCTTCTCTTCCAGCAGCCGCAACTAAATATCCACTGCTTTCCATACAATCCCTTCCAGTTCTTCCTCCGGGATGCTTTCCACGTTCTTATGGTCGGCAAAACTCTGATATCTGCACCGGAATCGTTTCTTTTCCCTTACCATAATCCGCCCGCATTCCCCGCATCGTACAAGCCCTTTCAGCAAAAATTGCTGCGCCTCGCCATGCTTTTTCTTTTTCATCCTCTCCTGTACTTTCCGGAAAGTGTCTCCGTCTATGATTGCCGGATGGGCATTCTCTACACGTACACGCTCATCCTCCGGTACAAAAACACGTTTCCTACTTCCCAAAGGGCCATTTTTATAAGCGCCGGAAGATAATACACCTGTATATGTCTCATTCTGCAAAATCTGTTGGAGCGTAGTCGGAAGCCAAAAACAGGTTTTTCCTTCAACAGGTTTTTCCTTAAAGGAATCCTCCTTTTCCCCTTGCAGAATCCCTTTGTTAATCTTGTGCTGCTTAGGGGAAGGTATCCCTTCCCCGTTCAGCTCCCTTGCCAGCTCCGCATATCCTTTCCCGGAAAGGTATTCTCTGTATATCCTCTGCACGATCTCCTTAGTCTCTTCATCCGGCGTAAGAAAGCCTTCCTCATCTCTCTGGTAGCCATAAAGCGGAATAGAACCTACATACAGCCCTTTTTTCCTCCGCACAGCAAGAGAGGACTTTATCTTGTCCGAAATATCCTGACTGTAGAGGGAATAGGCAAGGTTACGGAAAGGCACGTCAATATCCGGTGTCCTCCCCCTGTAATCCTCACTGTCATAGCCGTCATTTACCGCTATGAAGCGCACCTGCATAAAGGGGAAAATATGCTCAATATAATCCCCTAGCACAATATAGTTCCTGCCGAACCGGGAAAAATCTTTGACAATGACGCACTGTATTTTCCCTTTCTTTACCCCGTCCATCATCTCCACAAAGCCCGGTCTTTCAAAACCGGTTCCTGAATAACCGTCATCTATCTAATAACCGTCTTTGATACAATGTAACTTTGCCCCAAACCTTTTAATTTTGCCCCATACTTTTTAACTTTGCCTCCGAGGGGTGTACACGGA
>CAJULP010000078.1 GCA_910587295.1 uncultured Lachnospiraceae bacterium | reverse complement strand
TCATAAGGCTCTTCTCCATGATAAAACACGATCGTTGTGACAGGATTTAGTTTTTCTCCTTTCTCCATGCCGGACAAAAACCCATCCCCGGAGGGCTTTCTATTTCTGTTATTCTTTCGTTCCCTTAACTGCCTTTTATACTCCGTGACGTCGTATTCCATGCACCGGACCGGCATGGCATAGTCCACCCGGTTCTGGGCCTCTATGCCGATCACGATATAGCAGTCATCGTGAAAGACTGCTTTTAACACATCCCGCCGCCTTTCAACATACTGTGGCTTCCGGGTTGGAAGATGCCCTGTTCTTTCCTTCTGGCAGGTGACCGTCTCCCGGTCTGAAAACCGGTCCGGGGATACCACCTTTTCCCCATTATGGATGCTGCCGTTGATAAAGTCCGCAAAAACGGCAGCGTCTGATAAATAGCTACAGATAACATTGTTCTTTTGTCCCATAAGACTCCTCATTTCTGCGCACACTCTTTACGCATAGCGGGCTTGTGCTGGGTGCGCGCAGACACAAAGCTTGCGTGTGAAAATATCATTTTTATGAAATTTTAGTGTTAACCCTAATGGAGATAATGCACCAGATCATCTTGGCGCAGAATAAACACGAATCTAAGATGTTCTTATCATAACAGATGCGAAGACGGTTTACAACAAAACAATTTAAAAACTTTAGTTGGATTACATGGCTAACAGTAAACAACGCAGTTTATAGCGGTCTTTCGCTGGATCTTGAAGAAAAGACCGTCACAAATTCCCGAAAACCGCTATAGCCAAAAAATAAACACCTGATTTCCCTTTTTACATTACACGGTTCAGCAGCCGCTCATACCACGGAAATATTTCCGCCAGCAGATTTCTCTTATAATACACATAAGGCACTTTATTCGGAAAATACAGGTACATCCGGTAAATGTAAACAGCAAGCGTCACCGCCACGAGCACTCCCAGCGCAAGGGAAAAACCTTTTACCTTTGTGCCTTCCAGATAACGAAAATACCCACAATACAACAAAAAAAGGGCAAACGCAAAAATAGACGGATTTAGTGCTGCCGCCTGTGAAAAGTTCCCCCGCAAAAGGTACATCCCTGCCCTGGTAAGCCCGCAGCCCGCACAGGGGAACCCGGTAACAATCAAAAACGGACAAAAAGCGCCAAAAACACTGCGTACGATCACAGAATAAATGGCAAATGCCACACCGACTGCCCAGAACTGCCGGATATCCCTTTTTACCCGTTCAGCGGCTTCTCTTATTTTTACTCTTTTCATTCCCAAACTCAAACTTCCTTAAAAGACGCTCCACATCTTCAATACGCCCTATCACCATCAAGTGCTCTTTTTCCTCAAACACATGGTCTGCCATAGGCAGAAAACGGGTATCCTCCCCCTTCTTTACCCCCATGATGCTGACCTTATATTTGGCCCGGAAATCTACCTCCCTGATAGTCCTGCCTTCCCATTCGGCCGATACCGGAATCTCAAAAATAGAATACTCGTCGTTGATCTCAATATAATCATATACATGGTTTGCACTAAAGCGCACCGCTTCCTTTTCCGCAATATCCCGTTCCGGATAGACCACTTCATCCGCACCGTTCCGAAGAAGGAACTTAGCCTGAATATCCCGGGTGGCCTTACTGACTACGTATTTCGCTCCATTCTCCTTAAGCAGGGATGTAATCTCCAAGCTGCTCTGGAAATTGGTTCCGATGCACACAAAGCAAATGTCAAAGTTTCGAATCCCGATGCTTTTTAACACTTCCACATTGGTACAATCGCCAATCTGGGCATTGGTCACCAGCGGCATCATGGCCTCCACAAGCTCCGCCTTGGTGTCTATGACCATGACCTCATTTTTCAGCTCCGCCATCTTCCTGCAAAGATGCTGCCCAAACCTTCCAAGTCCAATTATCAAAACTGATTTCATAACCTACCTCCATTTACCCGATCATAATTTTTTCCCTGGGGAGCTGTACCGGCGCAACCTTCTTCCTCTCCGTAAAGGAAAGGGCAAAGGACATACTTCCCAATCTCCCGCAGTACATAAGCAGGATTATCACAATCCTGGAACCAAGGGAAAGCTCCCTTGTGATCCCCGTGCTCATACCCACCGTTCCAATCGCCGAGAGCACTTCAAAAATCACGTCCTCCACCGGCAAAGCAGGCTGGATATAGCAGATATAAATAACCGCCGCAACCGCCATCACCAGACTGATCACTACCACATTGCTGGCCTTTCGGATGGTATCATCATCAAGCCTTCTTTTGAATATATTTACCCCTTTGCTGTCACGCAGGTTGGACCACACATACACCAGCAGCACCGCCACCGTGACCGTCTTAATGCCCCCTGCCGTTGACCCCGGGCTTCCCCCGATAAACATGAAAAGGGATGTGAGCATTTTGGAAGCGTTGCTTAAGGCCCCGGTATCTATGGTATTAAATCCAGCAGTCCTTGCCGTAACGGAGCTGAACGCCGCGGCAAGGAACTGGTCTTTCATTCCCATGCCGGCAAGCAGGTTATCGCTCTCAAAAATCCAGAAAAGCACCGTTCCCCCAACAAGGAGCACTGCCGTGGAAAATAAAGTAATCTTGGTGTGCAGCATATATTTTTTGAAGTGGATCCCGTTTTTCTTTAAATCACTCCAGACAAAAAAGCCGATACCTCCCACCACTACCAGCCCCATCAGCACCAGGTTCACAAGCACATCCCCATGAAATTCCACAAAGGAAGAATACTTCCCGGAATAAGTTCCCATCAGGTCAAACCCGGCATTGCAAAAACCGGAAACGGAGTGGAAGAAACCAAAGTAAATCCCCTTTGCCACGCCAAAAACAGGAACAAACCGGATTGACAAAAGCACCGCACCGGCAAACTCAATCAGAAAAGTTCCTTTATAGACCATTTTTACCAGCCGGATGATCCCGCCCATCTGCATATAATTCATGCTTTCCTGCAAAATACCCCGCATCCTGAGCGTAATTCTTTTCCGGAGAAAAAGCGCCATCACAACACCCATGGTCATAAACCCTAGGCCGCCCACCTGTATCATCAACAAGATCACCATCTGTCCAAAGACCGTCCAGTTCGACGCAGTGTCCACTACCACCAGTCCGGTAACGCAGGTTGCGCTGGTCGCCGTAAACAGCGCCGTCAAAAAATCCGTCTCCCCGCCTGCTGCCGTTGATATTGGAAGCATTAACAGCAATGTTCCAGCCCCAATGACCAGCAGATACCCCATGGCAATGATCCGTACATAGGTTAAGCCATTCTGCATTTTATCTAATAATTTCATCTATTCCATCCTTTTCCTATCACCCTTGCTTCCACCATTTTATACCAAAGTTTCTATAAAATCCAGTAGGAAAAAAATTGCGGATAGTGTATAATAGAGCAGAACTATTTCCCTCTTGTCTGGAAAAATGTAAATTCCATGAAAGAGGCTTAAAGAAAGGAGCATGGAACTTACATGTCAAAAATTATTTTAACCGGAGACCGCCCCACAGGCCCCCTTCACGTAGGCCATTACGTCGGATCATTGAAAAGACGGGTGGAACTGCAAAACTCCGGTATCTATGATAAGATTTTCATTATGATCGCCGACGCGCAGGCCCTTACAGATAATGCGGAGCAGCCGGAAAAGGTGCGCCAGAACATCATTGAAGTAGCTTTGGACTACCTTTCCTGCGGGCTTGATCCGGAGCGGTCCACGCTGTTTATCCAGTCCCAGATTCCGGAGCTATGCGAATTATCCTTTTATTATATGAACCTTGTGACGGTTTCCCGGCTGCAGCGGAACCCTACCGTAAAATCCGAGATCCAGATGCGGAACTTTGAGACCAGCATCCCGGTAGGCTTTTTCACTTATCCCATCAGCCAGGCCGCCGATATCACTGCATTTCAGGCGACCACCGTGCCTGTTGGCGAAGACCAGCTCCCCATGTTAGAGCAGACCAAGGAGATTGTCCGCAAATTTAACTCCGTATACGGGGATACACTGGTGGAACCGGAGGTGCTCCTTCCTGATAACAAGGCCTGCCTGCGCCTTCCCGGCATTGACGGCAAAGCAAAAATGAGTAAATCTTTAAATAACTGCATTTACCTTTCCGCCCCCGAAGAAGAGGTACGCAAAAAAGTCATGTCCATGTTCACGGATCCTAACCACCTTCAGGTATCCGACCCCGGCAATGTGGAAGGCAACCCCGTCTTCATTTATCTGGACGCTTTCTGCAAAGACGGAATGTTTGCGGAATACCTTCCCGAATACGCAAATCTGGATGAGTTAAAAGCCCACTACACAAGGGGAGGCCTGGGGGATGTGAAGGTAAAGAAGTTCCTGAATAAGGTGCTTCAGGAAGAGCTCGCCCCTATCCGTGCCAGAAGAAAGGAATGGGAAAAAGATATCCCCGGCGTTTATGAAATCCTCCGTAAAGGAAGCCTGGAAGCAAAGGAAACTGCCGCACAGACGTTGGATGACGTGAAAAAAGCAATGAAGATCAATTACTTTGATGACAATGCGCTGATTGCGGAACAGGCAAAGAAATATGCACAAGAGAAATAAATTATTATTGAATTGATAAACAAGCGGGTCAAAACCAATACAAAATATATCTGTATTACAAAGCCCCGGCGTTTGGGAAAGATATCCATCCTGAATATGCTTGGTTCTTTTTACTGCAAAGCCTACGATGCGAAACCCTTGTTTGACCATTTGGCCATCAGCAAGAGCAGGAACTATACGGCTCGCTTAAATAAATATAATGTTATAAATATATGTTTAAGTAATCTGCCTGATAAGGGGAACTCAGGATTCCTAACAAAGAGCTTATGGCAGAGCTTGAAGCCGCCCTGGAAGATGGCGCTGAAAACAGTCTGTCATGCGTTGTGACACTGTCCTATCTTTCAGTGCGGAATTAGTATAAAGTGGAACGGGGAGAAAAAAGCGGAAAAAAGAAAACTTCACCAGCATCCTCGCTGTCGGGATCTGTTATAATCTCAGGACAAAAGAACACCAATGCGAAATTGAATCCATATCTTAAATGATATCCGCCATATTATACCAAACAGCCAATTGCGTAGAGCGTGAACCTTTTCGGTTCACGCTCTTTATTTCCGGTAATATGCTTTATTCTTTAATATAATCAATTTCTGTCAAATTAATGCCGAAAGCCGTTAAAATGACTTTTAATGCCGTATAACGTCTTTTCATTTTTTTATATACCTCAGAATCTTTATCACAGGATTGCATATAATCCTGAGCCTATCAAACTCCTCGACTGACGTCTTTAGCATTTCTTTTTCAGTCATGCAATCACCATCCTTTTAAACAGACCATCAATTGTTACAATATGATTATAGCAAAATACTGAAATCGTGTAAACCCAGTTTCCCTCACGCAAACATCTTTTTGATTTCCTCATATTTCTGTGCGGTCATCAGCGCAGTCTCTGCTGTGTCCCTAAACTTCACCACATATGTCCACCTGCCGTAAGGCTCAATCCTCACAATCTGGGAAATATTTACAATGTAGGACTTATGGCAGCGCATAAATTCCCCGGTATTCAGCTTTTCTTCTGCGTCGGAAAGGGAAATGGAGGTCCGGTAACGCTCCTTTGCGGTGACAATGCTGGTACAGCCTTCCATCCGTTCAACCAGAATGATCTCTTCCATGTTGAGCAGGCATACCTGCTCCTTCCCTTTGATCAAAAGCTTATTTTTATAGTGTTCCGGCTTCACCACCGTATCGGGCGCAGCAGGCTTTGCCAAAGTTTCCTGCGCCATGCTGGCCCTGATCCGGTCTAAGGTTTTCACCACACGCTCCATGTTAAAAGGCTTCACCAGATAATCAAAGGCATAGATTTCAAAGGCGTTAGCCATATATTCGCTGTGCGCCGTGGCAAAAATGATCTTAAGCTTGGGGTCAAGCTCCGTAAGCACCCGGGCGCATTCCAGCCCGCTTTCCCCGTTTAAATCAATATCCATAAATACCACATCCGGCTTATACCTTGCGAAGTCCGTCACCGCCCCGGTAAAATCCCCGCTCTCCGATACCACCTGATAATCCGCCTGTTTTTCCACCATCTTGTGTAGAAGCATCCTAATCTGCGGCTCATCATCGATCAACATTACTTTTATCATACGTTCAAACCTTTTTGCTCTCCGCATAAGCATCGGCCCCCGTGCCAATGCCCTTTTTCATTTCCGTGTCCGCCTGTATATTCTGGAGTTTATAGTAATCAAGCACTCCAATATGCCCTTCCCGAAGCGCCTGTGCCATCGCTTTGGGGATTTCCGCTTCTGCCTGTACCACGGCCGCCCGCATTTCCTGCTCTAAAGCCACAGCCATTGCGCGGCGTTCCTCCGCCCTTGCCTGGGCAATCTTGTTATCCGCCTCCGCCTGCAGGCTCTGCAGATTAGCTCCCACGTTCCGTCCGATATCAATATCCGCAATATCAATGGAAATAATCTCATAGGCCGTTCCGGAGTCCAACCCCTTCTCCAAGATCAGCTTGGAGATCTCGTCAGGGTTTTCCAAAACCTCATTATGATTTTGTGAGGAGCCTACCGTGGTCACGATACCTTCCCCAATCCTTGCCAGCACCGTAGCTTCCCCGGCGCCGCCGATCAGCCTTTCAATATTAGTCCGCACCGTGACCCTTGCCTTCACCAAAAGCTCAATACCGTCCTTGGCCACCGCGGAGATCAGCGGCGTTTCAACCACTTTGGGCGTTACGCTCATCTTCACTGCCTCAAACACATTCCGTCCGGCAAGGTCAATGGCTGACGCTTTTTCAAAAGACAGATCCATGCCCGCTCTCTGGGCTGCGATCAGCGCATTTACCACCCGGTCCACATCGCCCCCTGCCAGATAATGGGCTTCTAACTGGTTTACCTTGACCTCCAGCCCGGCTTTGGTGGCCTTGATCAAAGGAAAGACAATCTTGGCCGGCGCAACTCTCCGAAGCCGCATTCCCACAAGATTAAAGATTCCCACCTTTACATTGGCCGCTACCGCCGAGATCCATAAGCCCACCGGCACAAATACGAAAAACAGTACGACCAAAAGACCTAATACACATAATAAAACAATCTGTCCAACCATATACTCCCTCCTGCCTCACTTTTTATTTTTCTTTTACCATTAATCTGTTCTCATTAATCCTGCTTATTACAATGGAAGTTCCCTTCTTAATATACGGTCCTTCCGAAAAAATATCCAGCTCTATCCCCTCAAAGTTCCCCTTTCCCGCAGGTTTTAAATCCGTGGATGCCTTTCCTTCCTTCCGGATCAGGTATTCAAGATCCGAAGAACTGATCGGCACTCCGGCTTTTAGGTCCTCATCAAGGACAATAGGCGATTTGAATTTTTTCTGGGATAAAAAACCCATAATGACCGTCATTAAGATTCCCAGTATAACGATCACCACCACCGTAATAAAAATTCCGGCTTCTACACTGTCCGCCGTTAAAAAAACACCTGCCACCAGACAAATGATACCGCAAATGCCAGGCGCTCCAAACCCCGGAACTACCATTTCAATCCCTGCCAGCACAAATCCGGCTATCAAAAGAATAAGCCCAATGATCATTACCACATCCAATTATCCCTTCACCTCCTTTGCAAACCGAACGGTAAATACCGTTTCCTTCCTGTCAGACTCCACCCGGATCTCACCGCTGTTCATTTTCAGGATACCAGCCACAATATACAGCCCCATTCCGTGTCCTTCCTCTCTTTTCGTGGTAAAACCCTGCCGGAATATGGCGCTTATTTGTTCCCTGGGGATTTCAGGCCCGTTGTTTGAGAGGGCAAACAAATAGCAATCCCTGTCCTCGCCAATTTCCAGCACCATCTTTCTTTCCCCTTCTTTTTCTTTAAGCGCGGTGATTGCATTATCAATCAGGTTTGCAAGCACCTTGCACAATTCCCAGGGTTCCACCTTTAAATCCTTAAGGTCTGACTTTACTTCCACATAAAAATCCGCCTCGTTTTCCTCCGCTGTCCTCATCTTCGCCATCAGCAGAGCGTTTACTGCCGGTATGGAAGTCCTGATCGCCTTCCCCACCTTCATCATATCCTTGTAAATGGGTTCCAGATAAGCATGAAGCTCTTCATACTCCTGAAGCTCCATCATCCCGTAGACTACCTGCAGATGGTTCAGATAATCGTGTCTTTGCCCCCGCAGCTCCCCGTTCAGATCCTGCAGACGGTAAAAGCTTTCCATCAAAGCCGCATACTGCCTTTTCAGCTTTTCATGCATGATCAAAACCCATACCAGGCACAACATCAGGACCACCGCCACTAACAGGCAGAAAATCATGCTGACATTCATCCGCATCCCCTCTTTCTTTGTCATCCTGTATGTTTATTATATCTAAAATTCCACCGGCAGAAACAGAAAATCTCCCAAATATACATTTTTCGCCCCCAAATGACAATGCCCCCAAAAGGGGGCGTTGATCATGCCATGTATTATCTGATCACTATTTCCGAAACCACATCTTCCACGCCATTGATCTGAAGCCTTACGCAGACTTTCCCATTCTCAAATCCTTCCAAAGGATATTCCAGGGGTTTGGAAAGATTGGTCACATCAACAGACTCCACCATGTCTCCCTGAACCAGCCACAAACAAAGCGTTGCGCCCTCCGGCACCGTCCGGCAGGAAATATCAGCATAAAGGACCTGGGAATCCGCATCCTCAACCGTCATAATTTGTTCCTTGACAAATCCACTGCTGGCGCTTCTAAAGTCCAGTTTCCAGACGCCGCCGTGATAACCGCTGTGGTTCATGTTAATGGTGCCAAGGTTCCAAACCCGTTCATTGGAAGCGACATCCGTGTTCACGCCATTTCCTGTAATGGCACTGGCGATAAAACCGGAAAGGCATATGAGCATCAGCGCCATGCTGATCGTTCCGGCAGCGATAAACCGCAGATTATTCGTTCTTTGTCTTACTATCATATCATTATCCTCCTTATTTTCAACCTGTGACCCACATTTCTCACAATAATTTGCCCTAAGCGGAATCCTCCATCCGCAGGCCGGGCAGGTCTTTTTGATTTCCGGACGGCGCAGGAAATAGATCAACAGTCCTATAAATGGCGTGGCGGCCAAAACCACGGCCGCCCATAAAAGCGGGTCGTCTCCCCTCTTTTCGCAGTCCCGGTATACCCACGCCCCATAGAAAGCCGAAGTGCAGATACCGGACACAATAGCACAAAACAGCAAAACAGGGAGCAGGATCGAGAGACCGCTAAAACCTCCGATCTTCCAAAAATACAGGCCAAACCGCGCAAATACAAGCAGTATGGCTGCCAATATACCAAGACAGAACCATAATTTCTTATTTGTTATCTGTTTCATGCCCACGCACCTCTCTTCTCAACATGGATCGTCATATCCTCCTTCAGGTTTGCCCTTTTTACGCCCACTACAGTAAGCAGTACGCCGGAAAGCCCGATATATAGGCAGATACCGGCAGCAAAGTAAAACAGATAAACATTGCCGATCATCATACGGGCGGCAACAGCCAGCATACCGAATAGGATCAGGTTAAATACCATTGGCAGATACCACAAGGACAATCTGCACATGGCAGGCTGATTTTGCATGGCTTTCTCTTTCCGGTACAGGGCTTCTTTCAGTTTACGGTTCAGTTCTCCCGCCGGCTCATCCGCAAGCTTCATGGAAGCCTGAATGATACGGTCTGTCTTCGTGTCAAAACGGTTATCCTTCATAGCCAATCTCCTCCAATCTTTTTTTGATCAGGCTCCTTCCCTTAAACAGCCTGCTTTTCACGGTTCCGGGCGGTTTTTTAATAATCGCCGCTATCTGCTCTATGGAACAGTCAGAAAGATAAAACAAGATAAGCGGCACCCGGATCTTTTCCGGAAGATCCTGGATCATCCGGTCCACTTCTTCCGCCAGCTCTTTCCGAACCAGGTTTTCTTCCATATTTTCCGCAGAAAGTAATGTCTCCTGTATATTTTCATTCCAACTGCCGCAAGGGGCGATCCTGTTCCGGCGCGCCATTTTCCGCCTGTCACTTTTCCAAAGATTATGTGCCAGTGAAAAAAACAGTGCCTTCGGGTTTTGCTCCCAGTCAAGGGTCCATGTGGTTTCCAATGCCTTTAGGAACGTCTGCTGGTATAAATCCTGTGCGTCTGTCTGGTCCATACAAAGCTTCAGGCAGAACCGATAGATATCGGTACCAAACTCATCTATGCATCTTTCAATTTCTCTTCCGTTCAATGCCTCACCTCCCTTGCCTGTTCACCCTATATTCGCCATCACTCCCTGAATGGTTCATTTTTTTGTAAAAAAACAGAGAGCGGAACCATTTTGTTTCCACTCCCGTCCTTTCTCCTATCCTGACAGCTCTTTATTTTGCAGCTATCCGGCATTCCTTTGCCCGGATCAGCTCATTGATCTCCTTTGCCTGAATTTCCTGCCGTTTACGGAAATACCAAAAGATAAACACGTCCGCAGCCAAAAAAATCACCGTAAAAGCCGCCAGCCGGGAAATATCCCAGGGTTCCCCATAAAAGATTCCAAAGACAAACAGCGACAGCAGGTACAAAATTACCGACTCCGTCACACAATAGTGGCTCCATTTTCGGAACTCTATCTTACTGACCACAAGGTCAACAACCTGACAGGCGATCAGCCACCCAAACAAGACCAGTAAAAAAGCAGAGCCGCTGCCCCAAAGCAGGCTGACCACCGCATCCCCAATGATGATCAGGGTAAAGCAGATACACACGGAAGGGATCCGAATAAATAAAAGATTCTTCATAGGTTTGCTCCTTTCAGTTTGTCTTTTAATGCCTCGATATAATTGCGGGTAACGATCAGTTTTTCCCCGTTGGGCAAAAAAGCTTCCAGGCGATGGTTAAACAGCGGCCTTACGCTCTGCAGGAAATTACTGTTGATGATACAGTTTTTGCTGATCCGCACAAACCAGGTATGTGCCAGCTTTCCTTCCAATGCGGCAAGCGTCTCCCTGCAGGAGTAAACCTCCTTTTCCAGATAAAGGAAGGTCTTCCCGTCAACGGAATCTATATAATAAACCTGCTCCAACGGAAGCTGAAATTCTTTTCCGTCCTGATACCCGGTGAGGGAAAAACCATACTGCCTGATCAGCCCGGCCAGATGCCATAGACGGGTATCCATCTGGGCGCAGTTGATGACAATTTCCGTTTCCGGGATTGCAAGATCCTGATGGATGGTCAACTTCATTTCATTCTCCTCTTTGTCTTATCACCTTGCCAAGCTTTTATAAACATTTGTTCCATTCCTTACTAACCCCTCCAGCGTTGTGGAAAAGAATATCCCGTTGTCATTCACCTTTTTCTGCCCCATGCTGATATCTCTGAGGTCCGGCGCGAATGCCTGCTCGTTTTTAGAAAGCCGCCCCACATCCCAGTTAAGCGCCTGAAACATCCTGACAACCGTTTCATAGGTATTCCTGTCATTGGGGGAACCGAAGTTATAAATCCCGCCGGGAAGCCCCCAGGCCTTTTCCATGTTCCGGATCACTTCATTCACGTCCGTGATCCCCCGCACGTCATAAACCGGAAAGCTTAACTTATCCGCTGTTTCAAGATCTGAGATCAAAGTGCGGAAAAAGTCGCCGTGTTCCTGCCCGTTTACCGTTTCCCTGTCATACATCCATGACAGCCGCAGGATGACACAGTCCGGGTTTTCCAGAAGACTTGCTTCCTCCGCCTTTTTCTTTCCCTGCCCGTAGAGATTAAACGGGTCTGTCACCTCATCCTCATTATGAGGCCCGGCTCCTTCCTTCAAACGATCCTTCCCAAAATACACCTGGTCAGAACTGCAAAGCAGGCATTTTGCATGGAATTGAAATGCCATGGCAGCTATATTCCTGCTGCCGTCCACATTGATCTTCCACGACCGCTCCCGTTCTTTTTCACATTGGTCCAAATCAGATATGGCGGCGCCATGCACCACAAGATCCGGCCGGAAGTTCTCAAACACCGCTTTCACACTGCCTATGTCCGTGATGTCCATCTGTGCGTGCGACGGAGCAAAAATCTCATATTTCCCGTCATAAAACCGGATAACCCTGCTTCCCAAAAAACCGGAAGCGCCCGTCACCAATAACCTCTTCATAAAATTTTCTCCTTTTCCACATAAACCGCCCTTGCTTAAAAAAATAAGGACACCGCGCCCGCGGACAGAAGCATTGCCGCAGGAACAACATATTTCCTTGGATGGTGCCATAAGTCACTCTCGATTTTCCATCCCCTGACAGGGCAAAACCATTCCAGCAGCACAGACCCTGCCGCGCTGACCAGGGCAAAGAAAACAGCCAGTAATACCACCATAATACCAGCGCCGCCGGTCTTAGGCAAGCCAATCCTGATCTCCCAGCCGCAAAGGAAAATCACCTCGGCCGTCATATGGAACAGGAAAATGAACAGGCAATAAGGCACGCAAAAAGCCTTATTCTGCCCCGGCAGGAACCGGACCGCCCTCTCTAAATCCGGGTCAGCGGATAATAAAATGCAGATCGGCGTATTGAAAGAAAGCACCGCAAACCCCACCGGCATCACGGACCAATCCCCAAATTCTCCCAAAAGCACTGGAAGCCAAAAGGCAGCGCCCCATAAGACCACCGTGTTAGCCAGATAATTTTTATGGACTATCAGATACCGGAACAGATACCGCCATGTCAAAAAATATCTGGCAGACGGGATTCTTGCAACTTGGCCTCCCCCATGAAAGATCTTCCGCCTGCCGTACCTTGCGGGAGCATAAAACAAATAGGCATCCGTACCCGCTAAAACCAGGCCCGCCAATAGAATATTACCGCACAGCAATGGCAGCAATACCGGACTGTTCCCCAGCAAAAATATCATCGCAAAGTATGCGGCAGCCCAAAGCAGGTCCGCAAATAAATGCCTTTTTCCCACATAAACACAGGCCGCCATCAAAATTGCACTGGCTGCGCAGAAAATCCCCCCTGCTATTTCCCATCCGCTAAAAGAGGAAATTCCCAGCGCCACTGCCATAAGCCCCGCTGTTTTGGTAAAAAACGTATAGCTCCCCAATGCGGACACGTAAGAAAAGATTAGTTTCTTCCTTTCAAACGGCAGCATAAACAAATTTTCCATGTTTTCCCTGTTATCATCCGATGACAGCGCCTGCCACATCACCCCTGCGGAAAAAGTACTGACCATCAGATACAGGATAAAGGGAGAGATTCCCACCCGAATCCCTGCAATATGAAGCCCCCAATATACCATCAAAAAGATAAGGACTGTCTTTTTTAACCTTTCATAACCTACGCCAAACAGTTTTTTGGCAAAAGCCCCGAACATTTCTTTCAAGATAGCGCCTCCCTGATTTTTGCGGCATCTACCTGCCCGCCTTCATAAACCTGCCGAATCTGTCCTTCCTCCAAGATAAGCACCCGGTCACAGGTCAATGTGACGCTCTCTAAAATATGGGAAGAAAACAGAACGGTTCCGTACTTTTTATATCCGGCAATCAACTGATACAAAAATTCCGTGCTGTTAAAATCCAGTCCGTTCACCGGCTCATCCAGCAGTAAAAGCTCCGGCTTTAATGCAAAGGCCGTGATCAGATATGCCTTTTTCTTATTACCGGTCGACAAATCCTTCAAGATCACATTCCCGTATTCCTCAAAATGAAAGCCCTCCACCAGCCCGGACACATCCGGCAGTTTCTTTCCATAAGCGGCAGACACATAAGACAGGTATTCCCAAAACGTAAAGTATTGGAAGGAACGATCCTCGGCAAATACCGTATAACGGCAAGTCTTAAACTCTCGATCCCTGAATGCCGCAGGCCTGCCATGAAGCCATGCACCCTCTAAACGAAACTTTTCATGCAGGCCTGACAAAGTTTTTAAAAACGTTGTCTTTCCTGCCCCGTTTAATCCAATAAGCCCCACGGTCTCATTCTGTCCAAGCTCCATGGAAAACCCGGACAGCACATTCCGTTCCCGGTCATACCATGCGCTTAGATCTCTGATTGATAAAAGCGTGCCATCCATCTTATCTGCCCCCATTTTTGTCCTTTTCCTTTTTCCATACCAAATAGGCAAAATACAAAAATGCCACACTCATCACCGCATAAAGCGCCGCCATTTCCACTTTACCGGACAGACCGCTTACCACAGCCGCTGCCAGCCAGACCAAACCTAACATACCACGAACATATACATGACGCATATCAATTCCTCCCTTGTTTTTCGAAGAAAAATGCGAGCTGCCCTCAGCGAGCAGAGGAATTTTCCTCCTTGTTTTTTCCTGTTTGTTATGCTTCTATCATAACCGGAAAAGAACTCCCCTGCCAAAGTGTCCGCAAACGGTAGGTTTTTGACCGTTAAGTTTCCACCCCATTAAAAGAAAGGGTGGCAACTGCCCGGAACATGCCGTCTGTAAATGTAGTCTGCACCATGCCGTCGTATTTTTCCGCTGCCGTCCGGGCGCTTTTTAACCCCCAGCCATGCAGCCCTCCTTCTGTTTTTGTGGTTTCCAGCCCACCGCTTCCCTGTACCGGCAGAACCGTAAATGCGTTTTCCACTTTGATCACCAGCATTTGATTGATCCTGCGGATGGTAAGCCTGATGATACGCTGTTCCGGCTCCGTTACCTGCTTGGCCGCTTCCAGTGCATTATCCAGAAAATTCCCCAATATGGCGCACAGATCCGCACTTTTAATATTGGTATGACGGGGAAACTCCACCGCAGCCTGCAGCCGAATCCCCAGAGACGCCGCAGCTGCCGCCTTGCTGTTGATCAGATAGTCCGCCGTTTCATCACCTGTCCAGATCGTATCCGCCATTTCCCTGACAGGCGATTGCAGCTCGTCCAAATATTGCACTGCCTCCGTATATTTCCCACGGGAAAGAAACTGGCGCAGTACTCCGATGTGGTTATGAAAGTCATGGAACAACTTTGCATTGACGGCATATGCCTGGCTAAGCCTGGTATAATCTCTCTCCAACAGCTGGGCCTGCTGTGATTTTAAGTCTGCCAGCTCCTTTTCCATTTCGTACTGACGGTTTAAGGCAAACACCAAGACAGACATCATCAGCACTACCGCCAGAACCGTCCACATGGTAAGCAGATCATCCGTAAGCGCAAGAGCTGTCTGCTCAGATAAGGTTATCACGGCAATAAAACCCGCAACCGAGGCAAACGATACTCCCCGGAAGGCAGCTTTTCCGTCCACATCCTGTTTTCTTGATAAGACCGCCGCTCCTCCGGCAAGGAACAAATGAATCAGCCAGATTGCCCCTTGCCCGGCCATTGACTCCTGATCCGGTAGTTCCGGCAGGCAAAATAAGATTCCCATGCCTGCCATGAGAAGAAACTGCCAAAAGGAAACTCCGATTTCATAAAAAACTCCCACAAACAGGCTCATTCTGGCATCCGTCTTAAGCCACCGCCTTGCGCATATCGAAATCCAGACCGCCTCCAACGCCATCCGGCAAAAATCCGGTAAGCCTGCCCAAAACAACAAACCGGAAATGGCCATTCCACCGGCCGTTCCTGTTATCATACCGTTACGAAGCAGCCGGGTATCCTGCGGGCCGCTCCTGTCGTCACCGCCGTTCTCTTTAACAGGCAGCAGCCGGAAAATTAAAAAAAGACAGACCGCACTGCGCAGGCCCCCGGCCAGGATCCCGGAAATGAAAAAGAGTATCATATGTGCATCCCCCAATAAGTATTGATCTGTTCCTTTACCGTCTGTAAATGAGAACGGCTTATGGGAAGCGATACCCCATTCTTTAAGACCGCCATGCCGTCTTTGACCTGCATCATGTGAATCATGTTGACGATCAGCCCCCTGTCAATATAAATAAATTCTTCCGCACCCAGCTCTTCGAAGACCCGCCCCAGGCTCTTTCTCACCTTCGATATCCCGTTTGTTGTAGTGATGCTGGTATTTTTGCCATCCCGCTCCATGTAGTAGATCTCTTTGTAGGGGATTTTTTCAAGCCTGCTGTTTGTCCTTATGGTGTAGGCTTTTCCCTCCTCCAATTCTATCAGCTTAATGGCGTTACTCACCGCTGCTGGAAGCCTTTTATCCTTATCCCCCTTTGGCACATACCGGAAAATGGAAAGCTCAAACGCGTCAATGGCATATTCTATATGAGAAGTGATGAAGATGATCTTTACATTGGGCAGGAATGGTTTTATTTTTTCCGCAAGCTCCATGCCGCTTTTGCCAGGCATTTCAATATCAAGCAAGATCAGGTCAAAGAAAAATCCGTCCTCCGTAATATCATACAGAAGGTTAGCGCTGTCCGTATAGACAACCGTCTCTCCTAAGCTTCCACATTGCTTTAAGCACTCCTTAACCGTCCGATCGTTAGACAGTACCGTTTCCTCATCGTCATCGCAGATTGCAGCACGTACCATGCCAACACCTCATTTCCTGAAATAATATGGATTTCTCCTTGCATTTTTTATTTCTTTCCCTATACTTATAGTGAGCGGCAAGATCATTGCCCATGACTATATCATAACAACCTTTTGAACATATGTACAGGAGTATCCATGAAAGCATACAAGATAACAGAACGAAAGAACTTTATGGGCCGTCTGCTTGGAAGCAGTGTATTTGACAGTTTCTTATTGGCGGAAGCCTCTATCACCACCTATAATACCTTCCTCATTGACGGACGCATCAATAAGGGATTTTTTACCGGCGATCTGAACGATGAGGCCCTGCCCCCCTATGAATTTTCCCGTTGGCAGGACATGCGCAGCCTATGCTTTGACCTGATCAAAGGCAAACGGACCCCCGTTGGTTTTAAGTTTGTACTGCACCTGAAACCGGAGCTTGCAGAATCACTATTAACAGAAAACGGATCAGCAGTCACCTTAAACGATCTAAAAGCCTTTGTCTTAAACATAAAATACGATGGCAATGATCTTACCTGCGTTACCGCCACCGCCTTTCACACCTTTATCCCTGATAAGATGCCGGATCAAATCTGGGATGGATATATGGATCAGTTTATGGGGAATAACGGAATCGGCTATGAGCCATAATCCTGTTTGCATATAAGACAGATAAGACAACATTGGAGATAAAAACTATGGTAACTATCAGAAATTATCAAGATACGGATTGGGAATCTATCAGCCGCATTCACGACAGTGCCAGAACTTTGGAATTGGAACTTGCCGGATTAAAAGACGCATTTTTACCGTTGGAAATCGCCGCAAAGCGGGAAGGTCTGTTTGATTATCCCGGCATTTTCGCAGCAGAAGAAAACGGATCGGTAATCGGCTTTGCTGCCTGCATTAAAACTGTATGAAAGTCTCGGTTTCAAGCTCAAGGGAATCGAGAAAGGCAAAATGCCGGGAAATGAATCCTTTGCCCTTCAGGTATATTCATTGGAAAGAACTGTTTAGGCTCATAAAAGCACCGGCCGTAAACCCTTTTAATCTTTACACACTCCACCCAATTTGTTATGATTAAATTGTAGCAATCAACAGGATTTTTAGATAGAAGACGGTGATTGTATGTCATTAGAAGAGCAAAAGCAAGTCGCTATCGACTATTATGTTAATCTGATGAGAATTAAGGCTCATGAAACCGGTGAAAATAAAGAGCTGGATTACCAAATAAGAATTGTAAGGCTCAAACTATCAACGTTCAGCATTGACGTATCGGAGCTTGAACTATAGGCATCGAAAGCAGGACAGACGATATTTCTGTCCTGCTTTTCTATAAACCTCACCCCGCCGTATCCACGGCAGCGCCTTTTAAATCTTCCTCCAAAAGCTTCATCTCGTCCAAAATCTTTTTTACTTCCTTCTGGACATCATCCAAAAGCTCGTCGGATTTGGTCATCAGTTCCGTAGAAGCCTTGATCTGATCCCGAAGCTGCTCTTCCTTTGCTTTCTTTTCGTCCTGCTTCTCGGCCCTTTCTTCTTCCTCTTCCTTCTTCTCCTCGGCTTCCTCGGCAGCGTCCTTCTTCTCTTCCATTTCCTCGTCGATCTTGTCCTTGGCTTCTTCCATCAGCATACCTACAATCTGGTCACTTGCCTGCTCTAAGATCTCGTCCTTTGCCTTCTGTGCCCCCACCATAGGGTCTTTCTTAAGGCGCTCCAATTCAATGCTTTTGATTGCCGCGTTTTCGCCCTGCATTTCCCGGGATGCCTCATTGATCTCCGTCTCATACAATGCGCCGCCATTTTTCATGGCAAGAGAACGCTCCTGATATCCCGTAAGGCCCTTTGCCTTGATCTGAGCGATCCGTTCCCGCTCTTCTTTGGTCAGATGGATATCACTGCCCGATTTATAGGAATCAATTTCCTTTTCTAAAAGCTTCAGATCCTGCTCTTCCTCGGAATCCTCCGCAATTCCCATATCCTCGCGAAGCTGTATGCGCCTGTTTTTGATCTCCATAAGCTCGTCATTGGCAGCGCCTATCTTTTCCTGACACTCTTTAACCTTTTCCCTTCTATTGTCAAGATCATCATCCAGCTTTTGGTCATTGCCCCAAGTATCTCCCACTATCTTCATTGCCTGCTTCTGGGCCTGTTCCCTTTTTTCCTGGATTGGATCCAATACCTTCTTTAATCCCCCCGCAAAAATTGTCTTCCGGCCCTGATCCTCCTTGGGATTTTCATGACCGTGCCGTGCGCGGAGCGAATCGTCTCCCATAAAAATCGTCTGATTTACCTTCATCTGCGCCCTCCTTGTCCTTGCTGTTCCTGCTGCTATGTTTTATATCGAACAAAACTGTCTTTTCCAACAGCCCAATGTCACCAAACGACTCTTTTTAGATATTAAACTTTTTAATCTTCTCCTGCAAACATCGGAAAAACGTCTCAAATCCCAGCCAGCTTTACACCCGCCAGGTTATTTGATATAATGCAGACATAAAAGAGAGCATTATTATAAAGAACGGAGAATAAAAATGAAAAGAAAAACACTGATCAAACGGTTATCCGCAGCAGCCCTTGCCATCGGCCTTTTTACCGGCGCCATCCTTTTAGATCCTTTTGCCGCCGGAGATGGCAGAGTTTTTGCGGACGAGCAGGTCCACAGCGTTTACACCAATGAACTGATTCCGTCTGCCCAGGCATCCCAGCGTCCCATTGCGGTCATGATGCCTACCGACAAAAAAGCGCAGCCTTCCTACGGCATCGGCAACGCCAAGGTTCTTTATGAAGTGATGGAGGAAGGAGAAATTTCCCGCCAGCTTGCGATCATTGACGACTGGCAGGGTCTTAGCCGCATCGGGAACATCAGGAGCTGCCGGGACTATTATATTTCCCTTGCCACGGAATGGGATCCTATTTTAGTGCATTTTGGCGGCGTTTATTACATGGCTGACCGGATCAGCGCACCGGACATCAACAACCTTTCCGGTGTCAGCGAATACGGCTCCGGCGGCGAAGCGCCCGGCTCCGGATATTTCTTCCGCACCACCGACCGGAAAGCGCCCCATAACGCATACATAAACGGCGAAGGCATTACTAACGCCTGCAATGCCCTGGGTTATTCCTTATCCACAAGACCGGAGCATTACAATGCCGCCCATTTCAAATTTGCGGAAGGGGTAAATTCCCTGGAGCAATATGGAAATGCCGTTCCCGGCAGCGTGATCGACCTGTCCAATATCTTTACCTATACCAAAAGCTACTTTACCTATAACCCGGAAACCGGGCTTTATGCCAAAAACCTTCACGGCAAAGCACAGACAGACGCTCTTACCGGACAACAGCTTACCTTTGCCAACGTGATCATCCAGAACACCAAGTGGTCCAAGCGTGACGCCAAGGGCTATCTTGCCTTCCAGACCATCGATTCTACCGGAGACGGATATTATTTTACAAAAGGGCGCGGGATCCATATCACATGGAAAAAGACCTCAGACTACTCTCCCACTCAATATTTTGACGACAACGGCAATGAGATCCAGCTCAATACCGGCAAAACCTATATCGGCATCGCACAGGATGGACGGGCTGTCCTATACTCGTAATCTGAAACAAACAATCTAACAGAAGCGAAAGGGGCTTATATGATGGATTTTGAATCTAAAATCGTCTCTTCCGTGTGCAAAGTATTTGCTGACGGTTCCAACTTGAAGGAAATGAAAGAAACGAAGTTGACAGGCTTAAGAGGCGAAACACTGTCCTTTCAGATTGCATACCGCTGGAACGGACAGAGAAAAAATTACGGCACGATAGAGGTGTCCTCCCCTATCAAAGAGAAAGTCCGTATCCGCATGGTGGATTTGGTTCCCTGCGAATATCCCTGCCATCCGGAAAGGGATAAGGGGTATTTAGCCGTTACCCCCGGCCTGTACCCGGACCGGCTGAGCGAACTCCCGGGGCCGGGATTTCCGCTGATTGCCGGACAATGGCGCTGCCTGTGGATCGACCTTGCATTAGACGATGATATAAAAGCCGGTGAATATCCGGTAACACTAAAGCTTCAGTCCGAAGGCAGGCCGCTTTGCGACGCACAAATTACCTGCGCCGTCATAGACGCCGCTCTGCCAAAGCTCCCCATCCCTTTTACGGAGTGGTTCCACAGCGACTGCCTGGCAGAATATTATCAAGTGGATGTCTTTTCGGACAAGTACTGGAAAATCGTAAAAGAGTTTGTTACGGCGGCAGTAACGCATAAATGCAATATGCTTCTCACCCCCATCTTTACGCCTCCACTTGACACAGAGGTAGGCAAAGAACGGCTTACCGTTCAGCTTGTGGATGTTACGGTCCTAAGTTCCGGACCTGAAGGCACACAGTATGAATTTGGGTTTTCCAATCTCCGCAAGTGGGTGCGCATGGCTTTGGAATGCGGAGTTGAATACTTTGAGTTTTCACATCTGTTCAGCCAGTGGGGCGCAAAAGCCGCCCCAAAGATCATGGCAGACAAAGACGGAATCCGCCAGCGGATCTTCGGCTGGGAAACGGATGCTTCCGGCAGGGAATACAGAGAATTTCTCCATCAGTTTCTGCCTGCCCTGAAAAAGGAACTGGATCTGCTTGGGATTGCGGATAAAGCATATTTCCATATATCCGATGAACCCCATATGGATCATCTTGACTCCTACCGTAAGGCCTGGGAAACCGTTGCCGGGGAATTAAAGGACTATAAGCTCATTGACGCTTTATCCGACTATGATTTTTATCAGAAAGGGCTGGTACAGAATCCTGTCTGTGCCATAGATGAACTGAATCCTTTTCTTGAGAAACGTCCGGAGCATTTGTGGGTATATTACTGTACTAGCCAGTGTATTGACGTACCCAACCATTTTATCGTCCTGCCCGGTTACCGTACCCGGATTTTAGGGGTTCTCCTCTACAAATACCAATTGAATGGTTTTCTCCACTGGGGATATAATTTTTACCATTCGGAGCTTTCACACTATCAGATCAACCCTTACCAGTGTACGGATGCTGCCGGCGCATTTCCATCCGGTGATCCCTTCCTTGTTTATCCGGGGCCGGACGGCAAGCCGGAAAACTCCATCCGGCAGGTGCTGTTGGCGGAGGCCATGTCAGACTATTGCGCACTCACTGCATTGGAAAATCTGATCGGAAGGGAAAAAGTTCTGGAATTCATCAATGAAGAGCCCGTGACTTTCCGTGAGTTTCCGCAGGATGAGACGTATTTACTCAAGCTGCGCCAAAAAGTAAACAAGGCCATCGCCGAAAACGGCATTGGATGAAATTTTTTATCTTATCTTTCCAAAAACAGGACCGGCTTTTTAGCCGGTCCTGCTCTACAGACTTGATCTTTATGAAAATTTAACTCTTGCTATTATATTTGCTTCCGCTTAACAGCGCATCAAAAATATCGCTCCCGTACTGGTTATAAGTATAATTCCCCGCATACAAGCTCTTGTTCAAAACAGCAAGATTGGTCTCTGCGTTGGAAAGGACATTGTCCGCCCTTTTGCCGATATCATCAATAAATGTTCCCTTAGACCCCAGCACTTCCTTAATCTTTGCAGCATCCGCATTTGCAAACTTTTCTTTATTAAGCGAAAGCTTCCCGTTGGAATCCTCCGTAATGCCAAGCTCCTCAAGCTGCTTTTGGGCATTTTTGAAATAACCCCGCATCTGGTTTAAATAGACGGTGTTCACATTGCCGCCTGCCTCTTTCATACCGGTGATCATATCATTATAATTAGCGATCAAGGCAGACAGTTCATCGGTGACGTCCTTCTTATAAGCCGCCTTTTCTTCGTCCGTCAACTCCTCCACGGATTTCTCCGGCCATGACAGAAGCTTTTCGGCATGTTTTTTAATGTTTTCAGCAGTCTTTTTTACTACCGTATAGGCCTGCCTCTGGCTTTCGTCCGTTTCCTTTAATGAACCCTTATTGGAATTTTTCACAGCATTTAAAATTGCGTTGGTCTTGCTATCCGAACCGCTGCTTTGTGCCAAAGCGGATGCCATGCCTGTGCCGCTGCTGGTCCTGCTCCTTGCTTGTGAAAGCAGTCTGTTTTGCGTGATCAAAGAATTGATTCTTGAACTCATAATAATCCTCCATGTTTTCAAAAGCCTGCAAATTTGGGCGCAAGCACAAATTTGCCTGTGAAAAATTTATTTTTCACAGTAATACCCATGCCTTTCTTCTTAAACCTTATTTAATTCATCCACATAGGTTTCTTCCTTTGCTGTCATCTCCACCCATGATGGCAAAAAACCGGATCGAACCGCATTTCTTACCGACGGGATATTAGACCATGCCGCACAATAAAAAGGAACCTTATCTCTTTTTAAGATCTCTAAAGCAAGATGGCTGGTAAGAGCTGATGCAACCCCCTGCCGGCGGTATTCTTTAAGCACATCCACTCCAATCTGCCACATGTCCTTTCCGTCTGCCGAACAACCCGCAAGTCCGATCATGTTACTGCCGTCATATGCACCTACGCCCAGTACGTCCAGCTCTTTTCTGTCCTTGCAAAGAGCGTTATCCCACTGCCCGGTATATAGCGGCGCAAAATCTTCCTTTTGTAAAATGCGGAGTTCATAACCACATTCCCAGGGTTTTAAGGCGGAAAGCTCCGGCAGAAAATACTCCGCCATAAAGCAGATCCTGTACCCGAACTTTTGGAACGCATCATTCAGCACTTGCATATTGGGCGTCTCAAAACAGTGTACCTTATCATAGCGCTCCAAATAATCTTTCACGATATGCATAACTTCAGGATCAATGGAAGCCACCACATTATTTCCATAGGACACCAGATTACAGAAAAACGGAAGTTTTAAATATTTCCTCTCATTCCCGCTTGCACCGGAATGTACGATCACATTTTCTTCCTTTAAAAAATCTTCAGGCTGGCAGGAAAGGTCAACAGCTGACTGCTCCATTGCGATTTTTAAGATTTTTTGCTGTGTCCATCCTAACATCCTGATTCTGAATCTCCCTGTCTGAGAACTTTCCTATGTGACAAAAAATATATCGGTGCCTTAAAATGCTTTCTTTAGCCGCTGATAGAAAATTAAGGACAGCACTGCACCAAACGACCATCCAATAGGCCATGCAGACCAGATTCCCACCACGCCGATCAATCCGGACAAGACCACAGCCAGCGCAACCCGTAAAGCCAAGTCCGTAAAAGTAGCCACCATAAACTCCTTCATCTTACTTGCCCCCCGAAGCACCCCGTCAGCAACCAGCTTCATGGATATCACAAAATAAAACGGCGATAAGATCCTAAGCATCTGCACCCCGGTGTCCATGGCAAGCCCTCCCTCGCTTTCCATAAAGAGGAATACCAGCCACTTCCCAAGCAAAAAATAGGCTGCAGTGATCGGAACACACAAAAGAAGTACCATCTTAAGCCCTGCACGAAACCCACTGTGGATACGCCCATACTTCCCTGCCCCCAGATTCTGGGAGGTAAAATTGGATATCCCGTTCCCTAATGTGGTGAAGGACGTGATCACCAGATTATTCAGCTTGATCGCCGCCGCATATCCGGCAATCACCGGCGCCCCAAACCCATTGATCAGCCCCTGTATCATAATGTTCCCTACCGAAACAAAACTCTGTTGTAAAATGCTCGGAATCGCCACTGCACAGATCTGAGCAAAAATATGCCCGGAAAAAATCTTAGGCTCCTGCCTGCATTCCAATCCCGCCAATCTCTTAAACACTACCACCACCGCTAAAATACAACTTACTCCCTGGCAGAAGAAGGTTGCCCAGGCCACGCCGGCAACTCCCATATGTAAAAACCGCACAAACAGATAATCTGCAGCTATATTTGCCGTTGAAGAAAACGCAAGAAATAAAAAAGGCGTTTTGGAATCTCCCATTGCCGAAAAAATGCCGGTAGCTATATTATAGAAGAAAAGAAAAGGAAGCCCTGCGATATAAATATCCAGATATAGCTGGGAATCCGCCATGATCTCTTCCGGTGTCCGTATCAATTCCAGCAGGCTTTGGCATCCTATAAACCCGGCCAGCATCAATAGAGCGCATAATATACCGCCGCTTACCAAAGTGGTGTGCACCGCCGTCTTCACATGATGGTTTTCCTTTGCCCCAAAATACCTGCTGACGATCACGGAGCACCCGATATTACAGCCAAAGGCAAAAGCAATAAAGATGAGGGTGATCTCATAGCTGTTGCCCACTGCCGCCAGTGCGTTTTCCCCTACCAGCTTACCGGCGATCAGGCTGTCCGCAATATTATAAAGCTGCTGAAAAATGATGCTGCCAAAAAGCGGCAGACAAAAACTCCACAAGACCCGCTCCGGCTGGCCTTCCGTCAAATCTTTGTTCATGATAGATCCACCACCTTACATACATCCACCCAGCCTTCCTCCCCGGCATATTTTTCCATCTCCGGAACAGTCAGTTCTATAGCGCTGTTGCTGCTGCCGCAGGCAGGGAACACAGTCTCAAACCGCTTTAATGACTCGTCCAGATAAACCCTTACTCCTTCCTTTATCCCGAACGGACAAACGCCGCCTACCGCATGGCCCACCAGCTCCTCCACCTGGACCGGCGTCAACATTTTCGCCTTCGTTCCAAACTGCTTCTTATATTTTCCGTTGTCAATCTTCACATCCCCGGCCGCCACTATAAGAACCGCCTTATCTCCCACCAAAAAAGAAAGGGTCTTTGCAATCCTTGCCGGTTCACAGGAAAGTGCCTGCGCCGCTAATTCCACCGTTGCACTGGATACCTCAAATTCCCGGATCCGCCCTTCCATGCCAAATTGTCCAAAATAATCTCTTACCTTATCAATTGCCATCTTCCATGCCTCCTTTACCGCTTATACGCCACATCAAAAACAGCGACAAGCAGCATTTTTTTACATCCTTATTATTATAGAAGCTTTTAAACTCCCCGGCAATATTTTTTACTGAGTTTCGGCTGATTTTTATTGCAAATTCCAATCCAGTCTGGTACACTGATGTTTATCAAACAGATGTGCGCTATGTTCTGGTATTCAGCACATCTTCTGAATCCCCAAAGGGGGATGTAATAAAGTTCATGGCTTATCGCCAGTTGTTTCAGTCAATTATGCAGCAAAGCCTGCAAAGCTGTGTTTCGTTATGGTTCTTTTGGTGTCACCATCTGCCTTCCATACCGAAGCCAGCTTCAGGCATGAAAGGAAAACGTATGGAAAAAGAAAGACAAAAAACACCCAAAATTGAAGAAACAAAATATCATCACCAGATTCCCGGTAAAGTGCTGGAAGAGATGACTCCGGATATGAAAAGGCAGTATTTTCTATGGGATGAAATGCTGAAAAGGCAGATAGAACTGTACCATATGGAATGCCAGATGAAACCAGGCGGGAACATTGCGGTCAGGATGCTGGAATACGATATGAATATAGCTTTAGTACATGGCCTGGAATGGGCCGATGCCGGCGGAAATGGCCGCTAAAAAAGGGCTGGGGCTGCTTTTTCCTTATTTTCCTATACGGTTCAAGCACAAATTTGACGCAATCATAAAAAGGATGGAAAATCCCTCCAAGTCCTGCACTGCCCATGCACAGATGAAGGCTTTCCAAAAAGATTTGACAAAATTTATTGATGAATGTATCATAATTATAAAACGTGAAGAAGAAAACGGAACCCTGTCTAACGAAGCCGCAATAGATATTGTGGGTCTGATAGGGAAAGCATGTGACCATTTGTTTCATGGAGAACCGGAACTGCTTTGGGAGGTGCATGAAGTCATGAAACCGGCAATCAGACTCCTCAGCGAGCAATTTAAAGAACAGATAGCAAAGCAACAGGGAGAGCTGGCAAAAAAGGATGTGCAGTTAAAACACAAAGACGCACAATTGACCTGGCAAGAGACGCAAACAGAGAGCCACATCCTGAACTTCATCCGGCAATATAAGAAAGACGAGAAAACCAAGACACAGACACGGCTTGCGCTTCAGGAAGTCTTCTCCTTCATGCCGTCAGATGCGGAAGAAAAAATTGAAAAGTACTGGTAAACAGCCTATGTACTGATCAAAATTTTTCTTCCTCACGTCTTCACCCTGCCTCCGCCTTCCGGAACACCTGATAGATCACCGGGCCAAGCAGCGCCGCCAGCGCCAGATAGACCACAAACAGGATCGGAACAGCCCCCATCACCTTCCCGCCAATCTGGTACAGATTAAAATAACATACCGTCATATTCATCTGCAGAAGCTGATCCGGCAAAAGCCCACAGACCTTGTTGATCAGGGGATCAGGAACCATAGCCAGTAAATTGGGAAGGAAAATCAGGAAAAACGGAATCGTCACCGCCAAAACAGCCGACCTTGCCTTTGCAGATGCCAGCATCACCAAAAGCATCATAAAAAGTGCACCAAAATACCCGCCAAACAAAATCAACAGGTATTCCTGCCCGATGGTGATATTGTAAAAGCTCTTCCATCCCCGGCCGGTAAGCTGGATGGCGCAGCCCGCCCCGTCAGCCCCCACGCACACAAGCACGGCTGCGGAATAGATAAGCATCATCACCCAGTAAATGGCCGTCACCATGATAAGCCCTGCCCAAAGCTTGGCCCCGCTTGCCCTGCCCCGCCCATGGAGAGAAGAAAAGAATATGGCATCCGCCTTAAGCTGGAACTCCCCGGAAAAGATCCCCGCCGCCAAAAATCCCAAAGTCATCACCGTGATCATGATGACCGTGGGGGCGTACTCAAAAAGCCGGTTCCAGCCATCCACATAATCATAATATAATGGCGTCTTCAATTCTTCATACCGCCTGACCAAAAATTCCTTTTCCCCATCCGAAAACTGGTCTATCGCTTCCCCCGAAAGCCACTCTTTTAGCTGTAGAATGCGCCTTTCATAAAACTGACCGGCATCTGCCGGGAACAGGGAATCCACCCGGCGGAAGTCATATTCCCGAAATCCACCAAAGGCACGGCATAGCATCTCGCAAATATGACTTATCCCCTGCTTCCAGCTATAACCGATATTCGTTGCCCATCCGTCCTCCCCCCAATATCCGGGAAGGGCATTGATCCTGGCGTTTTCCGCAATGACGTTTGCAAGCACTTCCTCTGTCAGTTCTCCTTCCCACTCCTTCTGCATATCCCTGACCATTCTCCTTGCACGGATCCCAGTGTCCCGCTCCCCCTGTTCATTAATCACATATCCACCGTCTATGGCGAGAAAACAGCTCACGCCAAGCAAAAGGGCCAACAACAAAAGGGCAATCCTGCTGCTGGGCTTTACAAATACTTTTTTCAACTCAAACCTGATCATCTTCTTCACCTGCCGTTTCCCCAAAATAATGTAAAAACACGTCCTCCAGCGTAAGTTCTTCTTCCACTGCTCCCGGATAAGGCGCTTTGTCCGATAGGATCCGCATATGTGCCATTCCTTCTCCTGTCTTTGCGCTGACTACCTTGTACTGTTTCATATAGTCCGGAGCCTTCGCTGCAGGGATATCCACGCTCCACACCTTTTCCTCTACTTCCTCGATGATCTCCTGCAAGGTGCCGAAATGGAGCAGCGCCCCGTCCTTCATAAGCAGGATCTGATTGGCAATGTACTCCACATCGGAAACAATATGAGTGGACAAGATCACCAGCCGTTCCCTCGCAAGCTCACTGATCAAATTACGGAAACGAATCCGCTCACTGGGGTCAAGCCCTGCGGTAGGCTCATCCAAGATCAGGATTTCCGGATTGTTTAACATGGCCTGGGCAATCCCTGCCCTGCGCTTCATACCGCCGGAAAGCTTTTTCATTTTCCGGTTCTGCTGCTTTGAAAGCCCCACTTTCTGTAACAGCATGGCTGTCTTTTTCCTCGCCGCCGCCCGGTTGAGCCCTTTGATAGAAGCAATGTAAAGCAGATAATCCTTTACGGTAAAATCAGGATAAAATCCAAATTCCTGTGGCAGATACCCCAGCACCTTACGATATTCCTCTCCCATGGCAAAAATGTCTTTCCCGTTATAAGTAATCTTCCCTTCCGTAGGCGTAAGCAACGTGCAGAGCATCCGCATAAGGGTAGTCTTCCCAGCCCCGTTTACACCTAAAAGCCCGTAAACGCCGTTTTTCATCCTACAGTTCACCCGGTCTACCGCCCGGATCTCCTTAAAATCCCTTGATAAATTTTCTAATCTCAGTTCCATCCAATCTCCACCTCCACAAAATTTTCACACGTCGTAACCGCCTTTTTCACTGCAAAGACAAGGTATGCCGCCGCCAGCAAAAGCATTGCCCCCCAGGCGGGAATGGAAACCTTTAGATAAATCTGCTCATTTGTTACCACAAACAGCCACACACCCATCCAAAAAAGCGCCAAGGACATGGTTCCCATCTGTGTCGCTGCCATCCCACTTCCTAACGTTCGGAACAGAATACAGCAGGCTACCGTAAAAGGCAGAAAAAAATAGATTACCATCTCTTTCGCCTGAATAAAAGTTGTCACCGAAACCACCACCGTAAATACACTCAAAAGCCCAATATCCACCACCCCAAAGGCAAGCATCCTGGCCGCATAGATCTGCCGCAGGGAATAATAAGTACTGCCTTCTACTTCCATGGCATTAGCGGCCCGGTTCTTCCACAACTCCGGAATCAGCAGAATCGCAAACACTGCCGCCATGACTCCCATTGCGCCCTGGATCCCTCTTTTTTCGGAAACATTGCGGACCCAGCACCAAAGCAGCGTAAGCGCTAATAGCTGCAGTCCCCACCATCTCTTCCTGATGTATCCTGCCTGCTGCCAGAAAAAATCAAAATATGATGCCTGGCATTTCTCCGCCTCCTCAAAGAAAGCTGCCTGCCCCCGCCATACGGCCTCTTTTACCCTGTCTTCATCCAAAGCCGGCTGACATTGTTTTCCATATTCTTTTAACCGTTCCTGTACCGTTTTCATCCCTTCTTCTCCTTCTCTTCCAAAACCTGTTTCAGTAACGCCAATGCCTTCTTTAACCGATACTTTACGGAAGGTGCGCCAATCCCCAGGATCCTTGCGATCTCCTTTACCCGCAGTTCCTGAAAAAAACGCAGGATCACCACCTCTTTTAATTCATCGGGAAGCTTTGACATGGCACTTTCCAGGGCCAGTCTCTCGTCGATCCCGGTCATTTTTTCTTCTCCCGGTTCCGAAAAACCTTCCACCGGAACTTCCCATTTTTCCCTGAAGGTGTCCACACACAGGTTTCTTGCAATGGTGTAAAGATAGTTTAAGCTCTTTCCCTGACAAGAATAGCCTGCAAGCGCCCGGAAAAACCGAAGGAACGTTTCCTGTGCCAGGTCTTCTGCGCACTGCGTATCCCCGGAATGGAAGCTGCAGTACTTTAAAACCTGAGGATAATATTTCCGCACAAAAAGTTCCATGGCTTCCTCATCCCCATGCCTCATTTTCCCAATCAAAAGAAAATCCTGATCCATCACGCCCCTCCTTCCTTTTGTACTCTAACTGTATAACGTTCCAAAACAGGAAAATGGAGAAAAAAATCAGGAGATTTTCCACTTTTATGGAAAACCCCCTGATCTTTACGCCTGTGTAACCGTCATCAGGCCCTTGCCAGCCCGTCCACGCGAAGCACTACGCCAGTGATATAAGACGCCATATCCGAAGCAAGGAATACGAAAGCATTGGCGATGTCCTCCGGCTGCCCCACCCTGCGGAGCGGAATCTGTGCGATCATAGGATCGATCACCTCTTTGGGAACCGCCTTCATCATGTCCGTGTAGATGATCCCAGGCGCAACCGCATTTACACGGATGCCAAAGGGCCCCAGCTCCCTTGCAAGGGATAAGGTCATCCCGTTTACCGCAAATTTGGAGGTAGGGTAAGCCAGCCCCGCAGGCTGCCCGTAAATGCTTACCATAGAGGATGTGTTTAAGATCACGCCGCCCCCCTGCTCCTTCATCGCTTCACACACCGCCTTGGTGCAGTTATAAACGCTCTTTACATTAAGATCCATCACCTTATCAAAGGTTTCTTCCGTATACTTGGAAAAGGGCGTGCTCTCTGACATTCCTGCGTTGTTTACCAGGATATCGATCCGCCCGTACTTTTCTGCGATCTTTCCAAAAGCGTCCACCACTTCCCCGTAATCTGACAGCTTAGGCCAAATCCCTTCCACTACCGCATCCGGGTATTTTTCCTTAAGCTGTTCTAACGCTTTGTCTGCCGTTTCCTGCCGGCTTGCGCACAAAACCACCTTAGCCCCCTCTTTTACAAACGCTTCCACCGTGGCAAACCCAATGCCCCGGCTTCCGCCTGTGACCACCGCTACTTTGTCTTTCAATAACATGCCAATACCTCCTGATCCAAAACTTATTTTGTGTTTTTTACGATACCATTAGTATTGTACCACTCCCCGGCATAACATTCCACCTGCTTTTCTAAATTCCCGTTTAGTTGGGGTACATGGCAAATAAAACCGCCGGGATGAGGGATAAAAATCTACGTCACCACGCTTGATAATACGTTCGCGAAATGGTTCCTTAAGATTTTTATCCCTCATCCCGGCTGGTTTATTGGCTCATGTAAGCCCAACTGGCCGCTTGACTAGATTTCTACCCACTACGTAGCTGGCTATTTGACGCAATGTGGCGTAAATGGTACTATTAGCGGCAGTCATTTAAGTAGTGGTTTTCACATTTAGTTGAATGTTTCGTTGGGTTAGTGTTAGCCAAAAACTCGAAGGAAAGGAAAGAAAAATCTTAAGGAACCATTTCGCGAACGCTTTATCCTAGCGTGGTGACGTAGATTTTTCTTTCCTTCCCTTCGGGCATTTAGACAACCCCTTTAACCCAACTAAACGAGAATTTAGTTCCGCACAGCCTCAAAAAACGCCCCTTCATAATAAATAAGCGCATGCTCCGAATCGATCAGGTAAAAGAAGCACCCGAACTGGAACTCATTTTGTGTATTTACCCGATAAGAAACCACCTCATCCCCCGTGATTCCCAAAGCGGCGCCATCAACCCTGAAATCTTCTTCCAGCTGCCCCGTAGCAACAACCTCCCGCTCATACCCTGTGACGGCGTTTGTCTCTCCGTCAACATTGGTCCACATTGATGCGGCCCCATATTCCAGTCTTGCATCCGCATAGCTGTCAATCTCCTGCTGGGACAGAGCGTAAATCCCGGGCAGATGATACCCCTCTACCCGCCACCTGCCGTAAATGGAAGTTCCGGCAAAGTAATCCTGATTTTCAGGGCGGGATACAAATTCTTCTATCCCGGCAATGGTCTTTTCCTCGTGGGAAATATTATACGCATCCTCAAGGTAAACTTCCTCCAAAAAATAACCGCCGGCATGATAAATAAAGATACGCACCTCGGAAAGGATCCGGCTGCTTTCATCCCGGTAATCCGCTATAGTGACCACATCCGTATACCCGTCACCGTTCAGGTCCGGAAAAGCCACTGCCGCCATACCCTCAAACACTGCCTGATCCTCCCTGACCCCGGTTCCCTGCAAAGGAAAAGAATAAATCTCCCGTCCGTCCTGGAGAAGCCGAAATGTCACGTCCGCATATGGGCTTGCCGTTACATCCGGCGCATAAGCCGCAAACGTCACCATCCCGTAAGGGTTCATCTCCACATCAAAGGACTGGCCTGTCAATGCCTGCCCTTCCGGAGGCTGGGGCACTGCCGTCTCCTCTTTGCCACCTATGACAAAACCCCGCTCATTTTCCGCCGGAATCAAATATAGGTCCACACGGGAAACTCCATCCCCATCCGCCAAAGTCTTGGTAAACGTCACTTGCCTTATTTGATCCGTTATGGTGGCGCTTTCCATAGAAAAGTCAAATTCCGGGGAATCAGATGCCGCAATCAGCAGGGAGTCATCCTCGTAAATAATATTGCCGTCCTCCGCTCCTAACATTTCCGGTCTGACTCCGTACCCGCTTAAATTTTCCCCGAAAATCTGCCGCACCATCCCGTCAGCTTCCTCAAAACCCACCCTGATATAAGGAATCTCAAATCCATACTGCTCGGAATATCTATTTACCTGCTCCCTGTCAAAATCACTGGTATAAGTCTGAAAAAAATAATCTTCCCAAAAACCAAGATCCTGGTCCGCCTTAACGGTAAATTCCGGAATCCCTGGACAGACTTCCACCAGCCATGCTAAATCCGCGTCCGTCAAAGCGCCCTCTCCGCTGCCCTCTGCCGGAATGCTCCCGCCGACATGATCCGAAATCTCTTCTTCAGGCAGGATGCTTCCTCCAGCCCCCTGATTTCCTATGGCCTCCGTACTTACCACGTTTCCTCCTCCGCCATCCCCGCCTTCCGTCCTGGGAACCGTCAGGAACGCCGCCATACAAAAAACGGCAAGGGCCCCTGCCAGGCAAACCATCAGCAGACTCCGTTTTCTCTTTTTCATAATATTTTTCACCCTCTTTTTGGTATGTGATTCCCCAAATGCCAGACCTTCCCCAAATCTGCCGTCCTTTTCCACAAAAGAAAGCAGCGTCTTGGCGTAAGCCTTCCTCTCCTCAAGGCTCGCATGGCGGAGCACCGTCTCATCACAAAACATTTCCATATCCTGATCCATCAGGTAAACTGCCAGCCACACCAGCGGATTCCACCAATGCAGGCAGGCGCACAAAGTTCCTATGATGCGAATCAGCGGATCGCAATGTCTGATATGTACCCTCTCGTGCCGGAGCACATATTTCTTTTCTTTCCCCCCAAGATCATAGGGCAGATAAATCCTGGGAAAGAGAATCCCCATGACAAAGGGAGAGGCAATCTTTTCGCATAACCATATATTCCCTTTTTCCCTGACCGCCGCAGCTACCCTGTGCCGCATCCGAAGGTACTGCACAAGACGGAACAGCAAAATTACCGCCGCTCCGGCCAGATAAACGCCGCCAAGCAGCCTGGCAAGTCCTCCTTCCGGCTTTCTTTTAAAGTCCGGTGCCGCTGGCTTGAGCTCTGATCCTGCTTCAAGTCCTTTCCCCACGGCGCTTTCCTGCCATTCCGCCTCCTGCCCGCCTGCCTGGTCCGGCATGGGCTGATCCGGCATGAGCTGATCCGTATATTGTGCATCGTTTCCATCCCCTGCCGGCAAGCCTTCCCCCTGTGAAGACGAAATTTCCGGCAGCGGGATTGCGCCGTCTGCCTGCCGCCCCGTAAAACCGGAATAACTGAACCAATCCGGCTGTAAACTAAAAGAGCTCTCCACCCACACCGGACAAAGAAGCCTGATGCCCACCAGCGCCCAAAGGCAATAACTGTATATTCTGGGATATCTTCTCAGGAAAAAGCGGGCCGCCAGGACAATTAGAATCAAAACGTCTGCCTGCAGGCTCATTGCCCACAGCCTGTATACCAACTGGTCCATCATCCCTCATCCTCCGTCTCGTCAATGATCCGGCGAATACTGTCAAGTTCCGCTTTGGACAGCTTCCTGTCCTTTAAAAAAGCGGCAAGAAAAACAGGGATGTTTCCCTTGCTTGTGCGCCAAAGAAGCTCCTCGCTCTGCCACTTGTCCACTTCCTCTTTTGTGACCAGGGCCGAAACCACGGTATTTTCACTTTTTACATACCCCTTGTCCGCCAGTTTTTTGATTACCGTATAAGTGGTGGATTTTTTCCACCCCAGCTTGTCATTACACAGCTTTACCAGCTCCGGACTGGTTATCGGCTCCTCTTCCCATAAAATACTTAAAAACCGGTATTCGCTTTCAAACACTTTCTCCGTCATGTATCTCCCCCCTGTCATCTTGATATATGCTGCCACAGCCACGCAGACGTTGGTCTACTGCAATAGATTAAGTATAGTTTATTGCAATAGACTGGCATTGTCAAGGGTTTATACATTTGTTATAATAAGCCCAATATAGCAGGAACCTTACTGAAAGGAGAACTTCTTATGGAACAGCCGCTTATTTTAAAAGAAATCCGTCCTCACGGCACCAAATCCTTTCCCTGCGCCATCTACCGGACCGAGTTTATCGGAAAAGGCACATTGGTCAAGCACCACTGGCATGAAGAAGCGGAAATCTTATACTTTTCCGGCGGAAACTTCCGCTTAGAAATCAACATGGAATCTTTTTTTGTTGATTCCGAATGCCTGTTTTTCATCAATCCGGGTGAACTTCACAGTATCATTGCCGAATCCGGGGGAAGGCATTGGGAAGATGCGGTGGTCTTCTCGCCGGGCATCCTAAGCTTTGATTCCTACGACGAAGCCCAGATCCGCCTGATCCGCCCCATCCAAAACGGCAGGCTTTTATTCCCGCGCTTCCTTTTGCCTGAGCATCCCGTCTTTGCCGAAATACGCAGTTCTTTTACAACCATCATGCATTCTTTCGGTAAGTCATTTTCGGAAGACGTTTCTCAAGCTGACAACGCCGGCTTTGATTACAATATCTGTTTTGATAACAGTGCCATCACTGACGACCTGACAAGCCAGCTGTATATCAAAGCTTCCCTGCTTCGCATCCTTGCCGGCTTATCCGCACACCGCCTGCTCCTTCCCACGGAAAAGTCCGCAGACAAACGAGTGGAAAGCATTAAAACTGTCTTGTCTTATATCAAGGATAATTACAAAGAAAAAATCCACATTTCCGACCTTGCCGGGCAGGTGAACCTGAACCAGCAGTATTTTTGCCGCTTTTTTAAAAAGGCGATCGGACGTTCTCCCATGTCCTATCTAAATGACTACCGGATCCGGCAGGCCCGGCGGCTTTTGGAGGAAACGGACCTTCCCGTCACGGAAGTCTGCCTGGAATGCGGTTATAACAATCTGGGCAATTTTTTAAAGGAATTTCGTAAGGCTGCAGGCACCACCCCCCTTAAATATCGGAAGCTTGTGGAATTATCTTCCGGGAATCCCGAAAAGTCATAATTACGTAGTTTTTAATCAAATAAGTGTAAGACATCCCTTTTGCCTGTCATTATAATGAACACTATAAAACAGCAGGACTCCTCTACGGCAATAAGGTTTCCTATCAAAATGATAAAGGAGAAAATGACAATGAACAAAACATGGTGGAAAGAAGCTGTCATCTATCAAATTTACCCCCGCAGTTTTATGGACAGTAACGGGGATGGCATCGGGGATCTGCAAGGGATCGTCAGCCGGCTGGATTACTTAAAATACCTTGGAATCGACGTAATTTGGCTCTCCCCCGTCTATCAATCCCCTAACGATGACAACGGCTACGATATCAGTGACTATCAGGCGATCATGGATGAATTTGGAACTATGGAGGATTTCGATGAACTGCTTGCCAAGGCCCATGACCGCGGCATCCGGATTGTGATGGATCTTGTGGTGAACCATACTTCCGATGAGCACAAATGGTTTCTGGAAAGTAAAAAGTCCAAAGACAATCCATACCGGGATTACTACATCTGGCGGGAAGGCCAAAATGAACAGGCTCCCCCTAATAATTGGGGCTCCTGTTTTGGCGGTTCCGCATGGCAATACGACGAGGCCACGTCCATGTATTACCTTCATCTGTTTTCAAAAAAGCAGCCGGATCTGAATTGGGATAATAAAGAAGTGCGCCAAAGCGTATATGATATGATGACATGGTGGTGCGAAAAGGGCATTGACGGCTTCCGCATGGATGTAATCAGCATGATATCCAAAACCAGCGAAATGCCGGACGGAAAGGCAGAGGGATTATATGGCGATTTTGGTCCCTATTGCATCCATGGGCCCAACGTCCATAAGTACCTTCAGGAAATGAACGAAACGGTCTTATCTAAATACGATATCATGACCGTAGGCGAAACCGCCGGAGTCACTACCGAGCTGGCGAAGCAGTATGCCGGGGAAGATGCCCGTGAACTGAACATGGTGTTCCAATTTGAGCATGTGGAAGGGAACGGGAAATACGGAAAATGGACGGACCAAAAGATGCCCCTTACCATGTTAAAAAAGACTCTATCACGCTGGCAGCGCGAATTGCATGGCAAGGCCTGGAACAGTCTGTTTTGGGATAACCATGACCAGCCAAGGGCTGTTTCCCGTTTTGGGGATGACCGCCCTATGTTCCGTGAAATTTCCGCAAAAATGCTTGCCACCTGTCTGCACATGCTGCAGGGCACTCCCTATATTTATCAGGGAGAAGAACTGGGGATGACCAACTACCCGTTCCAAAGCCCCGATGATTTCCGGGATATCGAAAGCATCAACGCTTACAGCCAGTGGTGTGCCAACGGTCCTTTATCCCATGAAGAGTTCTGGCCCTGTATCACTGCCAAAAGCAGGGATAACGCAAGAACACCTATGCAATGGGATGACACAGAAAACGCCGGATTTACCACCGGAACACCCTGGATTTCGGTAAACCCCAATTATAAAGAAATCAATGCCAAAGCGGAAACCTCGGACCCGGACTCTGTATTCCATTATTACAAAAAACTGATCGCTCTGCGGCGGGAAAACCCTGTCATGATCTATGGATCCTATGAGCCGCTTTTAGAAGACAGCGAAGAACTGTTTGTTTACACAAGGACCCTGGACTTGGAAAAACTGCTGACAGTCTGCAATTTCAGTGATAAGGAAGCTTCCTTTACCATTCCTTACGAGTTTGTGGGAGCCGGCTGTCTGATCTCAAATACGGAAAACACCTACGATAAGGCAGAGATCACGTTACGGCCTTATGAGGCATTTGTTCTCAAAATATAAAAAGCGCCTGGGAAACGCCGAATTTATGGTGTTTCCCGGGCATTTAAGCCGCTATTTCATTTTTTGCACATATTTTGAACTTAATACTATCTCACATACAACCCTGCAAGAAGCATATCCTCGTCATAGGTAAGCCGGTAAGTGACACTTACATTCTCATAAGCAACCGTGACTTCCCCCACCGCAAAATGTTGATTCCCCTGTGCCATCTCTACCATATAGATTGGCCCGAAATCGGTTCTTTCTCCCCATTCAATTTCTGTCACCTGACTTCTGATCTTTTTCGCTTCTTCCTGGTTCAAAAACTTATCCATTTCTGAAATAGAGTTCTCTTTTAACGCATCAAACTCACCTTCGTCTAACTGCTCCACGGTCCGCTTCATTGCGGCTTCCACCTGCGCCTTGTCAAAATATCTGCTTTCCTCAATACTGGACGCTTTCGGCATCTTCCAATAAGTCAAACAAGATAACCCTGTAAGGAGCAGGACAAGAAACACCGCTGTCTTTAAAATTCTGTTTCTTTTAAACTTTTTTTGCTCCTCCGGGGAGATTGTTTCATTAAATTCCTTTGCTATTTCATCCACAGCACCCATTTTTGAAATTATATCATCCAATGTCTCTCCACCAGTCATCCTTGAATTGATATCTGTTAATAACTGCTGTTTGATATCTTTCCTTTTTGCCCCACTGCATTTGATCTTTTTTGCAATGGAATTTACATATTGTTCCGCTGTCATACCTTATTCCTCCATAATCTTTGCTATTCCGCTTGAAATATGTTCCCATATTGCCTTAATCTTACCGAGCGCTTCCCTTCCGCTTTCCGTTATTTCATAATACTTCCTGGAAACCTGCTTCCCCTCCGGACCGCTCCACCGGCTCTCAACCAGACCGTCTTCTTCCAGCCGGTAAAGGATAGGATACAATGTGCCATCCTTAAGCAGAAAGGTTTCTCCGCTTTTTTCTTTCATTTCCTGTATGATCTGATATCCATACTTAGGCTCCGGCTCCAGCAATTTCAGGACCAGCATATCCAAAACACCTTTTTTCATCTGCCGTTCATATTTTTCATTCATAGGCATTCTCCAAATACTTTGTATAACTAAGTATATAGTAAAACAATGACTATAAAATGTCAAGCTCTTTTTGCCGCTTATGGTTCCGTCATTTCCCCACAATGCTCTAACAGCCATCTTGCCACCCCATCCTGATCATTCCTTCCGATAATCCCGGTAGCAACCGCCTTTAATTCCGCAACTGCATTTTCCACTGCATAGCATTCATCCGACATTTCAAACATGGGGATATCATTCACCGCATCCCCGAAGGAAACAATCCTGTCACATTCCCACATTTCCTTCAATTTCCGTATTCCTTCCGCCTTACTTGCCTTTTGGGGCATGATCTCACACCAGTACTCCGGCCGGTAAAGTTCCTGCTGCAGCGTGCACCGGAACCGGTCATCTTTTGAAAAAATCTCATAGATTGGCAGCATTTCTTCCTTTTTTCCGATGCATGTATAATAAAATACGTCTCCGTCATATAATCCCTCTTCATTTATCAGGGGACGCCGTCTTTTATCCTGCTTCCGATTTGAAAGATAATGTTTCATCCCCTCATTTTCCCTGCCCGTGTTCCATGACAGCCGTTCAAGCCTGTCCACGTAGGAATATACGATAGGACTGATGTGATATTGCTCCAGATGTTCCCGCACAAATGCCGCTTCCTCCGGTGAAAAAAACAATGAATGGAGCACTTCCCCCGTTTCCGGACGGACAATAAATGCACCGTTATATACGATCACGGGAATCTTCGTACTCAAACCTTCCGCCGCCACCGCCGCAGAAACCAGGGATCTGGCCGTGGCATAGGTAAACATCATTCCCCGGTCTACAAGTCCGTTTATGATCCGGATGCTTTCCGGATTGATCCTCTCTTTCGTATTCAGCAAAGTTCCGTCTAAATCCGTCACATATAAAGTCTTCACCGGCATCCTCCCCTTTTCATTTCACAACCGTTTACCCTATCATCATTATAGGAGACCGCCCATCAGGCGTCAAGCCGCCTCTGCGGCATTCCCTCTTCACACATTATAACTAAGCCCTGCCGTTTCCTTTGCTTTTTATTCCCGTAAACAGCCGTTTCATGCCATTTTCCCTAACTATCCGAAAATTCTGCCGATATACATGATAAGTAAGCAGTATCCAAATACGCCAAAAAGCAGAGGTAACCATTTGCGCATAGCAGTTGTGGATGATGAAAAAATCATCCGGGATCAAATGAAAAACTTCATAATAAAACAAGGGGCCAAATACGATGTGGAATCCTATGACAGCGGCCAGGCATTGCTAAAGTCAGGAAAGATGTTTGACATCATTTTCATTGACATCCAGATGAAGGGTATGAATGGCATTGAGACGGCTAAAAAAATCAGAGAGGGGAATCTGCCGGAAAACGGCCAGTCAGCGAAATGCTCTGAACCGGTCCTGATTTTCATCACCGGCCTTAAGGAATATGTTTTTGACGCCTTCGATGTATGCGCCTTCCATTACCTTTTAAAGCCAATCAGGGAAGAAAAATTTGCCGAGGTATTCAGCCGCGCCGCCCTGGAAATCAAAAAGCGAAACAACCAGAAGCCCCCTCAGCTTTTTATCAAGAGCAAAGGCCTGCTTCTCGACCAGGGCAGCATTCTTTATCTGGAAAGCCGGGGAAAGAAAGTGGCAATCCATATGCTGCGGGAAACCATTGAGATCTATGGAGTGTTAAACAAATTAGAACGGCAGCTGTCCGAGTGCTTTTACCGCTGCCATCGGGGATACCTTGTCAATATGGCATATGTGACGGAATTTGACCTTGACAACATTATCCTAAACAATGGGGATAAAATTTACCTGGCCAGAAAAAAGCATAAGGAATTTGCAAAAGTTTATATGTGGTATCTGCAGAATGGAGGGATTTCCTGTGTATAGTCTGTTAAGTACCTGTCTGGAAGTTCCCTTTATCATCCTCCACGGATATTGCCTACAGTTTTTCTATGGAAGTTTTTTGGAAAGCAGGATGAGAAGCAAGAAGACTGCAGGGTTCTTAACCGTCATAGGCTACGGAACCTGGAAGCTGGGGAGCAGTATTTTGTGGAAAAATACTACCACCAGGATCATGCTTTTAAAACTGCTTATCACAATTATTGTGCTTGCCGTTCTGGCTTTAGCCATTTACCGCGCATGGAAACGGATCGCCGTCTTCCTGATCCTTACCTTTGCCACTATAAATGAAATCAGTTTCTTCTTATCTTATATGTTGCTGCAGTTAGGGAGCAATCTGTTTGATTTATGGAACTGGTGTTTTCTGCGGGGATGTTTTTCCTCCGGGGATACCTATCTGACGCTGATCCATGTCACGGCGCTTTTATTGCAGGCGGGGAATTATGTGGTTTTTCTGCTGATCCTTTTTGTCACATTAAAGTTGATCGTACTTATTTTCAGGGAAAAGGACTATATGATACATAATACGGAACTTCTATTCATCCTTGCTCCAAACCTGATCGGTCTTTTGATCTGCCTTTTGCTGCGCACTACTATTGAGATGACCGGAAATGACGCACCCAGGCTTTTATATGACAGATACCCGCTGCTTACCCTGATCATTCCGGCAATTTTAATCCTATCCCTTTTTTCTATCCTCTGCGGCGTTAAGCTGCTTCAGGATATGATCGTCCTAAGCAGGGAACGGAGCAGCCGCACGATCCTCGAAAAACAAATTCTCAGTATGCAGGAGCACATGGCGGAAATGGACCGTATCTATTCCGGGATCCGCAGTATGAAGCACGACATGAAAAATACACTTTCCGTGGTCATGCAGCTTTATACCCAAAGCCGGCAGACAGACAAATATCCTGATAACACGGACTCTGACAAAACCTTATGGCCAGAACCAATACCGGATCAAGAGCTGAAAGCTTATCTTTCTGAGCTTAACAAATCCATGGATCAGCTAACAGCCCGGTTTAAAACCGGAAACCATGTAGCGGATGTCCTGCTAAATATGAAATACCATGAATTTGTCCGCATGATCCCCGACCTGCAGATTCTGGCAGAAGAGCTGATTTTCCCGGAACAGCTGACCATACAAAGCTACGATCTGGGCATCATACTGGGAAATGCGCTGGATAACGCAGGGGCTGCCTGCCGGAAACTGAAAGAAAAAGAACCGGATGCCAGAGCATTTATCCGCCTTAGCTCCTTCCGGAAAGGAAAATTCCTGTTCATTAAAATAGAAAACAGCTTTGACGGAACTATCCGCCAAAAGAAAACATCCGAATTTCCCCTTACCGATAAAAAGGATAAAGAGGCCCATGGAATCGGGCTGATCAATATCCGGAACACGGTGGAAAAATATCAGGGGGCAGTAGACTGGAGAATAACGGGGCGGGTATTTACCCTTTCCGTTATGATAAGATAGAGAACGCTTCCCATTCTCTATCAAAAAACAACAAAGAAAGGAGAGAGAAAAACATGGCAATAGCAGGAGTGGAAAATAACTTTTATGCTTATACCTACTACAAAAATAGTACCGCAAAAAGCAGCTCCGCCAGCTTTTCCACTGCGGTAAATAAGGCAAATTCCCAAAAGGAAAGCGTAGTGGACGAATTTCGAAAAAAACATCCTGATCAGGTAAGCATTGTAAACAGACAGGTGAATGCCGGGAAAGAAGTTCTTCGAAAAAACGGTGGGGAAAATATCTCCCGGGAAGACATGACCATGGAGGAATACAAACAGTTTTTTACAGGCCTGATGAGCAGCATCCCCTGTGACCCTTCCCAGAAAAATGATGTCCAGATATGGAATATCACGGATAAAGGATGGGAGCAGATGAAAAACGACCCGGAATACGAAGCCTGGGTATTAGGCTATACCTCTATGGACCGATCCGTTCACATCCCCTTTGCTTCCATGCCGGGCTATACCCCTAACCTCCACACGGAGCACTTCGGTGCCTCCATTGAGGAACATCTGGGGCAGTCCGTGCCTATGGGCGGCTCATCGCGGACATCATCCTCAGATTCTGACGAGGAAAACTGGTGGGAAAAGAGGCATAAGAGCCTGGAAGAATTTTTGGAAGATCAGGCGAAAAAGGCACAGCAAAGACGAATGTTCTCTCAGCGCAGGAACCAACAGGCTCAACTGTTGCAGGCACAAATGCAGATGATGGCAAATGCCGGCTTCGGACATTCTTTCTCAAATTACGATTTTCTATCCGGCGGCTATCCCGCATCCCTTGCAGGTGCTATTTTATTAGGTGACGGCAAAGGCTGGAGGGTGTAAAACACCCTCCTCTTTTATCGGCTTTAGATAAATCTGGATTTACTCCTCGGCAATTCTATGCCGCTCATTTCAAAACATGCGTTTTTGCAACCATTTTCTCCTGACGACGGAGATATAGCGTATCTCCCGCACCATATAACAGCTGTTTTTCTGACTGCTCAAACAATTCCATCAGCCTTTTAATGTGCCATTCCCCTTCTTTTTGCCCATAAACCTCAATCAATGCAGTATCCAGCTCCATCACCTTGCGGATATCGATTTCGGAAAGATACTCCTTTATCCCTGATCTCCGCATACGATCCCTTTCCATTTAATCATCATTTAGCATACAGCCGGCATCTACTTTTGATTATATCACCCCTGCCTTTTCCCGCCACAGTAACAAAGGACTGCTGTTTGCTGTTATTTATCCATATGAACATTTCATAGAAATTAGCATTTCATAAAAAAATTACATTTACACGAAAGAAAAATCAGACATTCTCTGGGAAATGATTGCAGGATCATTTTATGGAGAATTATCGGAAACGAACAAAAATGCATTTCGAATCATTGTTGACGGTTCCTTTGAAAAACTCTGCGATGATTGTTCGGCATTAGATCATGTGATAGAAAGGCTGGTGAATTTATTATGGTGATCGAACTGCTGCATATTTTTGTGATCGTATGTACCGCATTAGTCTGCGGAAAGCTGATAGCTAAAATTAAGCTGCCTGTCATTCTTGGCTGGCTCATTTCAGGCATCGTTTTTGGGCCCTATCTTGCAGGAATTGTAACCTTGGACATCACAAGTTCATTATGGTATCAGATTTTCATCAAATTTTTTGAATGTTTTGCAGGTGTTATGATTGGCAGAGAGATTATTTTTAAAAAAATCGCAAGTTCCGGAAAGCAGATTATTGGAATTACCTTTGTACAGTCTATTGGAACATTTTTGTTTGTATCCACAGTATTTGGTATCGTTTTTTTCATTACGGACATTCCTGTCTATCTGGCATTTATATTTGGCGGTATAGCTCTTGCTACCGCTCCGGCGCCTGCACTGTCTATTGTTAACGAATATCATACAAGCAGGCCTGTTACGAAAACCCTGATTCCTCTTGCCGCAATTGATGATATTATTGGTGTAGTCGTCTTCTTTACCGTTATTTCTATTATAAATGGGATGAATGGAAGCTCTTCCGCTTCACCATTAGCAATCGTGGGAATGATTTTACTTCCCTTTGCAATAGGAATATTGGTGGGAATTTGCGCTGCATTTTTAATAAAGCGGTCAAAAGATCATGTTCAAAGGCTGATCCTGCTGCTGACATTCCTCTGTGCATCGGCGTTATGCGGTCTACTGATAGATAAATATATCTTTCATTCCTTTACCTTGAATTATCTGTTAATTGGCATGGCATTTAGCGCAGCAATCGCAAATTTGATACCAGAACAGATGCTATCTGAAATATTGAAATTATATAATCCTGTTTTAAACCTGTCGTTAGTTATTGTGATAGTAAACCTTGGCATGCCATTAGATTATCGTTTGATTGCCGGAGCAGGTTTGTTCACTGCAATCTACATTTTTTCCAGGGCAATCGGAAAAATCGGTGGTGCGTACTTGGGTGGCAGAATAACAAAAGCAGACACAGCCGTTACAAAATATCTTGGATTCACATTATTGCCCCATTCCGGTGTATCCCTGGTATTTACGGGTATCGCAGTTTCTACCTTAACGGTCACTGACACAGCTCTTGCAACAATTGTATCAGGAACAATTGTTGCAGCTGCAATCATAAACGAGATCATTGCTGTCATTGTTGCAAAATATGCTTTTAAATGGGCGGGAGAAATTAAGGAATAGAATTTCTCAGCATTATAGCAGATTACATGCTGCCAATACGCTGCGCCTGATCTGAACCAACAGCAGTATTATGCTGACGCCCAGCAGAATATGCCCAATCCCGGCAACACCGGATATTGCCCCATTCATACCGGAAGAAAGCGAAGATGCAGGCACCAGCACCTGGGCCACCCCACGCACGATGAACATCACGGCGGTCAGATTCAGACCAATATGATAGACAGTCAGTACCCGCCTGGTCTTCGCGCCAGTGAAAGAAAAATTCTTTTCCAGCAGAAGAAGCAGGAGAAAAAACACCATGCCCAGCAGAAAATAATGGGTATGGACAACAGAGAGTGTGGTTTTTGCGGTAAAACCGTTGAACCTGGTAAATTCCCGGTAAAACACACCGCCGGCCATCGCCAGAATAGCGTACAATAAAGCCATATTCATGTATCGTTTCATAAGTTTTCCTCCTTTACCTGCATTCCTGTTTCATAGTGAAATATCCGATAAGTACTGTCCACACATAGGCACAGGTTTTGGGAATCATCAACATCCCGATCAGGGGAATGATGTCTGCCCACAACACTACCGGGATATAGAAACCAAAACTCAGCACAATGGTCAGCCACATCCAGCGGAATGCATTATCCCCATGACCCCTGGCGCCGCGATAAAACAGCAGGATCACCAACAGCCCCAACAAGGCGAAGGGAATATTACGATATATCCCCCAGGAGAGAGGCGAGTCAGCGCTGAGCCATTGATTTTGCGGCATCATACACAGCACGATCCTTACACCGGCCAAGCCGTATACGGCTGCGGTAAGGCCATGCCGGCCATTGATCTGATATCGCTGCCGCCAGACATAATAAAGCAGCACATAAAAGATCGTCATCGTAACCGAAGTGATCCATTTTCCAAGGCCCAGGGGAACCGTATAGTTCTCCAGACCAGTGGTACATAGGGCAATCGCACGGGGAACCAGATGGAACGAATCTCCTGCTCCCAATACAACAGCCATCCATCCGAACAGACGGAATTGACGCTCTCCTTTGCTGCCCCGTATCATGAAAACTCCGATGGTAATGACGGAGATCAGATAGACAGCATCAAACAAAGTTTCTACAATTGCTTGCATAATTTATACTCCTTCCGAGCCGTTTTATCTTGAACTGTGATAGCGGCAGATTTTAATAAAGGGTCATACGGACAAGTTCCTGCGCAGTGGTGGAATCATAGTCCTGCCGCAGCAATGCGGACAACATCAGGGAAAATAGAACGTCGGCAAATCTTTCCGCTGTGAACTGCTCTATAAAGACGCCGCTGCGAATCCTGGCATCCCGCTTTAAGACGGTACATAGCGCATCCAAGATATGCTGCCAGGTCTGCTGCATCCTCAGTTTCCCATCGACTTTATCCTCACTCATAAATCCCAGAGAGTGTAACGTGAAAAATCCGGGATACTGTTTATTGCCGTATTCCATCTGCCCATAGATCCAACCGATACAGGCTTGCGTATCCTGGAACACAGTCTCGTCCTTTGGGTGGCGGAAAATCTCGCCCCAGACACTTTCTACCGTGGCACTCACCAGCGCAGCCTTGGAATCAAAATAATTGTAAATGGATCCAACCGACACGCCGCAGGCTGCCGCAACGGACCGGATATTAATTGCTGACCATCCCTGCTGCCGAATCAGCTCCCGGCTGGCTTTCAAAATATCTTCTTTTGATGTTACAACTATGTTCATCCAACCACTCCTCCCAATGTGAACAACGTTCATTATAGTGGCTCACACTTTTATTGTCAAGTAATTTTAGGAAAATAACATTTCCACCGTAATTTTTAATTAGCAAAAAAATAGAGCCGGATCACCGGAACCCGGCTTCCATCAAAACCGAATCAGGTGTCGGCTGCAAATTGGGCATTAAAATACCTGAGTAACTTTCTATCACGATTCCTCCCCACTCTTTCTTTGTCGAAACTTTCGGAACATAAAGCACGCTCCCATCAATGTAGGTCTGAAGCTCTTTTAATAACTGTTTTGGCGATATTTCCGCTGCGTTTATATATTTCACATCTGCCACTTCTTATTCATACATTCATAAATAAAGTACAGAAACAGCAGAGCATATAGTGTTATTTGCCCATACAGAATTCTATATGCCTGCTATTCTGCATGGGCAAAAGTATTTTTGACCCCATTTTTATATAATGCACGCATTTTTCGCCACATAGTCTTCCCCTATCTTTCTATTTTTTATTAGTGAAATTAGCCTATTCTTTCGTAAATGGTAGATAGTGCGTACCTCGACAGTAAGGACAAAGTGTGTGACAATAGACTATATTTCTATCATCAGTATTAAAAGTTAAGCCTTAACTTTTGATACCGTTATACGGAGGTAAGTCTATGAACTCAGCAACAACAGCAGCGGCTGTACAATACCGTTTAAAAGAGTGGGCAGCGCAGATCAGAGAGTGCCAGAACCGGCCCGCAGGCATGAGTGTCGTTGATTGGTGTGCCAGCCACGGCATTACGAAAGCGGACTACTATTACATGCTGCGCCGTGTAAGGCAGGTGTGCCTGGAAAACCTTCCGCCGGAGACTCCGGCGCAGCAGATCGTCCCGGTCCCCCCCCTGCCTCATGCATCAGGAAACACAAGTCGATACCGATACACGGCTGGGGCTTTCTGTTGCTGTAAACGGTCTTTCCATCCACGTAACAGAATCCACACCCATGCCGTTGCTTGCGGCAGTCCTTAAGGTGGTGCGGGATGCGGGGTGACGCCACCTGCTTTAAAGCCGTATACATTGTCTGCGGCTACACTGATCTGCGTGCCGGCATGGACCGGCTTTCGGCACTTGTGGAAACACAGACCGGGAACAGGCCATATATCCCGGATACACTCTATCTTTTCTGCGGGAGGCGCACAGACCGCATCAAAGGGCTTGTATGGGAAGGGGACGGCTGGCTCCTGTTATACAAGCGGCTTTCGGAAAGCCGGTTCCAGTGGCCGCGCACCCCGGAGGAGGTGCGTGAATTAACGCCGCAGCAGTTCCGATGGCTGATGGAAGGGATGACAGTCACCCCAAAGAAATCGGTCAGGCCGGTGGAACCGCCGGAATACATGGGATGACTTTGTACAAAACGGAGAAATTTTCAGACGGTTTTCCTGCTGAAAAAAATGTCCTGCCTTATTCCCGCAGAACCACGTTGCACACCATAAAAGGGCTTGGAATGGACGCAGACATGCTTTCCCTTCCCGGAAAAGGGTTCTGGAAACAGCATAATACAAAGACAGCATTCGCTGTTTTAACCATAGGCATTATGACGGATATCCGGCAGCGCCAGGTTTCGCAAAAATCCCGTATTCATGGTAGAATAAGGCTATCAGGATACCGGGAGAAAACAGCATGGCCTTAAAATATACGGAAGAACAACTGAACAGTCTTGACAGGGAAACGCTTATCAGGCTGTTCCTGTCGCAGCAGGAGCAGTTTGAAAATATCGGCCATACGCTTCAGCTTGTTTTGGAGCAGATGGCGGATCTAAAACGGCATCGGTTTGCCCGGTCAACAGAGAAACATGAAATCGAAGACCAGATCTCCTTTATGGAAGTGGACGGGAAAGTCGTATTCTTTAACGAATCCGAGGCTGTCGATGCAGAGGAAAACGCACTGGAAGAGCCGGAAGGCGTTTCCCGCACAAAACCGAAGAAAAAGCAGGGGAAACGGGAAGAAGACCTGGAGGGGCTTCCGGTAGTTGTGGTGGAACATTCCATGACGGATGAGGAGCTGGAAGATAAATTTGGAAAAGACGGCTGGAAACAACTCCCGGATGAGGTATACCGCAGATACAGCTTTACCCCGGCAAAAGTCGAAGCAGAGGAACACCATGTAAAAGTGTACGCTGGAAAAAAGACGGAGGAGATCGTCAAGGCTGAACACCCGGAATGTCTTTTAAGAGGAAGCCTTGTGTTCCCGTCCCGTGAGGCGGCAGTGATGAACGCAAAGTATGTCAATGCCGTCCCGCTTTACCGCCAGGAGCAGGAATTTGAGCCTAAAATCCCGATCTGATTATACACTGGTTTAAGCTGTTAAATGATACAGTCCGAAAATCTTTTTCTGAAATGGTGTAAGTTCTGTGGTGTACCTTTTACGGCTGCCCTGAATGCTGACGGTACGTACTGTTTTCATCTC
>CAJULP010000077.1 GCA_910587295.1 uncultured Lachnospiraceae bacterium | reverse complement strand
TAACACCTCCTAAATATAGTGAAAATCTAACAGTTAGTCTATTAAGATGAAAGATAGAGCAGTAAAAATTTACTCTTGGCTCTACTATTATGGATCACTATTTAGGGCTATTCAATACGCCCAGTATTTATGCGCTTACATCGGAATTGTAATGATGTCGTAATACTGTTGGATGGAAACAAAGTACTGTCCGACTCCCTTTTTGCGGCCAATATGCGGGAAGTTTTTGACAAAAAGCTTAAAGAGCAGCTGAAATCAGCCCCCGCAACATATAATGGAGATAAAAAGGATGGCCATATGCACGGCAAGGGAACAAAGCACTATGCAGATGGCAGCATATATAACGGCGAATGGGCCAACGGAAAAAGGAACGGCATAGGGAAATTAACATGGATGTCAGGAAAAGGAACATATTATGGACAGTGGAAAGATGACTTGAAGAGCGGATATGGCGAAGCTGTTTTTCCAAATGGAGGAAGTTATCGTGGAGAATGGAAAGATGGGCAAATTCATGGTTATGGAATAAAGACCGATGCCAATGGTACAAAAATCTGTGGTATTTGGCAGGAAGGAAACTTACATAAAAAGATACCCATAGTTAAAGTGATGCTTGCCTTGCGAAAATGTAGAAAGCTTTAGGAGTCTGTATAGACTCCTATTCCTCGTTTTAAAAAGTACTCCTTCCTTTCATCCTCATTTACCGTATGGACAAACAACTGCACCCCATAATTTTGGCAAATAGCATTTAGTCCATCGGAATAAAAATCCTGCCGCATCGTAATCACGTCAATCAGATTCTTTCTGCAAAACTCCGCATATTGTTCCATTTCTTCCGGATTTCCCCTATATCCCTCTTCATATAAAGTGAAGATCATATTTTTGAATGGGTAGATTTCCTGGATGTCTCCATACATATACGCATGGTAGATCTGAACGACCACCCGATCCAGAACTTCTTCACATCCATACACACGCGCAGTATCCACCATTTCCTGGAACTCCTTGCGGTAATAGTCCCCTTCCGCCGACTTGGTATCTGTAATAAGGTATACATCCTTATGTTCCTTCATAAAGAGGACTATTTCATCAAAAGACAGTGGTGTATATTCTCCATAAATCGGTGTCTTCATAAATACTTCTTTTGTGGGTACGGCATCTTCTGAGAACCCTTCCTGCATTCCTGCCCCCCAGTCGTGGCATGCCACTAATTTCTGGTCAGCAGTAAGGATCATATCACACTCGAATACCCTATCACCATCCAAAAAACTTTTTTCTAATGCCTCCTTAGAGTTCGTGTACGCCAGACCGTCAACGGTGCCCAATGCATGAATTACTACTTTATTTTCATCATACCAATGCTCTGCCGATCTGTGGATCTGATACCTCATAAATGATGTCATCCCCGCTTTCTGCCACCCCACAGCCAAGAAGATCACAGCGGCTGTCAAAAGCAGGCAATGGAGATATTTTCCGGAAATCCATTTCTTTCTTATGAGAATAAAGACACTTCCTCCCACCAATAGCATAAAACCAAAAGCAGGCAGACACACCTCCATAAGAAACAGGCTTCGTTTATTTTCCAAAAAATTCATAAATTCCCGATCCACCGTTGCAAACAAAAGTTCCCCATACTTTTGCCTGATCCAAACAGATGCCGCCAAAAAGAAAAACATTGCTGAACAGATTAAAACATTGACCCAAATACAAAATTGGCCTTTTTTCACTTTTGATTTCATAATGCTCCCTATGCTATGACAAATTGGGAAAAATAGTATTTAGAAAATAATTTAAGTTCTTTTTCAAATTTCTCTTTTCCTATCATCTCCGGCAGTGTCATTTTATCAGAAAATAAATTTACCCCCAGCCCAAGGTAATCGTCTTCTATCTTAACATCTAACGATGCTAAAATTGTTGGAAATAAGTCGATCGCGCTAAATTCCCTGTTTTTCGGCCTAACCGGGGAAAGGTCTCTTGGTATATTGATAAAGCAATTGTATACATTTCTTTCGTAATCGCCAATATCATCCCAAAAAGTATTATTCATACTTAAATGGTCGCCTGTGATCACGATTGTCGTGTTCTCATACCACTCCTGCTCCTGACACCACATAACAAAATCATATACCTGCCTACTTGCACAAGATATTGCATTGGCAAATTGACTGCCGTGCTGGTTCTGGCATAATTGACAGGCATACCCTTCCGGATGATGTGTGTCAACGGTAAGCATCGAAAAATTAAAGGGATTCTCATTTCGTGCAATCTCAGAGAGTTGTTGCTTTGCAAACGCATACAGTTTTTCATCTTCCATCCCCCAATATTCCAGATAATCAGAGGGTATGATCTCATTTTCAACTGCCTTATCATAATCCAAAATTACATAATCCCCATGCTGGTCGTAAAAGGCCCTGCGTCCGCCGAAGGTTGCATCGGAACCGCACATAAAGTAATTCGTATACCCTTCCTCTTCTAATATTTCCCCAAGGGTAATAAGCCCTGGCAAAAATGTTTCATATTCGCCACTGCTGTTCCCTTCAATGGGTAATTTATAAGGTACTCCGGATGAACTGGCGAGCAATCCCGCAATGGTCCACCCGCCAGCATAATTATGTGCTCCCCCTAGTTTCTCATTATCAGAAAAATTCAAGTTCTCATTTGCCAGCTTCGTCAGTTCGGGAATGTAATTAATCTCTTTGGCCCCACCTTCCTCAGTGGATGCATAGGTTGATTCCATAGACTCCACATAAATTAACAATAAATTCCTTTTACTTTCAGGAAACTCAATGTGTACCGTTTCAGGAGAAACGTAATAATCTTCAAACAATGTGGAATCCTGGCTTACTTCCGCTAGGTATGCAGGAACGCCCATTTTGATTGCCTTACTTCCCAGGCTCACCAATAAAAAGAAAATGAAACCGCTCATACACACATACTTAATTGTCTGCCCCATCTTATGGGATATATGTAGATTCCACTTTTTTCGGAAAAGCCGCAGATGAAAATCTATGCATAATCTTCTTGTCGTATAATCCCAAAAAACATAAAGCAGGAATAGCAATATCGCGCTTGAAATAGATGGATACAGACATGCCATCGCATATTCATTCAAAATCCCTTGTGATGTTCCTTCCATAGGCGAAAATAGCTGATACACCACGATTGAAAAATCCATTTCGCCAAATGAAGCTAAAAACCATCTGCCGGATGATTCCGCAAGAAGCAAAAGAAACAGGGTAAAAAGCAACATCACTTTGCCTAGGATATTCAAGATAAATGAAATTTTCTTATTCCTATTTTTCCTCATTCTCTTTTTTCCCATCATCTGCATTAAAACTAACAGAAACTCCGATACATTTCCTTAATATTTCTTCTGCATATGGCAAAATAACCGCAACCAAAGATGCAAGAACCACATATTTCGTAAAAAAAGGAAAACTTGTCAATGCTGATTCCGTTATACCTCCCTGTCCAAGCAAATAGGTAAGCAATGCTTGAACAATCCATGTGTTTAACAGAACATAAATCCCGAATCTGGCTAACATTGACTGCCACCCAATTGATATTTTTCCAGAACGCTTCCTATATATTGCCATCGAAATAAACGATGGCAACCAAAATCCAATCATAGCCATTTTCTTTTCCTCCCCAACCTTTTCGCACAATAAATTCCTATTTTCCCATCCATAAGGATTGATACCCTCCCCTTTTATCTTGCTGAAAGAAAATCTTCATGTCATCATCCTCGGTCCAGTCATATGCAAATGGCAAATCACTACTATCCACCTCATAATTAATTTCCCCACTTGAGGCATCATAAAAAATAAATTCACACCCCTCAGGTATCATTTGATACGGCATGTCAATATATTCAAACAATTCTTTTACGTCTTCATCATACCCATTGCCCATTCTAATAAGGAAATTACTGTTTCTAAAATTACTATACTGCACCGATCGTATTATATATGCATTCTTTTTCTGCACTTCCGCCACTCGCCTATAATACTCGTCCATCGCATGAAGTCTTGCCAAAACATACTCTGTAAACACAGATAGCTTTAAATCAGGATTTCCGTATGACCCATCCGGCCATCTGTCCATATCTCTCAAGTATGCACCGGAATCAAATATATTGCGTTCGAAATCTCTCAACATATTTTCAATTGTTTCATCTGACCATTTTCCCATTCTCAATTCTTCATATTTTCCAAGGTATGCCCCCCAGGCAATCTCATCATTCCTCGTAAGAAGCAGATACAGCGGTCCGCTCTCCATAAGACGATGCATAGACGCATCTAACGCATAAGGCACTGTCAAATTATCAGCTTCCGGCCTCCATGTGTTTCCCCAAGTAATATCCATATCCCATGGTGTATACAAATACTTATATGTTCCATCCTTAGACATTTTTGCGGTAAGGTACATATTTTTAGTTCCATCGTTCTCAACATTATCTATTCCTTGAATTAAGTTAATGAAAAGCATATAGTCAACTGCATTTTCCAAATCCATGCTGGAATAAAGCCATGAATCCTCTATATCAGCATCATTCAGCTTTTCATAATAATCATATAAAATTGTCCAATCTTCTTTCCCACTGCTGGATATCTTGTATCCCGCAATTGTTCCGTCTTCAGCATAAGCAATGGGATACTCACGACTCCAAAGTACCTTTTTATAAATACATTCTCCCGCATTCTTTTTCGTATTCATCTGTAAGTCATCGATCGGATAACCAAGAGCATACAACCCCCAATGCTGTCCATTCATAAACAATTCAACGTATTCGTATCTCATCCCGTTTTCTATCTGGAAAGAGTTGTCCATACTACATGTTTCCATCCAAAGGTTTGATGAAAATACATTTCTGATCTTTTCCTGATCATTATATGCGGCGTACAGAATCCAATCATCATCCTTGCGCATGCCAAGAAGCGGATATTTATTTTTCCGAATTCGATCATTTGCCAGATAATCTATTAAAGAAATCTTGTAGCCAAGCTTTGGATAGCTTTTGGTTGAACCTCCTCTGACATGGATCAAACCGGACAACTCAATCACTTTTTGTCCAACGCCTTCCCTATTATCCAAAAGCTGCATGCTCATTTGAACATCCTCTTCTGTGATTTCATCTTCAACATCAATATTCATAATTGGCAAAGTTGTACATTTTATCCTATACTCCGAATAGTAATTGTCCGTGTACACGACAAAATCAACTGCCTCATTTTCCTTGATTAGATTATTTGTTATTTTCTTTTCTTTTATGGCAATACTTACTTTTTTCCCCTGTGGAATTATCTTGATTACTGGATTATAAGCTTTTGACTCGTCATCTGGCATAGAATAATAAAATATTCCATCCATATCATCAAGAAATAGAGGACTTTTGTTAAGTATAATTTCTGAGATTAATGAGTTTTTACTTTCATTATGCGTCTTTATAATCGCATTGTATTTTTCTTCTGATACAACAAAATCATTAAACCTTTTCCCATAGTTATTTTCTTTTGCCATCAAAAAGAACAGTAACATGATTGTCAAACTCAAAATACATATTATATTTCTCTTTCTCTTTTCTCTCATATGCTATACTACATATCCCCACTATTAATCAAAAACAATCTCTTCATCAATATGAAATTTCCATTTCTTCCAATATTTCTCTTCCATCAGCATCTGCAAATACATAAATACTCACGCTTCCCGTATCTTTCGAAGACATCTCAACCACCAAATTATTATCAAATGGCTCCAATACCTGTATTTCTTCTGTTCCTTGAGAAGCGCTATTATTAAAAATAGAAACAAACTGCAAGTCATGCTCAAAGTACGAAGGAGCTATGCGGACATATGTTTTATTGTCGTTACTTACATAAACCGGCTCTGAAACATATTGAACTGACCGCTTTCCAAAATAGTATGCACACTCCGTATTGATCAGATAATTGGGATCCTCTTTGATATCCATTGCCAAAAATTCATCTATCGAATTTGGCATTGTAAAAATGAAAACATCTTCATTTTCGTCATCACGCATTGCATCATAAATCTTATTAGCCTCACGATAATAATTAGGGATGTTCCCTTCTGTTAATTCCATCATCGTCCTGTAAGGAACCAAGGACGTAATCTTCCAGCCTTCCCTTTTTATTGGCATAATTATTAATAAAAGCACTGCCATCACAATAACTTCACGCATACAACTTACTTGAATACGTTGAGATAAGGTTTCTCCTAAAAACACTAAAATCACAACCGCAGAAATTACAAATGCCAAAGTTAATATAAACCTGCACCGGTTAGGTCCTCCCCCACTGCTATATCCCAAACAGACTGGAAAATATGTCACAATTGGAGTAAATGCATTTAACACTATCATCACCCATAAGTAAGATGCATCTATAATTTTTCTTTTTCCAACACAAATCCCAACAAAAAACGCTATAATGGCAATGATAATAAACGGTGTTTCCAAGAAAAGCCACTCCCCCGTAATCACAGTTTCACTAAAACTGAAAATAACTGCCCGAAATAAATGCAGCCCACTGTCATCAATCACGGAATGACGGGCAAAGTTTCCTGGTGCCAATGAATTGACCAAGGATCCCGCTATCGCAATAAAAAGCAAGATATAATCCTTTTTCCGTATATTCTTCTTTAAAATCCTGGACACAATGACCAATAGCAACCAGTAACATGCTATCGCCGCAATTGCAAGACTACCACCTGCTGCACAAAATAAAAGAACTCCTGCCAGCACAGAATAAAACTTTTTATCCGATAAAAGAATCATCGCAAGAGCAATCATCGCAAGAGACAAGGGAAATGTATAAACTATAGCCCCTGTATACCAATAAAAAATCTGATACCAAACTTCAAATCCCAAAATACCCAAAAAACAACAAAAAATCAAAACCAGCCTACACCAACCAGAATCAATTTCATGTTTAAAAATTCCCCATATAAAACTGCTTAACCCTATAACAAACAACACGGAATTGATAACCATAATCACCCGAAGCTGAGGTAATCCCTTGCCTAAAAGTGGGCTAAGAAACATTTGCATAAACATAGAAAAGTAGTTTCCCTGCCAACTAAAAAAAATTTTTTTAGTATAGCGCAGGGAATCTAAAAATAGTTCCGCAATATTCCTTCTGCTATCCCATATCGTTCCCATGTCAGCAAAGTCATCACCCCGGTAAAATGACATAGAAGAAGCCACAATAATTGGCAAAACAATCACCAGAATTAATATCATACAAAGGATAGCCACTATAAACCGTATACGATAATCTCTATCTGCCTTAAGCCTACTCCATATTTCTTTCATTTTTTATAATCCTTTCTGTTTTCAACAAACACAAATTTCCTGCTTAATTATTCCATCCAACATCGCAAGTCAGTAAAAGTCTAAAATATTATCTATATATATCATAAACCCTAATAATTTATTATATATTAACCTAAATCAGATTGCAAATCACATGCATCTCATGTATGTGTTTGACAATCCTATATTCAACAAGCAACTGCTCTGGCAAACGTATCCGCCAGTAATACTTTTTTGAGTTGAAAATCATTGAGCTGTGTAATAAATTCAACCGGGGCAGCTAATGCTCATATTAAAAGTATAAAAATATATGTTAGTAATCAATTATATCTAATTATTCAATTTCTCTTTATCCTCTGCCTCATTTGTCAAATAATAGCTGACATTTTGCCGTTCCATACCTTCCACGCCGCTTCCCCACTATTCCATAGCTCTTCCAAATACTCCTTGTCTCGCATCGTGTCCATCGGCGACCAGAAACCATTGTGCCGGTAAGCCGCCAGCTCCCCTTCCCCTGCTATCCTTTCCAAAGGACCAAATTCAAGCATTTCCTCTCCTTTTCCAAGATAATCAAAAATACGCTTGTTCAAAACCATAAACCCGGCATTAACCCATCCCGATTCTACCCTTGCTTTTTCTTTAAACGCCTGTACCAAACCTGTGCCTGCATCAATCTGTAATGCCCCAAACCGCCCTAATGGCTGCGTAGCAGTAATCGTAGCTATCTTTCCGTTCTGATGATGGAATGCAAGCAAAGAAGGGATATCCACATTTGATACCCCATCACCATAGGTCATGAAAAATTCGTCATCATCGCCTATATATTCTCGTATCTTTAAAATCCGCCCCGCTGTTAAAGTGTGCAACCCTGTATTTGCCAGAGTAACCTTCCAAGGTTCTGCATAAGTTTCGTAAACTTTCACTTCCTTTTCCCTTAGCCCAAAGGTACAATCCGACTGATTCATATAATAGTTAATAAAATACTCTTTGATTATTTGACCTTTATAACCACAGCATATGACAAATTCATGAAACCCATAATAAGAATATAATTTCATTATATGCCATAAAATCGGCTTTCCACCTATTTCGATCATAGGCTTGGGCTTTAACTGTGACTCTTCATTGATACGGGAACCTCTTCCCCCCGCTAAAATAACCACTTTCATATCTATAATCCGCCTTTCTGCGAAAGGCACCGATGGGGTTAAGAAACCCTTCATCTGCTTTCCGCTTTCTAATCTATTTTCCTCACAGCTAAAAACCTTGTCTCATAGGCCAGATGTTGCCCTCGTAATCACCAAAGCAATCGCAAAATCAAATCCACTAAGATTTCCCGTTATCGACGTATTAAAGCACGGATTCCTAATTAGTGTGTTGTGTCTATGTTTACTCTTCAAGACCACCTTTTACGATGGTCTATTTCCTATACCCTAATGTTCTTAGGTAACCTCTACTTTTTTGGTTCAAACTTTCACCTCATTGCTTTTCCAGTACTATATCCTTTACCCAAAGTCCCTCCGAATATTCTATTTTAATACCCATAATCTTATTTCCCATCCCATTACAGACCTGTTCAAAGTCTGTCTTCGGATTATCCTCAATAAAAATGGGCAAATCATGACATATCCAAGAATCATCAGCAACAGTCATTTCGCCTAATAAGCTTAATTCTTGATTATCCAAATCAATACCATTGCTATTTTTTATACTATATAACTTAATGCTTCCATTGCCTTTAGCCATTACTGAAAATAATATATCTCCAAGCGGAATGCCATAATGCAAATATACCGTCGTTCCCTCAGTAAGCAAAACCCTGTTTCCATCTTCTGTTATAACCCGGCAGTTTCCAACGTAACCATCTGGGTTATTTGGTATGTTTTCCGCATCTGGCATAAATTCCTGCGCTGTATTACGTAACGCGGCGTTATAAATCAGATTACCTGTTTCTAATGATTGATCAAAGCAGACAGTGTAGGCTTCTTCCTTGGACACAACATGAACACCTGTTTTCCTGCAATATTCCAAAACCTCCTCCAGAAAATTCCGTTCCGATACCGAATCAACTGAATCTATCACTTCTCCGTGTACCATACCATTTGATGTATTCTGTCTAATTGATTCAATAAATGTATAAAACGCGCCCCCATCATCATACATTTGAGCTGCTTTGCTTTTAGGGCACGAATCATCAAAAAATGCCTCATCATATGCATTTGCTATCTCAGTATAGGAAACGCTCAGATTTGTACTATATGCCAGTGCATCTTCCCTTGAGAGAAACGCATTATAAATCAACTGTTTACTCATCATTGGCCGTTCCACACCATCCTGTCTTGAAGGATATACTGTATCGTGTGTCATTTTATATCCTTGATTTTTCAAAGCATCTGTCCAGCTCCGCATCTTTGCAGTCCCATCTTCATTTTCGTAAATTGAAGATGGCATTTTGGCTAAGTAATTATACAAAACAGTGCACTCTTCATCGTAATAATATTTCCCATCCTTATAAAACATGAACGGACTAGGTATAGATCCCGGCCATGACCAAGTAATAGGTCTTACACCACACTGATTTTCATAATAATCCCCCGTCACTTGCAAAATTCTTTCCCATATTTCATGATTGGCAGACGTCTTACAGCCTGTATATATCCCTCCAGTATAGCATTGTTTCTCCTCTGACCAGCTTCCCTTTGAAGATCCGTAAGTTCCTAAATATAAGTTGGATAATTCATCCAGATTGTCAAGAATACCTGAATCATCATGCATAATGCTAAAATATTCCCTAATATACTGGCACTCCTCATCTGTCAGGCTGCCCCATGCAGTATCAAACGCAGTCCATATATGGTCATAATTATTCCAATCAGATAATTGCATATCACATGAATCCAATAGAGAAAAGCCAAACGCATTTCTCCCCCCTCCATAATCATTCCTCATTTGCTCATTTGTTGGAAATGGCTTTTGACCACCTTCAGGGCATGCAGGATTTTGACCGTTAAATAAAGGATCATTATAAATATAGTTGCAATGATACCATGTGTGATCCCCTAACTCATTCCCATTATTTATAACAACATCAATTTTTTTTAAATCATTATCAGAAAGAAACACCCTATTGGAAATCTTATTGAACGTTGCATGCGCTCCATACTCTTCAAACATTGGGATTACCATCATAAAATCGCTGTCCCTGAAATCATCAAAACCAATAGCTAAATATCTTTTGTCACCACCAGGTTTTAATTCGTCCTCTCTGACTACTCGTCCTCCTTCTCTCACATTTAATTTATTCAAAAAAGCCACCCCTGCCAAAACTATTCCTATGCCCAAAAATATTATCCAAATATTTAAAGTTTTCCCTCTAAAGAGGCACTCTCTTTTCTTTCCCATTCTATTCCACCTTTTCATATAATACTTCTCTAATATATTTTTTTCCTTGCCCCAAAATGATACCTAATAAAATAGAACCGAATATCATCACCGCCAAATACACGACCCTTGCAATCAAGATATTTGTCTCCGGAAGATGGCCCATGTATTTTGCTAAAAAATAATCCAAAAAAAGTTTGTGATACAAGAAAATATACATCGAATGAGACCCACACCAAGCTATAAAACGGATTACCCGCATAGCATGCGTTATCCGTCCTAATAACGTAAATAATCCAAATGTTATAAACAGCATGCATATGCCAAACGCCATAAATGTAATCCCTGGAGGATTATATCCATTCCCAAAAGGAGCGTACGCTTCCAGAAACAATCCGTTTCTACATACAAGCCTCCATAAAATAAACCAGACACTGCCTGCCCCAACCAGCATAACAGCACTTTTAACAACTGAAGTGTCCTCAAACCAACCATGCCGCATCGCAAGCATTCCACCAAAATATAAAATTAAATATGATCCACCAAAAAGCTTACCACCACCTCCATAAACATCTAACATATTCGTATTCCCGATAGACCAACTAGCCAAAACTATAGCTCCTCCCATTATAATCATCTCATGACAATAGCCACTCATCTTATGGGAGCACCGTCTTAATAAACCATACAAAATCCTGTTTACTGCCATTAGCTGAATATAAAGCAATACAAAATAATGTGGTCCAGTGATACTAAAACTAATTAGGTAGTGTATATATTGGGAAAGATCAAATCCACGTGTTCCCACTAGCATATACAAAACTACCGCCACACAATAAGATACAACTATTTTTTTACAACTGCGAATAAAAGTTTCCCTCCAGCTTTCTTTCTCATGCCGTAAATCAGACAAATAAGAAGTCATTCCAGACAATATAACAAACAGCTCAACTGAAAAATACGATGCATATGCTATATCTGAACTCTGATAAAGAATCTTGTTTGTATGGTCCAACATCACCGCCAGTATTGCTACAAATTTTGAACAATTTAACCATACAATCTGCTTGTTACCCACCATCTCCCTTGGGTTAAAGTCTCTGCCCTTGCGCAAGTTACTTATTCTACTTATCATTATTTTCTCTTCCAATGTTAACAAATGTATAAAACAACAATTTTACTTTACCATAAGTTGAAATAATCTGATATGTACTAGCTTATCCCTAAACCCCAAGGTGTAATCTGCCTATCGGTTTTCTGCCTATCCCGATTATGGGCTTTGGCTTTAACTATGACTCTTCATTGATACGGGAACATTTTCCCCAGCTAAAATAACCACTTTCATTTTCTTCGTTTTATCCTTTCATCCATGGTGCAATCCCCGCATTCCAAAGGTTTTCCGCCTCGATCAAATCCCGCTTAGTCTCTATGGCTATCCAATATCCCCGATGCCTGTAGACTGCCACTTCCCCTAAATCCGAAAGTTTTTTGAATAACTGCTTCTCCAAATCATAATTCCCGTTCAAATAACGGAAAACCTTTTTTGAAAAAGCAAAGCAGTCACCATTAATCCATGCATAGTCATTTTCTACTTCCTGCAAGTCTTCATAACGAAGATTTCCCTCCTTATCAAGGGGCAATAACTGCTCCCTGCCAGATGGCTTTACCATTGCTATTGTAGCAATCTTCTCTTCATTCATATGCGTTTCCATTAGCTCCCGGATATTAATATCCGACAGACAGTCTCCATAAGTAACGATAAAATCCCCCTCGACATACTTTTCAATCAGACTGACCCTCTGCCCGGTGGCAGAAAACAGTCCGGTATCCACCACCGTCACCTTCCAGTCCTCGGTGCGGTTCTTGTGAACGGTCACAAAATTATTTTTAAGGTCTACCGTTATGTCAGATTCATAAATGTAAAAATCCATGAAATACTCTTTAATCACATCTACCTTATACCCACCGCAGACCACAAATTCTGTCAGACCATATTCCGAAAAGTGCTTCATAATATGCCAAAGAAGCGGCTTTCCACCAACATCAACCATCGGCTTGGGAATCCCTTCCCTGTCACTGTTTATTGAACTCTGCATCCCGCCCGCTAAAATAACTACTTTCATCCGTCCACTCCTTTATTTCGTTATGCCTCAGCCTTTCCCTGACACATAAGCATCCACTCCCCACACATGTTTCAGCTCATGAGCCGGTGTCCACGTCTGTTCCTGCACTGCCTCCATAATATTATGTTTCAACCCACCATTTAAAGTCTCAATCACATAGCATCCTTCAATTTTTCAATCATACAATGCATAATATAAGACAACACATTTTGCTTTCAAAACCGCAAATACATCGTCTCTTATCACTTAATTAATGATTATTTTTCTAATTTCATTTTTCTCTAAAAAAGCCATCTACTTTGTAGATGGCTTCAGATTTTCTTCCGCTAATACTTCCTGCACATCGCAATAAATGTCAAACAAATCCAAAATTTTCTTTTTGTTCTCAGCAGTGAAAAATCCCCCTTACATTCCAAACATCCTACTCCTGCTGGTCAAGAAAAAGCGTGCAAGCTATTACCAAATACTCTACTTTTTCCCTCATCGTTACCTTCTACTGCCCTGCAACACATTTTAATATCATTATACCCCATATATCAAAAAAATGCACTAATATTATAGCGCATTTTTTAATCTGCTTAAATGAAAAAGTGAAAGCAATCCCTTCTTATTTCTTCAATTCCAGACGGTTATGCTGTATTATAATATTAAGTAATTAGTCATTTCAATCCTCTCTAAATGCAACTACTAACAAAAGGAGGACAGTCATCTACTCTGTAGATGGCTACATATTTTCTCCTAAGCTTATAAAAAAACATCAATAATAACTAAAAAATTTATCTTCCCCATTCAACAACTTTAACACATCATATATCTTTACCGTTTTCGCCCCGCGGTTTCCAATTGCGTCATCATAGTCATACAGCTTTCTTCTTGCCTGATCATTCATGTAAGACGAAAACCTTCTCCCTCCAAACCCTCTTTGTACCTCTCCCGAGTTTTCAAAATGTTTAACGTAATATAATGATTTATAGTTAATATAGAAATTGCAAAATCCATATTTTCTTTCAATAGGTAATTCCGCAAACATCTGCGCAACTTCTTCATTTTCTATCGGCATATATATCAATAGATTATTATAATTGATTCTCTTACTTCTTTTTTCCCAACAGGCCTTTGCCTCCGCAAAGTTCCTGTAATGGACGAAATCAATTTCCACATCCCCAATTCGGCCGATTGGATTTCCCTGCACACTTCTGTCTCTGACCATCTCCAGTGGCTGGCTCATATGTTCGCTGAAATTTTTAAGCAGTCTGATATAGTCTAAAGGCGCAATCGACAAATTAATGAATGGGGATAAAAATTCCATATAAACCGAATTGTACGTTAATCCTCCCCAGCAGCTATTAGAAATAATAGATACTTTTCCCTCCAGCACTTCCCAATATCGCCTGAAATCAAACCGTGGTATATTTAACACTCTTGCATTAATAATTTTCACATCCGGAAGAATTGATAAAATCTCTTCTTTCGTTGTATAAAAATGAGACTGCACGCTTGTCACAAGCACACAATCAATTTTTACCCCCCCCCAACTCTTGCAATAGCACTTTTTTGTCTATCATTTCATACTCGTCAATTTTATTCGACCAGGCACAATCTTCTGATACAACGCCTTTTACACATATATTTCCTTTTAGCTCTTCGGCCTTTATCTGGTTAATGAATAAATCATATTGTTCCTGGTTTCCCCATACAATTACATTTAGCATTTTAATCTTTCCTCTTTATATCTCAATTCAATGCGTCTAAAATTATCTCAACAACTTTACCTCTGTAATCTGTTCCTGATTTTGGCATTTTACCTTCATAGTTCTGTGTTTGATCTACTATCTGCCTTAAAAATCCGTCGATCACATCATTTCTTACCGTCTTGCGCTGTGCCATCATTTTTCTTTCATAGTTTCCTGATTCGACTTCTGACAGATCGAAGCTATAATAATCCTCTTCCAACTTTAAAACAGCCTTTGCAAGCTCTTCATTCCTACACAATGACAATAATGTCTTAAAATAAACCGGAGCAAACCTGTTGTTCTTTATGCAATATTCCATCGCCAAGGCATAGTATGCAGCATATAAGTACTCCCTGAGCATTACGGAATCTTTATTTTGCATGCTTAAAATATAGTTCCTATAATATTGGATTTCATATTCCAGAACAAACATTTTATCTATCAGGCAGGAAATCCTTTCTTTTATTCCATAAGGATCCCAACAATATGGCGAATTAAATGTCCATGCTGCCGTGTGGTACAACCCCACCGAAAACGCCCCATCCAGTTCCGGATACTTCAGCAAACCAAGAAACGACGTTAACTCCCAAAACGCAATTTTATCGTAAAATAACCCCTTATCTTTTGCTTCATGCTTTAAGACAGAGTTTCGATAAGAATCTCCTTCTACATAGTAGCCAGGCGTTCCCGGGATATAACAGTAATGTATTTGCCCTTCATTTACCCCCCCCCTCATGCACATGCGTATCCCATCTGACAATTTCCTGCTTAGTCACGTCAAAATATAAAAATCTGCTATCATAATCGCTATCGTACCTTTCCACACCTTTTGAAATGCTGCCAAGCACTGACCCAAAGACTACTTTCTTGTTGTATCTTTTTTCAAATTCCTCAACCTGACTTAATATTTCATTTCGTGCCGCTTCTTTTCCATACAGCATAAGTTTTCTCCCTCTCGCAGTCATAATTCTTAATCATTAACATCCCTGACTATAGGCCGCTTCAATGAACCTATAATTATGTCAATGATCGCGTCAACATAATCCTTCTTACTACTTTGCACACCACTGTCACAATATTTTTCCGTGCGCTTCAACACATCCTGCAAAAAGCAGTCAATCACACGATTCCTTTCTACGCTAATCGCATTCGCCATTTTCCTTTTATACACATCTTCGCTTTCTATTTCAGCCGCAGATTCATAGTATCTTTTTTCTAATTCTAAAATAGTTCCTGTCAAGTCATCATCACACAATGCTAATAATGACTTGAAATAAACCGGAGCAAACCTATGATTCTGAATACCATAATCCATTGACAGAGCATAGTACACAGAATATAAATACTCCCTGAGCATTACCGGACTTTTATTTATAGCTTGTAATATATAATTTCTATAATACCGAACCTCATATTCCGGAACAAACATTTCATCCAGCAAACAAGATATTTTGTTATTTATCCCATATGGATCCCAACAAAAAGGAGAGTGAAACGTCCACCCCACCGTATGATATAACCCTAAGGAAAACCTGCTGTCCAATATAGGATTTCTAAGAAAATTAATGTACGATGTCAATTCCCAAAATGCGATTTTATCATAAAATAAGCTTTTATCAGTCACCTCGAACTCATGATAATTTCTACGATATTGATCACCATCAACGTAACAATCCTTGCTTCCCGGAATATAGCATTGGTGAACTTGTGATTCCTTGATGTCTTTTACCTTATCCCACCTTGCAAATCCCTCCTCCAACCGGTCTAAATAAAGGAAGCGGGTGTCATAATCACTGTCATACCTTTCCACTCCTTTTGATATGCTTCCAACCATTGCCCCAAACACTACTTTTTTATTATATTTTTCCTCAAACTTCCTGACCTGCTTTAATATTTCTTCCTGCACTTCTTTATTTCCGTATAACATCTGTTTTCTCCATCCAATATATATCCGTTAGCCTGCCATCCTTCACCGCACAGTCCTTGTATTTGCAACGAAATCCTTCATCAAGTGATATCTCCTGCAAATTCCCCATATATACAATCAGCCTAAGGTTTTGACATTCCTTAATTAATTTCAAGCCTTCCTCATTTTGTCCATCTATAATGGAATATTCTATCTTATCAGGTTCTAATTCATTTGCTGTCTCGGCAGGCTCTAAGCTCCGGAAAAATATCCCGGTTCCACTCATACCATATTCTTTTGTCTTAAACCCAAATCTCCGCAATGTGCGGCCCAGAAATCCATCATCCAGCGCCGCTAACGCAATTCCACCCATTTCTCCAAAAGCAACATTGCCCTGACAAGTCAAAGATTTTTCTGAAAGAAGCATAATGTACCTATACAGAAAATTATAATAAAAGTCCTTATTGATGCATTTTATCTCATACATATATGGATGCGATATTGGAGCCTTAAGTTCTGATAGTTCACTTTTTCGTAAGTATTCTCCTATTTTATCTGTACCCGCATATCGAATCCACTTTTCGTAATCATCATCTTTAACAACTGCCGGAACATATTTCTTCCTTTTTGACATAAAAAAAGCCATTCTATGTTTCCCACTGTTCAAATTAAAATAACCTTTTTCATTCCAGGTAACAAGAGGTGCGTTTTTAACAAAAAATTCGCTGTTTCTTTCCAAATCATCATTCATATTAGCGTATACGTCAGCTCTGTTCCTGATCACATTCTCTTTCCAGGCCTCTGTTATCTTTACGTTTCTTTTCCTGGCCGAATCAATACAGAATTTTAAGTATTCCTCACATCCATATCCTGCTTCCCCGCTCTGCCACCTAAAAAAGAAAATATGCGGCAGCAACGCCATTGCCGGAATATCCGTCCATATATTGTTAATTAACAAATCTTTTGGCAAGTCCGTAAACAGCATGTCAATCGGCAGCAATACAGTTCTTTTATCATCACAATATTTTGCTATTGCAGCATAGTCCCTATATTGATATCCCTTAAGGGCATTTGTTACCGGAATTGCCTTAACATCCTCAAAATCGCCCTTTATCATATCGTTCCATGTACGATATAATGACATTTCTTCCCCTGCCGCTTTTCCCTTTACAGCCCTATAAGGCATATATATCACATTAAAAAATCCATAGTCTGTCAATGGTTTTACAATACTTTCATGTTCAAATACATTCTTTACCGCAATGAAAATTACAACTCCTTCTTTATTGCCCCTTTCCCGGGCACATAAATCAGGCAATGTGATAACTTTTTTCCCCTTAAATTCATCTAATTCCGCCGCTCTTTTGTCAATAAATCCTTCTATCCTATAGTTTTTCTTGCTAAAAATATCAAAAACTATCTCGCCAGTAGCCGCTGCCCCATATATGTATATTTTTTTATTGTCCAGTTCAAAATATTTACCCATAGAGATATTCCTCCAATTTTATAAGCATGATTTTCAAATAAAACATCATTATAAAATCAATTAATATCTTATGGGCATGAAAGGCATTTTTTCTAAAAAGAATTATGTTATATGCCTGTTTTACCCCCCCCGCATGCTATTTAGTGCAATTTCTTCATTGCGGAACACAGACTCATAAATAATCCCATACATATCATTAACCACCTTTGCTCCTCCCACATCAATAACGCCATCCAGATGATACCATTCACTATCTGAGATGATTCCATCCACATATTCTTCGATCACTTTATTGTATACGGACTTAACTTCAAAGTGCGACCCATGCAATTTTATGCTGCTATTCGCATAATTTTCTCTTGCAATTTCTCTCGCATTATCCAAAATTTCTTTCACTGCGCTCCACACCTTACGGCGGTTTAATCCATATAATAACGTCTGCAAATGAATTGGTGGCTGTTCGTTAAACTTCATACTCCACTCAACCGTTGCCGCTGCATGGACCGAATATAAATAGCTCTTGGTAATAACCATATCTTTACCAAATTCAGTTATGTATTTATCCAAAATCTTTTTATGATACGATATTTCATATTCGCGGCAAAATATTTTATTAACCAATGGCATTAATTTACTCTGCAGCCCATAGGGATCCCATATATATGGAGATAAAAATGTCCATCCCACAATATTATAGAGTCCTACTGAAAAATCATCTTTAAAGCTTGGATTGATCAAAAACTGTAAAAAAGAGGTTGCCTCCCAAAAAGGAATCCACTCATATACTTTATTTTTCGGATAATATCTTTTAACAAGCTCCTTTTCCTGCATTTCGCAGGGAACACATATTTTCTCCGGAAAATCATTTCGTAAATACAGGAAACGAGTATCATAATCGCTATCAGCATAATGTAACCCCTTTGAAACCGACCCAACCATCGCACCAAATATTAACTTCATACTTTCCTTTTCTGCGTACTTCTGTGCCTGTTCCAGCACTTCTCTTTGCAATTCTAACGTACCAAATAACATTTCCCTAATATTCCTTTCACCATTACCTGAGAAACTTCAAATTCCTTTCACGAAAACCGCATACAAGAAACCACTTTCCCCAAATCCTCCTACAAGCGCTTTCCCTGTCCTATCTTTGTGATTGCTGATAATAAGGACATTTTCCGCACCTACATTGACTATCTCTTCCCCCTCAATGACCGCTAGAAAATACTTCTCATCCGTTCCTATTTCTCCCTTAATCCCCTGCTCCGCAACTGCCTCATAAATCACTTTATCTTCATCGCTTTCTTCTACAATTTCAACCTCAAACCCGATCATCCGAAATACATGGGCATACATCGCTAAAGGAGTATTATACAACAAAATGCAGTCTTTATTAAAATCAAATCTTCCCTGCTCATAATACCGGACTTGATAGATTATGCTAAGCAGCTTAATCAATACCTGTTCATAAAATGGAGACGTACTGCATGGATAATCATAAAAAAATGGATTTCCAAGGACTACCGGCAGGGATTCCCGGTTCGATCTATGCAATAAGCACTTTATTTTTTCTGCTTTTGAAATATTGCTCCATTTCTCATAATCGCTCTTTTTTATTCTAAGCGGAATATACCGTTTCCCCTTCACCAGCATAAATACAACCCTGTGCTTTCCGCTTTTTATATTAAAATATCCCTTCTCGTTATAATCCGCCCAAACAGCATTCTTAACAAAAAATCCTCTGTCATGCTCCCATTCGTATTGCATATGATTAAATACATCCAGCCTGTTTCTATATACGCTTTCCTCCCAGGCTTTGGTTATTTTTATTCCACCGCTTCTTAGCGCCGCTTCCCGGCAAAATTTAATATACTCATGATAATCTTCATTTTCTATCCCCTGAAATAAATTAAACAACCCAATATGCGGGATTAAACCCAAACAAGGAATATCCCCCCACAAAATGTCTATGTCCTTATAAAGGTCTGTAAATATATAATAGACTGGTATATCGGCAACTACACTATCACTATCGCTCTCTATAAGCGCTTTATCCTGAAGTACATGCTCTTCAAACGCTTCTATGGCATAAGCCTCTTCCGGAATTTTTCCTGCCATAATTGCACTGTAAACTTCATTTAGGATTTTATCTTTTTCTTTGCCTTCTCCCTTTACCTCATCATAAGGCCTGAAGATAATTCTATCGCACCCTAATCCCCACATTCTTCTTGCTATAGCTTCATGTTCAAATACATTTTTAATCCCAATGATCACAATAATTTCTTCATTTTCTTTCAATAACTCTTCCGTCTGCTCTAAATTCAAAACAGGAAGACCGTAATAAGAATCAATTTCATCAGCCCTCTTATCTACAAACGCTATAACTTCAAATCCCTCTTTCATAAAAACAGAATGTATGATAGCCCCGGTAGTTGCCGCACCGTAAATAACTACTTTATCACTTTTATTGATTACATATCTTTCCCCATATCTCATGCTAATACCTCGCTATCCAAACAATCAATATCGGCTTTCTCTAACCTGACCGGAACCTTCTTCATTCCCTTCGTAAGAAGGTAAACACACCTATGCTGGCCTTCACACAAATTTAAATAACCCTTTTTATTCCAAACCGCTTTAGGCGCCGCCGCAACAAAGTAATCCAAATTCCCGGAATAGAATTTATCTTCAAAAAACTCATATAATCCGATACGTTTATTATGAACAAAGTTAAATGATTCCTTACTTGACTCAGGGAAAGGGGATTTTCCATATAAAGAAATATATTCAGAAATGTTCGTTTTTTCCCCGGACAAATACGAAAACAAATTAATGTATGGAGCAAACTCAGCTATTGGAATGTTCCTATACCGCTCTGTTTCCTTCAGCGTAGTTCTGATTAGGTCGGTTGAAACCCAGAGAATCTTTTCATCTCCAGCCAATTTTCTGGCAACATACCATTTCTTTCCGTTACCTGGCTCAAACATCTCGTCACATAAATATGGAACCCGCATTGCGGCATATTTCCCTTCCATCATATAGTTATATTGTATGATGAAATCCTCTTGTATTTCCTTATTAAAAAATCCGGTTTTCATAGGCAAAAAAACAACACGGTCTATTCCCTGTTTATATAAATTACAGGCAATATCCCAATGTTGCATTCCATTTTGGAGCATAATAAATGCACATACCTTCTCCGAAATATTCAACTCATTTATACTGCAGATGATTGGTATTCCTTTATATTCTCCTCTATTTTTAGGATTTTGATCAATAATTCCGGCTACCGTGTATCCCTTTCCTGACAGATGTTCTATTTGTTCCACACAGTATGCATTAAAGCCATATAATATAATATTATCTTCCGGTTTTACCCCCCCCCATTCCTCTTCGGGGATATCTTTAGAAATAAAGTAGCAGTAATCCTTTCTCCACTTTTTCCCCATCTTATTTAATTCCTGCACCGCTTCAAATCTTCCGGGATGTGATGTGATTAAAGCATAATCAAAAGAATAGCCACTTACTTCCTGCGGTTTGCAAATCCTTCCATCAAAAAAACTACCTTCAACATACTTATCTACACATATCAGCATTCTGGCATTCGGAAAATGTTCTTTCAACATTGTATAGGCTAATTTCCCATGAACGCCTGCCCCCCATATAATATAGGAAAACTCATCTTCAGCATTATAACGCTCTCTAAGCCCCTCCAACTTTTTCCATAATCTGCCATCATAATCTACCTTATTACGGTTCTCCCAGTATTTACTTATTATCTTCATATTATTTCTATTTTTTAATGCGTGAATATTACTTTGGAACACCTCAAAAAGTCTTTCTTTTACCCACTCACAGTCACGTGCCGCCGGATTCCAGTCAATTTCCCCATAATGCTCTATATCATAAATAGGAATCAACTTATCTAACCAGGAAAATCTCCTGTCTACATTGTCAATCGCTAAAATTACTGGTATCCCTAACGCAACACAAGGAGCCGCCGCATGAAGCCTGGAAGTCACCACAAGTCCTGCCTCATCACGGTATCTCTCCAACATTCCCAGTGCCATCTTATCAATATTTATTCTTTCTTCTTCCGTCATCGGAATCGTATCCAGCTTTCCTTCGTGTTTCACATATTCACAATTTTCTTTCAACGTTTCCGGAATAAACTTCTCCAATTTGGAGGACACATCAATGAAAAAAGTTTTGGGATTTACAGGCTCAGTCTTCCTTCTGGGCAAAGTAATCGTCAGACATCCACTTACATATGCCAGAACGCCTTTTTCCCTTAATAGCTGCATAGTTGCTTCATCTCTGCAGCCTATTGGTTCGTGTTTCTTTAAATAAGGAACAATGTCGTCACAGGTAGGATCTGACATCTCAAAACCAATAAAGAGTGGAATAATTTTATCCGAAGCCGGCAGCTGATTAAATCTCTTATAGTGCGAACCATACCCGGTCATTGGCAGAATTACCTCTTCACCGTCGTAATACTTCATATCCGCAAAATTTATATCAACAATATCCTCTGATGGTATCCCCATCTTTCTATAGAAATTATCCACTGCAAACGTTTGTATATTATCCCCTATATTGAAAATTGCACCCTTTTCAACATAAGTACAGCCTGTATATCTATATATTAACCTGCCAAATTTCAATGTTATTTTTCCAGCCTTTCTAAAATTTGTTGCGCAAACTCATCTATGTTATCATTACAATCATACATAGGCAGCACACACTTTGCGCACATTTCATACGTGTTCTTATTTCCTTTTAACATATCAACCCAAAACCTTTTCAATATTTCCCCATTCCATATTTCGCTAAAGCTTTGTTTCTTAAGATCCCCTAATACCAGCTTCCTTCTCCAGTCCGCACAGCAGGCAGTCACTTCACCATCCGGGTTCACAATCAAATTATAAAAAGGATATGGGCATACATGAACCACCTGCATCCCCTGTCCATGTATTCCCACCTTCTTTATATCAAAATTTTGATTAATCTTTTCATAATCAGACCATAAAGGAACTACCTGATCAATCCAAATTCTGTCACAGATTCCCTCAAAAATATTATAAAAAAGCTCTTTCTTTTCTGGTGTTTCCACAGCCGCATCAACAGTTTTAATATAAATCTCACATGAAGATCCGCTTTTCTCATGCAAGTCTTTTATATTCGCAATAAATTCTTTGAAATTGATTTTACGGTTTGCCATAGCAAAGTAACCTTCCTCTGTCACCTCTTCTATAGAGATCCTAATTCGGTCAATTCCCGATTCAACCAATTCCCGATTCAATTGAGGATTCAACTTGCTGCCATTCGTCACCGTTTCTATATACTCCGCCACTTGCTTTTCTTTTGCATAAGATACCATCTCTGCAAAATGTGGATTTAATAATGGTTCTCCCTGACCGCTTAATCTTAAAACCTTTAGCTTCTTTGAAAACACACTTATATCATCAATTATTTTCTTAAATAATTCTAAATCCATAAATTGTTTTTGGAAAGAGAGCTTCTCTTTGGAGTCTTGTATTGCGCAAAATTTACATTCAAAATTACACAAATTACACGGATCAATTGCCAGTGAAAAAGGAAAATCTAGCGGTAACACCTCTTCCAATTTATGTCTTTCTTCACTGACTACATTTTGCCTTTTTGCTTTCATACAGATTCCTCCACTTTCCTTCATTAAATTCAATCATATATTGCATACAAAACTGTTTCCGTTCCTGATATATTATGATGTCTCAAATATAGTTTGTAATCAGGAACTATTGATAATAAATAATCGGATATCTCTAAAATATCTTCGTTTTTGTGATATACGCATATGGCTAATTTAGGCTTACATGTCTGTATTACTCTTTTTGCCCCCTGTAACGCAGATAACTCCGCTCCTTCAATATCCATTTTTATATGTGTAACTCTCTCTTCTTCACCAATACAATTGTCTATGCAATCTACTTCTATCTCGTATCCTTCTGTTTTGCTTATGGATGACGCACCATGTGCACTGTCTTCCTGTATAAACATTTTCTCATATTTATTCCAGGCCCCTTTCGCTATGATTTCTACATTTTCATATTTTTCCACATTCTTCTTTAACTCATCCACACATCTCTGATCCGGTTCAAAACAATAAATTTTCTTATAATTATCGTTATACTTTTGCACAATGTATTCTACCGTATCTCCAATATACGCTCCTACGTCTAAAAGCACCTCTTCCTTGCCTAACTTTACAATATCTTTTGCAAAATATTGGTCTTCCACAAATACTTCCCTGAAAAACTTTAACTCCCCGCTTATTCTTCCTTTCAGTACGTTTTCTAATGTCAGTTTTGATGTATCATCAGCCAATCTGGCATACAGTTTTTTGAAATCCTCTTCTTTGTCTTGCAGGTATTTCCTATAATCATCAATGTCATGGATATAATGATAATACAATTCACATTCAAAAGAAAAAATATCTTCCTCCTGAAAATGCGCTTTAAGCAAATCAGATATTTCTTCCTCATACTTAGGACTTGCTATTACTATATAAATATTTTCACTGCCATATTGAGTTATAAGATTTTCTAAAGAAATAATGGGAATACCCCGCTTATACCCCCCCCACACATCTTATCAACAATAGCGGACGGGAATATCCTCTTTGTCTCCAATAAGTCAATTACCCAATCTGCCCCATTCCCTGCCCCGTACAAAATAATTTCAGCAGACTTCTTCGTATATACCGCCATAAAATCCTCAAACTTATTTCGTAATTTACTAATTTCAGTTATATTCATTTTCCTTTTCTCCTGCTTAAACGCTATCTTTGCTTAAAACGCTCTAAAACAATCTCCCTATATGAATCCAAATCATCCACTGCGTCAAAACACGGATATTGACATTTTGCGCATCCTACTGGGTGGTTTTCCTTCCTGCCTTTTTCTAACATCCCTAATAAAAAATTATGATATTTCTCCCCGTTCCAAATATCATACACACTTTCAGATGTTACATTCCCCATTGAAATCTTTCGTTCCCAATCATTACAGCATACCGTTACTTCACCGTCCGGGTTTATCACAAAGCTGTAAAACGGGAATGGACAGACATCTAATTCCTTTACCGCGTGTCCATGAAGCCCTTCTGCCGTTTCTATGTCAAAATCCTGATAAATTTCATCATAGCCTGTCCAGATAGGGATCACATGCTCTATTGATATCTTATCGCATATATCGCCAAATGTTGAAAAGAACTTTTCACGTTTTTCTTCCGTGTCCACGGCCGCATCAACAGTTTTAATATAAATCTCACAGTTTCCCTTATGCTCATAAAGGTCTTTAATGTTTGCGACAAATTTGTTCCAATCTATTTTCACCCCGGACATTTCATAATATTGCTCTTCACCAATTCCCTCTATGGAAATCCTGATCCTGTCCAGCCCCGCCGAAACCAATTTCCGGTTTAGTTCTGGAGTTAACAGACTTGCATTAGACACAAATTCTATCCACTGTGTTACCCCCCCCCCGTGCATATTCAATCATCTCCGGAAGTCTTTTATTCAACAGCGGCTCTCCATTTGCCGCAAGACGCAGCATCTTTAAAGGTTCTGGAAATTTCCTCAAATCGTCTATTACTTTACGGAACAAATCATAGTCCATGCACATTTTCCGAAACGGAAGTTTTTTATTAGCGTACTGAATTGCGCAAAACTTACATTTAAAATTACACGCATTACACACGTCAACAAAAAGTGAATACGGTGTTTTTAATGGCAATACCGTATATAACTCATGTCTGTTTGTGTTTACAATATTTGAAACCTTTGCTTTCATATCCCTAAACCTCTCTTTTCTCCGCTACATTAATTTTTTATATTGACTATAAATTATATAAATCTGCTTTGTAACTTCCTATGTTTTTTTCTATCCACTCTATAGTTTCTTTGATTCCCTGCTCAAATGTATAGCGAGGTGCCCACTTAGTCAGTCTCTTTATTTTTTCATTTGAACCGAGTAGCCGGTTCACCTCGCTCTTTTCCGGTCGCAGCCTCTGTTCATCACAGATGATCCTCGCTTTCGGATTGATCTGGTTAATAATTTCCCCTGCCAGCTCACCTATGGAAATTTCCTGCTGCGTCGCAATGTTTATCTCTTCTCCTATCGTCTGATCCGACTCTGCAATTGCGATAAAACCTGCCGCAGTATCTTTCACATAGTTAAAATCTCTGGTAGGCGTCAATGACCCCAATTTTATTTCTTCTTTTCCGGATAACAGCTGAGTGATGATCGTTGGAATCACCGCCCGCGCAGACTGCCGGGGTCCATAAGTATTAAACGGCCTTACGATTGAAACCGGAAGGTTAAAGCTTCTGTAAAAACTCTCCGCCAGCCTGTCCGCACCAATTTTAGTTGCAGAATATGGCGACTGGCCTTGGAAGGGATGCTTCTCGTCAATCGGTACATATTGCGCCGTACCGTAAACCTCGGAAGTGGATGTGATCATAATCCGTTCCGTTCCCAACTCCCTTGCCGCCTGCAGCACATTTAACGTTCCCTTGATATTCGTGTCAACATAAGAGTCAGGGGAATGATAACTAAAAGGAATAGCAATCAATGCCGCAAGATGGAATATCCCATCCATTCCCTTCAGAGCTTCCCTCACTCCATTAGGGTCTCTCACATCCCCGCTGAATATTTCAATCTGATCCAGCTTATCTTTAGGCAACGCATCCAGCCATCCCCATGTATTAAAAGAATTATACATAGTAAATGCTTTCACTTCATATCCCTTTTCAAGTAAGCTTTCCACCAGATGACTGCCAATAAATCCATCCGCACCTGTTACCAATACTTTTTTCATTCAAATTCCTTTCCGCTACACGATACACTTGATCAGTCTAAATGCCTCTGCATATTTTACCCCCCCCCGTGCGCCATTTAGCATTGCCATCGCCTTTATGTTTTCTATACTGCGCGGGAACGGGGATTCTCCTAATTCCGTATCATAAATTTCCATTGCTTTTATCTTTCCATCCATATAATCCGTTATATCCACGTAATAATTGGGCTTAAACAGGTCTGACGGACTGCCAAAATCCGTCTCTGAAATAATCTCCATTGTCATAACCTGCTTGATAAAAGGAAATCTAAACACCTTCGAGCAAGCATAGCACCAGTCAAAGACCCTTTTATGATCCGAATGTGCGTCATTATAATCCGGCAAAATAAGCAGTTCCGGTTTAACCTCCCTGAATATCGCCCCTATCTTTCCTATCGCTTCTCCGGAATCCACGCTTTCTAATTCTGTTGTTGGCATATTCAAGTGGTACACACCTGAAAAATGATAAAAATCCTCTATCTCCTCCAACTGCTTTCTGCGTTTTTCTATTATCCCTTTAGAAAACTGCGCTTCATTTAATATGGCAGTAACATTTAGCCAATATACCTTATGGCCTTCTGCCATCATCCTTAAAATAGTTCCGCCTGCCCCTAATGTCTCATCATCCGGATGCGGAGATACTACCATAACTTTCATACTCTTCTCCTAATCTAAAGATACTCACCATTTTTTAACTTGATACTGTCGCACTCCATAACTTCTATTAAGTTATCACCTGCTTTTACCCAAAAGTTATTATCTGATATAACCCTGACTACCTTTCCGGGCTCAATATTTTCATACCCTTTTTCAAATCTCTCCTGCACTTTCCATACTTTATATTCTCTATCCTCATGCAAAAAATGTGCTCCCACATAAGGTTTGGTCAATGCCCTGACTAAGTTATAAACGCTTTTGCTGGACATTCTCCAATCAATCCTGCCGTCTTCTTTCCCCCTTTTTCTCCACGCATTCCCTTCTCCTGCCGATTGTTCGATCACATTTAATGTATGATTCTCAAAGTCATGCATTACCTCTGTCAATTGATCCACGGCAGCATCCATTACCTTATGGTATAAACTTTCCGCATCATCCGAATAAGCAATTTCTATGACCTTTTGCGAAATAATCTTTCCCGTATCCGCTGTGGCATCCATCAAAAACAAAGTAGACGCTGTTTGTTCAAGCCCTAAAGCCAATGCCCAGATCAGCGGATGTCTTCCTCTGTTAAACGGTAATTGCGCCGGATGAAATCCTACACATCCCAGTCTGGGCAATGCCAGAACTTCCTCATCCAAAAGCTGTGACCATCCCAGGCACAAAATCAAATCTACATCCTTTTCTTTTATGTAATCTTTCGCTTCCCTATCATTTATATTATGTACATACAAATAATCTATTTTATGGTTACGGCAAATTTCGCCCAAGTCAACAAAATCTGAATTAAACTTTGATTCCGATTTTGTGATAACCCCAGCCACATCAGCATCCATCTCTATCAGTCTCTTCAAGAAAATTTCAGATGATTTGACGCAGCCTATCAAAAACACTCTCATACGCCGACCTCTATGTCATAAAATTTTTTTCTAATATCTATACCCTCATATACCCTTTTACTGATTATCTCAACAATTTTCTCCGATGTCTTTTCTCCTTCGTATGGATTTTTTATCCCTGAAATTTTATCCCTAAATTCATCCGATAACGCTTTCATCAATGCTGCATCTATTTGTTCCCCGCCATTCCCACAGTCTATCACGGACTCAGCGCGCGCTCTTCCCTTCTGTCTGTCCCCAATGTTAACTGTAGGTATTTTAAAGGACGGCACTTCAATAATGCCACTTGATGAATTTCCTACCACCGCATCACAAAACTGTAACGCACTCAAATATTTTTTCTGTCCAAGGGAAGTATACCCCCGGCATCTGTCTTTATTAAGATTTACATATTCATCAATCATTTCGTTAATGATTCTTCCGTCTGTATCTGCATTGGCTTTTGTAAAAATAACAGATATTTCTTTATGCCTGTCTATCACATCCAAAATTTCCTCAAACTGCTTTTGGGCAAATGTCTTCTCTAAAGTGACTGGATGATAGGTAACCATGATCGTCGGAAAATGAAATTGAAACCCAATCATATTTTCCAACTCTTCTTTCGGCAACAAGTTTACCTTTTTTGCATTTTCTACTCCTAAAGCCCCTAAATTATAAACTGTCGATGGTGATTCTCCTAATTGTATGACCCTCTTACGGTATTCTTCCACCGTTGTAAAATGAATATGACTCATTTTCGTTATTGAATGCCTGATTGCTTCATCAATAATCCCTTCCGTAAGTTCTCCACCATGGATATGCGCAATCGGAATCCTTGCTATCATTGCCGCCGAAGCCGCTGCCAACATTTCATACCGGTCTCCTAAGATAACGACAATATCAGGCTTATTTTGGTCAAAACAGTCCGCAAACCCGATCATGGCGACCCCCATTGACTTGGTTATCCCTACAGGCGTATCCGACCCCAAAAGCATTTCCACTTTTGAAGTGATCGGATATCCATCTTCTTCAATTTCTTTATATGTCAGCCCAAATTCCGTGGAAAGATGCATGCCGGTAACCACTAATTGCAATTCTAATAGATCCGAATGATATACTTTGTCAATCACCGGTTTTAATAACCCGTATTCAGCCCGCGTTCCTGTTACAATACAAACTTTTTTCATATTTCTATTATCTCATCCACTTTAAACTTTCTTTTTGCTTTGCAGCCAATCACCTGTTCCCATAGCATGGGAGAAAACCCGGTTCCTGGTCTTTTTGTCGTCAAATTATCTTCTGTAAATACTTCACCAGCATCTATGTCACATTTTGCGACAATACTCTTCCTCACAATACTTATATTTCTTTTTTCAGACTCTGAAGGAACTTTTTCCCCACTTCCCAGAGCACCTTCTATATTCCTGATTGCCCTGACCATAGCCTGTAATTCATCAGGTTCAAGGCTGGCTTTATGATCTGGTCCTTCCATAGTTTTATCCAAGGTAAAATGTTTTTCTATAACAGATGCCCCCAGTGCGGCCGCTGCGATCGGTACTTCAATCCCCTGTGTGTGATCCGAATACCCTGCCGGGATTCCCAGTTCCTTTTTTAAAGTATACATTGCCTGCAGATTAACGTCATTGTAAGGCGTTGGATACTCCGTGTTACAATGAAGCACCGTAACATCACTGCTGCCGTTATCCTTTAACACCTTTACTGCATCCCTTACTTCTTCCAGCGTGCTCATACCGGTGGAAAGAATAACTTTTTTCCCAGTCTTTCCTACCTCCTTTAAAAAAGGATAATTCGTAATCTCGCCAGAAGGTATCTTTATCATTTCACACCCCAGCGTTATGAGGTAGTGTAAGCTTTCTATGTCAAAAGGCGTGGACAGAAACATAATATTTTTCTGATTGCAATATTCAAGCAGCCGCTCATGCATGGATGGGGTTAACTCAAGCTTTTTCAGCATCTCGAATTGTGACTCTTCCTGATCCGTTGTCTCCATCTGGTAATCCGCTTTCCGGGCATTTTTACATACAAGATTCTCCGCCTTAAACGTCTGGAATTTTACGGCATCCGCCCCCGCCACAGCAGCCACATCCACCAGCCGCTTAGCTGTTTCAATATCTCCGTTATGGTTGACACCTGCTTCTGCAATAATGAAAACTCTATTCATGATCTGTCAATCTATCTCCTACTCTGATTTTACCATCATATGTATATTCAATAATTTCCAAAATCGTATCCCCGGTCTTAATGATAAACCCCTCCCGGGTTTTTCCCATCACCTGTCCAATAATATTTTTATATGCATGTGCCCCAGGCACCATTCTTGCTCTATTGATACTTACTTTTTTTCCGTTGATCCAGGAAACTGCCTGCGGCCCCGGTGTACATAATGCCCTGATAAAATTAAATATTTCCCTGCTGCTTTCTCCCCAATCAATGACTTCATCCCCGGCTTTGCGCATCCCACAATACATGCCCACAGGATCAATATCATTTTGCCTGATAGTCTTTACTTCCTCGTTCTGGATCATTTTCATTGCCCGGTACAGCACATCCGCACACCCATCATATGCCCGGTTAAGCAATGTATTATAATCGTCCTCATCCGTGATGGGATATACTTCCTGCAAAATAATATCCCCGGTATCTATCCCCTCATCAAGGTAATGTACTGTTATCCCAAATTCCTTCTCATCATTAATCAACGCCCAGTTCAAAATGTTTCTGCCACGATAGAATGGCAGCTTCCCCGCATGACAATTAATCGTCTTATATTTAGGGAGATTTATCATTTCCGTTTTAAAGATTTGATTGAATGACATTGACACAAATAATTCAGGATCATATAGCTTCATCCTGCCAATAAACTCTTCTGAATTTATATTACTGCTCAATTCCACCGGTATGTGATTCTCTTTTGCCCTTCTGATCAATTCCGCATCTTGCTTGTCGTATCGAACAGTTATAAACTGGATTTCCATGGAATCATCTGTAATAATCTTTTCAAATGCTTTATGCGCCCATGGACCATCCGCAAAATATCCTATCCTCATGCGGCACATCCCTTCTGAGATGTCAGTTTATACCCCCCCCAAACAATTTCCTTTACTTTACTACAGACCATACGATTATCCTCCACATTTTTTCTCACTGTTGTTCCTGCCCCTATAATACATTGATTCCCAATTCTTTTCCCTTGGATCACCGTTGCATTTGCACCTACAAAAGTTGATTTTCCCACCTCAATATTTCCACACAAAACACTTCCTACTGATATATGCGAAAAATCACCTACCACACAATCATGCTCTATAATGGCTCCTGTATTAATGATACACATTTTACCTACAGACGCATTTGCATTAACAATAACTGCTTTCCCAACCATTGTTCCCTCACCAAGCTTTGCATTCTTGGCTATTACAGCTGACGGATCACAAATAACAGGAAGTGAAAATCCTATTGTTTTTAATTTTCCCCATAGCCTTTCTCTTACATCAGACTTTCCCAAATATCCAATCCCTATTGCCGCATTTCTGATACCGTCTTCGAAAATCTGCTCAAGATCCAAATCATTGCCAATAACAGGATATATTTCATCTTCCAGATTCCCACTAATGTCATTAACTACATATCCTGCTATTTCATATTTTTTTTCTCTTTCAATAATATCAGCAAGGCTCTCTGCGTGTCCGCCCTTCCCGAGAATAATTATTTTTTCCATTTATTATTGTCCAATCATCAATTCTTCATACTCTTTCTCAGATAAGAAAGGATACATGTCCTGAAGCGCCGGCGTCAGCATTTTCCCGTTTTCATCCAATCTTGACATTACCTTCGGGGTCACGGGATCGTCAAATTTCTGATCTATTTCAAGTAAACATCTTCTGTCATTATTCACTAACCACTGTACTGCATCTTCGACTTCGGCATTTGTTCCACACTTTTTATACTCAAACCCAAAAGTGTCGGCCACCTTCCTAAAATCCGGAAAGCTCACCCCACTATCAGGAGTACATCCAATGTAGGCCCCATTAAAGAAGTTCTTGCTGGTCTGCCTGATAGCGCCATAACCATCATTCGAAAATATAACCAAATTTATCGGCAAATCATTCTGTACGACGGTCTGCAATTCCTGCAAATTCATCATAATGCTTCCATCTCCGGTGATACAATAAACTTTTCTCTTCGATGCCACTGCCGCACCGACTGCCGCAGGCAGATCATATCCCATGGAACCACAAGTATAATTGGTAAGCACTCTTTGCTTTTCGCATTTTACGCCAATCTGCAGTTTTGCTGTATTAGCCGTATTATTACCTAATGCTAAAATGCTGTCTGTCTCTTCATATTTCTGAAATACTTTCCAGAAGTAATAGGAGCATACGCGTTCTTCCATACGGAGATTATCTATTGCCTCAAACGGTGTAAACCGCTTTTTCAGCATTTGGCAATACTCCATCCATGCTGCCGGCACCTGTATCTCACAATCTCGCTCTAACATCCCCGCTATCATACTTTTCAAATCAGTATGGATGAATTTGTGTATATGGAGCCCCGGTTTTTTGCTCTCTTCCGCATCAACATCCACCATGATTATCCTTGCGTTTGGCGCAAATCCTTCCAGATTAAATCCTGTCTGCCGGAACCCGAGACTGTTCCCCAATGTCAATATCACATCCGCATTCTGTAAGATAAAGTTACCCGTCCTCGGTCCTACATTACCGGAATTTCCAAAGTAAAGCGGATGGTCTGTATACAAATTATCAGCCACCCAGCTTCCTCCTATAACAGGCAAGCCGGCCTTATCCACCAGCTTCTCAAAAGCCTCCCTGTTATCGCTGCTTATAATACCGGAACCAGCTAAAATGCATGGACACTTTGCTTCTCTCAATGTCCTGATTACTTCTTCGATATCTTCCTCTTTCAAATCAGGAGTCTTTTTAATAACATCCTCAATGGGGTATAAATCTTTCTCTTCCACTCTTGCGTTTTGGATATCCTGCGGCACATCCAACCAGACAGGCCCCCGCCTGCCTTCCATGGCAATATGGATTGCTTTTACCAATTCCTTTTTTACCGCCAGAGGATCCGTCAACATAACCGCATACTTTGTCATGTTTTTGACCGTTGGAATAATCTCAAACTCCTGAATCCCTCTATAACGAAGTTTCAATCCTGACTTGGGCACAGAAATTTCATACCTGACCTGTCCGGAAAGCACGATCATAGGGATGCTGTCCTGCCACGCCCCCATAACACCCGTTAACGTATTGGTAGCTCCTGGCCCGGACGTCACACAAACAGCTGCCATCTTTCCGCTAAGCCTTGCATAGGCTTCCGCTGCCATGGCACAGGCCTGCTCATGATGGTTAAAATATTTGCTCATCTTCTCACAGACCAGCAATGCATTGTCTAAATGCATTGCACCGCCGCCAACTACCGCAAAGCAATCCGTAATCCCATATTCTACCAAGGTATCCATGATAATATCCGCAACCCGTTTGACCATTTTCCACCCATCCTATACGTTTAATTTTTTTCTCATTTTCTCTAGTTCTTCCATCTGCCCCATGTCCATATAAGCAGATTCTTCCACAACATACACACCAATCTTTTTGCCATTTTGTTTAAAGAAATCAATCAAGTCGGGGAAGGCTATTTCCTGCCCATGCGGCATTAATTGTAATAGCTCCTGGTCAACAACATACATTCCCGTACTGATCAGGTAATTTAACTCAGGTTTTTCCGAAATGCTTAAATAATTTTTCCTGTCATCACAATTGACTACTCCGTATGGCACGATATGTTGGTACTTTGCCGCTACAATTGTGATATAGTTATCTTCTTTCTTGTGGTGCATATAAATTTCGTTGTAATCTGCATCCACAATAATGTCACAATTCACCAGGAAAAAATCCTGTTCGATATGTTCCTCTAACAAATACAGGCCTCCTCCTGTTCCTAATGGCCGGTCTTCTTCTATAAATTTCAAATCATAACCTTTATTGACACCGTCAAAATAGGCCTGGATCATATTCTTCTTATGGTTTACCACCATATAAAACTGCCTGCATCCAAAATCATAAAAATTGTTTATAATTCTCTCCGATATTGGTATTTCTCCTATCGGGATTAATGCTTTAGGTAAAATCTGAGTATATGGGTGAAGCCTTGTTCCCCTTCCCCCTGCCATCATGACCATTGGACACTCTAATTGGTACTTGCGCCTTACCCTTCTCCCATTCCTAAAAACAATCTCAACAACTTCCTGGTTATAATTAATGATAGGGATAGAATAAATCTCAGACCCTTTAAATATGCCATCTATTTTTTCTTTCTCATAGCGCAACAAAAAAGTAGGGTTATAATTTGCTATGAACTTAACTGAAAGATTAACATTTCCTTCCTGTAAAGTGTAACGCCGAATATCCCCATCTGAAATCGCCGCTGCTAATTTCCCCTGGCTTGTCACATAAATAACCTTACACCGGACTCTTTCAAGCTGTTCCACAGCCGTCCGGATATCTGAATCTTCTTCAATTAAAATATCTTCTAATTCCATAATCTTCATCCATAAATCAGTGAATACATATCTATTTCCCCTATATGCTCCTGATACCACAAATATAATTCCCTGACTGATTCCTTTATATCTGAACATCTCATATCGGGAAGCTCCTGCATAATCCGGTCATTGCATGCGGTATATTCATTGGCATACCCCTCTTTGCAGACTATGATCTCCTGCCTGTTTTCTGCCACCTCATTTACAATATTCGCAAGGCTAAAAAGATCAATCTTCTCCCCTCTTACAGCATTGTATGCATGGTGTAAAGGTTTATCCAACTCCAAAAATAGTTCCAGCATCCGGCAAAAGTCGTTTATCCATAAATAATCAAAATAGCAGTTCTGCCTTATAGATAAGGGAAGTCCTTTTAATGATTTACAACATAAATTAGAAATAAACTTGGTCTTCCAATATTCATATTTCCCAAATATCCCAAAAAGCCGTAAGTTGTAGATATTATCACTCTTTTCGATTATTTGATTGATCATATATTTCATGAGACCATATTGATCAACAGGAATCGTGTGATTTTTTAAGTCGTCTTCCCGGACCATCTGAATCGGATAACGCTTATCATACTCCGCCCCGGAACCGGTATAGATCATTTTTCCATATAAATCGGAGCACCGGGCAAAATTAGCAAATATTCGCAAGTTGTATTCTAATGCCTTTGTTCCGTCTTTCGTCGTGTCTATCCCATCCCCATATACCGCAAAGTGTAAAATAACGTCATAGTGATTTGATTGTAAATGCTCTTTGACTCTGTTTTCATCTATACAGTTTAATTCGGAACTGGACGGTGCGCAGATTTCATATTCCTTTTTTTGTTCAAAATACTCTTTGACGTTCCTCCCAACAAAACCACTGGCACCAGTTATCAAAACTTTCATAATTTTACCCTCTACTTGTCGCAAAGCAAATTAATACAACCCCTCATTATATACTTCCAAATTTTTATATTTCCCACCATTTACAATATATGCAAACTGAGCCCCCCCACCAATAGTCGAATAAAGACTGTCACAAGATGCAAGCAGGTATGTCTCTACGATGTATTCTATCGTTGTCTCTGTAACACTAATCCCTTTAAATTCTTTCCTTACTATTTCTTCCATATAATCGAGTGATACCGGAACATCATTTTCAAACATATGTCTATACCTTCTATCCATATGGCAGCATTTTTCTCCAAAACGCTTTTCCATTTTGGTGACGTATTCCCTGTCTTCACACGCCAAAAGAAACAGATCATATCCCCACTCATCCATTTTCTTTTGAATCATTTCCATGTAGTATTCACAACTTGCTACCTTAGGATGGTCTTTTATAATATCATTCTTAAGCATTGCACTCCATCGATATGCCGCCCGAATTGACACGCCCATGATTTTGCCATCTTTAGGAAACAATTTCTTTTTTTCATCCTCGATCCTTTTACATATCTCCGCCGTTGGGCGAATATACTTATTTGCAATCCTGCTCCAATAGTTCAGATCTTTCATCGGCATTGGCATCATATCATTCCAAATCACCACCTGAAAACCATACTTGTTCTGGTTACCCACCTCTATTTTTGCGCTCTTGTACACTTCATCCAACGTATAATTTCCACCTGGCTGCTCAAAGTAGTATTCCCACGGGTTTTCTTTTCCATATCGCTCTACATCTTGTATCATAGGAAGATAAACCGTGTTTTTATAATCTACAATAGGAATATACCCCTTTTTCTCACCAATCTTCAAAAAAGGCAAAACATTTACAAGTATCAGTGAAAACAAACCGCACGTCGCAACATCGCTTGTTATCAAATAGAATACTTTATCCTGATTACACGTACCATAAGAAAATCTTGTCCTTACAAATTTTTTCTTTAACTCCTTTGTCTTCCTTAGTCCTTTATGCACTGGTTCCATCACCAATTCATAAATTCCCACTATTACCTTGCAATTCTTAATTCTGTCCTTCATTCTTCCCACTATCAATCCAATCCTCCTAACATATTACCTACGAGAATTACATATGTTTATATACGAAACGAACTGGTCATAATCTCTGATATAATCATTTTCTTTATAAAAGTCAGAAGCAAGTACCATCAGTACCGCATCCTCAGAAAAGTCATACATTTCCCGCCACATATTATTGGGTACATACAATCCTTCATAAGGTTTTTCAAGAGGTATTACCTTTTTTTCCCGCCCATCATCCAATAATATCTTACAGCTTCCATGGATACATACCAAAATCTGTTCCAAGGATTTATGGGCATGCTTCCCTCTGACCATCCCTTTTACAGTATCATACATATAATAGACCCTCTTTATTGAAAATGGAATGTCTATCCCCTCTTCCAGCGCAACAAGCTGCCCTCTTTCATCACCATGCGGTTGGAATACGTATTTTATCACTTGCATGTATATACTCCTTTTCTTATTGAAATAAATTAATCTTTTCGTCTGATAGGCTACATTACCTTTTCCCTAAAGAGTTTATATATACTTGGCAATAAGTCATTACTTTTTTCCATCCTAGTTCCTTCCAATTCTCTTTCACAAAATCACTCCATTTTTCACGTAAAATAATTTTTTCTTTTTCCGGGATATTTAATTGGTAAAACCGAACCTCCTCAAACATAAAAGCCCATTTTCGTTTCACATATTCTTCTTTCCCCACATAGGCCCCATATTTATCTATAATTTTTTCTCTTGCGTTTAAAAAGTTAAGCCACTTCGCAATATAATCATCATTTTTTACTTTTGAAGATACTGAATTGGGATTTTTCCTGTAAAATACATCCTTTTTATCTATATATACAAATTCTGTTTCCTTTGTTCTGCTTATTCTCAGCCAGTACTCCCAATCTTCAATAAAATTGTCAACGTCATAAAGTCCAAATTTATCATAGATTTCTTTTCTCAGCGAAACCCCTGGTGCAAAAATAGGGTTTTCCCAGTACAGCCGTTCAAATAATGTATCTTTGCATAAATCCGGTGCCTTTTCATAAAATGGTGTCAACCTGGAAATATCTATTTCCTGATAATGGTCATAATCCTCTACACAATATCCATCTGTCACAAACACCAAAGCATCTGGATGTTCCATACAAGCACACATGATATCCGACGCATAGTTTTTCGCCATCATATCATCCCCAGATAAAAGAAAAACCACATTCCCTTCCGCTTCCCTGATCATTTTATTAAGCGAATAAATAAGTCCCCTGTTACTGTCATTTCGAAAAGCCACCACCCTGCAAAACCTTTTCTCTAATTCAGGGATAGCAGACTGTATCAAATTCCATGAATGATCCGGCGAATAGTCATCGCATATGATTATTTCAATATCATCATATGTCTGTGCCAAAACACTTTGCAATGCGTCATTTATATATTTTTCATGATTATAGCAACTGATAAGTACAGAAAACACACTTACTTTTCGATCCGAAATCACGCTGCAATTCTCCCTCTTATAAATCTATTTTCCGACAGTTTAAAAATATTTCTGCCCCCCCCCAATCAGGCAGGTCAAATGCCATACGATAGAGACCATCTAATACTGTTTTGTTTATAATATTTTGCTCCATCATATCCCACATTTGTTTATGTGAAAATGGTTTTAGAAAACAATTGCCCTGGTCTAAAACTTCAAAATAATGTTCCTTCGCCATTTGAGTCAGCGTATCCATATCAAATACAGTATTCTGCTGAAGCATGACATTCCTCTGGGATTTCTCATATTCATTTGTGATAATTCCCATATTCCTGGCTAAAACTCTATGAAAGGATTTCGCATTTGTCACATTGATATGGACAACTGTGTGCTCTCCACACACCCTGGAAATACACTCTAACATATATTCCGGTTTTTCTACCTCCTGCAAAACGCTTGAACATATAATCATATCAAAGCAAATTTCTTGTAACTTATCTACATGATCTTCAAAAAAACCTTCCATAATTTCTACACAATCATCATCGCATATCTTTTCCTTAGCCATCTCACAGAACACTTCTGCCGGCTCCACGATTACCCATTCCTTCCCTTTGACATACTGAAACAATGGTTCTGCACCACATCCTATCTCCAGTATCCTACAAGGATGGTATTTGTCTATTTGCTCCATGATCATCCTGCGTCTATATTCCACCTGATAGATCTCAAACCCCTCTTCAAGATAGCCATCTGAATACTTATCAATGTCTCTCATGCTTTCTCCCTCTTTTTGGCTGCTTTTTCTGCCAAAACCTCTTCCTTACTCCTCTGGATTGCTTTTCCACCTGCTATCTCATAAATTACATCACATTTTCTAATTGTAGTGAGACGATGCGCCACAATAATAAGTGTTTTTACCTTTTGTAAAGCTTCAATAGATTCCATGACTGCGTCTTCCGTTTCATTATCCAGAGCCGCAGTTGCCTCATCCAGCACAATAATATCCGGTTCGTTGTATAAGGCTCTCGCTATAGCAATCCTTTGCCTCTGTCCACCGGAAAGCTGCACCCCCCATTCGCCAACATTGGTATCAAGCCCTTCCGGAAGACCCTCAACAAATTCCTTTATTTGAGCCATTTCAAGTGCCTTCCACACCTTAGTATCATCTATGTGTGCCTCAGCAATTCCAAAAGCCACGTTTCTCCTGACAGATGCGTCTGTCATGTAAATAGACTGCGGTACATATCCAATGATATCATGCCATGCATCCCCCAGTTCTTCAATATCTGTTCCATCCATAAGTATCTTACCGTTTTGTGGCTTTAACAATCCTAATATAAGATCTGCCAAAGTTGTTTTTCCCACACCGGAAGTTCCAACGAATCCTATCGAAGTTCCTTTTGTAATCGTCATACAAAGATCATCAATTACGTTCTTTTCCGTTCTTGGATATGCATAAGACACATGAGAAACCTCAAGTTCGCTTTTCAATCCAATGTCAGCATAAAAACTTTTTTTCTTCTCTATAGTTTCATCCTTGTCAAGTTCGTTTACCATATGAAGTGTATCTGATGCAGAGTTTAGTCCTGGCGCATTAAAAACAATAGAATTAACATTGCCCAATAATGCACCTAAAGCTGGCAGTATCCGTAGAGTTGCCAATGCAATAATCACCATCTGTGTCAATAAATCTGCATTTCCGCCTGCAGTAATGCTTTGCACCGCCACAACAGCTAAAATGCCAATAATGCAGACCACTTCTATCATAAAAGAAGGTGATGCTGCCGCAAGCGTCATTTGCACTTCCGCTTTATTATACCCAATCATATTTTTAAGATATTCATTTACAAAATAATCCTGCCTTCCAAAAACTAAGATTTCCTTATATCCTTGGATTGCCTCCAATGATGCCTGACTTGCCCGGACTGAATACTCCCTTGATGATACTCCGAAACGGCGCATTGGTTTTCGGAACACAATTTGTGAGATAACAAAACAAAATACCACCATACACAATATCAGAAGCGCAACAAACGGAGTTTGCACTATAATAAACATTGTCATGCAAATAATGATTAATATTTTGCACATGGATGAAAAAAAGTTGGCAATGACATTCTGTACACTGATTACATCCGAACTGATTCCTCGAATCAGACTAGAGGAGCTATTATCCACAAAAAAAATATACCCCTGCTTCATATAGGTCTGAAGTACCCGGACTGCCAGCTCTCTCCTGATCTTATTGGAAAATCTTGCGGAAGCCCACGTATACAAAAACGAATACGCATTTTTAAGGATATATATAATTCCAACTCCTAGACAGACAAAAATAATCACCTCTGCACTCGTCTCTAAATGAAACAAATCAATTAATGGGCGCACATAGGGCTGCTCCATCAATTGATCTACTGATATCACAATCTGTACTACCGGAACAATAATAGAAACCCCTGCTGTTTCAATCAATGCTGAAACCAAAGACATCAAAAATATAAGAACACAATATTTCTTTTGCTCCCTGTTTAAAATGAAAGAGAGCTTTCCCAATGCATCCCTCACCTTTCTTATTTCTTTTATCATCGCCTTATCTCCTCATGCTTCCCTCTTGTATGCAACTTACTTCCTAAATGTTAAAAAATTATAGCACATACTGTCTCATAAAGCAACTTAAGCCAGGCATACCATCATTTTAATTTCTTATCTTCGCTTTAATTTGAACCAATTTTTTAACATTCCTGATTCCTACTGCAGCGCTTATAAAATATGTTTTTACTTCATTTCCATGTCTGTCCATAACTTCCTTCCACCAAGCACACCGAAATGCCGCATACATAATTTTTCTTCGTATATTCAACTCCTGTATCTTAAAATCATTTTTATTACTGCACTGATCTAAATTACAAAGCATCCCATAGAGCGATTTCAGCTCATAATAACCTGCCCACGACTTTAATTGGGGATATTTTTTCCTGCACATCCTATAAATATCTCTTTCTATTTCTATCGCCCTGTAACGCTCCATGCTATAGTCTGATGAAGTAATGCTCCCCGGTTTCTTAATATAGTGGTATACTGGTTTATCAAGCAAAACAACATGATTTCCAATATCCAAAAGCCTGGGCAATATCTCCTGATCTTCGTTTAATATCCCCTTTTTATACCGGACCTCATCAAAGAGACTGCTCCGGAAAAGCTTATTACAGCTTGATTGGGTAATATAATTTCTCCCAAACAGATCCATAAATGCTTCTTCCTTCGTGAGCCTTTGCCGTTTGGGGCTTACGGAAACAACCGTATGCCCTTTGATATCCGTAACAAAAAATCCCCCCGCAACAATAGACACTGCAGGGTCAGCCATTTCTGAAATCATACATTCATAGGTATCCGCTTCTATGAAATCATCCCCGTCAATAAATGAATAATACTCCCCTGTGGCAATCTTAATCCCAGCATTCCTTGCGTCCGAAAGTCCACCGTTTTCCTTGTGAATGACTTTAATCCTATGATCTCTTCTCGCCAGCTTATCGCACAATTCCCCTGTGCCATCCGTAGAACCATCATCCACCAAAATAATCTCCAAATCCGTATAAGTCTGACTAACTAACGATTGCACACAGCGTTCAAGATATAGTTCAACATTATAAGACGGCACAATAACTGAAATCATATTTCCTCCCAATATCTGGTACCTCTATTGAAATTTCTCTATAAAACTCTCTATATCATTAAAATATTTTCCGTTTTCGCAAAGCCAGTCCAGATCCTTATCCCACCATCTGATCTTCAAAAGCAGCTCAATCTGTTTTTCCGTGAAGCGATATCTGATCAGCTTCGCCGGTACGCCTCCTACAATAGCATACGGCGGTACATCCTTTGTCACCACCGCCCCAGCCGCTATCACTGCCCCATCGCCAATTTTAATGCCACTTTTGATGGAAGCCCCCTGCCCGATCCACACATCATTTCCGATGGTCACTGTAACCCCATCCTTGTTATACTTCAAGTCTTCATAATAATTTTCATCCACAAAAGTTCTCAAAGTATGGCTTTTCCGGTAAAAGCATGGTGAAATTGAAACCATATGGACAGGATGCTCAAACAGCCTGATATTCACATCCTCCCCTATCCCACAAAACCGTCCTGCTTTCACCTCTTTCAGTACACTGTTTCGGTGTATATAAGAGCCATATCCTATTTGGCAGCCATACAGCTCCCCCGCAATATAATTATTGCCTTCCAGCTCATTTTCCCGGCCGACTATAGCATTCGGCCCTAAAATAATATGCTTTTTTGTATTTTCCCTGCGAAAGCAGTAATTCAAATACCACTCATAACTTTGATCGATAATTTTCATTAATTCTAAATTCCTTCAATGCTTTGCATCGCAAAAATTGCGCTGATTACGGCATAAATCATGATCAACAATCACCAAATCATCATAATCTTTTTCATACCATGCCCTGCGCATCATTCGCGCTGAAAGTGTAAGATTAGATACTCCTCCAACCAGCCCAGCACACCTAGTAAGCATATATTGATCACGCAGCACCTCAAGTCCCAGCAGATAATGATGATTCTTTCTATTCGCATGACTATAGGCAACCGATTCGTCTTCCCCGCTTGCACGCCAGGTATCCTCAAACACTTTTAGGGCAGCTCCAAATTCCTTACGGAAGATTTCCACTGCCTCCTGTTCATCCGTCGCAAGGAAGACCACTTCGTATTCTTTCGCTTTTATCAGTTCATGCACTTTTTCTATTTGTTCTTCTATCGTGACAAATACTGGATGGTTATTATACTGCCGCCGGTAATCCGTTCCCCGGAAATGTACCGCTAATGCTTTCTTATCTCCGATCAAATCGTCATAGCCCTTTTCCAGATATGTTAATGTCTTTTTATTATAACGAATATACTTTTGAACCATATTTGTCAGGGCCTGCATATATTCCTCTGTCACCGCGTAACCATGTGTATTCAACTGGTTTTGGACATCATGAATATGATCGTCATTTGCCTCTAACACATATGCCGCCTGCTCAATATCCTTCACCTCTGAAACAGGATCAAAGTAATACAAAAAACCATTATAGACACCATCCACCCCTCCTGCTTCATGATATAAAAATTCCTTTCCCCAATCCACATAAGGAATCAAGCCTCGTTCCGCCGCAAAATGAAGGCGAATCAATGTAAATAGAAATTCCGCAAAAAAACCCACCGAACATCCATAAGCATCAATATGATAAATAATCTCTCCTTTATGAGCATTACCATAATGACGCAGCTCCAAAAAATTGGGATTATGATATCCTTCGATCACGAAACGACGAAATTCCTTTTCCCCACGCCGAGCTCTGCATTGATGCCAAAACGTCTTCATTTCCTTTGTAAACTCTTTTTTTAAATTAATCATTTTCTACCCAGCACCTCACAAATGTCAAATTCCAATGCCATAAACTCGGCTGACTGCTTCATCCCATTGTCCACGCTGCTTTAAAAGATACGAAATGATGTCCCTTACAGCACCATATCCGCCTTTTGCATCGGATATATAATCAGCCTTGTCTTTTACCTCCTCACAGGCATCCGCAGGACATCCGATAAATCCGCACAGCCCCATTCCTGGCAAGTCATTCAAATCATCACCAAGATAGCCTACTTCTCCTTTTTCCACATGGTTCTCCTGCATGAAAGTCTTTAAGTATTGAACTTTATCTTTACAATTCTGCACAAGATATTCCACTTGCATTTCCCGCATTCGTTTCGTAGTCGCAGCACATTCCCGCCCTGTAAGAACAAGAATCTTAATTCCTGCCTGATGAGCTGCAAAGAAACCCGCCGCATCCTTTGTACAGAACTTCTTCAGTTCATTACCATGCTCATCATAATAAATTCCCGCATCTGTCAGTGTACCATCCACATCAATCACCAGGTACTTTATTTGACTAAAATCCCCCATATTTCTCACCTTTATCCTATATCATAAAGAGATGGGGTCAAAAATATGACATCCATCTTTTTGCGTATATCCGCCACATATCCGGTATTCCTGATATTCTCCTCCTGCCCTTTCGTGTGTTGATTTGCCATATAAGAAGAAACATAATTACAGCCTTCTGTTTGATATCCATCAAACCCCGCAACATAAACTCTGTTTTTTCCTAACCGGATTAAAAGTCTCATCAGCATAATTACACAATTATCGCTTTTCCCTTTATCATCAAAACACAAATCTGCATAATTTAATACATTTTCCGAACTGCACATGTCTGTCAGATTTGATGTCACCAGAAGACTCTCTGCGTCTTTCTTCTCCTCAATTGTACTATAGCGCATTGCATTCGTATAAAATGCATAATCCTGCTGATATAATTCCGGAATGAAGTTAGCCGACACAATAACCGGATTATTTTCTGCAATAAATAAATCAAGAAGTTTCTTACAATCAGAAATACTGCTCCCCGGCGCTAAAATTAAAATTGATCGGTCATCCCAGCTTGCTTTGAGCTTTTGAAGCAATGCCCTGTCATCTATCTCATGATTTTGAAACCCTTCATACAAAGTCTCAATATAGCTTTCATCGTAGGCCGTCTTTTTTCTTTCCTCAATACTTGCAAGTATCTGATTGATCTGCTTCGCCCGGAGCCGTCCTTTTCCAAGCAAAAATTCCGCATAATTTCTATGCAGATTGTATTTTGCAGACAGAGCATAGGCAGTGCTGTATCCCCAAGGTTCCACCTGCTTGAGCTGTACAATATGGTCATCAATCCCATCAAGAACCGGATTTAAGTCGTAAGCGCTCCCTTGTGTTTTATTCATGTAGTCCATAATCAGCTCTATGCATAAATTCCCGGGTACCCGTCCCATCCCTAGCATAGACCCATCAATCACACACCTCCGTTCCGGAGATTTCATACTGATAAACTCCTGAGCTAGGGAATAGGACAATGCAAGATTTTCATGAAGATGCAGGCCAATCACTATGGAATCGTCCAAATTATGTTCAGCCAGAGAATAGATTCTCTGCAAGTCGGACTTCATCATAGATCCAAACGTATCAACAATTGAAAACGCATAAGGATGTATCGCATTTACCTTTTGAAAAAGCTGTAGCAGCATTTCATCGGAATACCCCATAATATTAATAGGGTTGCAAAATACTTTATATCCTTTCTCCATTGCCTTTCGGATAAAAATCAGCCCTTCCTCAATATCGTAATCATGAAAAGTGACTCTTATCGCATCAATTGTCTTCCCGTCATAAGGTTCCAGTTTACGAATGTCGTATTTATTATGCAGCGCCATTGCAGTAAACATAGTGTTGCCACGTTTATCAGGCAGGACAGGTGCAATCTCCGCACAATTATTAAAAAGCGCTCTATCACGGTCATGTTCACAATCACGTAAAAATCCTACTTCCACATAATCAACCCGGGACTCTACCAATTTCCTGATAATATCCCGAATCGTAAATGTACCAAAATTCCAGTCATTAATATATCCACCGTCTCTCAACGTACAGTCCAATAATTTAATATTTGACATCATCATTCCTCACAAACACACCTTATTATATTTCAAAAATACATTTATACCCGTCTGGCTGCTATTATAATTTTAGAATACAATATCTTTCATTCTCGTAAATATGTTCTTTTGTACCTAGCAATACTTTTTTCATTTCATTTTGATTCCCTGTTTCATCCTCCACTTGATAATCCACTATAAAAAATATTGCATCTATTTCTCCATCAACGTTTGAAATATATTCATCTATTTCTTGAAAATCGAACACCTGATAAACACACTTTTCCGCTATGGCAAGCGGCATAGAATCATCATAACCAATCCCCATATCAAAAGAAAAGCACATATCATCATAGTCAGAAATATTGTAAATTGCCTCCTCTAAACGATAATCCACCGTCCATTCTCTGTCCTTCAGGAACTCTTGTGTTGTAAAAGGCTGCCCCATGAGCCCCCCTCATAGTATTTCCACCTGTATATACAGCGCAGAAATTTTCAAAGAGGGAACCCGCCGCTTCACCACCAGTTCGATATACAAATTTCTTCTTCAAAATCGCAATCCAATTCTCCGTATATGATATTTGCCACAAAAAAGTACCTAACCCACAGACAACAGGAACTACATATTCCAACAGACCTGATACTACATATTTCAATTTCGTTTGAACCAGAATAAACCTTATACACTTCATCATAAATATAAAAAAAGCAAATATCCAGAAATAATAATCTGTCAGGACCCCCATATATATTATCCCTGCTTTACATATTCGCATAAATACAATAAGTCTGCTATTCTCTGCTACATCATTTATATATTCCAGTAAAATGAATAGCATAATATGTAAAATAACTACCTGATCCGCAAATAGTATATTTGACAGATACCATGCGGTTCCCGGTAAATATAGCCAAAAAACTGCAGTCGCTACTGAAATTATCATATTCTCAGCTTTTCTTACAAAACCCGAATGTCGCAGCAAACAGCATGTAAAAAAAGCAGCTGCCAACATCTCAATGCTCAAAAATACTGCCTGCACATGCTTCAAAAAAGAAATGCCGATATGCTGCCGTCCCATCAATTTTGCCAATATCCATATTAAAAATGTTGATCCTGATGGATACGAAACATATGGGTATCTTTCACTCAATGAATGAAATTCTATGGAATCAAAATACTCATAGCAAGTGAAATGCAGCTTTAAAGCCCCTTCTTCCAACCATTGATTCACAAACTTTATCGTTGAAGCTGACACTGCCATATATGCTCCACCTGTATTATGATAATCAATTTCGAACACTGTAAAATAAATCAAAACAAACGCACTTATTGTTAAAATAGACAATACCACACCCTGTAACATCTTGCAATAAAATCCTTTGCTCATCCCCAACCCTCTTCTCATTTTGATTTATATGCCCAATATTTATTTGTCAAAAAATTGATTGGTACCGTAATGACCAAATTGATGATTGGTGCAATAACCTCAGGTGCCCTAAAAATCTCCACCCACACAGCCAACAGAATATTACTGAGGATAATTCCGGTTCCTGCATAGGAGATATAGGTTTTAATAAATGTTTTCCACCATACTCTGGAACCATCCGAGTCAGAAAACACATACTTATTATTCCAATAAAACGCATTAAACACACTGATTGAAAAGCCAATGATATTGGAAGGAACATAATGCAGCCCAATATTGATCAGTAACACGTATGTTCCATAGCATATCAGGTTATTTGATACGCCAACTAATCCAAATTTAATAAATTGTATTAATTTTTCCCGCTTATTTTCTGGAATATCCACCATCATCATGACCTTTCATTATTTTTGTTCTCTCACATACTCGTCATAATTCCTTATGTATTCATCCGCATCGTAGTGTTCGCTCGCTAAACATAATAATACCGAATCCGAACTGAAGTCATACATTTCCTTCCACACCATGGAAGGTATATAAATTCCTGTATGTGGACGGTTTAGCGCAAATACCATCTCATTTCCTCTTCCGTCTTTAATCCGTACTTTACTCCGGCCCGCTACATTAATCAACACAAATTCACTTCGACGATTTGCATGGTTCCCGCGAACCACAGACTGGTCTGAACCAAAAATATAAAATATCCTTTTAGCTATGAAGGGGATATCTGTACCGCCCTCGCAGACAACAAGGCTTCCCCTCTCATCCCCCATAAGCTTGAATTCAATCATTCTCACATTTAAACAATTATTCATATCCAGTTTTCCCTTATACCTGTAATTATGATTTATTTATTTTTTTTATAAAAATGAGATTGACATTATGCCTGCTGCCATAATATTCTTTACTTTTTACCAATCCTTCATTGAGATAACGTCCTAAGTTTTCTGTTCCTGTTCCCCATGATACCTTCTTGTAACCTCGCTTACGCATCTCCACCAATGTTGTATAATACAAATATGTCATCGGACTAATCTGTTTATAGTCCGGATCCGCACATAAATATTGCGTATGTGCAACACTGTTCCGCATGAAGTAAAAAAGCATGGACGATGCTACCATTTTATCACCATCGAATATTCCAAAGCATTCGCATTCCCCTTTTAATCTATCCTCCTGAAAACTATATAGTTCTTCAGCCGTGTGAATGGGTTTTGTATGATATTTTTCCAAACTTTTAGATAGTAGAGAATGTAATTGTTCTATCTCAGAGAACGAAGTAAGTTTTCTGTCATATAGCCCTCTCTTCTGACAGTTATGCACATCTGTTCTTTTTCCCTGAGAAAATTCCGCCAAAATATCCTCCTTATAACCGTCAAAATCCACGTATAAGCTTAGGGCATTGCAGCATTGATATCCCAAATAATAAAAGCAGTACTGGAGAAGATCTACATTTTCTACTGATAAAATGGAAGGAGTCTGCCTTAAAATGACTTTATCAAATCCACAGTTCCTCAGATGATTTTCTAATGCCTGAATGATATCCAGCACTTTCCCCGCCTTATACCATTTCTTTTCTATTAAAATTCCTCCATAAGTACTTCCTGCATGTGAATCAAACAGCTTTCCACCATCCTCTATCTTTGCGCATGCCGGACATACAGCAACAAGATGCCCTTTCTTATCAAATACCATAAAAGATGCATCCTGAAACCTACCTTCCGGATGATAATTTAGAAATCTCCTGGTTTGCAAAAAGGTGCCGTTTACTGTGCTTTCCAGCACAAACTGATCCCACATAGCTTCATATTGACTATCATATGATTGGATCTCAAGCATTTTCTTATCCCCCTTATCGAGCTTTCCTGCAGTTTATAAATATCCCTGCTCCCATTTCCGGCATTTCACCTATCATCTCATCCAATCCATCCAAAACGCTTTCATCAATGATATGCGCCTCCAGCATATCAAACATCTGCCTGTCCGTGAACGGTTTAATGAAATAGCTTCCTTTATCCAGAATGTCATAATGATAACCAATTACTATTTCCGTCAATTTTTCCATATCAAAAACATTATTCTGTTGCAATACGGCGTTCTTTTGTGACACCTCATATTCATTACGAATAATTCCCATACTTTTTGCCAAAACCCGATGGAAAGATTTCGCATTTGGCACATTAATATGCACAATTGTTTTATCCGTACATATTTTACGAATATCACTCAGCAGAAGCTCTGGGTCTTCCACCTCATGCAAAAGACTTGAGCATATTACCATATCAAAATTTAACTTTTCCAGATCATGTATCCTTTCTTCAAAAAAACCCTGTAATATTTTGATATGACTAGAACCATGACTTTTTTCTTCCGCAATCTCGCAGAAATATTGTGATGGTTCAACGATCCACCATTCTCTGCCTTCTACATACTCAAACAATGGCTCCAATCCACAGCCAATTTCCAGAATCCTAGTAGGTTGATATTTACCAACTTGCTCAATGACCATTTTTCTTCTATAAGGTAATGCAATCTGTTGTCCTCCAACATCTGATTTCATATACATCTTCGTATAATTATCAATGTTCCTCACTTCTCATCCTCCATATTAACCAGTTCATCAACAATTGTTATTGGTCTTCTTCTCGCAGCGTCTAATGTACGCCATACATATTCCCCAAGCAATCCTAACGTAAACATAATAAGTCCAGCTGAAAATAAAAGCATAACCAATGTTGTTGTATATCCTTGTATTGGAATCGTGCCCTTAAGTTTTGACACAATCAAGTTTATTCCCCAAATAATAGATATCAGAAAAAAAATCATGCCTATCCCAGACATAAAGCGAATTGGAATATATGAAAACCCTACAAATGAGTCCAAAAATAACTTTAATTTCTTGGAAACTGTCCAACTGGATTTCCCAATTTCCCGTTTCCGTCTTTCGTAATATACCTTTTGAGGGTTAAATCCCATCCATAAAATCTGTAATGTTAATGGAGAATTCCGGTCATTCATCGTAATTATCTGATCCACTATTTTTCGGTCTATCAAGTAGGTGTCAAAGCCTCCCTGTGGCATATCCTTTATCACCAATTTCCTCACCAGCCAATAATAAACTGCCGCAAAAGCTTTTGTCACCTTAGGGTCATTTCTGGACTCCCTGACAGCAATAACCGATTTTGCACCGCCTTTCCACTCCTGAAACATTTCAAGCGTTAAGCTCGCCGGCTCCTGCAGATCACAAGCTTTATCTGTAACACAATCACCTGATGAATATTTCATACCAGTAAATACTGCTTCTATTGCACCATAATTGCGCGAAAGCTTAATCAACTTAATCTTTTTATCCTTTGCGGCAAGTTCCTTCATAATTTTCCATGAATTGTCTGGAGAGCCGTCGTTCACCATAATTAATTCATAATCCTCTATATATGGTTTTATGTTTCTACAAAAATCTTCATAAAAAGGTCTGATATTTCTTTCGCTTTTATAGATTGCCACAATAATTGATAGTTTACTCATTACAACTCCTTATGCGTACTCATTCATGGTGTCCGTGACGTATCCCTGCTCCTCCTCATTCATTCCAATATAAAGCGGTATTGATAATACAGTGTTTGCATATTCTTCAGTAATAGGAAGACACCCTTGCTTCATTCCAAGGTCCGAATATGCTTCCGAAAGATGCGGTGGAATAGGATAGTGTATAATACTCCCTATTCCTCGTTCCTTTAAATACGCAGCCAAACGGTCACGTTCTTTTGATCTTACAACAAACTGATGCCATACATGTGTTGCACCATCCCTTATATGTGGGAGTATAATCCGCGGATTATGCAACTTCTCTAAATACTTCCTACAAAGATTCTTCCTCTCTTCTTCCAGCTCCTGCATATGGGATAACCGCACCCGCAACAAACCTGCCTGAAGCTCATCAAGCCTTGAATTCGCCCCAACCACACGGTTATAGTAGCGCTTTTCACTGCCATAATTGCGAAATACCCGTACTTCTTCCGCAATGGCACTGTCATTTGTTACAATTGCCCCTCCATCGCCAAATGCTCCAAGATTCTTGGAGGGATAAAACGAAAAACATCCAATATCCCCAAAAGTACCCGTCATTCGGCCACGAAACTTTGCCCCATGGGATTGTGCACAATCCTCAACCACCTTCAAGCCATACCTGCCGGCAATCTCCATTACTGTATCCATATCCGACGCCTGCCCATACAAATGGACGACCAAAATTGCTTTTGTCCGGCTAGTGATTTTTTCTTCTATTTTGGATGCATCTATGCAATAATATTCATCCGGCTCAACAAATACCGGAGTTGCTCCATTGATCGTAATCCCCATCACACTGGCAATATATGTATTTCCTTGAACAATTACTTCATCGCCTTTCCCAATTCCCAGAATACGAAACGCTATCCAAAGGGCGTCTAAACCACTTGCCAGTCCCACACAATTTTCTACACCCAAATACCTGGCAAATTCTCTCTCAAATCCTTTTACTTCCTCACCAAGCACATACCACCCACTATTTAAAACCTCAAGCGCTTTGTTATTAAATTCTTCCTTATATCTTTCATATCCTCTGTCTAACCGGTTTGCCTGGATTTCTTCCTTAATAATCATAGCTTATGTGACGCCTTTCCAATTTACTTTAGTTTATATGGTCGGATTAGGATCCTTCATCGAATACAATGCCTTAGCGATTTCGTAATCGTAAACATCGTCAATATCTGCCGCTTCACGTTTATTAATGATAAGCCTGTAAGCATTAGGGCCATAATTATAGTGCCATTCCTTCAGCATAACACGCGGTGCAAGGTTAATTCCATTTGAAAAATGATATAACTTAGGCAGCTGCTCCGAATTTTTATGAGCAAGTCCCATGCTAAAATTTAATGGACCGTTTTCATCCATTAAATACGTTTGATAAGGATCACATGTAATCAGAGAATCATATCCTTCTTCCAGTTTTTCAAAATATGTCTTAACCGCTTTCCGGTAAAGATATGGTTCCACTAATGGCGAAGTTGCACATGCCCACATAATATGGTCATTCGGCATTTCATCACTAATGTATTCAAGGAACATGCCAAACGGCACCGACTCATCTGCATATTCCTTCGGCCTTTTTATTGCTGTCACACCTTCCGCTATTCCCATGGCAAGCATTTCATCCGAATCCGATGAGACGATAATTTCTGTGATTTCTTCCACCTGCTTCAACTGACGGATTTTGTGAATCAGCAAATTAGAATCTGCAAATGGCAAAATGTTTTTGTTTGGTAACCTTGTACTGTTACCCTTTACTGGGATAATTGCTGTGATTGTCTTATTCATTTTCTTTTCCTCCAATATTTCTATTTTTCTAAGGCACATTCAATTCTGCCAATAATTTCAGCTATTTCTTTCTCGCTGGTAAGTTCATGTGCATGCCGATTCTCAATATCCTCAATCCGCTTATGTTCATCCGCCCGCACCTTACGCTGATATTCTAAAAATTTCCATTTTAGATTTAGATTCTTCAACATGGCCAGATAAATGTTATAGATCGGCTTCAAAAAAATAAAGATTCTGAGCAAACACTGTATCGGTGTATATTCTTTGTACTTCCATCTCTGGCGTCTTGATAGACGATAATAATCATCCTGCCAAACTTCCTCTGCCATATTGGCAAATTTCACATAATTGGGCATCTTCCAGTCTATCAGGTAAATCGCTTCTATGCTTTTCTCTGGCGTAGGGAATGTTTCCTGTATACTACATACCGACACGTCAAATTCTTCATAAGTTGTGATTTTTTTTGAATCTGCAATTAATTGCAATTCATAGCCCGAAGTAACCGGAAACGGAAATAAAAGCTGACACATTTTCTTTGCAAAATATGCTTCCACCACCACCGAACTGTTCCCTGTATATATCTTATCACAAGCAACAATCCATTGCTTAACAGATTCCCCTGCTATAATTCTAAAATTATCACATCTCTTTTCCAACTCTTCCGCCACAATGCTTGGATGTCCCGGATGTGGACGAAAGATTATTACCATATCATTATGCTCCCGGCATATCTTTTCGAACCATCCAAGAACCTCCTTTTGAGAGTCACACATAAATTGGTAATATTCTCCCCAGTCATTTCCAAATGCCCGTCGCATCCCAGCAATATACTCTTCCGACAAGTAATCCCCATAATAAGGAGAGGCAAACAATATGACCTTCTTATCCAACGGAATATCATACTTGGCAAAAAGCTCTTCCCTAGAAAGGTAAAAACGGTTAAGTGGTTCCCGTAAAAAATCCATCCCCACATGCCCGGTCAGTTTTACCTTCTTCTCATCTAAATGCGCGGCTCCCAGCAGCCTGTCCACATTTTGCCTTCCCCAGGAAACATGAACCACATCCTTCCCAATTCCCCAAAAATTTTTATAAGCCCCCTCCCTCTGTTCATCCTTAGGATAAACAATGTTTTCCCATTGCAAATCAATTACTTTTTCAAACTTTACAAATTGTTTGCTGTGCCAAAAAAGCGTGTAATTATCGTAACATGCCATTGTGCACAAAACTTTTGCATGATAAATCGGTCTATCGGCTTCTGCGTTTACCGCATCATCCACATAAGCAATCTTTGTACGATATCCTCTTCTGTCAAGTTCGTATTTCATCAAACAAAGATTTTCAAGCTCTCTTACCTTATGTTCATATATAAATAAAAAGTCTAATTCCATCATCTGTCTTTTACCCTGCTACCCCAATCATCTTCTTTACTGCCCAATAAACTGAATATGTCCGAACCCACTTTTCTTTGTAATACCGCAAAATTAACTTGCCTTCCGGTAATTTTAAATCCCGAAGTTGTTTTTTAATTTTCACATAAACTTTGACCCCCTGGCATATATCAGCAGGTTTCCATATTTTCTGATGTTTATAAAAGAAATGATGTAAAAAGAAAATATCCTTATCTGATAAAACAAAACCTCTTTTTTCCCACGCATGCTTCAAAAGATTCCTGATTTCATTGTTATACGAAGTCCTGTCTTGATTCACAATGTCCATTGCTTTCGACCCATGATTTACCCTGTAGTAAAAAAAACATTCATCTATATTGGCAAATCTGGCATATGGCATCATATCAATCCACAACCGATAGTCTTCTGATGCCGCATTTTTTTCATCAAGCCTGACACCATATTTCTCTATAACCTCTCTTCGAAACAGCGCTGCGCCGGCACAGGCTATACAATTTCCAAATAACATATGAGCCCTAATCTGTTCATCACTTTTTCGTTCTGGAAACACCATATTTTCATCCACATTGCCTTGTGCATCCATATAGCGATAACCGCCACTCACAAGAGTTACCTCTTCATGTTCCTTCAAATACCTGACCTGTTTTTCCATTTTATCCGGCAACATAATATCATCACCATCAAAAAAGCCAACATAATCTCCTGATGCAAGCTCAAGTCCTCTATTCCTACAGTACGCCAGCCTTTTATTTTCCAGGTTACACTGATAGATAATACGCTTGTCAGAATATTTTTTTACTATCCGATCACTCCCATCAGTAGATCCATCATTAATAATAATCAATTCAAAATTATGATATGTTTGCGCAAGCACACTGTCAATTGCTTTTTTCAGATATCGTTCTTCATTAAAAAAGCACAAGATGATAGACACCTTTTTATCTTCTATCATATGATTCTCCTGATCATTCATAATACATAAACACATCTTCTGCGGTCTGCGCCCTCTTAATGAGCTCCGGCCCTCCATCCCCGCTAAGCTCTATAACGGGTATGTCTGGCAAGATAAAAGGAGGCTTCATCACCAAACTGTAAGAACCCACATTACTAAGAATTACAAAGTCTTCTTTGGCTAATTCCCCACTGTAATTTTGGTATAAGTAGTCTGACTCAATACAAGTGTAGCCTGCCATGTCCAAATCACTATATATCGTCCGCATACCTTCTTTTCCTGAATGATATACCGAAATACTCCTGTTAAGCCCTTTGATAGAAGGGTTAATTTGATAAGAACTCCCTGCCAGGCTTGCTATCCATTTATTACGTACCTTTTTAATTTCTATGACTCGCATAACATATTTCATGGCATTCGCAACTAATGCACTACCCGGCTCAATAATTAAAGTAGGCCGACAGGATCCATCAGAAAAATACTTATTCATGCCGCCCGCCACAACGGCTGCATACTCGGCAAATGCAGGCGGATCAAATGTCATCTGATTTGCCATCTGTTCGTCCATCTTTCCCATATAACCGCCGCCCAGACTGATATATTCCCATACATATCCTGGGAATTTCGCTATAACCTTAGCCATAAATTCCATTCTTTTCACATAAGTATCGAGTGTCCGAAATGGAATATGGCAATGCAGCCCCACCACTTTTACATTTGTTATCTGATTTAAAAGATATACAGCCCTTTCCAATTCCCCGGATGCCATATTTATCCCGAATCTGGATGGCGTCTCCTGTCCAATATCCACATTACAGCGGACTCCTATGCAAAATGCACGGTCAGGATACTGGCCGGCAATCTCCTTGATCATTTCTATCTCGTATTCTGCATCTATATTCAAATGACCACCTTGCAGCAAAAATTCTTCAACAACTTCTTTCTTTTTATAGGGACCATTGTAGTAAATATCCGTTCCCAGAACACCAATTTTCTTGGCAAGCCACAACTCCATCTCCGAAACCACTTCTGCTGCCCCGCCCATATCTTTAACGGCTTTGCATAACTTAGGCATATAATTTGTTTTGTACGAATATGCTATGCGGGTATTCGGATATATTTTGCAGAAAGCCGCCAATAGCTCTTCGTAATTCTTTCGAAACACACTACTGTCTACCAGATAAAAGGCATCTCCGTATTTTGTTGACAATTTTTCCAGAATTTCATAGTTTAGTTCCATGTCAGTTCCTCTTACTGTTTATTACCTTCAGAATACTCTCTACTTCCTTTATCACTGTCTGCCTGTTATTTTCAAAAAATTCCGGTGTTTCATGCTCCAGCCGCTGTTCGTATTCGCGAATTTCCCCCAATCCGTATTTAAAAGTTCTTTCCACTTCTTTCAAATCATTTGCAATCCATGAATCATAAAAGCTCCTTGACAAAATCGCCATAACAGAGCCCAGCCTATAGTGCTCCGCAATAATATGCCTTGCCGGAAGCATACCTTCATCCAGTTTCGCAATCCCTCCAAACCCATAAGGAATACCCTTACTCCTAATCTTTCTGCATATTTCTTCTACCTTGCCGTTTGCCAGGAGTTCAAACATAAATTTTTGATGATATTGGAGGTGCAGGTCGTTCAATCCTATATGAACCTCATCTATCCCTGGGATGTCCAATATTTCATCTATCCTTTGTTCAGCTCCAATTGTTTCCAACAGCAGGCAAGTTCTCGCCCTGCCTCCCACCATTTTTATAAAATTACCCACTTCATCAACTGTTGAAAAGAAAGGAAGCATGATAATATCCGCACCATATGCTATTACCCGTTCAATTTCATTCTGTGACCCATGATGTATTGGATTCACCCGGACCTGTAACTTTGCCTTTCCCACAATACTATTTCTTATCTTACGAACATCTTCCACGGAATGCATTGACTGAACAGTATCCATACCGCCTTGCCGCTCTTTTTTTCCAATCTGCTCTAAATCTACCCATATCCTGTCCACTGAATATTTCTCAGCAATTTTGGCCACTTCCGGATTATTTGTAATATACATCATCTGCAATGACATATTATATCCCTCCACCATAAATGGGCGTAATCCACTCCCGATATTTTATATTTTTACCAGTTACAATTTCTATATATTTTTTGTGAATTTCAATCGTATGTTTTCCTGGCTCCCTTTCTTTTATCCTAAATCCGTCTATCTCTGAAATCGGACTGATTTCAACTGCTGACCCACAGAAGAACGCTTCGTCACATGAATACAATTCACTTCTGACAATATGGCGCTCTGTCACCTTCAAATTTAGTTCTTGCCTTGCTATATTTAAAACAGTATCTCTAGTAATACTCTCTAAAATAGAATCCGTCAGCATTGGCGTAATAATCTCGTCATTTTTAATCATAAAAAAGCAAGAACCTGTTCCTTCCGCCACATACCCATAACGATTTAAAAACAACGCCGAATCGTAACCTCTATCTTCTGCTTCTAATTTTGCAAGTCTGCTATTAATGTAATTTGCACCAACCTTTACCCTTGGAGACATATCTCTTTCACTAATCCTTTCCCAGGAACTTACGCAAGTCCGCTCTGTAAAAGATAATGGCACTTCCTTTCTTCTTTTAGCAATTGGTGCAATGAACATCCCCACTGGCTCTGTTGAAAACCAACTTCCAAACCCATCTACAAATACCGTCTGCCTTACAGCAATATCCTCCTGATACCGATTAGCCCTGACAATTTCTTTCATTGTTTCTTCCAACTCATACTCACTATAAGGGCTTTTTATACCAAACAACCGCATGGACTGCATGAGCCTTGCATAATGTTCTTTTAGACGGAATGCATACAATTGTTTTTCTTCTTCATTCCAATAACAGCGGATTCCTTCGAAGACATTCGCCCCAAACTGTGCAGTAGGTGAAAGCACATTAATCCTTGCCTCATCTAACGGCAATACTTTCCCATTCAACCATATCATTCTATCATTTGCTTTATTCGTCTGCATATAAGCTCCTCCACTCCCCTCGTACAGAATCCCAAGATATTTCACTACGAATTATCTGTCGTCCCCATTCCGAAATACTTTCCCCGTATACATCCATATTTTCAAAACATCGTCTTATGCTATCAGAAAGATTATCAAAATCTTCATATACATAATACCTTGCTTTAGCCTGATCAAGTATTCCATAATGACCCGCAAGCCATTCAGGGCATATAAATTCAGCTCCGCCATATACATATTCCAAAGGACTTTCCGAACGTGCATCTGTCTTTTGCCCATATAAAAACAGATCACAAGTTCTTCGAAACATTGCCAATTCCTCCCCTTGCATATACTTTTCAACAAAACAATAATCTACTTTCGCCGCTTTCATTTGGTCAGACAACTGCTGTTTGTACTGTTCAAAATCACTGTCATGCTTATATGACATGCCAAAAACAAGCTTCAATCTGGATCGCTCTTCTATTGGCAGGCACAGTATACCTTCAATAAGCCTTAAATGCTGTTGTACTCTGGCCGCATTATAACCTATATGCACGATTACTTTATCAGCTGGCAGTTGGAAATAATCTTTACATTCTTTTTTCGTATACTTTGCTATCACTTTATCCAACTCATCTATCAAACTGTTCCCAAAATCAATTACCCGGATTTTTTTCTCATATTTATTCCCATATAATAACTGAAAGTATTTATGCTGTTCAGGTATCATGAGAACAATTCTTGACGCCTGATTTAAGAACAAGCGAAGAATCTGTCTGTTCACAAAAGAAAGGGTATATAGATCGCTGCCCCAAAATGTCAGAATTCGTTTCCCTGCGCTTGTCCAAAATGGAAAAAAATATAATAAATGCAATGCTTCCACATAATGTACATGAAACACATCAATCTCTTTTACAAACCCGATTTCCTGCCATAACTTTTTCCAAATCTGCGGTAATCGAAATATGGAACCGGGCTGGCATCGTATCCCTTTCAAAAAAAGGTCAGGCCACTTTACTTCTTTTATATTTTCCGCTGCATAATCCTGTTGATACTCCTTCGAAAATGCCTGTGTGAGAATAACCGTATTAGCATGCTCCATGCCAAGAACATTTAAACAAAAATCTCTGGTAAAAATTGAATCCGTTTTTCCCAACAATAAAATATTCATAACCGACTTCCCCACAAGCCCATATTAATCTTCCCTGTTACCCATATACTATAATATGTCTAATCATTTGCACAAAATTTAGAACAGTTCCTGCACTACCCAAAAAAATGATCCCTTTCCATACCATGCGGTTTTTCAACATCTCAGAATATCCTATCACCACACAACTAATAAAAATAAACGCTAGGTATAAAAAAGAAACCACACGGAGAATTGACGCCGATATTGTGGAAGTGAACCCTAAAACAATATCCGGCAATAATCCCCATATAAGCAAAACGACTACCATAGATACGAATAGGTCTTTTTCTCTTATCACGTAATAAAGTAAATAAACCATTGATAAAACAAGCATTAATGCCGAGACCATAGCAAGATACTGTTCTGTCCGGGGGCATGTATGAAATGCCGCATCCGGATACACATAAGTTAACGTATGGTTTTTCACAGTATACGCAAAAAATATATAAACAGTCCAAATTACCGTAATGCCGACCGGAAGAAAGGCAATGCTTTTAATCAAAGCGCTTTTGGATCTTACCCAAACCACATACAACATAATCATGCAAATCGTAAATAACACTGCATTTGGAATTGACATATAATGATAGAATGCAGAATTAATTCCCATTCTGATCTTTCCCAAAACAGACAGTTCCAATACATCCGCTGTGCCATGAATAATCGCATCTTGTTCCATTCTCACACGATTCCCAGGACAAACAAAAAATAAAACCAAATTTCCAATTGTAATCAGTAATCCTTCCCAGTATTCCAGGCAGAATTCGTAAGGTGATGATTTATGGCATGCAAATCCAACCACCATCAGCAAACAAAACATAATAATTGCTGCCACATCAAAATTGGTCGCATAAACATATGCCAGACAAAAAATAATATTTTTAACTATGCTCTTTGTCTGTTTTTGTCCTGAAGCGGAATAAAGCAATCCTTTTAATCCATATACAAACAGGGAAAGCATCCATGCCCAATTGATTGTGGTTGTCAGCCATCCTGCCGTTGCCATTAATGCATACGGAAAGCTCAGAAACAAAAACATTTGGCATATTCTGTATTTACTGTCAAGCTCATATTTCACCAGAAATAATTTGAGGATACAAAACATGGAATGATACAGTAATACAATCATCAATGTATCAATCAACATCCATATAATCGGAGGCAGCCACCCAAACACAATAACTGCCGCTTCTATTACCACCCTGGAAGTCCAATATTGATATTGCCTGGAAATAAAATGTAAAACATTATAATGATAAGCCTCAAAATATGTTTTATATAAAATATCATCCCACAAATTAAACCCCATAAACAAATGTGGGATAAAGTATAATACGAAAATCAAGAAGTAATCAAAATTACTCCTAAAGAATCTTCCACCGCTCTTCCTGTTCTTCTTTATTTTTATTACCTCTTCCATGACTTATAACCTTTACTATGCATTATCTTTAACCGATTCAATATACTGAATAACTGGCCGCATGACTACTTTCATATCAAACTTCTTTTCCGCAAATTTGCGTATGCTCTTCGCCATTTCTCCTTCGCCATTCTCATTTCTCTGTAGTTTTTCAAACCATGTCACAATTTGACATATATCAACTATACCCTTGCCGTTAGGAAATAAAAGCATGTACGGGCACGTTTCCTCTATCCCTGAAATAGAACAACCTGTCACGAAGGGCAACCCCTTTGCGAGACATTCACATACCTTCAAAGAAGAATTTGAATGATACACTCCGGCCTTATAAAATCCAAACGATGCAAGAGCAATGTCCGCCTGTTCATATAATTGATCTAGGGCTTCACCTGTCTGGTTTGGGAAAAATTTCACATAAGCCTCCAAACCATACTTTTTCACTAATTGTTGATAATATTTTTTTTCCGGTCCATCCCCTGCCAAATACAAATAAACGCGCTTCGTAAAACCCTTTTGCTTATAATAAGCTCTCAGCCCTCGGATAATTCTCTCGTAGCCATGCTGTCTCTGCATATATGCCACACCAATTAAAGTAATCTGATCAAATCTGTAAGCTCCCGATACTATTTGAAACTGACTGGTATCTACTCCATTCGTTGTACAGATTGTCGGAACGCCAAAGATTTCTTTATCATTACTATACGTTACAAAACGTCCAAGATACTCTTTATATTTCTTCCGATACAGCAATTCTTTTAAATAAAACGGCCATGCATTCCACTTTCCAAAATCATCCCTGTCATATGGATAAGTAAAAATCTCTACAATGATTTTGCATTCCGGATACCGGTCTTTAACTTCCTTCAAAAATTGCATATAGTCATGATCTGCAACCGCCCTCCGCATATAAATAAAATCAGGCGTCTCTATTTGATGCAATGCTCTTTCATACTCCCTTGCAATTGATGCCAGCGGAAATAATCCTATGACACGCTGCATTAAACTTCTGTGAGATGCTGTAATTTGTATTTCTTCTATGCTAAATTGCCTGCCAAGTTCTTTCATCTGCATATCAATTTTTTTACTTACGCCCGAAGACTGCCTAGCATCAAAATGAATATAATAACCTCTTTTTTTTCCCATTCTTTACCTGCTCCAATTTTGATAAGTATAGCACAAACCTGATGCCTTTACAAACTATTCTTCGGATACTGGCCAAATAGATCCCTTTTATAATCTTTTATTGCATCAATGGTCGAGAAAATATTGGGGAGCTGTCCTCTAACAATCCATATCATTATCCATGCCACCCGATTAAATACAAAATAACAAAGAAAAAGGGCAAAACGCCCCTTGCTCATCCATTTTTGATTGCAGATCAGCCAGTTTCGCGCTATATAGTAAGCACTATCCGGTCTTTCATTTCCAAATGTAGCTCCATTTACTTTATGGTAAACAAGCGCCTCCGCACAATACCATATGGTCACTTGCTTTTTCCTTGCCCTTAAGCTATATTCCACATCCTCATAGTATAAAAAAAACTTTTCATCCAATATTCCTAATTTCTGTATAATTTCCTTTGACATGAAGAGACTACATCCATTTGCAAAAGAACACTGCTCACTTCTGTTGTATTGCCCTGCATCCTTTTGATTCATTCCCCTTGGCAAAGGCTTCCAGATAACCTTACTAAAATACCCCCCGGCATACCATATGGTATCCGGTTTGTCCGCATACACAATTTTAGGAACAACGATTGCTCCGGTTTCTTTATGGGAATCCAGCATTTTTTCTACGGTATCTTTCCTGATTTCTGTATCATTATTCAATATAAAAAAATATTCATACCCGTTCTCTTCCGACCACTTTATCCCCACATTATTTGCTTCGGAAAAACCATAATTCTTGTCCAGCGGAATAATCGTAACCTGATTGTTCTCCCTCCACCTGTCCTGCAAAAGTTGAAGAGAGTTATCCGTGGAAGCATTATCCACAACCACAATCTGAAGCTTTGAAGAAATCGTACTTCTCAGAATAGATTCAATACACTTATCATTATATTTTTTCCCATTATAATTCACTAAAATAACACTGATTTTCTCCATATTCAGCCCTTTTCTTTTCATTAGAAACGAAATTCACCATCATGTGACAAAAAATTAATTTGTGTAAAATGAAATTTTTTCAATTGTTCTAATAATTCATTTTGTTTAAATATCGTCAATTCGTAAATAACTTCTGTTTCATTGTTTTTTATGCTTTTGGACTTTTCCTTTCGATTTCTGGCATACTTGCAAATCACATCGTCTACCTCTTGCCAGTCTACTTCATTATCTGAAGATCTTAAAACCAATACAGATTCCGCCCTGGAATTAGGGATTATACTGACCCCCAGGAGTAAAATTGTCATAACAATGCACAATAAAATTGACAGCAATGTCAGCCCCACCCCACAAATAATCCCGGCACTGATCGACCAGAACAAATATAAAATATCTAATGGATTTTTAACTGCATTCCGAAAACGCACAATTGACAGTGCCCCTACCATACCTAATGATACAATCAAATTTGACTGCATCGCTACCATAATTGCAGCTATGACAACTGGCATCCCTGCAATTGTAATTCCTGTGTCTTTCGAATAAAAGGCAGCTTTACTGGACAATTTATACACCATATAGACATACAATCCAATAATAAAAGCCATAAGGAAGATGATGACAACCTCCTTAAAAGAAAGCCCTGTACCTCCCGCCAGACTTTCATAAACACTCTTTTTAATAACATCTTTTACTGACATTCCATTGCCTCCTGCCTGCAAATTCTATACTTTGAATAAGATTCCCGCCTCATATTTCCGCTTTCTAAAACACCGGCAATAAATCCCGGCAAAAACTCATCATATTTCACTTCAAGTACGCTATCTGGTTTTTGTACACATGTTCTTGGGAAATCTGCCCCCTGCATAAACAAATCTATTCTCTGACTAAAACGCAAATTACGGTCCAGCGTTATTCTAACGTTCCCTGCATCAAACACAAATGCTTTCCGGTCATATTCCACAATAATTACAGGTATTAATTTTCTTTTTTTTATTGCTATATTAAAAAGAGTGATAGTATTATCAAATGACGGAACGCCGTCATCAATACTCTGCCCTTGCAGCAGCTTCACCATCTGCTCTCTTGATATCCTGCGGCTTTTCTTTAAAATTCGATTATCCCTTTTGTATTTGACCTCAAGCTTAATCACATCATAAGAACCGTTATAGATCCGTATTCGGTACTTCTCACGAATTTGATTTCCATTTACCGTATCCACCAAATGTCTGTCTTCATAGTCATCAAAATATATACTTGTTATGGTATACCCATATGGGCTTTCCTGGTTATGATCTGTATGCAAGACACATTCCAACTTAGACTGCAAATAAAAAAGTTCCCTTTCACCACAAATAAATTTATCTTCTACACGATACATGATACTTTTCCTTTAAAAATTATTATATAATTCAACGATTTTTTTTGTATATATATCCACATCATATTTTTTTGCTGTCTGCGAAATTTGTTCCCTTGACAGTCTTCTCTTCTCCACTATTTTAATCGCATCCAAATAATCTGCTGCATCGTGCTTTTTTAAAACAATACCATTTTCATCGCTGACAAGTTCCTTCACCGCACTTGTATCCAAAACAACCACTGGTGTGCCGCAGGCAATTGCTTCCACCGTAACAAGCGAAAAGGATTCTTCTAAAGACGGATTCATAAAAATATGAGCTAGAGAATAAATCATAACAAGTTCCTTTTTATCTTCAGTCTGCTTTATCCCTTTTACGTTTTGTGGCAATCCGCCAATTTGCCTTGCTGTCAAACCCACAAGAAAAATTTGATACTCCGAAGGCAGCATTTTACTAAGTGCAAGAAAGTCCGGAAGCCCTTTACGCGCATCCCAGGCATTGGCAACTCCAAGAACTACCTTTTTTTCCCTGCTGATACCGTACTTATGATATAATTCATCCAACGGTTTCCGGTAGGAAAATACCTTAAGATCAATTCCGTTATTCACTATTCTCACAGGATAATCCTGAAAAAATGATTTTTTTACCAGCGACTCCATCCATTTTGACGGAACGATAATTGTGAGGTTTTTTAATTCTGTGAACATCCTTTTCTTATCAGCATAATTTTTTCGGGAGGCATCTGCAAGTAAGCTGATTGGATATACCCGCTTGTTCGGGCATTTGCCACATTCCCTTTCCCACTTGCCACACTTTGCTGCTGTAAAATATGCACAATGGCCTGTGAACGGCCAACAGTCATGAAATGTCCAAAAAATTTTTCCGTTGTATTCCTTAGACAGATAACGAAAAAGCAGCGGTAGATTGATATAATATCCGTGCAAATTATGTAAATGAATAATATCAGGACACTCTTGGCGAAGCTTTCTAATTATTTTCTGAGTTACAAAATAAGAACCATATCCCTGCCTGTCAAATACGGTATTAATTACCACATGTATCCAAAAAGAAAGGCCATTCCCAATTTTTATACACCGAAGGTCCATAAAAGGTTTCCTTCTCCCCACTACAGAAAGTGTTTCCCAACCTGATTCATTGGCTTTTTGCTGAATATCTCCCATAAGTTTCCCGGTACTTGTATTGCAAACCGTATTTATTTGAACTAATTTTTTCAATTTTTTCCCTGCTCCATGCTTTCTAACTCCCGTATTCTCTTTTCCATTATGCTTAACTCTTGAATTAATATGCGTATTTTTAGATTTTGTCTTGACACAATAGATGTCAATGTCATTAATGTTGTAATGACAAAGGCAAACACTAAAATATACAATCCATTCATATTGCTCTCTATACCAAAAACTGCAACAAATGTCATCAATAATTCCGGGAACGCGATCAACAGAATCATAACAAAACCGGCCGCCAGCCATATCAGTGTATACTTTAATTCCAGCATTTTATTTTTTAAATAATGCAAAATAAAAATGAAATAAAAACATACAGCGATTATTAACGTTACTCTTAAAGTTACGGGAATCATCTCTACCTCCTTACTCCAAAGCTTATTCTCCGAATAATCATTGCCAGAGTCACCTTACACATATAATAAATTGATTTTTTCATAGTTATGGAACTTTCACCAGCTTTACGTTCCCGCATAATAACCGGATATTCTTTTATCCTTCCTCCATGTACAGCAGCAATGACCATCGCCTCCGGCTCTGGATAATCAGCCGGATAATCCAGAGCAAATATACGGATAAATTTTGTATTGACTACCCGGTAACCACTTGTAATATCCTTCACTCTAACACCCGTCAATAACTTCCCTAAAAAACTGAGAAAATTTATCCCCACCCGGCGAATCCGGGTTGACTGAAACCCTTCCTTTTCCAAAAAGCGTGACCCAATCACGATGTCAGCTTGTCCTTCCTCGATCGGTCTTATCATTTCTTCCAAATATGACACATCATGCTGTCCATCGCCGTCAATCTGCACTGCAATATCATAATGATTATCCCAGGCATACCGGTAACCGGTTTGAACAGCGCCTCCAATTCCCATATTGATTGCCAAATTTACCACCTGGTATTTATTGCTGTTACAAATGCTTTGGGTATGGTCTGTTGATCCGTCATTTATAACAAGATAGTCATATTTAGGGAACTTCTCTATCAGATTGTTAACAACTTTTTCAATGCTTCCTTCCTCATTATAAGCAGGAATAATTATCAATGTCCTTAACACGTTTTCCTCCATCTATTTACAATTTCCATTTGCAAATAAAAGCTCTATTACCGACAACGCTGTAAAAATCTGTGTTTTTTCTCCCATGCTTCCTTGCATGTACAATTCTTCTATATCTCCCATCAATTTAGGAGACAGAAACTTCCCTACGATTTCAATATGCGTCCGGTAATATTCTCCTACAAACATTTGTAAATCTTTGTTATCCTTCAGCCACTTGTCCATCGGATTCATTCCACGATAATCCGATAGAATGGGAGCCTTTACTGGAAAACCAATTTTTCTCAACAGCAGGCTGGGGTGTGTAATCACATCCCAGGCAATTTGCTTGATCTGTTTCCATTTAAGATAAAACTCTGACCTGTCAATCATATCCCCTGTCCGTTCCCATACAAATCCTGCGGCCTCAGGATGCTTAGACAGTATCCACTTTTTATAAATATATCGATTTATTCTCTTTGACAACGGTATACTAAGGCAAAAATCCATAACATCAACATCCAGAAAAGGAGCGCATTCCTCCGTATAATGCCTTGCAAAAAGATGGGAACCCAAACATCCCAACAATCCCCGCGTATTGAGAAGGTATTCTTCCCTATTCTCATACTTACTATAAGAATTATCACTATAACTTTCCAGAAGTTTACCCGAGTAATTCCCTGCTGTTTCTAAAGAGTACACTTCTTTTTCATCCTTAATATAGGTTCCGAGTATCGCACCTCCCAATTGACCAGTATGGAGAATCCCATACTTTTGCATATCAAGACTATCAAAAATATGCAGTTCTGACCCTGCTCCTGAATAAAGAGAAACTCCAAAATTTAGCCGTGTACACTTATCCACATCATATAAATGTTTTGCGCTATCCATTGGCCAAACAAGTATTTCCTCTTTCCAATAAGCTGCTATTTGTTTGGCCACCAACTCATCCACATAATTTGACTGGCAAAAGGTGACTGCCAGAGAATCACCATACCCCAATTCATGTGCTATCCAATAATTCATTCTCGAATCAAGACCACCACTTAATTCCACCAAATGGCTGTATCCATATTCCAAATCTTTTTCATATTCCTGTTTTACTGCACGAATAAACAATTCATCCAGGATTTCAATTATCTCTGCCTCAGACTTATTTTCCAAATTTATTTTTCCATTTTTCAGAATATAATATGGCTTTATTTGAAAACCTGTTTCCTTAAGTTTAATATAATGACCTGGAAGTAACCTGCTCACCTCTTGTATATATGTAGAGTCATCTGCCATAAATCCATATGTAAGCATATAATAAATCGCTTTTTCATTTACATGATAATTGACCTTATTTAGCTTCAATCCTTCTGCCATCCATTCCATTGAAGACGAAATAATAAACTTACCTTCCTGCTGATAATAAAAAACTGCACCATCGCCATAATGACTTGTAAATACAGTCCAGTTATCAGCTCCCCGGTTCCAATACATTCCAGAAAAACTTCCACGGAAATCATTAAAAAATTCTGTATTTCTCTGGTTCATCAAAAATGTCAAATGGGAGATATCATTTGTTCCATATTCTGCAAACAAAGCCTTTTTATTAAGGATGACTCCTTCTATACAAGAAAAATATTCTTCTTTCAACTCGCAACATTTATCGTCAGGGAACTTTAATGTTGTATGCTGAAACATTTTGTAATTGGAAAATTCTACCCTTCTATATAACATCATATTATCCGTTTTTATTTCAGGACATGTCTCCATATTTGTTAAATAAAATCCCGGCATAACACTACTCCTATCTGTTGGTTAGTACACTGACTTCTTCACCAAGCCACTCTATCTGTTTATATTCTTGCCCATGACAAACAATATAATCAGGACCGTCATAATTTAACGCAATAATAATATCTGGAATAAATCCTAAGTCTTCATATTTCCCGGTTTCATTTTCCACATTAACATGCTCAATCCTTCCATAATTTTCTATCATAGCAATGATGGGATATTCATAAGAGTCCCCTCCTGTTACCAATCCAATATTGGAATAGCCTCTTTGCTCCAGCATATCCGCCAGCTTTCCATAACTTTCCGTCAACTCCCTGCGAGTGACAAAGTATCCGTTGCTTTTTGACTGTTCAAATGCAATTTTTCCATGATAGTAGAACATGCCCAACATCTCTGTACAGCATAAAAAGCATATAATGGGTACCACACTTCTTTCTATCTTGCTTTTCCTTATTGCTGAATTGTCGAAAAATAACTCCATTTGCCCAGCTAAAGCAGGACATAACACAGCAAAATAGGATATCATGTACCTGCTGACAAATGGCTCCCAACGTAATACTGCACAAAAACACAAAAAAGAAATGCATGCCATCACAAAATATTGGTTCTTTATATCCTTCCATTTTTTTCTGCAGTTATAAAATACAAACAAAATAATACATCCCACCAGCAACCACGTCAAAACCGGGTTTACTGCCGTACTGTTCCCATAGTTTTGAGGATCACGAACCTGAAATTCTCTTCCATCCTCCGAGATTACCGGATCATCAATATCTACTCCAAGAAACCTTGAAAACCGTAACACATATTTCCAAATCAAATTAGTGCTGTCAAATATCCATACCGTGGGCATATTATATGTGAAATTCTTGACAAAATTTACCGTCACATACCGCCAGTGCCCGGAACCGATCAACTGTCTCTGTCCTGTTCCTGCAGATGCTAATGCATGGTATGTCTCCAGGTTCCTTAAAAACTCCGGTATAACGATACAAGCAATCACAACGCCCGCCAAAACAAAATATATTGCCAAAGGAAACATTTTATCTCTTCGTCTTATTACTGTTATAAGTAACCAAAGCAACATGATTAACATGCCAAATCCAATTGATGGTTTTGTCAAATATCCAAACGCCACACTTAGGCTCAAAATCACAATACGCCATGTGGTCCGGTAAGATATCTCAATCTTTTCTCCCATATTTAAAAAGCCCAAAAGCAGATATACAAAGCATAACATCCAAAAACAGGCAAAATTATCCACTTGTGTTGTAAAACTTTCTGCAAAAGCTATCGGCATGGAGTAAAATAGCATACCCGCAATCAAGCAATATTTTGTTGAACATCCAATTTTCCCTGCAATGGCATACACCAAAATACCACTAGACAAATAAGAAACGCTTTGGAGCAGGTTTACAAACAAATCATTACCACCTGCCAAAGCATATACATGTAAATTGACATATGCACCAAGCACGGGACTTGCCACTTGTCTGCCTATATTGGTCGCATAATGTGCAACTGAACCATTTTGCAGCCAATGAAAAACCCTGGGCATGTGATATGTCATGGAATCCCAATTATATGGCATTGTCTTTAACGCCAGCCCTAACATTACAAGCATAAAAATACCTAAAGAAAATTTTTTTAATACTGAGCCTTTCCCCCACATCCAAAACCGCTTTTCATGTTTCCAGCTTAAAAGTAGGAAGCAACTCACAAGAATTATGTCAAATCCAAGCCAGCATATCCGCAAGGACGCGCTGCCTATCACTCGAAAAACTGACATAATTTCAGTGCTCAAGAAGCAATAAAGCATCCATATAGCAACCGCTTCTATATAACGTTCTACCCGATCTTTTTCCTTGCCAATTGAATAAAGAAATATAACCGCAATCAGCATCCTGTTCCCCCTTGCATACTAATGATAACCTCTGATTTCTGTGCTTCCAACCAGACGCAAAAACATATCGCCGGAAGCATCCATCACCTGGTATACGCTCCCATCCTGAATAGTAGTCTCTCTGAATAATTCCGGATAAGACTGCTTAAACAGTTCATCCGCATGGAATATTACCACATACTTACATTTCCTGATTTCATTTTCCCATGCTTCCTTCGACATAAGATAAGCCGTATTATGGATATTGATCTCACCTTCCCTATAGATTTCATATTGCCGATCATAGGTCTCCTGGTCAGGCACAATATTCCAGAAATCATACTCTGACACGATGGGGCAAACAGCATTCCTAAAAATATATGCTGCATACCCGTCACTGTTACTACAGATAAAGTGGACCTTTTCCCCCTTATCTGCCATACTTCTTAAGATTTCCGCTAACTTATCATAGCCATAAGTATTTTCCTGTGTAGTATTTTCTTCGAGTCTGTTACTTTCAAAAACAAGTCCTTCAACTGGCATAATTATTATTATGAAAATAGTTAATACATAAACAAGAAAATCCGCTTTTTTCTTCTCCCATTTACTATGTTTATTTCCTTCAAAAATCAAATATATGACCGTCATAGCAATAGCACACAAATATGGTGCCAAATACCTATCATAGGATGTTAAATCCATCGCTTCATACATTTCAAAAGCAAACCAATAAGTAATCTGCAAAAAAGCACAAAAACAAGCCGCAGCAATTAATACCACTCCTGAAAATATATATTTCTGTTCCCTACCCACATTCCAATATCCAAAAAATGCTAATGAAGCAACCAAAAAGACAATACCCACAAGGAAATCGACAAAAGAAAGTTTAACCGGTCCAACAGAATATGTTTCCCCATCTAGTAATTTCACGAAAAAATTTCTGGTAGTCTGATACTGATACCATTCACCATTTCCTGTAAATACATCCCTAAGACCTTCAAATGTGATTCCACTAGCTGTAATTGCAGACTTTGTCTTCTCTTGCGACACCTCACTTCCTATAACATTTTCTTTTTCTTTGCTTTCTCCCTCTGATATTTCTTCTATACTTTTCTCTTCTGACTGTCCAAAATCCTCGTGTACAGCCTTTTCCACACTATTTTTTACTGGAACACTCAAATAAACCTGCCAGCTAAAATAAATTCCTATAACAAGAACTACACAAGCAACTGGATAAGCCAACTCTTTTATAACAATTTTCTTCTTTCTTACTCCTTGGAAAAATATATCTCCAAAGATAATCAACGCTGATACTCCCGCAAGCACCAATCCCATTTCTTTCGTCAAAGCTAATGCACACATTGCACAGCAAATCCTCACCCTATTAAACCATGACATTCCTTCTGAGTAATAGCATATCAAAATATATGCAGCCATTGCTGCCATCAAAGAATCAACCATAATCGTGCTGGATATATTAGGAAAAAAAAGGACTGGTATACCTATCATTGCCGTTAACACTGGCAATGTCCACTTTTTCCTTTCCCCCTTCTGCATAAGTGTGCTAAAAATAATTGATATACAAAGGAGCATTGTCTGGTATGCAACAAACAGAATGCCTTCATGAAACATTCCGTTTGCATACTCAAATACATATTCAATCAAAGTAGAAAATGGAAGATAACGCGGCAAAATCACTGTTGTATTTACATGATTTGCAAAGGAATCATAATAGAACATATCTCTGACCGCAATCCCCCAATGTCGCAAATCATCTCTCATCCCCATCCAGTCTCCTTGGCTGGATAACAATATCAGGCAAAATAAAATAGAAAATATCCATAATCCAGGAGAAAATAAATCATGAAAATCCATCTTCTTTTTGTTGTATAAATAAATAGAAGCCAAAAGAATACCTATCGCCATTAAATAAAGAAAATAAATTCCCCCTTGCAAATGCCCTGCTAAACCAAAAAAATACAAAATAAGACCTTCTACAAACAATGAAACCGCTATTGTTTCTTCCCATTTCCGCCCTAAAACTATCATCATAAATAATGAATAAGAAAATAAAGGAAATAAGATCGCCATAATCCAAAACAATCTGGAATTTTTAGCAAATGTAATTTGGAGTGCAGCAGCCTGTTCTGCATCCTTTCCGGCTATACAGCACCCCCCATAATCACTTCCAGAAGTAATCCGCACTATTCCTTGATCTGACACATTCTGTAACGAAATCTGAATGCGCAGCCTTTCTCCTTTTTCCGCCTTCACCCTATCAAATGAAAATATAATATCTCCGTTTTCACCTGCTTTAAACAGAAAATCTTCATTCACTGCTTCCACCAGTACTTTGGAATAATCATCTGAATAAATTTTAAGAACTACATCCCCGGAAAAAGTATCTAACGCATAATACGGAACATCCACACCTGACAGTATGCCTACCGTAGGCTGCCATGTCTGTTCTAATACGCTTTCCTCTGTGTGAAAATCAATCCATGAATCTGGCCTTGAAACAATAGGGATTTGCAAATAAGAATATCGCTTAAAAAACAATATACCTATAACCAAAAACATTATGAAAAACAAAACATTTCTTCGTATTACCTTCCTCATATTCTGAACATTTCCTTATCTGTTAATATAAATTCTGACCTACGGCTCTATTTTTGAATTGTAACACATATTCACAGATTATACTATCACAAATTCGATTTCTTCCGTTTCCTTCTGACATCCCCATAGACCCGCACGGTTTCATCCACTACTTCTTCCCAATTATATTTGTCACAGATAAACCGGCTGCTTACTTCCTTATACCTTTTTACTTCCTCTTCTTTTTCCAATAAAAATCTGAGCTTAGCGCAAAGATCCGCCACATCCCCCTTGCGGAAGCTGGCCGCCTTATCCTCAACCACCTCCAGGTTCTCTGGAATATCGCTGACCAGACAGCAGTTTCCATAGCTCATCGCCTCCAAAAGGCTGATGGACATCCCTTCGACATCGCTTGGAACCACAAACACATAAGCGTTGGAGAACAATTCTTCCAGCACCCTGCCCTGGACAAAGTCCGTAAGGACTATATTGGCATTCCCCTCTGCATAGCCATATATTTTTTCCATATACTCCTCGGCATGACTGTCCCCACCTGCAATCACAAGCTTCTTATCCGTCCGAAGCTCCTGGTAAGCTTCAATCAGGTAGTGGGCCCCCTTTTCCGGTACCAATCTTGCTAGAAATAAAATATAGTCATCCTTATGAAGACCAAAACGTTCCGTAATCTCCCTGGCTTCCCGCTTTTCCGGTTTTTCAATCCCGTTAGGGATAAAAATCGTTTCCCTCCCATATTCCTCTCTGAAATAGTCCTGCACATTCCGGGAAAGGACTATGATTTCATCTGCCTTTCTGACTGCCGTTTTTTCCCCATATTTTAACACCTTAGAGGCCAGATTCCCCCATTTTGCCCTCTGCCAGTCCAGCCCATGGATTGTTGCCACCGTACTGATCCCAAAGAATTTAGGAATGCCTATCATAGTGCACGGCCCTTCCGCATGGTAATGGATTATACCATATCTTCCCACAAGGCTTCTTAACGTGGCAAGAAACGAATAGACGATGGCGTTCAGGCTGCTGCTTTTAAAGGTAGGAATGGTAAAAAGCCGTATCCCATTATATACCTTCCCTCTTTTTTCATCAAACTGCTTTCCGGAAACATGATACCCTGACCTGTTATAGGCATCCACATGATACCCTCTTTTCGTCAGCCTTGTGGAAATCTCATCTACCACAATCTCCACCCCGCCTTCACGGGACGGAATCCTTTTATGTCCAATCATCGCTATCTTTTTAGACCGGTTTTCCACCCTGTAACGTCGGCTTTCTTTGGCAACCTTAGTCAAAAAAGATAGATTTGTGGAAAAGTAACGCATAAAGAGTCTCTTCGGGTCTTGTACCAACCGATACAACCATTCCAGGCACATCTCCTGCACCCAGCCTGGCGCACGCTTTACCGTTCCGGCACAAAAATCAAAAGCCGCCCCTACCCCCAGCATTACCCCGCACACCTGAAACTGATGTTGATACATCCATTCCTCTTGTTTCGGCGCCCCAAGAGCCACCCAGATAAAATCCGGCCTTGCCTCATTAATTTTTTTAATCGCCTGCTCATCCTCTCCTGCCGTAAGCGGACGGTACGGGGGGGAATACATTCCCACAATGTTAAGCCACGGATATTGCTTTTTTAGCTTGCTATTAAGCTTGTCCAAAGTCTCCTTTGAACCTCCATAAAAATAATGCCGGAAACCGCGTTCCCTGGAAGCTTCAAAGATCTTGGGCATCAGATCCGGCCCCGGCACCCTCTTTGCGTCATAAAAACCCCTGCGCCGGCAAACAATCGAAAGAGGTTTGCCGTCCGGAAGACACATTGCGCCGCTGTTTTGGACTTTGTTGTATTTTTCATCACGATAGGACATCACGGTGGTATGCACGTTTGCAACACAGACATAATCTCCCCGCAGCTCTTCCAGATGCCCGGTCAAATATTCCACGGTTTCCTGCATATTTGTGACATTAATATTGGTATCTAATATCTTGCAATAGCGAAGCCCACTATTCATTTTTCCCTATCCCTTTCTTCTTTTTTCCCCCAGCAACAAAAACAGGCTGGCAACTACAAAAACAGCCGCCCCCGCCACAATACTGCCTGTCACTGTGTTACGGAACCGTTCCACCTTTGCGATATTCCCGGCAAAGGCAACCATTTCGGTTTTTGCTGACTCATACCCAAGAACCCGGTCCCCTTCCTGCAAAATATCTTCCCCGGAAGTAAGATAATAACCCTCTGTCAGGTCATCCGTGTACTCAAATGCTTTCCGGGGCAATAAGTACCTGTCAGGGTAAGAAACACACACAGATACCAGGATTCCACCCATGAGCGCCCCCGCAAGAGCCCATATGATCAGCTTACTCCTGTATTTTTTAAGCGCCCCTTTCCAATCCCCCCATACTGCTGTAAGCCCTGGGAGCTGCAACGCTGCCTCCCTGTCAAATCCAGCCAGGATCCCGATTTCCTTTGTTTCCTTCCCTGCCATCCAAAGCCCAGGTCCAACCAAGAGGAGAGATACATTCTTAAAGGAGGTGTTAAACAAAAATGGCTCTGTCAGTCCGGCGGCCAGGCAGGATAAGATCAGGCATAGCGCTATTCCGTCCTGCTGCATGGTCCTTCGGTAAATCCCCCGGACATAAAGATACATTAAAAATGCGAAAAAAAGAATCCCATAAGTAATCCATGCAAATACATAAGAATTGTCCATGGTTCTAAGAGACGTTACAATCCTGGTAGTGTCTACCCCAAAAAGCCCGGCCGTCTGGTTTTGTAAAAACCACTTAGACAGCTCAAGCCTGGTATTTAAAAGCTTATTTACATGATCAAACATTCTCCCCTTTAACAAAAGAGGCGCCCCAAAAGATAAGAAAAGACAAAGGGGCAGGCAACACTGGATCAACACCTGCTCCACCTTGCAAAATTTTTTCCTGATCTCCCAGTAGCACACTAAAACAAGGCAGGCCGTAGTCACCAAAAACCCCGTCGTACTAAGGGAATACATAAACACAAACAAATTTCCTGCCTCTAACACAGCCAGATAATAAAACCGGAATCTGTCCTGAAGCAAATAGACAAGAAAACACACCAAGACTAAATAGGATATATGCAGCACATTGGGATGGGCATACCCCAGATTCCACCGGATCACACGCCCCATTCCCAGCCTGTCATGCACTTTAAAAGGACTGTCGATCACATGCAGTGCCGTAAGAAAAAACAAACTCCCAAAAGAAAGCGCCCATGTCGCCAGCCCTACCTGAAACAATCGTTTTAGGTCTATATTTTTCATCCCGCATAACAATAGCGCCACAAAAAGCGCCCCTTTTTCATGAGAGACTACATAAACTACGCCTCCAAGAAGAAGAAATGTGCCGTAAAAGACTATCTCCCGCAGGGAATAACTGGTCAAAACCGCCTTTCCTGCCCAGCCCATCAGCGCTATCACCAAAAACACCTTAAATGCCGTCTGCCCGTCGTACAACCCGATCCCCTTTGCAAACAGAAGTGACACAAAAAAAATAAAAAAACAAATTTCCGATCGTTTCACCATATGCTTTTTAGTTATTTGCTCCATAGCTTTCCTTCCTTTCCCTGTCAGTTACCCCTTTCCATTCTGATCCTTTCAGCACCATGCACCATGCCCCGCCTGCCACAAAAAGCAGGTAATTCCGTGCAAGAAAAACAGAAATGACATGAGCCTCAATAACCGTGTATAGGCTGATCGATGCAATAAGCGCTATGGCCAAATAATCATTCTTTTTATAAAAAAACACCAGCATTGCCGCTATTGCCAGCGCCAAAACACACCCAGGTATGATCCCGTACCAGTAAAAAAGCCGCACCCAGCCAAGATCAAAAAAGTAATTGTTTTCTGGTCTGGAAAACAGCCTCCATGTTTGTACGGTTCCCTCAAACCGGTCATTCTCCACCAATATACGAACCCTTCCATTCAATGCCCTGTTCAAATAATAAAAAAGCATTGTAACCGGGCTTCTGTCGTCATACCACACATAATCATAGACCCGGTATGCATTGCATGCGATCAAAACCGATATTCCAATGCTTCCTAATGATGTGATCATACCGAACCAATTCAACAGTTTCCCCACCAAAACATTCTTCTGCCGTGTGGCTGCCAGAACGATAGCAATCGCCAGCACCGTTACAAGAAGACTTGTCCTGGAGTCTGTTAGGAGGTAAAAGAAGACATTCACCAATAGTAAGACCAGATAATGCCACCATCTCATCATTTTCCCATACAAATACAATCCCAATACGGATAATGACCACACCATGCACTGCAAGGCATTGGGATGTCCCATCCCCAGGGTATATCTGGTCTCCACGCTTCCTCTCCCATAATCCTGGGTAAGCGAAACCCCGCCGTAGATCCCTGTTACCGACAAAAGAATGATGACAAGGCAGCCTGAAAGCGTCAGCCAAAATACCAGCTTTAAACATTTCCCCATATCTATATTTTTGCAAGAAGCCACAAAGACAGCCACCCTTACCAGTTCATTCCTTCCGGTCACAAAGTAGGAGACCGCACCCATCACACAAAAGAAAAAGATGCAGGCGTACTCTTTAAAAGTATACTTTGTCAGACACACTTTCGCCAAAAACAGGAGAAAAGTAAGTTGAAAAAGCCTCCCCTGTACCGGATTGGTATAGTTGCTTTTATCTACAAGGACTACCAGCACTTCTATCACCACCGCAATGGTAAAAAGATATTCCCCGATCCGGTGCATGAAGGTATCTTTGGTTTTCATGACGTTTCATCCCCCGTAGTATCCAACACATCCTGCCTGTTTTTCTTTTCCACCTTTCCATCCTTGACTTCAAAGATCACATCTGCATTTTTGATGGTGGTAAGCCGGTGGGCAATGATAAGGATGGTCTTTTGCCCTTTTAATGAATCGATGGCCTCCATCACAGCCGCTTCCGTGTCATTGTCAAGAGCGGAAGTCGCCTCATCCAACACCAAAACCTCGGGATTATGGTAAAGCGCCCTGGCAATGCCGATCCTCTGCCTCTGTCCCCCGGATAAGCGGACTCCCCGATCCCCAACATAGGTATCAAGCCCCTCCGGAAGGGTATCCACAAAATCATAAAGCTGTGCCTGCTGCAGGGCACTTATAACCGTTTGCTCATCAATCTCACTTTCATCAATCCCAAATGCCACATTATTCCTGATGGTATCATCAGACAGGTAAATAGACTGGGGAATGTATCCGATCTCCTTTTGCCAGGTAGGCAGATTCTTATAAATATTCATCCCATCTACTATAATTTTTCCCTGCTGGGGCGGCAAAAGCCCCAGTAAAATATCTACCATCGTCGATTTCCCGGCTCCGGAACTTCCCACAAAAGCTACCGTTTCCCCTCTGGTAATCTCAAAGCAGGCATCTTCAATGACATTGCCCTCCCCTTCAGGATAACAGTATGTGACACGCTTTGCCTGGATCTTTTCCTGAAAATGCCACTGGTCATCCTTTTCCTGCTCTTCCACATACAGGTCTTCTATTTCCTTTAAATCGTGGTAGATTAAGTCAATAGAAGGGGTTGCAAAAATCACTGCGGAGAGATGCTCGTTGATCCTGCCAACAGATGGCAACAGCCGGAATGCCGCTACTGCAAATATGGCAAGCTGGGGCACGAATTCCGCTAATTCTTTTTGTCCAAAAAACATCTTAACCAATACCGCCGCTAAAAGCCCTGTCATACATACCATTTCAATGATATATTTAGGCATAATCCCGATCAGGCGGTTTAAACGGAGCACGCGCACATACTTTCCCATATAGCTGTCATAGTTTCTGATAAAGGTCTCACTCCGGTCAAGGATCTTGATATCTTTAATCCCGCTTAAGGACTGGTTCATCCACTGGTAGATTTTTGCCTTGTACTCCTGACCCTGTTCCCCCCATTTCCTGGAATATTTTTTGTTGATATAGGAAAAAATTGCAAGACAGACTATCAGCAGGCCAGCGATCACTACCGTAATCGACTGACTCACAATAAACAGATACACTCCAAGAACCATGCACACACATGCTTCAGCCGCCATTTCCATAAAGTGCAGAATCGCCTTGGCAAACTGATCCGTATCCTCCTGCATGCTCCTTTGCAGAACTGCAATATTCTTATTCAAATGGAAGGTATATGGCTCCTTCATATAGGCTTTCAGCAGATTCGTTGATATGGTCCGCTGAATCCGGTATGCAAACCTGTAGATCGTATTTTTTTCCAGTATAATATAGACGTTTTTGATCACATAAATCGCTATAATGCCCCCTGCCAGCGCTGCCAGGAAATGTTCAAACTCCCCGAACGAACCTAAGCGGTAAAAAACGGATATCACCGTGCTTTCCAACATGGCATCCTGGTTCATGATTCCGTCAATGAACGGGGAAAACAGGGAAATAGCCAAAAGTTCCAACATGCTTCCCGCCAGAATCATAACCGTCAGCAGGACGATCTTTATTTTATCCGCTGTAGAAAAAATATAATTTAACTTTTTAATCATATGCCACCTTCTCCATGCACCCCATCAGCTTTTCGTAATAAATGTCAAATCCGCATTTTTCTTTTATGTCCTCATAACTGTTCTTTCCCATCTCCTTTAAGTGTTCTTTACTGGAAACGCATTTCAGAACAGCCTCATAAAAGTCTTCCTTACTGTTATCCTGAAACAGGTAACCGTTCCTGCCCTCTTCTATATAACAGGCAGTGCCGTTTGTATTACTGCATATTGCCGGCACAGAAAAGGACATTGCCTCTAACTGGGAGACGGAGGCAGGTTCCCTTGTGCTGGGAAGCACAAAAAGGTCTGCACTGGCATAAAGCTCCTCCATCTGCCTGTATGTCAGGTTTTCCAGCAGCCTGACCCTTTCTCCCAACCCGGATTCTAAAAGGAATGCTTCCAGCTTTCTTTTATATTCCTTTTCAAAATGATCCGCACATTCCCCTGTAACGGTAAGACTTAGGTCGTAACGGTCCGCAAGCTTTAAAAACACTTCCAGGAGCATACGGATATTCTTTCTTTCTTCGTATTTCCCCACACACAAAAGATTAATTTTACCCTTTTGAAACCATTCTTTTTGTTCCGGCGAAAGCCTGGGTTCCATCACAAAGGGAACAAATACTGCCCCAGGCTCTTTTACCTTGTTCTTCCCCTCCACGCCAAGAACCGGTGTAATCCTGATCTTAGGCAAAAGGCCTTTTACGATCCGGTGAGGCAGGTCATTTTTGATCTCATCCTCCCATAAGGGGCTTTGATTATACAGGATCATCGGGATCTTTAAACCTTTACAGGCCAGACAGGTAAAAATGGAATAAACAGACCGCTCCCTGATGATCATCAAATCCGGACGAAAGCCGGAAACGATCTTCCTGATTTTTCCCATAGAGGGGAATCCATATTTCAGCCGCATGTCGCAGGCTTTACTGTTCTTTCGCTGCAGAACATGGACATAGATCCAGTTCACGGCACAAAACACTTTGGAATACCCGGCAAATACCGGTGTCACATCACTGTAATCTTCCAGTTTCCCCTGATAATGGCTTATAAAACAAACTTCATGGCCATGCTCCCTTAACCCTTTCATAATAGGCACCTGATTGGTATGGTATCTGTGTGCCACATAAAGAAATCTCATACTCCTGCTATCTTCCTTCCTATACTTCGTCAAGTAAATCAAGCCACTGCTTCAAAATGCTCTGTAAGGAAAATCTTTCCCGCACTTTTGAAGCTTCCTTCCCCATCTTGGCTGCCTGATCTTCCTCACCAGCCATTCTTTCCATGGCCATACATAAAGCATCCGGCTGCCCTACCGGAACAAGAAGGCCATTCACCCCGTCCTGGATACACATCCGGGATCCGCCGCAGGGACAGTCAGTGGAAACTACCGGCATTCCCATTCCCATTGCCTCCAACAGGGAGTTGGATATCCCTTCATAATCCGAAGAGAGCACATACATCCCTCCATCTTTTATTTCCTCCAAAATATCCTTATGAAAACCCTCAAAAATCACATGTTCCCTGATACCTAATGTTCCTGCCAGGTCTCTTAATTCCTGCTCCAGCTCTCCCTCTCCATACAAATGCAGCACATAATCAGGAAACCTTTGCAAAAATTTCTGAAATGCCCGAAACAGGCTCACATGGTTTTTTTGTTCCACAAGCCGCCCGGCAGCAACCACCGTATGTTTTCTGGGCCCTTCATAAACCTCCGGCAGTTTTTCCGTGATGGGGTTCGCGATCACAACGCCCTTTTTCCGTATTTTTTCTTGAAAATACGATAACGCTGCCTGGGTCTGGAACACTACTTTATCAGAATGCAAAAATGCATATTCCCGTATCCGTTTATTGGGAAATGACTCCGGGTCATTGCGCTCAGAGGAAACCAGTTTCATCCCTAATCCCGCTCTTGCAAGGCAGGTAAAAAAAGCAGTCGCAGGCTCAAAAGCAGCCAGAATATAATCCCGGTTCTTCCGAAACACCTTCCGCATCCGCATGACCCTGGCCATCCGCTTTAGGAGACTTCCGTCTGTCCTTCCTCCAATTTGGATGACCTCAATACGTTCATCCAGTTGATAGGCCATATCATCACCAGCCGTCATCAGGATCTTAACCTCCATCTGCCGGTTTACAAATTCATTTGCCAACACCGATATGACCCGTTCCGCACCTCCACCTACCATGCGCGGAATGATAAACATTACCTTCATTTCTTTCTCCATTTGTTTTTATTGTAAACCAAATATTGGATATCAATCACTTCAAATCGGGATGACTGGCTGTATGTGTGCACCCCTAGCAGCTTACGCCCTATACCGTTATGATGTTCCGCCCCGTTAAAACTGGCCGGAAGCAGCTCTTTAATCTGCTTATCAGGTAGTTTTTCCCCTTTTTCGCAAAACTGCACAGAATATCCGTAGATCCCGGATGTACTGCGCTGTAAAGGAACCAAAGGCTCCTTTACCCCGATCACAGGCCCTGCCATCCTAGACCGCAACGTATAGGAATCAGACCCATTCCCCCCATCACGGACATCGATCCCGCCTTCTTTTTTGTATAACTCATACCTGTAAAACCGGGTATAAAAAGTATCTCCCGGATCATACACAGAAGCCAAAATACTTACCTTGTCATCTTCTTTCTCCCAGACAATACTATCAACAAGCTTCCGCCCTTTTAGAAATTCTCCTATTTTTTCCCATCGGTACGGAAATTCCACACAGCGGTACAGGTTCACAGACTGATTCATTTCTGTTTCCGGAATCATCAACAGCTCGCCGCCCCACTCAAAGCACATGGGAAAAGACATATGGTAAGCCTCTTCGATAACAGGAACCGGTTCCTTCCAAGAACCGTCTGAGATATCAGAACATGCAATGCAGCCAAGTCCTGTCCGTCTGTCCATCCTCTCTAAAAAAACCACATCTTTCCCGTCCTTCTCCCAAACCAGAGGATCCGCATACCAATATTCCTTCGTGTGGGGCAAAACCGTAAACACTTTGTCTTTGATATCATTTCCTTTGTAGAGTTCTTTCCCATATTCCCTGTCACAAAAGGCACAGGAAAAGATTGCCTCATACCCAACCAGTTTTTGAAATCCCAGCTTCCATCCTAATTTTCTGATTTTTCTGATCAGTTGCATAAAAATCCCTCTTTATAGCCGCCTGATCACTTCCAGCAGCTTTTCACAATATGACCCAACCGTATCAAATCCCTTTTTACAGCATCCCTCCGCATACGCCTGTAGCCTTTCCGGCTCATTCCACAGGCTTTCCACCTTATTTTTTAACTCCTCTGCATCCCCCGCACAAAACAAATCTCCTGTCCTTCCTTCTTCAATCAGTTCCGGAATCCCGCCAATCCGGCTTCCTATGACCGGCGTACCTAAAGCAATGGATTCCATCACCGAAAACGGACAATTTTCATAGCATTCCGATGGAATAACACTAAATTTTGCTTCCCGTATCAATTTGGCAAGCTCTTCCCCTTCCTGAAACCCTGCATTTTTAACATTCCCTGTTTCATTTACCTCCCCTTCCAAAGGCCCACCCCCTGCAAAAACAAAGGGAATCCGGGGAAGCTCACGGCATACTTTTAATAATGTACCTATCCCCTTTTCCTCCGAAAAACGGCCAAAATAAAGCACATATCCTTCCTTTTCCCAGCCTGCTCCCTTTTGCCTTATCCCCATAGCACCCAAATGTCCTTCCGGGATAAAATTATGCAGGACTTTCGTCTTACCCTGAAATTCTTTCCTGTGGAGCAGTTGCTGCTCCATAAAATAAGAAGGGCAGATCACACAATCTATCCACTGATATACTTTTAATCTTTTATACAACACAGCTTCCACAGCAGCTAAGAAACTTTTTGCCTTTGACCCATGAATGCAGGCATTCTTTACACATTCTAAATAGCCCCGCCTCATGCACTGCTGGCACAGTTTTCCGGTAGACGGAATCCTCATTAAATGATTGGGGCATACCAATTGCGTATCATGTGCCGTGTACAGAATCTTAATTCTTTTTCCAGCCTTTTTTCCATACTTGATAATCTCATATATGATAGAAGGAGTCAACTGAAAGTTAAAATTATTCAAATGTATCACATCCGGAGCAAAATCATTCAGGACAGAACTCAGCTTCTTCCTGGCTGGCCGGGAATAAATGATTCGGAACGGGTAAAAGATTTTGTTCCATTTCCCCGTATGAAAATCCATATTGGGCGTATAACTGTTTACACGGTTTCCAACAACACGGTTCCCATGCTCCATTCCAAAATACTGCACTTCGTGCCCTTTTTTTTGAAGTTGCTTCCCAACCTCAAACATATAAGTTTCTGAACCGCCGTTTGGGAACAAAAACTTATTGACCATTAGTATCTTCAACTTTTGCCATCCTCCCAGTCTTCCTTTCATTCTGCAAATTTTGCATGAACCACTTTTGTCTCATTCCCCATCTCTATTTCTATTTCCAATTCTGTACTGAGCAATTCCCCACTGTCACTGTACCATCCCAGAAACTGTTCACCAGATTCTATCTTGTCAACAGACAGCGTGACCGGATAATCATTAAAGTACAATCCCTGCCAAAAAACACAATCTTTATCCATAGCCAACGTATTAATATGAAATTCCGCCGCATTTTCTTTGTCACATAATAAAACAAAATAAACAGGATCCGACAAAAGATCAAATTCCTCTTTTAAATAAGTGATTGCCTTGTCTTTACGATTCACAAAAAACTCCTTAACAGCATCGAAATATTTGCCTGTTTCACGGTTTTCAAAATACCTGACTTTATTCAGCTCGTAAGATGCTTCATATTCGGACAATGCCTCATCAATTTCCATAAGTACATGCGTCTCCTCAAAATTGTGATTAACCATATCCATAAATGAAATCACAAAATCCTTGCGAAATTTTTCACTTTTCATCAGCTCTTTTACAACGGGATCATTCTCCCAGCACATTTCATTACCGCTTTGAAATGTATTTCTGTCATAAGCGTTCATTGCCCCTTCCATATCCCAGACACACCAGCGCCATTTCCCATCTTGCTTTTCATGCATTCCTTTCGTAATACTTCTCCAGCATCTTGCATTCCCCGGAAGCCAGTCCCAGTCATCCATATAAATCATACTTCCATAATAATCAATAAAGCTTTGCATATCTATCAGCTCAGAGAGTTCCTCGTAAAGCTGATCTGGAGACAAATCCGCATTCGAACTGAGAAATTCTGTAATAGAATCAGGTGTAGACCCTTCATGAATTTCCACGCTGTCTTTCTCTATTCCGTAATTATTCTGGAAATAATATTCATCGTACACTTCCGCCAAAGAGTATAGCCCCCAATATTCTCCATTTAAAAAAACGTTGCACCGTATAAATTCCTGAGTTTCTACTGCCCTGTCCACGATCAGCCGCTGGCTCAAAATATGCTTTAACTTTGAATCATCCCTGTCTGAATAAATAAAAAATTTCCTTATCTCCTCACCTTGTCCAAAAATGTCCTCGTCAAAGATTCCTTTCTCATCATACATTTCCCTTGCATAAATGGAAAAACTTTTTTGCAGCGATCCTCTTGTTGTAGACCCATGGATCCGCATGCCAATCTGCCTTTTTAGCATTTCCTTTCCATTCTCATCCCAGATTTCTATATGTCCTTCTCTTTCCGACTTTTTCCCTCTTCTTCTATAATTGGCAGGAATCCAAAAGTCATCTTCCTTACTGCCATCCTCAAGCATGTATTCATCGTAATCTTTTCCTAAAACATAGATACCTTCTTCATAATCAAATAAATTATCCGGATCTGTCACTAATGATATCGTATAAACTTCCCTATACGCTGACTCTTCCTGATGTCCGACCAGATAAGAGTTTGTCACAGTATCGCTGAGGTTCCCCTTTTCATCCGCACAGACAGCCCTTATCGTCACCACTTTATCAATTAATTCATCAGGGATAAACTGTGATACCGTTGACAAATCCGTACGCATCGAATGCGCATTTGGATTCGTTGAAATATTTTTAATTTCAATCGGTCCTGTATATTTGAAACTATTGCAATCCGGTTCGCTTCCGTCTAACGTATAAAATATCTCGCCGTTTCCGTCTATTTCCAGAAAAAATTTTTCATTGTAAAATCCTCCCTGCTTTGAAAAGCAGGGAGGCTCAACCTGTTTATCTGAAATGACTACTGCACCCTGATTGGAAAGTCCTGCCGTAGACTGGGTCTTAGCCCATTCTTCTTCCATTCTGCTCCATGTGACATTTGTTTCAAGAGCCGGAATCTCTGCTTGATCAATCATCTGATCACCTTTTGACAAATAGAGTATCTCCCCCTTGGAACTGATTCGAAAGTTCAAATCAAATTCTTGGTTCCCTTCCTCCCCCTTGGCATAGACAATGAAATATTCTCCAGCATCAAGATATTGATCCGGCAATTTACTCTTATTCAAACTTTTCCTGTCATCCGAAAGATAATAGTCACCTAAGAAAATTGTCTCATTGGTGGGATTATACAGTTCAATCCAATCACAGTCCTCATATTGGTCTTTCAACCCTGTGGAAAAATTATTACTGCATACTTCGTTGATTAATAACTGGTTTCCTTCCACACACATATGAGATATTTCAATATAATATATCAAACATAATAGGATCATCCCTCCTGCTGCACACAGTACGATTCTTCTGTTTCCTCTCACTTAGTCTTTATGACTCCTTTCTTACGCCAATACCCCTTCCGGACTTATAAACCTCCACCCGCTCCACAATTCTTCCATCTCTTCCTTCACAAACACCTGTCCGTTTTTCTGGATCGTCGGCCTGATCATAACCTTATTCCCATTTGCATTCAGCCTCGCCCCCCAAAAGCTAAACGTGGAATTAGCACAGATATTATGCTTACACTGGCTCATCAGCCACATATCATAGAAGCTGTCCTTCCCATGGTTGATATCCACTATCGTAAAATCTTCCCCTTTAAGTTCCTTTCTCACATAAGGGATATCATCCGAAAAAATATAAAAATGCACATCCGGCATTTTTTCTCTCATCACTTCCAGCGCCTTCCTATAATAAGCTGGCGTACAGATATTTCCAAACATCGCTTTATTTTCAGGATTCAGATAATCCCCCCGTCGAATATGCACACTAACAGAATTGCATTCCTGCATGCCCTCTGCCATTTCCTTGTTTAAAGGATTTTGACTCGGCGGAAATTGTATCTTTTCCCTTAAATCATACATAATATCAGCATAATATTTCTCACAGGCAAAATATCCGGACAAATACATATCTTCAAACTCAAAAATTTCCGGATGGTACATTTTACTTTCATGAAACCAGTGGACTGTGGCCGGCAATAACTTTCTACGAAGCTTCCCTCCAATATTCATACCTCCAATCAGTCTCTCTCTTTCTTCCTGAGTACATTCCTCATAAACCAGCCGGTCAAGATATTCAAGTTCAAATTCCCTTCCGGTAACTGCACCAGTTTCCTTTTTTTCATCAAGATTTTGAAACCACGATAAATCCAGTCTCGCTTCTTTGCCAAGCCGGATCAATTTTCTGTATAGCGCATACTGCTGGAGTTGATTTCCCAATCCCCCTGCAACCTGAACAATAACCATAGCAAACTATTCCTCTTCCCCAATCATTGCAAGCAGTGACAACGCCGGACCCATAGACCAGGGATAGGCCCCATACACCTGTGGGTACATGCTAAATCCCTGACATTCCGCTAACGCACCATAAATCTTCCCATCCTTGACCGAACCAAGCAACGCATCCCGCCCTCTTACCATGCGGGATTTATGGATTCCAATCAGTACTTTATTCTCCAATGACTGTGCAATAGAATACAAAATCATCCCCGTAGCAGAAGTATCCACCGGTCCATCCTTTGCGCCAAGCTGCCAGCTGTAAAGTCCCCCTTCTAACTGATAGGCCTCTACTTTATCCACAAGCCTTCGGTAAGTCTGCTTGATCACTTCATACCCGGCATCACGTTCATCCAGATAAGCCAATGTTCCTGACATGCCAAGCATCAGCCATCCCACTGCTCTTCCCCATCCAATGATGCCATATTTCACACCACTTTCATACTGATACCCATGATAAGGAAGTCCTGTTTTTCCATCCATACCATATCCGATAAAATTTTGTATCTGGGTCACTGCCATGTTCATTGCATTCTTATTCCCGTATGTACTGCTATATTTACTTAAAAACGGGCATACCATCCCTACCATATCCGCAAAAATATATCCATTTTTCTGTCTGGGCCTGTAAAAAAAGCTTCCTGCTTCATCCCGTTCATGATGTTCCAGAAAATCCAGCATATTTTCTGCTGCTTTTTTATACTTTTCATCCCCCGTTATCTGGTGCAAGTCAATAAGCGCCATGCCGCTTACCATATCATCCACATAATAAAGCTTATGCCCGGACCGGATCCACCTGTCATAATACTTTCTAAGATATTCTATGATAATCCGTGCCTCATCCGAATTTTTATTCTTATGGTAATAGTCCATTAAGCCTTTTGCAAGCAGCCCATTTGGCCAGTTAATCCTATCAACAGGCTCTACAGCCCTACCCATAAGCATTCTGGCAGTCCTTTTCAAACAATAACCCATTCCCCGCTTCGGGTAAATAAGAAGATCCATTTCCGCATTTTTCACCATTTCCAGCATGATTCTTATCTCCTTCCTTGCTTTTCTTCCCATTCATCTCTTGGCATCGCAACTATACTATTTTTTCCGTAAAATTGTGCCATCACAGTATTGGTCCACGCACTGGGGTCATCCGTTGCCGGCATAGACATAAGAGGCCCCTGTACATCATTCACGAAAGGAATTACTGCATCTTTTACATTTTCATTTACTAATATCCTGGTCTGCAGATTCATCTGTTCTTTATAATCCGCTGCCTGGCCGCTTCTAATGTATTCAAAAGAAACCCAGGAAGTGCTTTCTTTCAAATTACCTTTAACAAAAATCAATAAAATCAGGCACAAAAATATTCCGGGAATAACTATACCCTTATGCACTACGTCTCCGGTCATTTTAATTTTATCCGCAACTCCTGCTGCCAGTACCCATAAGCATCCTAAAGCCGCCAGCAAAAATACCAGATAATTCATATTGCGTACCCCGCTGGATACTTCCACATTTGCATATAATTCTGGTGCCTGCATAGCACAAAAAAGGCAGACCAGCGCTAACATAACAATAACAGGATGTTCCGTATCTTCTTTCTTCCCCTTACTTTTGCATCCTCCTAAAAAAATTAGAAACAACACAGCAAGCCCTATAATCACAATTGGTTTTGTCTGCATATAATTTATAACTGTTTTGCCGCCTTCTATAAAACAATTCCCAACCGTCACTAACGCTTTTGTTATGGAGAAACCAAATTCTTCTCCTCCCCTGACTTTATTTCCAGGAGCCTTCATGCTTATAACCAGCCCGATCATTTCCAACAAAAATGGAATAAATAATAAGCAAACTTTTTTATTCTTATATTTTATAAAATTTCCCACACCTATATAAACCAAACTAATCAACGCAAACAATGCTGCCTGATAATTAGCGCCCCCCATTAATGCCATAAGAATACTTATGCCTGCTAAATACCGAAATCTATACTGTTTTCCAAAGCGAAGCAAACACCACACTACAATCAGGCACATAGTATATGGCAGCATATAATGCGCACATCCGTTAAACCAAAAAATGGATGATTTGGTACTCGGTATAAACTGAATGCTTATCACTAAATAAACAATCAATATAAAAAAAACATACCATTTGTCCAAACCTATTTCCGTTTTAAATATCTGCTTAAATAGCAGTACTGTACTTCCAATCCATAAAAAGAGCATTAAAAATACTACTATAAAGTATGCTTTATCACTAAAAACTTCCGGTTGCAGCGCAAATACCGCTATACTGAACCATGTTCCCTGCCATCCTTCATAATACTGTTTTATAGTAACTCCAATTGCTTTGGCTGCTTCCACCAAAGAATGGGAACCCATCCATGCTGCCCTGGTATAAACTCCATAACCATAATCATCGCCTGATGCTCTATTTACAAAAGATAAATAGCAGATTGGAATCAGCGATAATACAAATAAGACAAAAGCTATCCATGAAATATTTTTCACCGATAAGAAACTACATATTTGATCATAAAGCTTCTTAATAAATCTATCTTCTTTCATAGAACTGCTTCTTTATCTCCTTCCCAGTTTCTTCCTCACAATCCCCCACAAATACCCAAACTCTTCCGTTCTTCCAAATAACAAAAGAAAAATCCCGTTAAACGCCACGCTGATCATTACAAACATCACCGCAAAGTTTATAACCGTCACTTCCTGCATTATTACATGCTTAATCCCTAAAAGAAGCGCTAATATCCCCAAGATCACTGCCAAGTACTTAACGGAATCCACAAAATAAGTCTTTACATCCCTGCCAAAACAAGCTTTATAAATAATGTATGGTTTTGTCACATTGGCAATCAGTCCTGAAATGATCGTGCCAATATAAACCCCTATCAGTCCGATCTTTTGTACCAGCACAATGGAAATCACTAGATTTACCCCGCCTTGTATCAGCGCCAGGTACTTATCCTGCTCAAAAACTCCTGCTGCTGTCTTAAAATTTGAAAGCACAATGCGGTCGCCTTTAAAATAATAATCAGTTAAAATACAGGCGATCACCGCCACAGGCAAGGTCTTTTTAGGCCCTACCGAAGGCCAAAGTATGATAAGCGGCGTCAAAAGCAGAAAAAATCCCACCGCCGAAAACCCATAAATCCAACAGGCAAAGAAACGGTACACCTTAAAAACCTGATACTGCTTGTCCTTAGACTCCGTGGCGATCAGATTTCCAAAACTTGAAAGCACCGAATTAAAAATAATATTTACAAAATTTGATACCGAAGTCAAGATTAAATTATAATTCCCCACATATCCCACTAATGTTACATTGATAAAACCGGAAATGATCATGCTGTCTGTCTGCAGCCTTGCCACATCTCCTATCTTATGGAACAAAAGCGCCTTGGTCTTTCTGACGATCTCACCGGTCTCCTCACTGGATAATTTTACCACATTTTTATCTTTTAGGTAGGGATAGCGGCGATTTAAGTACCAACTGACAAAAAATTTCTGTAATAACTCCACAAATGCTGCCGTCAGCAGGTAAAAATAAAAATTTTCCGTGGTAAGGATCACCGCGATCTGCAAAGTGACTGTGATCATTTTCGTCACGGTAATGATATTGGTCTGGATATAATTATTTTGTTCCGCATTGACCAGACTATACTTATATGCCACAAAATAGGAGCTTACCGTATTGAAAAGAAATATGAAATAATACAGCGTCATATCTCTTACTGTGACTCCCTGGGGCTGTTTTACCAAAAAAGGCAGAAACGGCGAAATCAAAAGCCCGATCACTGCGATCACCAGACCGATCACACAATAAGCCTGCCTGTAAAGCCGCATATAGGACTTGATCTTTTCATAATCCTTCCTCGCCACAGGCCCGTACAGACTGTAATTCAGCGCAGTTCCCACGCCCAGTTCCGCCATGGAAAGCACTGATAATATACTTGTGTACAGATCATTGACACCATTTAAGGTATCCCCTAAATGAGCAATAAAAACAGTACGCAGGACAAACCCAAGCAATTGGGTGGCCAGATTGCCAATATATCCAAAAATTATATTCCTTGCTGCCCGCTGAACTCTTCCCATAGTCTGTCCACTTCTTTCCCGGTTAAAAGCGCCTCCTTTTGATATTCCGGCATAACCCGCAAAAGCCTGTCTCTCATCTCATCCTTTCTTTCCAAAAGCCATCTAAACCCCTTTACAAGATCCTCCCTCTGCCGAAGGCTTTGTACCGGGATCACGTAATGATCGTCCGTACCAAATAGATCTCTGGCTATCCCTCTTGCCTTCACCGAATACCCCACCACCAAAGTAGGAACACAGGATGAATAGGCCGCAATCGTGGCATGAGTCCTTGCCCCCACAAACAAACTGCATCGGCCAATATAGCCCTTTAGCTCCTCACAGGAGCCATCCCCAATTTCCACCACCCGTCCGCTTGCCTTAAAATCATCATATAATTGGCGGATCGGCTTCCTGTCATCATTATTCATCCATATCACATGAGGAATCAAGGCAATCTGCATATCCGTCTTCTCTATAATATAACGAATCAATTCCCGGTAACATTCTATCGTGATGCCGCCTTTTTCCTCATTATCCTGCACCATAGGGCTGATATTGATCCCAACCGTATTTCCTTCCACAAAGCCTTCCGGCAGCGGAAGTTCTTTTGCTTTCAACGTAAACGCCGGATCCGGATAGCAGAGTATGTAGGGAATGCCGCTGGATACCTGAGCTTTTTGGGCATCTTCTTCTCCCGTTCCATAAAACGCCTGCTTAAGGGCATTATAAGTGATTGATTCTCTGGCAATAATGGTATGATATGCGGATAAATCTTTCATAATCTCCTGCCTGCCTAAAAGCTCCGGTTCAATGGAACAACCCAAAAGCATAGTTTGCACTCCGGCTTTATGAAAAGCCGAATTGGCCAGACGCAGGTCATTTAACATACTGTCATAACAATAATTATCCCCGCCGATAGAAATGGCCAGAGGAATCTTTCCGCACTCAAAAGCCTGACGATACCGGTATCTGATAAAGCTTTCTTTATCTCCCGTCAGCTTCCGGTAAATATAGTATAACACATGGGCACACTTATGCCCCTCAAAACTCCGCTCCTGCATCACCTGGCAAAGTTCCCCTAAGGAATACTTCTCATCCTCCTTCGCCCGGTAGCTTACAAGAGATATTGGTCCTTTGACCATATGGCAAAGGCTGTTCACAATAGCTTCACATCCGTGGTTGCCGCTGCCTGCATGCATATACAAAATCAATTTATTTTCCATAAAAACCCTTCTTTAGATATATTTCCGGAAATGATAAAGCCACAGATAAAACGCCGGAGCTTTTTCAAACAGTTTTACCTTTACCTGATACCCTCTGGATAAACGCCCGTATGCACCTTCTACCTTCAGGTTTTCCCGAAGCTTAAGGATACATGTCCGAATATATTTCTCCTGTACTTTTTTTTCCCGGGAAGATAAAAAAGATAATTTCCCTGCCGTCAGCATGATAGCCATCAAAAGCTTTTCTGTTACCACAGCTTCCATGCCGCTGCCATGTTCCGTCTTAACAGCTGCTTCTCTTGCCAGCTCCCAGCATGTAATCTGATCCATATATGCCGGTGTAAATTCCCGGTTCATGGCACCGGCAGGATTTTGATAATATCCATACCCTTTAAATCCCACAGAGACCATTTGATCAACATCCTGTAGAATATCCAGTAAAAAGAGCATATCCTCCCCGATGGTCAGGTCTTCCCGGAATCTGTGTTCCTTCATTATCGTTCTTTTATACAGCTTTGCCCAGCATCTGGTATCCTTCCCCCCGGCTATCTGCCTAAGCAGTCCGTCATTTGGAAGGATACAGGGCTTTTTATCCTCATCCGTAACCACAGCTTTGGCCCCGGACTCCCACTCCTTTTTATTGCTCCAGGAAAAAAATCCACAGCCTGCCACCGCACTGCCCGTACTGACAAGCACATCATATAGGATCTGCAGCATTTCAGGATGAAGTCTGTCGTCTGCATCCACGAACATCACATAATCTCCGACGGCCTTACAAAGCCCTGCATTCCGGGCGGCCGAAACCCCCTGATCTTCCATGGCAATCACCTGAATATTGCCATACTTATCGGAAAGTTCCCGGCAGATTTCCCCAGTCCGGTCCCTGGAGCCGTCGTCTACTATGATGATCTCTTTTTTCTGATAAGTCTGCTCTTGAATACTGTTAATACAATTTTCCAGATAATCCTGCCCGTTATAGACCGGCACGATCACGCTAATGAGTGGATCCATGTCTTCTCCTGTAACCATAAAATACGATCATGGCCAGCCGCAATGCGCTGACCGTCACATGATCAGGATGCCGCAGCACCAGATACAATAATTGATTGGCCTTTTCCGCCACTTCAATTTTAACACTTTTCACTTCCTTTTGTATCTCATCCTGCCTGCATATCTTCAAAATATTTCTGCGGTATCCTTTCGGATTTCCTCTGGCTTCATTTTTCAGCACCAATAATAGCAGCAATATATATTCCCGCTGCGCTCCTTTCCTCATTTCCTCCCGCTGTGCCCCGGAAAATTTATCGTCTATGATCTGATCAATGATTTCCTTGAGCAGCTGTATATTTTCAAATAATCCTCTGTCATATTGATGGATCATGGATTCCTGCACATAAAGATAATGATAATAGGCCCTGCGATCCATGGCTACAAACCGTTTGCAATCGATCAGGGAAGGGAACATGATCATGGTATCTTCTCCCGTCCGGATTACCGGGTCACAGAATTTGCTATTCTCCACGATCAATCTGCGGGAAATCAATTTCATGCACCGTGACATGCACACATACCGGTTTTCTTCCCCTAAAAGCTTGGGTATGACCTTTTCCCAGTTTTTTCCTTCATAAACACCGGGCTGTAACTTTTGCCAGATAAACTGGCTTTTCCCGTTATCTCTTTCTATCACGTAATCGCTGGATATGATTTCCTGATCGCTGCCCGTCAAAAAGGCTGCCATTCCTGATACCATATCCGTATCCACCCAGTCATCGCTGTCCACAAAACATAAGTATTCCCCGGTACTGTTTTCCACTCCTTCTTTCCATGCGGAAATAAGTCCGCCGTTCTTCTTATGCACCGTCTTCATCCTAAAATCATTCCGGGTCAATTCATCACACAAGGGGCCGCTTCCGTCTGTTGACCCGTCATTCACCAGAATTATTTCCAGATTGCTATAATTTTGGTTTACCAAAGAAGCCACGCATCTTCTCAAATATCTTTCTGCATTATAAACCGGTACGATAATGCTGACTTTATATTTTTCCATAAGACTGATATACCCTTTCATAAATTACAAGCAATTTTTCCACACATACAGAAACATCAAATTCAGTTTCCACCTTTTTTCGGGCCCTTGTTCCTAAATCCCTACATAACTCCCTATCAGACAGAAGTTTGATCATCCCTTCTTCTAATGATCCAGCATCCTTAGGCTTTACAAAAATACCTGTCTTCCCTTCTATGACCATCTGTGGAATTCCGCCAGTTTCTGATGCCGCCACTGCACAATAAGAAGCCATTGCTTCCAAGAGAGAAAGCGACTGGCCTTCAAAGTACGAAGGAAGCACAAATACATCGCATATTTTAAGATATTCCTGTTTTGTTTCTCCACTGATCCAGCCCAACCAGATTACCGTATCTGGGTATTTTTCTGCCGCTTCCTTCAGTTCCTTGTCTTCCCAAACCCCGCCTAAATAAACTTTTATGTCATCAAATCTTTCCTTAAGGGAAGGCACAATCTGAATAAGCTCCTTTACCCCCTTTTCTTTACATAACCTTCCCAAAAAGAGAACCTTATGCTGGCCATACTGCTTTTTAAATGGCTCCGGCAAAAAAATCCCGTCCGGGAAAACAATAATCTTATCCTGACTTACAATATGACTAAAAAAATCCTTCCATACTGGGGCCAACACCAGAAAAATATCCCCCATATTTAATACTTTGTTGACTTTTCTTCTGAGCCTGTCATTTAGCTCTTTATTATAAAACGTCTCAAAATCCCCGCCATGCTGATGAATCACTATCTTTTTCCCAAACATATGCGCTATACGGATAAAAATAGATTTCCTATAATAGCTTACGTCTGAAGCCATATTTACATGTACAATATCATTTTTCGGAAGCTTGATGCAAAACCGGAAAAGTGCTTCTGCCGCCTTGAGCAGCTTTATGATTTTTACCCCGTCCACCATCGTTCCAATATAGGTTAAATCCACCTTCTTTGCAAGTCCTGCTTCGTAGAAATTATTTACCACACCAGAAATCCCGCCATGCACGTTTCTCGCCGGTCCGATCATCAACACTCTCATCTACTTAGACCCTTTCCCCGCAAACACCACCCAAACGGTCCGCAGCAAAATCTTCACATCCAATGTCAATGACCACCCATCAATATACTGAAGATCATATTTCACCACATCGTCAAAATTATCAATCTCGCTCCTGCCGCTTACCTGCCAAAGCCCGGTAAGGCCCGGAGTCATACTGATTCGCCGCCTATAATATTGGTTGTACTTTTCAAATTCATCTTCCGTAGGCGGCCTGGTTCCCACAAGACTCATATCTCCCTTTAACACGTTAAAAAACTGCGGCAGCTCGTCAATACTGGTCTTACGGATAAATTTCCCCACCTTCGTGATCCGGGGGTCATTTTCCATCTTAAACATCAGCCCCTGTACTTCATTTTGCTTTTCAAGCTCCTTTTTGCGCTCTTCCGCATCTATATACATGGATCTGAATTTGTATATTTGAAATCTTCTCCCGTTCCTGCCGATCCGGGTCTGGGAAAACAACACCGGTCCGGGGGAGTCTAACTTAATGGCAATAGCCACAAAGGGAAGGAAAAGCACGGTAATCAGCATTCCCACAAGGCCGCCTGCGATATCCATCACACGCTTGATCAGCAAGCGTTTGTAACTGCTCTGGAAACGGGTATAAGTGATTACCGAATAATTCCCAAAGCTGTCCATCATACCCCTGTCCGAATATGTTCCTGGCAATTCCAGACAGTAGTGGCAATCCACCCCCATCTCGTCAAAACCTTCCAGAATCCTTTGTACCTGCTTTTGTTTCAAATCCGGCACATAAAGAAATACCTCATCTAACGCCTTTAGTGTCATGTCCTCAATAAAGCGCTCGGTCATAGGAACCAGAGGAACACCTCCAACTTCCCCTGACATAGTACCCGGATTCTCCGGACAGGCAACCCCCACTAACCTGTAATTAACGTCAAGGCTTTCCTTTAACCGCGCAACCACCTGCAGAGCCATTTCCTGCTGGGTGATCACCAATACCTTGATCTGTGAAAGATCCGATTGATAATGAAGCCGCAGCCCCTGTTTGACCGCCAGATGTACGGACAATGTGAATACCACATTAAGTACCATAAACAACCCCATGACAAATCGGGAAAAAGGTTCCGCCCACTGTAAAAAATACATTACTGTCTGAACCACCAAAAGCATAACAATATGGTACTGGACAACTGCCTTAATCTCTTTTAACATGCTTCTTTTTAAAAAATTTCTGTTCCAGTCAAGGAAAAAAGTATAAACCGTACAAAACAACAGAAAAAGAAGACACACCTGAAAGTGTATCGCTTTATCCCCCATATCTCTGAAATTGCCGAAACGCAGATAAGTTGACAGAATAAAGGAAATTCCAATCGTCACCAGATCCGCAAACCATAATCCGTAAATTTCCATGATTTTGTTTTTCTGATTCATACATCTTCCCCGAAGAAGCGCCTTACCCTTCTTACCGCTTTCCTGCAAAACCGTTTCATCTTCATAAACACACGGATAAACTTCTGCCTGCCTTTACTGACAGGCTTCATCACCAGGTACTCATATTCATCCAGATGCTCCCGCAGATAATCCGGGTAGCTCTCATCAATCTCCACCCTTTCGAACTTTGCATCCCTTCCGAAGATATCCTGGCCCAGCAAGATCCGGTCTCTCGCCTCCGCAAGCGTATCCTGATTGTTATATTCCTGATGAGCCGCCGCCACTACTTTATCCCCGATCCGCTTGGAAACATTGCTTTCCCTGCTGCTTCCCATATAGCCAAAATGCCATCCGCCATCCGCTACCCGCACGGCGCCTGGGGCCGTAGTTGACGCTTCCCTTAAAAAAATGATTCCTTCCCCGGGGATACTTCTTTTACTAAAGACTTTCGTTCCCAACCACATTTTCCTGCGGATGCCCGGAAATTCCCCGGTGATGGAGAGCAGTTTCCCGGAAACCTCCTCCATGTTCAAATAGCAGTAGAACATCCTCTGCGCAAAATGATAAACCTTATCCGGGTTAAACCCGTCAATGATCTCTTTTAATACCTTGGGGTTTGGGATCTCGTCGGCATCACTTAAGATGACCACGTCCTCATCGGATGCATCCTTAAGCCCTTTTATCAGTGCATTTTTCTGGAATTTATCCCGCTCATGAGTGGTCACGTCTACTGGAGAATCGTCCACCACAATATATTCTATTTTGTGTAAAAATTCTTTAAAAAGATCCTTATTTTTTTCAAAACAAAGTTCCTTGGGCTCCCCGGAAAAAGTCACCGTGGCCTCCTCAATGATGAAGCGGTCCACCAATGGATCTAAGATGTGGAGCCTTAAATTTAAAATATCAATTTCATTAAAAAAGGGAATACAATCATATACCATACTTTTATCCTTATCTACGCCATCTAACGTCTCCAGAACAAAAAGGGCCTTACCAGATCCTTAAACCGCCGCCATCTCCTGACCCAGGGGTTTTCAAACCGGGGATAACCCGCATTTTTTCCCCGCCACTTATGAAACGTGAAGGGGGCCTCCACGTCCGCAATCTCCAAAACAGGATGCTCGTGCCCAAAATACTTTGCAACCTCTATGGGGGCGATCTTCATCCCCGCTTCTTCAATCTTATGCTTATACCGGCAGCACAAAAAGATGTCCTCATTGTAAAAACCGTCTTCATCCTTTTCCCACGGCAGATTTGCCTTTTTCGGAAATTCCAACAACCGTTTGCTTCTTAAGGACACGCTGTTGCCTACCCTGCAAAGGTTCCCATACACATCATGATAAATCTGTGTAGTTCCCGGCCCCGGCAGCGGCCAGGGCGCACCGATATAATCATACTGAAGAAACTCCTCCCGCCAGCTTTCCGGATGGATCACAAACCCGTCAGCATGGACCAAAAGCACATAATCGGTATCAATATAATCTGAAAGCTCATATATCATCTTATAATTAAAGCAGTCGATATCCGTCAACTTAGAGGTATGCTTATATGTGATCCCTTTGGGAAGCGTTAAGGGCTTTCTGTGGGTGATCAGCACCACTTCTCCAAACTCAATCCCCTGCATACTGTATTCCAATGCCTTGATCGTCTCATAAATCTTTACACTGCTCATCGCCGCCAGTGTCACATTGGGGAGTTTTAACTTTTCCTCCATAACATCCTGACCTTTCTTTTTGCCCCGCGTACCAACCTGATCAGATGATACCATTCATATCTGCAGCGGCTTTTTGTCCAATACCACTTGCTCACGAAGCCTTCCGGCTTCGTATTTAATTTCCGGTACAATGGAGAAGACTTTTTGTATCTCTCCAGTTCCGCCAGACATTCCTCATAGGAAAATATCTTCCCATACCTGTCCTGATAATGCCATCCTTTATAAATGTTCTGTTCCGAAGCCCAGTATCCGTTTGAGACATTATGCCGTGCCCAGTACTTTGGCGCCAGAATGTACTTCACTGTGGTACTTGTAAACGCCGGAAAATATGCAAAAGACGAATTGGAAAGCAGTAAATACTTTGCATTCTTAATAATCGTATAATCCTTTGCAAGATCAAAATTATAAGCCGGAATCCCGGGCAGAATCCTGCTGGCCTCCTTCACGTCATTGGTAATGATCATAAATTTCATATCGGGATTGATCTTTTTCATATTTTTCATCCCGTCAACCCAGTATTTCTTCCGCAGATAAAGTTCCGGGCTGTCTAAATAATCACTGCACCGCAAATGGAGGATACATAAATTATCATCACTGTATTCTTTACAGTCATATTCTTCTTTCACCTTAAGCCACCGGCAGATTTCTTCTTTATGGGAAAGATAGTAGCTTTCTGCCTGCATATTCCCATAAAGCAGCGTACCATCCTCCGGGTGAAGGAGTTTTTCGTCCACTCCGGTGACATAGCAGCCGTGGGTCAGATCGTGACGTGAATTTCCTAAAAAAATCCTGTCTTCCTTCTCGTTGTATATCCTTTGATAGTCTTCTTTCACAGAAGGAACCCCAAAATCCAAGTCCATAAAATACATGCCGCAGTCGCTGTGCATATTATTTGCAACCGTCTCGCTTCCTAATATGCTGAATGAGAACCCATTGTCCATTGCAATGCATCTTGTCGTAACATAGCAAAACAGCTGGTTCCCTAATCCCTGCCCTTTTAATAATTCCGTTCCTATCATCCGTCTATCCTCATTTATGATAACCTGGTCTCCACTAATTTCCTGTCTTCCACCTTATAAACAATATCACACTTCTCAATGGTATTTAACCGGTGAGCGATAATGATCATGGTCTTTTTCCCGTGGAAGCTGTTCACCGCATCCATTACTGCCGCTTCCGTATCGTTGTCAAGGGCTGAAGTGGCTTCGTCAAACACCAGGATCTCCGGGTCATGATAAAGCGCCCTTGCAATCCCGATCCTCTGCCGCTGGCCGCCGGATAACCGGACACCCCGATCACCTATGGTGGTGTCAAGCCCTTCCGGCAATTCCTCCACAAATTCCTTTAGCTGGGCTTCCGCAAGAACTTCCCATATCCGCTTTTCATTTATTTTATCCTTATCAATCCCAAATGCAATATTATCCCTGATGGATTCGTCCACCAGATAAATAGACTGGGGAATATAACCTACCTGAGCAAGCCAGGACTCGTAATTTCTAAAAATATCCACCCCGTCGCAGGTAATCTCCCCTTCCTGTGCATGTAAAAGTCCCAGCAGGATATCCACGACGGTAGACTTCCCCGCACCGGAAGTACCGATGATCCCCACAGACTTACCCTTAGGCACTACCATATGAGCGTCCGTGAAAATATCCTTGTCCGAATCGGGATAGTGGAAGGAAATATGGTTTAACTCGATCTGGTGTTCCAACCTCAGTTTTTCCTTCTGAGCCTTGGCTTTCCTCTCCGCTAACATGGCGTCCGTCTTCATTCCCTCCTGCAGGTTCTGATACACAAAGTCAAGGCTGGGCTGAGTATAAGAAATCTGCGTAATATAAGTATTGATCCGGTTTACGCTGGGCAGGACCCTCATTGCCGCCACACCAAAAGCCGATACCGTAGACACCATCAGCGACATATCGCCGCCGCCTTTAATAAATAGCATAAGGAAACCCAGCATCCCCACAATAAACACCGTTTCGATCAAAAGCCGGGGCATATTATTAAGAACCGCATAGGTAGTCGCTACGTTAGCGCCTACTTTCCCACTCTCGTAATAATTCCTTACAAAAAATTCTTCTCTGTTAAGTACCTTAACATCCTTGAGTCCGTAGATTGCCTGTATTCTCCACTTGGCGATCCTGGACTGTATGGACTGGTTTTTACTCCCAATCTTATTTAAGCGCGGTTTAAATACCTTAATGATCAATAAGGTAAGTACCCCGAACAAAACAATAACAAACAACGTCATTTCTGCATCCAGAATCAGCATCATCACAAAAATCAAACCGGACACCACCACTTCCGACGCCAGCTGAATCAGGGAGAGCATCAGGGAAAAGGCATGGGGGATATCATTATCCGTGATCCGGAACACCGTTGGAATGTCCGCACCAAGGTACTGCTCATAAGGCCTGTTTAAAAATTCCGCCATCACACGGCTGATCATCCGGTTCCTGTTCTGATCAATAAAGGCATTCTGTTTATATGTCAGTAATAAAATATACAAGTTTTTGATCACGTAAACAGCCATCAAAGCAAAAAGCAACGCTATGGTTATCTGGCTTACATTTTGTATATGAAAAAAATTACATATTTTTTGTAAGAAATCATATTTCTGAATATACGCAAGTAGTGTTTCCGGTGTGATCAGCACCATCACCACCGGCATCATGGCGCCTACCCCAAGGGTCTCCAAAAAGCCGCCGATAAAAATCATAATCCCAAGCAGCAAAAGCTGGAATTTCTGCTTCCTGTCAAATATACACCTGATCTTTTTGAGCATACTTACATTGTCCATTTTTCCATACTTCTCCTTGTGGCTGCTGTCCTGAAGTGTTCCTGAAATCCCCTGTATACATAAATAAGAAAAGTATACCACATCTTACCAATATAAGCAAATCGCCGTTACTGTCGTAGCGGTATCACAAATTTATCATACAGCTTTACCACCCTATAATACCCGGAAGGTGTCATAAGCGCCAGCTTCATCCGAACCTTATCCCCCAACGGCACAAATTCGTTCTGGTAAACCCGCTTTATCTCATCCTTTTCCTCTTTTATTATCCCCGTTAACTGCCTTGCCGCAGCTTTCATCTTCCGCTTCCTGAAATCCAGATAATAATCAATCAGTCTCCTGTAAAAACGGTAAGAAGCCTTCTTTGCCAGTTCTTCTTCCCCAAGGCCGTACAGATAACCAATCTGCTCCTTCCAAAAAGGAATCTCATTTTGAAATCTTCGTTCCGCCAGCTTCACGTTCATGATACTGCTGCTGCGGTCTATCTTATAATTGTATAAAGCTTCATCCAAAAAAACACATTTGGAAGCCTTTGTAAGAGCCCATGTGGTATACATGATGTCCTCCGAAGTCTTCCCCTCCGTGAAACGAAGATCTTTTATTAACTTCCTGTCAAATAATTTGCTCCATACAGAAATATAGATTTGAAACTTAGGGTCAAATCCCAGGAAAAGCTCCATAGCTTCCCGCATGGTAAGCTCCAGCCTTTCCCCGGAAGGATAGATCGTCTCCCCGCCCTCCCCAATCTCCCGATACACGCAGGCTGCAATCTGGGCATCGGTTTCCAGGCAGGCATTCAGCATCCTTTCATACATTTGCGGCTCCACCCAATCATCTCCGTCTACATAACCGATAAAATCCCCTGATGCCGCATCAACCCCTGTATTCCGCGCAGCGGATACCCCGCCGTTTTTTCGGTGGATTACCTTGATATTCCCGTATTTCGCCTCGTACCTGTCGCAAATGGAAGCGGTACAGTCCGTGGAGCCGTCATCCACTACAATAATCTCCAGTGGACTGTAAGTCTGGGCAGCCAGGCTGTCTAAGCACCTTGACAGATAGCTCTCAATATTATAAGCCGTTACAATTACGGAAACCAGTTTTTTCTCATTCGTCATTTCCTTCATATTCCTAAAGTCTCCTCAGCCACATCCCCCAGGACCTGACCTTTTGGTGTGATCTTTATCATATCTCCGGTATAAATATCCCTGTAATCCTGCCTGTTATGCCATTTAGAGGGGGCAATTACCATTTTCTTCCCTGTTTCAGGCTGCCCCAGGGAAAGCCATGCCCCCCACCAGCTAAAACTGGAATTGGCAATAACATGGTGATTACATCTGCTCATTAAAAACAGATCCAGATACCCGTATTCTTCCCCTGTTCCTTCTATGATCTCAAAAGGAAGCTCTTTGGTATATACTCTTTCCACCCACTTTTTCACCCATGCCGGCTCATTGCTAAAGAAATAAAAAACCGCTTCCGGATACCGCTTTCTTACAAGCTCTATGGCCTTTTGGTAATACTTTTCCGTACAGATATTCCCATAAGCTTCTTCGTTATCCAGATAATCCCCCCGCCGGATATGGACCGACACTGCCAAAGAATCTTCTATCTTCTTCCGGTATCCCCTGACTCTATTCTCTAAATCGTCATCCAGGCCTTCCCATATCTTTTCCGAAAATTGAAACGACTGTCTTACCTGCTCTTCAATATCCTGAAAATATTTTTCGCTTTGAAAATACCCTGTCAGGTAAACCGGTGTCTTTTCCAAAACCTGTGGGTCATAATTCCATGTCTCCTCATGATACTCCAGGGATTTCCTACCGAAAATTTTCCTTTTTACCCGGTGAAAAAAAGCCAGGGAACCGTCTGTCAGCACTTCTATCTCCTCTGCCGACGCCTGTGGATAAAAAATGCCAAAACACCAGAGCATGATCGGCCTGGGGTTTTCCCTTTCATACTGGGTCTTATCATCCATCTTTACATCCCTGCCAAGAGATTTTAATTTTAGATACAGGGCATATTGGAACATCTGGTTTCCCAGCCCGCCCGTCATTCTGATCATATCCATCACTTAACTGTCCGCTCCACTTTTCCTTTTTCATTCACTAAGACCATGCCTTTAATATAAATGTCCTCACATTCTTCCCCGTTCACCCATTTTCCGGGTGCGCAGATCAGCCGCTTTGGATTGTCATTGATCCAAGCAGCCCACCAGCTGAAACTGGAATTACTGATAATATTGTGTTTACATTTACTCATTAAAAACATGTCCAGATAACCGGTATGCTGGCTGTTTGCCTCCATCAGCACAAACCGCCTTTCCAGGTTTTTGATATCTTCTTTTGTCATCCCCTCTTTAATCTGGCTTTTCATCAGAGAGATCACCCAGCCCTTTACCCATTTAGGCTCATTGCTGAAAATGAAAAACACGGCATCCGGGTATTTTTCCTGTATAAAGCGCACTGCCCCTTCATAATACTGTTCCGTGCAGATGCCGTCATAAAGTTCCTCATTGTTTCTGGAATCCCCACGATACATATGAAGGGCCACCGCCTCAGTGCTCTCAATCCGTTCCAGGCTTTTTTGAGTGGAAAGATGAAGTTTCTCCGGCAGATGCATCTCTGCAAGTTCCGGGAATTTAAAAGTACTCCTTACCTCATCTTTGATATCCTCAAAATACTTTTCACTTCTGAAAGTACCTTTCAGATACATATGTTCAAATGAAAGCACCTGCGGGTCATAAAATCCTTTTTCCTCATATTCAACAGCTTTCCTTCCAAAAATGTGTCTGCGGATCCTCTTTTTCCATTCCATGGACTGGTCGGTAAAGGCCGTGATCTCATCCCATGTGGCCCGGGGATAATCAATGCCAAAGATGGCCAGCACGATAGGCCTTGCCTTCTCCCCGCGGTAATTGTTGATATCATCAAACTTGACTTCTTTTCCCATGGACCGGAGCTTTAAATATAATGCATAGTGGAACATTTGATTCCCTAATCCCCCGGACATCCTGATAATGTTCATCCACCTACCTCCAATGTGCGGTAAATACTTTCATAATCATAATTCCCGTAAAACGCTCTTTCTTCTTCTATCTTCTCAAGATAATTTTCTTCCGTCACCCGTCCGGTATCTTCTGCGATCCATCTAAGAATCATGGAGTTGACTTCACTGCTGTAATGCCCGTCATCATTATAATAATCCGTATTGCAAATCACGTCATGCTGATCAAAGAAATTATACAGCTTTATATTTGGGCACTTCAGCAGCATCTGTGTTGCAGCCTTTTCCGCCTCAGTCTGCCGGAACATGGTTTTTTTCAAGTTCAGTGCATCCCAGTAACAAATGCTATAAGGCGTATAAAAAAGAATAAATTCTGTATCCGGATACTTGTTTACCAGATCCACGATATTTTTCTGTATCGTTTCCGTCACAATTCCATACTCTTTTTCCCCAAACTCCCGTTCTTTGGCAAGCTTTACATTTTCTCTGTCATAGGAAAGCATGATATGCGCCAGCCCCGTCTCATTACGCCAGGAAGAATATTCATCCATTGTTGTTCCCGGTTCCCCTAAAAGACTCATCGTTACAACAGGCAGCAGCCCATGATACAGGATTGATTTATTAAATACATACATCGTATCATTAAAAGGATTATCATCATAAAGATAACCCGGATAATCATCGTATTTTTGCCAGTCATATTCCCTTAAAAGGCCATTATAATCTATTGCCCATAATACCGTCTTAAGCTGCCCGTTCCGCTCAAGCGCCCTGTCTAAATTTTGGGATAATTCCTGATAACCGGCTCCGGAAAAAGGAACCTTTACAGAATTTGTTCCAAGTAAAGCATCCATTTCGCTTGTTTTAAAATTTTGCGCCATGGAGGTTCCTGTAATCACCGCATTACAATCAAAATGCCTCAGTATCCCATCATTAATATACCGTTCCTCGCTCAGGCGATAGGAAAAAAAGGAAAATGGCTTGTGGTAATGAAAGTAAGGATCAACAAGCACTACCACCAGAGCCACAAAAAGAAGCAATCCGGCCAGCATCATCAGGCAATTCCTAAACCACTTTTTTGCTATTTGCTGTTCCATTCACTTTTATCCTTCCACTTAAAAATTAAAATAAATAAATTCACTGATTTCTGCAAGTGACAGGATACTCCAAAACATAAGTCCTGACACCAGGATCATTTTCCACCTCGTAAATTTCATTGTCTCTGCCTTGTCCTTAGTATTTCTCATAGTAAAGCATGCCAGTAACAAGATAAAAACAAATGCGGTAAGAAGAAGCCACGGAAAACGTTCCATCACTCCTCCCAATCCTGCCCGGTATAAAAAACTGATTTCTATCAATTTTTGAAAGCTATCCGTGATAGGGCGGTAAATCCCGCCGCCTCCACCGAAAAACAGCCTTCCCCACAATCCCTTAACCTGCAAAACGGAGTCCGCCCGGAAAATGCTCCATGCAAAAGTAACAATGATAAATGTAGTTACTTGCTTCAAAAATCTTGGAATCTTCCAGTCTTTTACATGAAGGGCCCTTTCCATCACTTTCATGATTCCATGGAGCATTCCCCATAAGACAAATGTCCAATTAGCGCCATGCCAAAGCCCGCTCAGCAGAAATACGATCATAATGTTAAGATATGTCCTGCCTGTTCCTTTCCTGCTTCCCCCAAGCGGAATGTAGAGATATCTGGTAAAAAACTCTGTCAGCGTCATATGCCACCGCTCCCAAAAGTCGGAAACCGATTCCGCTTGATATGGGGAGTTAAAGTTGATTGGCAATTTAATATTCAGCATATAGCCGATCCCGTACGCCATGTCACAATATCCGCTGAAATCAAAATAAATCTGCAGGGAATAACTTACCATGACCATCAGCGCACTCGGGGTATTCAGTTCGGATATATTACCATACCCTATATTTACCACTTTCGCTAATGTATCCGCAAGTAAAACCTTTTTGGCAAGACCTAAGGCAAAGGCGTAAATCCCCCTGCAAAGATTGCCGTAATCTATTTTCTTTACTATCCGGCTCCTAAACCCAGGCACTACTTCCCTGTGGGAAGCAATGGGCCCCTGAATCAGCTTGGGAAAAAAAGAAACAAACGCCCCGTATTCCACGAAGGAACAAGGCTTTGTCCGCCCGTCATCCAGGCTTCCCCCAAACCGGATTCCTTTATAACAGTCTGCAAGGCACGCAATCTGAGAAAAGGTATAAAAGCTGATACCGATCGGCATCACAAGGCCTGTAAGGGGAATATCCACAGGCAGCAGCAAATTCAAATTTTCCAGAAAAAAATCCAGATACTTAAATAAAAAAAGAAAAACCAGGTTCATGCTGACCCCGAAAACAAAGATCTTCTTTTTCCTTCCCTTCGCCCTGCCGGCCTGTTCCATGCCCCTGATCAGCAAAAAATTCAGCAAGATGCTTCCGCATAAAACCGCCAAGTGATAAATTCCCTGATACCCCACAAAGCATAAGCTGGCACAAAATAAAAATCCTGTCACAAAAGAGCCTTTTCGCAGGCCGCCTAAAAAGTAATAACCAATCACCACCAACGGCAAAAAGAACAGTATAAATATATAGGAATTAAATAACATAGCCCTACCCCTTACCAGCCTCACACAGCCATTGTTGAAACATCAAAATATACCATACTTGCGGCCGCCAGATTTTCTTATCCGTAAAGTCTTCCCAGATCCTTTGGACGATCCTGGAATCCAAAAACCCTTGCCTTTTAAGCCGCTCCGGCTCTATTAACTCTTCGGCCCAGTCTCTTAGGCCTGGCTGGGCAAGCCACTTCCCAATGGGAACGGAAAATCCCTTTTTAGGACGCTCCATCAATTCTTTGGGCACATACCGGTAAAGCACGTCTCTAAGCACCTGTTTGCCTGTTCCGTCTCCCCGCTTTAGCGATATGGGAAGTGTCCATGCAAATTCCAACACATCCTTGTCTAACAAGGGTACCCTTGTTTCCAGAGAATTTGCCATAGCCATCCGGTCCACTTTTACAAGGATATCATCCGGATGATACATCAGCATGTCCATCAACATAATATTATGATTTGCCTCATCCAAAAAACCTTCCTCATATTCACTGTGCACATAGGAACATCTTCCATGGCTCAAACTGATCTTCCCTGCCAAAGGCTGCTCAACCTCCGGCATAAGTCCATATAATGCTGCCGGCCCCTTTGCCCTAAGATATCTGGCTTTTACCTCATAAATTTCCTTTTTTCTAAGGGGGCTTCCCAGTACCAGATTGCTTGCGGGCTTTCTAATAACATATGGAATTTTTTTCATCTTCCCCCAGATCCTGTCAACAGACTGATAGGATCGATAACCGCAAAACAATTCGTCACCGCCGTCACCGCTTAAAGAAACCGTCACATGTTCTCTTGTCATCCTGCTGACAAGGTAGGTAGGTATCTGGGAGGAATCACCAAAAGGCTCCCCAAACATCCCGGCCAGCTTCGGGATCACTTCCATAGCATCCCGGCCGGAAATCATAAGCTCCGTATGCTCTGTTCCCAAAAGGCGGGCAATCTCCTTTGCATAAACGGCTTCATTATATTTCTCATCCTCCATCCCGATGGTAAAGCTTTTTACCCTGCCCGGATAAAGTGACTGCATCAAAGCCACCACCGTACTGCTGTCAATCCCTGCGGATAAAAACGCCCCTACCGGAACATCAGCCTCCATCTGTCCTGTAATCGATCTCTTTAACAGCCTTTCCAATTCATCTGCAGCTTCCTCGCGGCTTCCTGTAAATAAATTCTGCTGTCCGTACCTGGCAGCCTCCTTCATGCTCCAATAAGAGCGGATTTCCCATGTATCATAAGGAACCGGAAGCTTCAGGATACAGCCTGGCTGTAATTTCCATATCTTTTCATAAATAGAATAAGGCGCCGGAATGTAACCATGAAGAAAATACAAGTCCAGGACTTCCCTGTTGACCGGATTTGAAAACCCGTCCAGCACGGAAAAGCATCCCGCCTCAGAAGCAAAGACAAAGCTTCCGTTCACAATCCCATAATAAAGCGGTTTTTCCCCCACCCTGTCCCGTAAAAGATATATTACTTTTTCCTTCTGATCATACAGGGCAATGGCAAACATCCCCCTGCACATACCAATGGCCTCTTCCACCCCATAAGTCTCAAAAGCTTCCAAAAGCACCTCTGTATCGGAAGTACCCCGAAAAGCATCCACTCTCTTTTCCGCAAGTAATTTTCTCGCAATCTCCTTATGATTATAAATTTCCCCGTTATAAGCGATCGCAAACCTTCCACTATGAGAAACCATAGGCTGAGAACCTTTTTCAGACAAATCAAGAATAGAAAGACGCCTGTGACCTAATGCCACCCTTCCATCCTTAGAAAAGAAGGAGCCGCCTCCATCCGGACCCCGGTGAAGTATTTTCATCTTCATTTTCTCTAAATTTTCGACCTTATCTCCTGCAAAATTACAAAACCCTGCAATCCCACACATCTTTCCTCACCTACTTCCGCGAAAATGCCAGTAAATTCAAGTAATTCTCCCACTCCTCCAGAACCTTTCCGGAAGAATAAATTTCACATGTTTTCTTTGCGTTCTCACCCATCAAATCTGACTTTTGCAAGTTATTTAATACAAAATGCAGGTTTTCCTGCAATATCTTTTCATCTCCTACAGGTACCAATAAACCATTAATACCAGGGTCAATCAACTCCTTTGGCCCTCCACAGGGACAATCCGTAGAGATAACGGTCAGCCCCATGACCATTGCTTCGATCAGTGCGTTTGGCATCCCTTCTTTATTAGAAGATAATACAAAAACACGTGTTTTATAAATAGCGTCCGCCACATTGCTTATATTCCCCGGAAGCAGAACCCGATCCTGCAGCCCAAGGGATTCTGCCATTTTCATAAGTTCTTCCCGCTTATCTCCATCCCCATATATGATCAGCCTATATTCAGGAAATTCATCCGCAATCCCCGCAAACGCTTTCACCAGCATTTTGTGGTTTTTATTTTCGTCAACCCTGCCTACGGTAACAATTGTTTTTTCTCTTCCCCCCCTGTAACGCTCCCTGAAAAACTGGGGGTTGATAGGATTTTTTAATATCACGGCCTTTTTCCTGATATACCCTGGGAAAAAGGAAATACTTTCTTTGGTCTGGAGCACCACTCCCGCCGCCGCCCCGAAAAGAGTTTTGGCCAGAAACCTTAACAGCCCGTTATAATATTCCCGGAGCGGATCGCTCCGCACGGAAACCGCTGCCGGAATATGCAGACCAAAAGAAGTCATGACCGCCATAAGATTATTTTTGCCGATAAAAGATAAAATAACATCCGGTTGGTATCTTTTCCAAATCCCCCTTAGCTTCCGAAATCTGGTCAGAAAGTTCCCAATCCTCCCTTTTCTTAGTTCTGCCGCATCTGGTTCAGAAATCTCCCTTTTGATCCCTGGTGCAATAGGATACTCTTCTTCCAGCTTATGGGTCGTCACCAATATCACCTGATATCCCCGGTGATGCAGATGGTCTGCCAAATTGGCAGCCACCCGCTCCGCCCCGCCTTTTCTCAGACTGCTGATATATAGTGCAACCGTCATTTGCCCCATCAAGTAAGTTCCTCCACAAATTTCTTCCACTCCTGGTATATCGCATCCGGGGATGCCTTTTCTTTTACTTTTTCCCCTTCTTTCCCTATCTGCCATGCAAGCTTTGGATCATTCAGGAGCTTCTTCACCGCCATAAATAACCCCTCTTCGCTCCCTGTCGGGATGAGCAGCCCTGAAACCCCATCCTCTATCAATTCCCTGGGGCCTCCACAGGGACAATCCGTAGAGACCACCGGGATTCCCAATGCCATAGCTTCCATCAGCGCATTGGGCAGCCCTTCATAGTCTGAGGAAAGCACAAAAAGCGACGCATCTCTCATTTCCCGCTCCAGATGACTGCTCTGCCCCATAAATCTGACCCGGCCTCCCATCCCGTTTTCGTCAATGTATTTGCAAAGGGATTCTTTTACCCCGGCATCACTTTCTTCTCCATATATCCGAAGTTCATATTGGGGAAATTCTTCCATTATGCGCCGGAAAGCCTTAAGCAGCAGAAGCTGGTTTTTTTGGACGCAAAGTCTCCCCACGCTGACAATATAGTTTGACCTTTCTTCCCCCTTGCATCCGGATACCATATACTTATCATCAAGGGGATTCCAAATTACTTTTGATTTCTTCCTGAATTCCTCCCCAAAGCATTCCATGGCATCATAAGTCTGAAATACACAGCCGGACGCCTTTTTTTCCATTTGGCGCATTCCGTATTTATGGGGATAATAGTCCACCCTGGGGTCATTTCTGACAGATACCAGTAAAGGGATCTTTATTCCTGCCATACTGTATGCACACCGAAAATTTGCTTTATTACAAAAGGATATCACCAAGTCAGGCCTTTCTTCCCTGATCATTTTCCGCAGATCTAATAACCTGCCCAGCGCCAATGCAATCCTGCCTCTATTTTTCGAACTGTTCTTATCCCCCAGATTGATTCTCCTTACATCATCTGAGAGTGTATATTCTGTATCCGCCTGCCATAAGGTTGCCACCACCGTCTCATACCCATCCTTCGCAAACCGCTCGGACAATACGCTGACCACCTTTTCTGCGCCGCCTTTCCCCATACTGTTAATATGAAACAGCAGCTTCTTTCTTTTTTCCATAAGCTCTATTCCCTTCATGGCTTTGTTGACCTATATGTCTCATACCATTTTTGAAATACGAAAAATGCCCAGACCAAATGAGAGTAATTTTCCCCTGTTCCGGCGCCGGCATCGCCCTTCTTCATGTATTTTTCCAAGAAATTTTGGGTGTAGACAACATCAAATATCTGTTGTTTTCTTAAAAATCCTTCATCTGCATATGATAACACTTGTTCTTTTAATATTCCCCGAAGCCATTTATCCAATGGCACGCTGAAACCTTTTTTAGGTCTTTCCATTAATTCCCTGGGAAGGTATTGATAAGTCAGGTCTTTTAAAATCCGTTTTCCGGTTCCTTTACTGTATTTAAAACTGTGAGGAAGGGAAAAAGAATATTCCATCACGCCCTGATCTAAAATAGGACACCGCGTCTCTAACGAATACTTCATAGAAGCCCTGTCCACCTTACATAAGATATCCCCCGGCAAATAAGTTCCCATATCAAGCAGCATCCTTCTTGCCTGCCAGTTCTTCTCATGATAAATGGATTCAAACTCGTACAGACATGGAACAAAATCCTTCTCCATGCCAAGCACCATGCCTCCTGCCACCTTTTGATAGTTACCGGCCGCAAATTGGGTCTTCGTCTCCTTATCCCTGTTGCCTGCAATCATACGCACCTTAAACGGATATCGGTCAAGCATGTGGAAGGCCTTTCCGACTGCCCATGCCGCCCCGCCCATACCATCTAAAAGCTGTGCCTGCCTGACCTTTTCATATGTCTGATAGCCGCAGAAAAATTCATCGCCGCCATCACCGGACAGGGCCACTGTTACCTTCTGCCTTGCCAATTTTGCTACCAGCATAGACGGAATCTGAGAAGAATCCGCAAAAGGTTCATCATAATACACAGGAAGATCCTCCACCATATCCAGCAAGTCCTGCTCTGACACATACAATTCCGTATGGTCACAGCCAAGATGAGCTGCCACTTCTCTGGCGTATCCTGCCTCATTATACTTTTCCTCGTAAAACCCGATAGAAAATGTTTTAACGGGAGAATGGGATATCTGCTGGGCTATTGATGTCACCAGTGAAGAATCGTAGCCGCCGCTTAAAAAGCTCCCTACCGGCACATCGGCCACCAGCCTTTCCCTGACGGCTCCCCGCAAAAGGTCCAAAAGCCGCGCCTTTGCCTCTTCATAATTCCCCGGGAAAGTTCCTTTCTTTTCCCGATAAACGTTCTTAATATCCCAATAAAAGTATTTATCTTCCTGCCCATGGCAAAAACTTACAATGCTTCCCGGCTCTACTTTATATACCCCCTCAAAAATACTGTCTGGCTCGCACAGATACTGCTGATACAAAAAACGGGATATCACGTCTTTTCTTATTTTAGCATGAAACCCGGGGCACTTCATAATCGGCTTTAATTCTGACGCAAATACAAGATTTCCATCTTCAATCCAATAATACAACGGCTTTTTCCCTATCCTGTCGCGGATCAGGTATAAGGTATCCTTTTTCCGATCAAATAACGCAATAGAAAACATCCCCTGAAGCTTTTCCACACAGGAAATCCCCCACCGCCGGTAAGCGGCAAGAATCACCTCCGTATCACAAGTGGATTGAAACGGATAATCTGAAAGCTCTTTTTTCAACTTGTTAAAGTTATAGATCTCCCCATTAAAAACCACCACTGTCTGACCATCTGCCGACTCCATGGGTTGATGACCCAACGGCGACAGATCCATGATCGCCAGCCTTCTCTGCGCCATTCCCACACTGTACCCTTCCCCGGCCTGATATAGGGAAACTCCATGGTCGTCCGGCCCTCGGTGGTACATTGTGTCGTTCATTTCCTGTAATTTTTCTTCCGTTATTCTATTTTTACTGAAATATCCGCATATTCCACACATACAGGCAACATTATCCCTTCTTTTAGGCTGTCTACAGATTATCTATGCAGGAAACCAACCCTTTTAAATACGCTTCCTTTGAGAAATCCCGCGCCCGTCCTAAGGCAGATTCCCGATACTTATCGTACAATGCTCTATCCTGAAAAAGGCCAATGACCGCTTTTGCAAATTCCTCCTGGGACTTTTCAAGCAATAGTTCCCTTTTACCTTCATCCTTCCATGTTACGGTAAAATCTCTTTTTTCCGGAAGCCTTGGCGTCAGAATCCCAAAATCAGCCAAATAAGTTTCTTCCTTTCCTTCTGCCTCCTGCCAATCTCGGTTTAAAATTTCCGCCGGACCGGACAGGCAGTTTACAGACACAATGGGCAAGGATAAAGCCAATGCTTCTACGAGGGCATTGGGAAGCCCTTCGCTTAATGAAGTGAGCAGGTAACACGCTGATAAACGCAAGTAAGGAAAGGGGTTTTTCTTAAGACCTGTAAATAATACCCTGTTCCTGATCCCTAACTCATCTGCCAGCTTTTTGTACTCTTCAAAATTTCCTTCCCCTATGACCGCCAATCTGCTATCCGGTTCATTTTCATAAATTTTACGGAACACCTTTAACAGATGCCAAAATCCCTTTACATCGTCCTCCCGTCCCATAGACACCAAAACCTTATGCCCTGACCGGAAAAACATTAAATCTTCCCCCTTAGTATGGCTGCTTTGTTCCAAAATTTCTTCAATGTCACAAGGATTCCAAAGAGTCCTCACATGGTCAAAGCCATAAAGATTTTTTGTCAGTTCCGTCATTTTTTGGGAACAGCAAACCACCATATCCGCATGGCGTCCTATCAGCTTCATATAGGAATTATCCTTTATCTCCTCAAAGGAATGACATGCCGCTATCTTTTTCTTTGCCCCAAAGCTGAGCGCATTGGAAATGTTAGCGCTCATCCCAAAACTGTAAGATACATCTGTTTTTAACCTTCTTTGCAGAAAGCTAAGTTTAAGACACCTTCTCAGGATATTGAAGAGTTTCCCCAATTTCCCTTTCCGCGCAGGGAGCTTTAGGTCGATCACCTTGATCCCTGATATATCAAACGCTATGTCTTCCATGGAAAACACAACCACCACTACTTCATAATCCTCTTGCAAAAGCCGGGCAGTCATCACACAGACTCTCTCAAATCCACCCTGATGGAGCATTGGCGTTATCAGCATAATTTTTTTCATACCCAGTTCCCCGTCTCGTAAAACTCCATCATCTTCCCTGCCTGCGCCGTCACATCAAATCCTGCCTTTTTTACCTCTTCCCAATAACTTACTCTGTCATAATCCCTGGTTTTTATGATATAATCCGCCCACTCCTTCGGTGTTTTTTCAAGGCTCATGGTATGCAGAAGGTCCGTGATCCCCACTTCCTCACAGATACTGTCGGAAATCAGACATCTGAGCCCGGATGCCTGTGCCTCCACCACCGTACCCGGAAGCCCTTCGTATCTGGAAGGGTAGACAAAATAGTCCATAGCCTGATAATAGTCATATACATTACCTTTATTTCCCGCAAAACATATCAGTTCTTCTATGCCAAGATCTTTCGCCTGCTGCCTTACCAGTTCCATCCGCTCCCCTTCCCCTAAAAGAAGAAGCCTATACTCAATCCTGGCTTTATGATGATCCCCGGCATCTGCCTTGGCCTGGCATAATGCCGCAAATACCCTTAAAAGATACTCATGGTTTTTTGCGTAATGAAACCTGCCCACATGTCCGATCACATATTGATCCGCAATCCCAAGCTCTTCCCTTATTTTTTTGCGCATTTCCGGATTGTATGCAAAATTTCCGCAGTCAATGGCATTAGGCAGGAAAACCGTTTTTCCTTCTTCCACCGCCTTCTTTCCAAAAACGGATATGCCTGCCAGCCTAGAACAGGTAAACATAAAGTCTGTCTTTTCCGGAAGGTTTCGCCTTAAATACCGGGTCAGGGCACCTTTTATCCCCCGATCTACTCCGGCACTTCTCGCATGGGCAATGGTAACAGAAATCCCGGCCTTTTTTGCAATGGGCAGATAAATTGCCGCCGTGCTGGTCATATGCCCCTGTACCGCTCTGTACTCATGATGAACCTTAAAAAATCGTTTCCATTGGCGTACATAAGAAAAATAGTTATAAACACGAAAACGGGAAACACGGTAAATATGTCCCCCAAGTTCTTCAATTTCCTTATCAAAATACCCTTCCTTGTCCGTATGTACCAGAAAGTCAAACTGCACCATGCTTTTGTCCATGTGGCGGTACAGATCCATAGTCCGGCTTTCAGCGCCGCCTAAATTGGTGCCGCCTAGAACATGCAATATGCGGATAGGAGTTTCCATATTGATACCCATACCTTTCCCTCATGAGCCCTTCTTGCGTGCTCCCTTTCGTTTCCTTAACTGTGCATCAGCCATTACAATAAGGGCAATATAAAACAATGCCATATTATATATCGTGTATCGCGTCTGACAGAAAATAACCAGGGAAACCAGCCCTACGTTAAAGACCACTGCAATAAAAACTGCCGCTGAAAATAAAAATACTTTTTTATCTTTATCAGTTTTTGACGATATAATTAGCAAAATAAGATATATCATATATACTACAATGCTATAGTAAATCAAAACAGGGTGAAATTGGGAAACTGTCAAAACCATCCCTGCCAGAAAATTATCCCAAAAGATCCGGATTACTTGGCCAATATACCGCGGAATAACATCTTTGCTGATTTGTCCCATAATCTCATCTTCATATTCACTGATCTGTGCATTGCTGCAGTCAAAATGCTGTTGCACATAGGCGCTTGTTTGGGGCCACATGGTATCAATCTGAATCTTGTCATAATTATCGCCAAAATGGGAAACCCTTTCCTTCCATCCCTTGCCTGCGCTATGTCCTAAATATCCTTGTTCCTCGCAGGTATCATATATTTCCAAAAACAGCTCCCTGACATCCGCATCCTCTATGAATACGGCATCCTCTCTGTCTGCGGTATAAAAAGCCACCGTTGCAATAAACCTGATATCACTGGAGTGCGTGGTCCGCTCCCCTCTTACCATATAATTATAGCCAACATCAAATATCATGTTTGCACCAAAAACCAAGATAATACTTAATAAAACAGTGGCAATTCCATAGCCTGCCTTTTTCTTCCTGCCTGCAACATAAATAATTGCAAAGAGCAGCAATACAAATGCAAAAAGCATCTGCTTTCTGGTAGAAATCATCAAAAACGATAATGCCAGACACCAACACAAGCTTTTTTGAGTGTTACTGGCAATATATTCTATCAGAAACCGAAAAAAAAGTAAATAAAGAGGAATGGCTATGCCTTCTGTTAAAATACTGTTGGAATACATAGATCCCCGTCTGGCGGCAAAACGGCAAAGAAGGGATACCGCCAGCGGTATCAACATTACAAGCACGGAAGCTATCTTGGAAACATTCAATTTTTTCCGTAAATATTCCTCTAATGCAAACACGGAAACCGCCATCAAAATGCTTTGAAAAAAAGCAACTGCAGCCAAATAATCCCCTTCCTGCCCCCCTTTAAAAATACACCTGGCCAGAGCCAATAATATTGGGTATAAAGGCTCTCTTGAGCTTTGCATATTGATATATGACGGAGAATCCACGCAAATCACCGCACCATCAAGAAAAGCAAAAAATACATAAAACAGCATGCAGGCTAAAAAATTTATGACGGTAAACAAATCTATCTTTTTCTTCATATTTGGTCAAACTCCATTTTCCCGCATCAGCTTCACCAGCCAAAATTTCCCCGTTGCCATCAGAAATTCCCGGCACCTTCCCAAAATCCCCCGTTTTGCTGCCTTAACATTTAAGTATTCCCCATAAGAAATCCACGTGACATCTCCCCTCTGGAAATACCCTTCGTACTGTTCCATCTCTTTTTCCGTATTCGTTCCGGTATGGACCACCATGGTGGAATATCCTTTTTTCTTTTTTAATGTGGCAGAAAACCGAAAGGAAATGGGATAAAAGGTAAGTCCCTGATACACATAAGGACAATCCCCAAACCCGTCGGTAATCCCTTTAAACCCCGTATCTTTAAGGGCCTTTAGGGTATTTCGGTCATAGGAATGAGCCGGCGCCATAAAAAGATCTGTAACAACTCCCTTATCCTCCAGGAGCTTTTTCCCGTCCTCCAACATCTGTCTTTGCTTTTCATAGGGAAGTCCCGCAAACTCAGAAAAATGATTCAGTGGAAACAAGCCTCCCCTTTGGGTGGTATAGACATGCTCAAACCCGTGCATAGCCACCACCCAGCCTTCCTCCTGCAGCTTTCGGATATATGCCCAGAAATCCCCTGGCCTTCCGTTCCCGCTGCCTTTTACATTTTCATCCCTGTTTTGGGGAATGACCCCTATAAGCGGCTTCACCTGATACCGGTCAAGAAGCGCTTTAAAACGCAGGAAGCCTTCCCAATCCATATCAGGTGTTATGTCGTCTAATCTCACTGCAATTTTCACTTACAGATTCTCCTTATACCAGTCAATTGCAAGGCTGATCCCTTTTGCAAAATCATATTCAGGGTCATACCCCAAAAGTTCCCTTGCCTTGCCGATGTCTGCGTTGGAATCCTTAATATCCCCTGCCCGGTCCGGGCCAAAATGGGGCTCCACATCCCTGCCAAGGGCATGGCAAAGCTCATGGTATACATCAATCAGATATTCCCGGCCGCCTGCACCAATATTAAACGCCTCGCCGGCCGCCTCTGAAGACGCCTTACAGGCTTTCAAATTCGCTTCGATCACATTGTCTATATAGGTAAAATCCCTGGACTGCCGGCCGTCACCATTGATCGTAGGTACTTCGCCGTCCATCAGCTGCTTGATAAATTTGGGAATCACGGCCGCATAGGCTCCTTCCGGATCCTGCCTTCTCCCAAACACATTAAAATACCGCATCCCATAGGTATCCAGCCCGTAGAGTACCTTATAAAGCCTTCCATACTCCTCATCCACACGCTTAGTCAGCGCATAAGGGGAAAGAAGCTTTCCTTCCTGTCCTTCTTTTTTGGGAAGCTGCGGATGGTCGCCGTAAACGGAAGAGCTGGATGCGTACACGAACTTCTTCACCCCGTTTAACCGGGACGCCTCCATCATATTTAAAGTTCCCCTGATGTTGATCTCCTCATACAAAAGAGGCATCTCAATACTTCTTGGAACACTCCCCCAGGCAGCCTGGTTTAAAACATAATCCACATCTTTTGCGGCTTCCATACAGGTATCCAGCTCCCTGATATCCCCTTTGATAAAGGTAAACCTGGGGTTCTCCAAAAAAGGCTCAATATTCTCATATTTCCCGGTAGAAAGGTTGTCCAGGCACCTGACCGCATACCCCATGGAAAGAATCGCCTCACACAGGTTAGAACCGATAAAACCGGCGCCTCCTGTCACCAAAAACACACTGTCCGCTTCAAACGTTATATCCCGATATCCCATCTTTTTCCTCTCCTGCACATCGCAAGCCACCCAAGAGGCGGCAGCCGAACATTTATAATCTCCAGTAAATATAATCCTGTGTCAGATATTCATTCCTGTCAAGCAATCCCTTAAGATCCATCAGCACCTTCTTTTCATGCTTTGTGTGATAAAATTGACCGATCGTCTCCTTGTCAAGACCGGAAAACTCTTTATGGGCAACGGCAATGATCACCGCATCCATATCCTTCACCGCATCCATGGTTTCAAATGTGATGCCGTAAAGCCGCTTTGCTTCCTCCGCATCCGCCGCCGGGTCCACCACCAAAGGCGTGATCCCATACTCCCCAAGCTCCTTATAAATATCGATCACCTTGGTATTTCTGGTATCCGGGCAGTTTTCCTTAAAGGTAAAACCAAGGATTGCCACTTTCGCCCTTTTTACCGGGATATCCGCTTTGATCAGGTTCTTTACCATACTCTCTGCCACATATTTCCCCATATCGTCATTGATCCGCCGTCCGGAAAGGATGATCTGGGAATGGTATCCAAGTTCTTCCGCCTTGTAGGTCAGATAATAAGGATCCACGCCGATACAGTGGCCCCCTACAAGCCCGGGATAAAATTTCAGGAAATTCCACTTTGTTCCTGCCGCCTCTAACACCGACTTGGTATCGATCCCCATCTTATTAAAGATTATGGACAGCTCGTTCATAAAGGCAATGTTGATATCCCTCTGGCTGTTCTCAATTACCTTGGCAGCCTCCGCCACCTTGATGGATCCGGCCCGGTGGACGCCTGCCTCCACCACAAGCTCATAAACTTTCGCCACCGTATCTAAGGTCTCCTGATCCATGCCCGATACGATCTTCACAATGGTCTCCAAACGATGAACCTTGTCACCGGGGTTGATCCGCTCCGGAGAATAGCCAATCTTAAAGTCTACTCCGCATGTTAATCCGGATTCTTTTTCCAAAATAGGAACACAGATATCTTCCGTGACCCCGGGATAAACTGTAGATTCAAACACCACCACAGATCCCTTTGTCAGGTTTTGTCCCAAAATACGGCTGGCTCCTTCCACCGGGCTTAAATCCGGCGTATGATCGTCGTTTACCGGCGTAGGCACCGCCACAATATGGAATTTTGCTTCCCGGAGCTTTGACGGATCTGCGGTAAATTCCACGGTAGTGCTCCCGATCATCTCATCCCCCACTTCTTTCGTAGGGTCAATGCCGCTTTTATATAATGCAATCTTCTTTTCGTTTAAGTCAAAACCTACCACCTTGATCTTTCTTGCAAAGGCAACGGCAATGGGCATCCCCACGTAGCCAAGGCCTACCAGTGACAGCTTCTCTTCTCCACTTAATAGTTTTTCATACAGATTCATTTTTATCCTCCTTATTCAGGCTCTTATGTATTTCCTCCATGTACTCCTTAACCACTTTCCATCTGTCAAATTCTTTTTCCATCTTTTGCCGCGCCTTTCGGCCCATGTCAGCCCTCTGCTCCGGTGAAAGGGCCAAAAATTTCCTTATCGCTTCTATCAGTTCTTCCGCACTGCCGGGCTTACACCCAAACCCGGTAAGACCTTCTTCAAATATCTCACGGCATCCGCTGATATTTGTTGCGATCACCGGCCTTCCCGTTGCCGACGCCTCCATCAAAACATTGCTCATCCCTTCATGATAAGTAGGCAGAACCAGCGCCGAACACTCCTTTAAATGCTGATGCACCTGAGGATCAAACCCAAGCTGCTTCACACAGCCTTTTTTTTCATATTCGTCTAAAACATCCTGCAAATCTTCATCACACGACCCCAGCAGTTCAAAACAGACCTTATCACTATGGAGTTTTTCCGCCGCCAAAAGAAATTCCATGATCCCCTTTTCCCGCATGATCCGCCCTACATAAAGAAATTTAACCGGATTTCCTTTAGGATATTCTTCCATCTCATGTCGCTTTAAATTAACTCCCGACCCCTTTACCAGCCTGCCGCTTTTGCCTTTGATCCCAAACTTTTCAAAAATATTACGGTTTTCTTCATTTTGAAAAAATACACATTCCGCTTTCCTTATACCAAGTCGATACATTTGGACCACCATGCCAAGAAGCATCCCTTTCTTTTGAAAGGCGCTGCCAAGCCCTGTGATCGTCACAATATACGGTATTTTCATCACTCTGCAGCAAAAGCCCCCATAAATATTAGGCTTGATCGTATAGGTCAATACCAAATCCGGTTTTTCCTGCCTCATCAGCCTGCAGTAATTGAAAAAAAGCTTTATATCCTCTATGGGGTTTATCCCGCGCCTGTTGATGGGTGTATGGATCACTTTACACCCCTCATCCAAAAGCTCTTTCGTTTTCACGTGATCCGGAAGGCTTGCCACCACCTGTTCCTTTTCCAAAAGCTTTTCTACCAATTCATTTCTGAAATCATATAATCCGTCGGAAGAATTGGCAAGTATCAATATTTTACCCATCTATTCAACAATCTCCTTACCATTCATATCCACGATGGCAATTTCATTGTATTTCATCATGCAGATACCTTCCTGGTATTCTCCGATCCTGACAGGATTTTCCTCACCCCGAAGATTTTGGACCACTTGCTGCGGCATGTCCACACCGCAGGCATATGCATGGGGATATCCTCCGCCAAACCTTGGATTTACTTCTGATAGATAAAAAATCCCATTTTCCTCAAACAAGTCAATGTCTATCATTCCGCAAAAACCACATTTTTCCACAAAATCCTGTAATATCCTGAAAAGCTCAGGGTTTTTCACGGAAACAGACTTGTCCGTCTCACCGGCCCGCATCCTGATTTTCTTCTTTAAAAAAATAGACGTACATTTTCCTGACAGCATGTCAACATATACATCCGCGCCATATTCCTGTCCATGCATAAACTCCTGAATCATGAGATCTTCATACCGCCCAAAAAGCGCTTCCATTTCCCGATCGGCGCTTACCTGATTGATGTTTAAGCTGGCACTGCCTCTGACCGGCTTTACAAACACCGGATAATCAATATCCCCGTCTTCTTTTGCCTGATAAAACTTTTCTTTCTCTACAAAGCACTTCCCGGTGGGGATTCCCATTTTACCTAACATCTGAAACATCTGATACTTATCAAAGCATGTCTCTACCAGCTCATATGGAGAAATAACCGGCACTGTTCCTATGCTAAGAAATTTCTCCTTCTCCTTCGCAAGCAAAGAAAGCTCCGGATCGATCAGGGAAAATACACCGCGGATCTTCTCTTTTTTACAGATATCCAATATCTCATCCAAATACCCGGGCGCAGTTATTCTGGGAACCAGATAAAAAAAGTCCGCATCATACACTGCCGGCGCTATATTCGAACAGTCCGTCGCGATCACTTTCCCTGAGTCCCCAATGCATCTCCTAAAATACTGTACAATTTTATTTCTTGTTCCTGCGCTTAATATTAAGATATTCATACAAAACCTCATAAAAAACAGTATATACTATTCCAAAATTCTTTACAACCGTTATGCGCCCTAATCTTCATCCACATATACCAAAGGAGGATCGACGATAAAATTACTGTTAAACGCCATGGTATAAGCTCCTGCGCCATGAAAAACAAATCTGCTCCCGCTCTTTATTTCGCCTGCTTCCTTGAGAGAACAAAACCTGTCCATTTCCATACAGGTGCACCCACAAATATGCTGTACCGGTATTACTTTCTCGCTTTGTCCGGCATTTTCTACCGTAAAGAGAGGAGTTCTCTTGGACATGAAAGGATTGATATGAATCACGGTGCCATCCAGCGTCACGACCCGCTCCCCTCTTATCTCCCGAAGGTTAGAAACCTCCGCCACATAGTCAACTGCCGTTGCCAGCACACAAGCTCCCGGTTCCACGATCAGCGTTACCTTTAAAGAATCCATTTTCTTTTTCAATTCTTCCGCTATTACGTTAGCATACTCTTTCATCAATGGTTTTCCGGGCAGAACCATTCCGCCAAAAAAACCGCCTCCTATATCAATAAAGTCTAAGGATAAACAAAACTCTTCCACTATCCTTCCTGCCATCCTGGACAAAGCCTCATAAATGCGCAGACTTCTGGTCTTCGTACTGCTGTGCATGTGAAGCCCTTTAACCGGGATCCCATTCTCGCTTAGCAGCGCAATCGCTCTTTTTACATCCCCGTTTTCATAACAGATCCCAAACCGGCCCACCTGGTCTCCCGCCGATGTTTCACCCGGACATTCCTTCTCCAGATTAAAATTGATCCGGATCCCGATCTGCAGATTCTCCGGATTGATCTTCCTGCCCTTCACACATGCGCATAACTCCTGTATTTCTTGTATGCTGTCCAAATTCAGAATATAGCGCTTCTCCAGCGCTTCTTCCAACATTTTTCCCTTTACCGGCCCGTTACAAATGATATCTCCGGCGCCGAATCCAAGCTCCTGAACATAGGAAAGCTCTTTGGCAGATACAACTTCGGCATACCATCCCCGGTCTTTTGCAAAGTTCAGCAAAACGGGATGATGGTTCGTCTTGGTTGAATAACCATACAGCACTTTCCCCTCCCACGCATTTTCAAAGGCCTCCTCAACGGCCTTACAATTTTCATGAAACTTTCCACGATGAACGAGATAATAGGGTGTCACCCTCTCCGGCTTTCCCATACGGTAAACATCAAAATCCTCTATCTCCTGCGCCGCACCGGAAAAAGTTCCCGATCTCTTTAAAACCTTTTCTACCGTCATTCCAAGCACCTTCACATCCATTTTAAAAGACACATTTTCCACATACTGCAAGTCATACGCAAATCGTTGTTCCCATCCAAGTACACTTCTGCCATTTACCTGCGCCAGCCCGGTAAGTCCCGGACGAACATCATGGCGATGCCTTTCCCGCTCCGTATAATAGGGAAGATATCTGACCAAAAGAGGCCTTGGCCCTACCAGGCTCATATCACCTTTTACAATATTGAAAAGCTCCGGCAATTCATCTAAACTTGTGGAGCGGAGAAGCTTCCCAAACCGGGTAAGCCTGCTTTCATCCGGCAGCAGCTCCCCTTTTTCATCCCTCTCATCCGTCATGGACCGGAATTTATACAATTTAAATATCTTTTCATCCTTCCCCGGTCTTTCCTGGGTAAACAGCGCCGGTTTTCCCAGCTTCACCCGCACCAGCACGTACAAAATAAGAAACACGGGAGACAAAACAACAATCCCCAGTCCTGATACCAATATATCAATCAACCTTTTTATACCGTTTTTGTACATGGTTCCTCCAGTTGTTCCTTCGCTTTTTATCTCCCAAATACCCCTCTTACAATCCCAATGATCTTTTCCATATCTTCTTTCGTATTTTTAATATCGCTGGGAAGACAGAGCCCTCTTGCAAAAATATCCCCGGATACGCTCTTTATGGTCTGCCCTGTAGGAAGATCGCTCCAAAACCCTTCTCCTGTCACGAAATCGCACTGCTCAAACACCGGCTGTAAATGCATGGGCTTCCAGATTGGGCGGGTTTCGATGTTTTCTGCTTCCAATGCATCCATGACCTGATCCGGTGTCACCTCACAGCCTTCCCTGATCGTCATGCAGGTCAGCCAGCAATTATCATCTCCATCCGGATTTAAGGGGTTTAGCCTGATCTCCTCTATATCCTGGAACGCTTCCCGGTATCCGGCATAAATTGCCTTTTTTAACTTCTTATGTTCCTCTAAATGAAGGAGCTGGCCCCTCCCTATTCCGGCCGTCACGTTACTCATCCGATAGTTATAGCCAATCTGGGAATGCTGGTAATGCCTTGCCGGATCCCTTGCCTGGGTGGCAAGAAATGTGGCTTTTTTTGTAATCTCCTCATCTTCCGATACCAGCATACCGCCGCCGGAGGTTGTGATGATCTTATTTCCGTTAAACGAATAAATCCCAATCTTACCAAAAGTTCCTGTATATTTTCCTTTATAGGTGCTCCCAAGGGACTCCGCCGCATCCTCGATCAGCGTCACCTTGTGCCGCTTACAGATTTCCGTGATTTCATCCAACCTGGCACAGGTTCCGTACAAATGAACCACGATCACCGCTTTTGCATGAGGATACTTTTCAAAAGCTTTCTCAAGGGCCTGCGGGCTCATATTCCAGGTATCTTCCTCGGAATCAATAAACACCGGCGTTGCGTTTTCGTAGACCACCGGATTACAGGTAGCGCTGAAGGTCAGGCTGGGAACAAACACCACATCCCCTTTCCCGATTCCTAAAATCCGCAAAGCCAGATGGATGGCTGCCGTGCCGGCGCTTAATGCGGCGGCATGGCCAATTCCCACATGATCCGCTAATTCCTTTTCAAACTGATTCACATTAGGTCCTAAAGGAGCCACCCAGTTGGTGTCAAAAGCCTCCTTTACAAACGCCTGCTCCTCCCCGTGCATGGTAGGGCTGGAAAGATAAATTCGTTTTCCCGACATTTTCTCCTCATTTCTGCGCATCACTTTGCGCGTAATGATATGTGGGCACAATGGCCTGGACCAAAGGCCTGATATCATCCTCTTCATTTTTGGTTGCTTCTTTTAGTTCTTTTAACTGGACAAAAAATTTCATTTCGTCAATCTCTATGGGCTTGCCAATATGGATCAGTTTGTTTGCCGTCTCCGTAAGCCCTTCCTCATCCATAAGGAGTTCCTCATACAACTTCTCCCCTGGGCGTAATCCCGTAAACTCTATCTGGATATCCTCGCCTACCCGGTAACCGGATAAGCGGATCAGGTTTTTCGCAAGATCTAAAATCTTAACAGGTTTCCCCATATCCAGGACAAAGATCTCCCCGCCCTTACAGTAAGCGCCGGCCTGTAGGACCAGCGACACCGCTTCCGGGATGGTCATAAAATAGCGGATGATATCCGGATGGGTCACCGTCACCGGTCCTCCCGCCAGAATCTGCTTTTTAAACAGCGGAATCACACTGCCGTTGCTGCCTAACACATTGCCAAACCGCACTGCCACAAATTCCGTGTCGTAATGCTTGTTAAAGGTCTGTATGATCATCTCGCAGATCCGTTTGCTGGCCCCCATAATATTCGTAGGGTTCACTGCCTTGTCCGTGGAGATCATCACAAACCGCTTCGCTCCGTTCATGGCTGCCGCCTGAGCAGTCTTCCAGGTACCGAACACATTATTTTTGATGGCTTCATTGGGACTTTGCTCCATCAGCGGCACATGCTTATGAGCCGCCGCATGATACACGATCTCCGGCTTATAGGTTTCAAAGATCCAGTTCATCCGGTTGGTATTGCGGACGGAACCGATCAATACCTCCAACTTCAGCTCCGGATATTTCATCATCAATTCCTGCTGCACATCATAAACACAATTCTCATAAATATCAAACACGATCAAAAGCTCTGGCCTGTGCCCTGCGATCTGACGGCAAAGCTCGCTGCCAATGGACCCCCCGCCGCCGGTGACCAGCACCCTTTTCCCTTTCACATAGCCTAAAATAGAATCAATATCTACCTCAATGGGATCCCGTCCAAGCAGATCCTCCACTTCCACATCCCGCAGCTTGCTTACACTGACCTCACCGTTTACCAGCTGGTACATCCCGGGAAGAGAACGGAGCTTACAGCTCGTCTCCTTGCAGATATCCAAAATGGCGGATATTTCCGCCCTGCTGGCCGAAGGCATAGCCACAATGATCTCATCGATGCTGAAAGTATCGGCACATTCAATGATCCTGTCCCTGCCGCCGACCACCTTGATCCCCTGGATAAATTTCCCCCACTTCCCTCCGTCGTCATCTATGATGCAGCGGATCACCATGGTAGAAAAATTACTATTTACAATCTCCTTGATGATAGCGTTTGCCGCTTCCCCGGCACCGATCACCATCACGGAAATATTGTTATTCTTATTTTGCTTTTTATGCTTCAATCCCCTGAAAAACCGATAGGAAAACCGGCTGCAAAAGATAAAGCTGATCAAAAGGAAAGTATACAGGAAATAATAACTTCCCGGCACTGCCTGCTGCCCCGGCACCTTAAAAAACTGGATTCCCACCGCCTGGAGTATTGAAGAACACACACTTGCCATGACCAGGTTCTGCAGCTCTGTCTCCCCGGCAAACGCCCATAAACTGTTATACATGCGGAACAGATACAGCACCACCAGCGTGATCGCAATATTTATGGGCAGAAACCTGTTAATAGGGTTTATGAAATAATCAGGGATTTCCACCATTTCAAAGTTATAACGCATAAGAAGCGCAACATAACTTGCCAGGATCACGCTGATGATATCATAAATGATCAGGCAGGTGCGCCTATAAAATAATTTTGCATTAAACGGCTTTTTTGTTTTCATATTTTCTTCACCCATGTTTGTTCCCCTGCATACTGCGCCCATAAGTCGTTTGAGTGGAACCTTCAAACTTGTACCCTTCACGGAATAAAAGCGGCGTAACCGCCATAAGAAGGACTACTGTGCAAGGATGGCTCAAATGGAAAATCCATTCCACCATTCCGGCAGCCGCAAATGCAGCCGTTACCACCAAAGGCAGCGCCGCATAAGTTATTATATCCTTTTTCCTGCTATAATAAATACCTGCGCAGATAAAAGTAAAAAGTCCCACAAAAACAAACAAAATCCCCACAAAAATCCCGTGGTCAAAAGCCACCTGCAGATAAATATTATGGGCATGGGTGGCAATTTCACCATTTTGAAGCACCGCCCCCATTTCTTCGTGCCCTGTCATATTCAACTGTTCTATATAAGAACGGAAAATATCCAATCTTCCGTTGGTATAATCCGCCTCCGGCTCCTCTTCCTCCATTCCCGGCACATAATCCGCAGAGGCCACAAGCTCCTCTATCACTTCCGGGCTGCCTTCCGCCACTGGCCATTCTAAACTATCAAACGCCTTCCCTGTTTCCCCAATCTTACCCCCCGATTCACCATGGGTCCTTTTATATTCCCTAATCTCCCCGTACAGATCAAAGGTTCCTGTGGGGATACCAAAAATCTTTTCCGCAAACAGATCGATAAAACGGCCTACCCGCATCACGTCCACAGAATCCAGCTTTCTCCCCCTTAGGGTATCATCGCGGAAGTTCTCGTACTCAAACATATAAGGGTCACTGACAAGGACCGGAACTGTCCTTTGCACCGTAAAAGCCACCGGAAAACAGATCATCACCGCCAATGCCATGGAAAACAGCGATCTTCCCATATTGACAAGCTTTTCTTTGCCTTTTTGGGCACTCATCACCACCACTGCAGTCAAAAGCCCTATCCCCACCGCCATAAAGCCGGTCCTTGCCATGGTAAAAAGCATATAAGCCGACACCACGCCAAACAGCACAAGCTCCTTCCAGGTATCGCGCAGCTTCCGGCTTTTCCCACATTTGTAAAGAAGGATCACCATCGCCGCACACTCCACGATCACCAGATAAGCCGCCGTTGTGGTCACCGTGTGGAAAATATGGGGATACCTTGCCGTCCGGTAAGTGGTATAAGGGCGGTGCAAAAGCGCATACCCGGTGGCCAGCATAAACTGCAGGATGATTCCCCTGCACACATTTAAAAGAAGCCCTTCTTTACGCTCCCACATGCCATAATTCAAATAAAACAGGGTAAAACTTACCGCCAGTGCCACTGTCCACCATCTTCCATTCCGGAAAACGACCACCGCACCGAAAAAGGCCATCAAAAGCCCCGCATATCCATAAGCGGGCCTTGCCAGTTTTTTCTTAAAAAGGCCGATCAGCGTACGGATCACGATAAGCCCCAAAAGAATGGCAATGATCACCGTGTGCCGGATCACCTGGATATTCCAGTCAATCTCCGATTCCTTGATAGACTTTTCGGCAAGCAAAGCCACCTCATTCCGATAGTAAAAACTGCCGGCGATCCCGGCTGCCACCACATAAACCAGATTATATAAATTAAAGATTTCCCTCCACTTAAACATAGCGATCACCGCAAGGGCAAACCAGATCATTTCCTTGCGTTCCGCCATGGCATGATGGATATCATAAAGCCCTGCCATATATTCGCAGCAGCCCCCGATGACGCCGGCAATGCAGACCGACTGGAAAAGGTCCGGCACATGTTTCTTTATGTATCCGGCCGTGATCACCGGCTCCTGTCCATCCCTGTTATGATTGATCCCATAAAATAAGATACCGGAAAGCAAAAGCACACTGATAAAGAAGAAGGTATTATCCAGCAGATAATTCCCGCATGCGCCCATACATACCGCCGCCAGGCAGAATATTGTAAATACCGCCACAACAGGGTTTCCTATTGCCTTTACCACCTGCTCTACCGTGATCAGCTTATCATGGCCGCTCCTTCGGTAATAAGTTCTGCACAAGAAGATAAGCGACGCTGCCAAAAGCGCTGTTGCGCCGCCGAAAAGGACAACCTTTCCCTTCCTTAAGGGAACGCTGTAATCGTAATCCACGGCAAGGTTCATCCCGTCCATGGAAGAATCCGCATAGTATAGCGTTCCGGCAAAAGGCACATCCGCCACGGAAATGGTCTCTAAGGCCAGAAATACCTCACTTTCCTCCCCCTGGACACTTAAATGATATACTTTTCCTACTTCCGTATCCACATCCATAAGAACAGACACATACCCGGGAAGCTTGTCTTTTTCGATCAAAACCTCTTCCTCCGCGATCATCACCTGTCCTTCATTAAACAGCCGGACGAAAAAACTCTCTCCCGCGCTTCCTTCCCTTACATAAAATTTTACATCCGCCAGATGGTCATACTGGGCAACAAAGCTTTGCAGCACCGTTCTTTCCCCGTCCACCACCTCTGTCATTGCCCCGCTTACCGGCGGTATGCTAAAAGAAACCGTCTCATGGAACAGACGGACAGGCCATAAAGATACTAAGACCACTAAGGCAAGTATCAGAATAACCGTCTCGATCGCTTTACTTTTATAGATAATCTTTCTCATTGTCTTCTCCTGCTTATGCGAACTTTCACACTTGGGTTAGTATAGCACAATTACCACAAATTATCAAATTCTGCCAAAAGAAACGGCAGCGCCGCCCACAAATAGACCACATACCGTACCAGATAAGTAGGCCCAAGCAGCACCGTCAAAAAACAAAAGACCACCGGAAGGTATGGCATCAGTTTGTCCATGCGCCCCCCGTACCACCAAAAGCACAGAACAAATGTCCATACCCAAAAAAGGAAGCCTGGCGAAAATACCATGGATACCACAGGCACCTTCTGTTGGAAAACCTCCAGGGACATTTTCCGGTAAAGCTCCGAAAGCCATGGGATTTTACTTTCCCTGCTCCCCGGTTCCTCCACCTCATAGCCAAAATAAGAACTGTCCTCATAAGTATAAGTAAATACCGTATTTCCCCGGTACACATCGATCACCGTATCCGGGTACCAGTACCCGTACGAAGTCATAAACCACGCATTCAAATAAGCAAAAGGATTTTCCAGGCCCCATTTCAGCCACAGCTTCCAAAAACTGCCCCGATCTTCGCGAAAAGCCTGGTTGTCAAAGGATATCTTCACCCCGTCGGAAACCTTGGGTGTGTAGCGCTTTAGCGCTTCCGGCGGAAGATACCGGTATAAAATCTCCAGATCCTCCTCTTTCGCTTCCCCCCACTGGGCCACCCTTGCAAGCTGCTGGATGGGAACCGTCAAAATCTCCTGATGTTCAGAGTCATCCGCCGACAGCGCCATACGGATTCCGTTATGAGCCGCCAGATAGGCTGCAAATGTAACCGCGAAAACTACCAGTATTCTTTTCACATATGCTCTTTCCCTTTTTCCTATGTAAATCAGAATGCAGAAAGCAGAAGCCAGGAACGCATACGTTCCGTTATGGCGCAGCAGCATCATGATAAGAGAACAAAGCCCAAACAGCAACGGATTTTTCCTGTCCGCAAAAAAATCTTCCGGTGACCTGAAAAGTCCTGACAAAAACAGGGTCATTAAAAGCAGCATCCCCGAAAAGAGACCATCCTTGGCAGAACATAAGGAAAACATCACCAGCACCGGACAGATTCCAAAGTAAACCGTAAAGAGCAGACAAAAGCCTTTCCTCATACCCCGCTTTCTCAAACGGAAAACGCACCAGCCAAATATACCGGCCAGCAATGCCATCTGCACCAGCGTATAACAGGCAATCCCCAGATTATAAGAACCTGTCAGCTTATGAACAAACTGGATGATCCCTCCAAGCAAAAGCACATGAAACAGAGGATGGTGGGTGGTAAAATTTCTGGTGATGACCTGCATCAGCTCATCCTGGGCATCATACACAAAAAAACCGGGGTACACCGCCAAAAATACCGGCAGATACAAAAGAAAGATCAGCCCCCCGTAAAACAGCGGGCTCCTTCCAAGCTTTCCCCCATCCCTGACCAGGATATCAGCTCTTACATCCGCCTTCCCGTTTTGCTTCTCCAAAAGAGAAAAAAGCCTGTTCCATAAAAACCTTACCAAAAGAGCACACAGCCCGGAAAGCGTCAAAATCGAAATCCACATCCGGCCATTTTCAAAAGGCACGCTGCCCCTTTCGTCAAGGCATGCGCCAAATACCATACATAAGGAAAAACCAAGGCCAAACAACGAAGGCAGCACCCACTTTTTCCAGCCTCCCTGAAAGCCTGCACCTAACACCTGATAAAACAAAACGCCTAATGCCCCAAACAGGAAAGCAGAAAAAATACTGTTGGAAAACCACAACCCATCTGTCCCGGCCTTCAGCATCCACGGCAGTGCGCAGACACCGGCAAAAGAAAGCAAAGCCGCCCCCATCACTCTTCCTGTCCGCATTGTGCCCCTCCTGCCATTTCCCGGATCACATACTGAGGCGACCGGTTCATGGAAAGATACATCCTTCCCATATATTCCCCCACCAATCCCAGCATCAGCATCAGCATACCGCCCATAAACACCAACACCGACATCAGGGCGCTAAACCCCGTCACCAGGCCCGGAGGGTTGATGAAAATTTTCTTGATAATGGTATAAATCCCATACAAAAAGCCAAGCCCCGCAAAAACCGCCCCTGACACCGTGGCAATCCGAAGAGGTTTCACACTAAAAGCCGTAAAACCGTTAAACCAAAGGCCAAACAGCTTCCTTAAATTATAACCGGAAGTTCCGGCCCAGCGGTCTCTGTGCTTTACTTCCACATTCACGATATTTTTCGTGGTGCGCAGCACCAGCCCGATCACATAAGGGTAAGCGTGCTCATACCGGATAATCTCCTCCACCACAAACCTTCTTGCGGCAAAATAACTGGATACATAAAGGTCCTTGGGCTTCCCTAACATAATACGTGTCATCACTTCATTTACATGGCTTCCAAAGTTCCGAAAACCGGAATGATGCTTGTGGACGTACCTTGCATACACCACATCCGCCCCCTTTTCAATGGCTTCGATCAGTTTCCCGGCTTCCTCCGCCGGAGTCTGTCCGTCGTCATCCAAGCAGATCGTGATATCCCCTTTTGCATAATGGAAGCCTGCCATCAAAGCGCCATGCTGCCCGAAATTTTTTGCCAGGCTGATACCCGTGATATTATTATTTTCCCCACAGAGCTTTTTAATGACCTCAAAGGTATCGTCCGGTGAACAGTCGTTTACCAGCACGATCTCATAAGCATAGCCATTTAATTTCCCCATAGTATCCCGGATTTCCTTCACCACGTCGGGAAGGGTCTCCCCGGACCGGTAACAGGGAATCACAAAACTAATCATTTTCATCATTTTCTCCTCTGCATATCACAAGCCGGGCTTGCGATACTGCACCAATAGAGAGTTTGGAAGTTAACTTCCAAACTTGATCACCGCCATATAAACCACATCTTTGTACTGCCCATCCAAAAACACTTCATCCTTCAGATAAGCTTCACGGACAAATCCGGCCTTTTCGTAGCTTTTGATCGCCGGGATATTTTCCGCAAGCACCCGGAGCATCAGTTTGTGAAGCCCTAAGGTTTCAAACCCATACCGGATCATCAGTTTTGCCGCCCGGGTTCCATATCCCCTGCCAAGGGCATCCTTCTCCCCGATAAAAATCCCATATTCCGCCTTGTTATGAGTCCTGTCAATATCCCGCAGGTACACACTGCCAACAGGCTCTCCCAGATCCTTCCTGACAATCATAAACTGGACAGCCTTCCCTGTCCGGATCATTTCCCGGATCCAGTTTTCATGCCCTTTTTTCGTAAAGGGTTTCTGATAGATAAAATTGCGGCGCACAAACTCCGTATTCCGCCATCGGATGATATTTTCGGTATCATCCTCATCCATCCGTTTGAGTAAAATCCCTTCATCCTCCAAAACCGGATCTTCCTTCTCCTGGCCCATCCTCAAACCACTCCTATTCTGTCAATACCTGCTCACGATCTGCCGCTCACCGCATAGATTTCAAAATCTGCCAGCTGTTTTACCAGCTTTGTTTCAATGGGCGTTCCATGCCCTTCATAGTAAGCAGGAAGCCAATCCATGTCTTCACTTTTCTTTCTCACAAAGTAGACATTTTCCCGATCCTTTAACGCCTGTTCCATGCTTTCAATGTCAAAAGCCGCAAGTTTTTTCTTCCAAAGAGGGCTTTTACATGCCCACCCTCCCATAATATCATAATTATCCAGAGAGTTGTCCACTTCTTCAAACATTTTTTCCGAGTAAGCAACAGAAGAATACACATCGATCAGATAAAAGTTCCCCTGATTCTCCCTGTCAGAAAGATATGCATATAATTCCTGATAAGGGGCGTTGACTTCCCGGCGCCTGTCCTGTTCGGCGCCCACCTGCCGGACGCTTGCCGGCAGTACCGACAAGATCAACAGGGAAAAAGCTGCCAGCGTCAAGGTGCCGGACCACTTCTTCCTCCCCTCATCACGGATCTCCTTCCACTGCCCAAAGGCCATTGCCGCCAGAATCGTAATTTCCATCAGATACAGGGAATGAGTGATTCTCACCGGATCCCTCTCCCCCCATAAAATATACATCCATAAGCCGGACCGGACAAAAAACAAAAGCGCCAGCCTGAAAAAAGCACCCCATATGTCTTTTGTAACTGCCATCAGGATCACTGCAAGATACCCCAGGATCACCAGATAATTCCACGGATAATCACTGCCTGCAGCTCCCGGTCCATGGAAAAACCGATAACCGTAAGCTTTCAGCTTTGCGGCAAGATTTCCCAAAAACGGTGTTGTTTCTTTGCGCAGCTGCCCTGCGTAAAGGGCAATCTCCCCCACCATGGTCTCATCGATCTCATCATCTAACCCAAAATTATAATTGTCAAACAAGATCCGTTCACTTTCCGTAATGCCGATGCGCTCATAAAACTCCTCATTCCCTTCATATACCGGAGGTTTTTGAAAATCGTAAAGCTCAGTCCGGTTATCAAAAAATTCGGTAAAGGCCTTCCATTCCGCAGAACCATAGGCCAGCATATGCACTGCCTGCCCCAAAAGGATTCCCAGTAAAATAAGCCCAAACGTGCCAAAATATTTTATCACATTTTCCTTTGTCAGAATCCTTCTGCCGTTTCCTGCCCCTTCACTTCCCGCAAAAGCCACCCCCTGCGTGTAACCGCCCTTTTCGCAGCTCCACTTGGCCACCCCTGCCACACAGATCATAGGCAGCGCCAAAAGCAGCATCTCCGAGCGGATCAGGTATGCCGTCCACACCAGCAGAACCGCCGGGATATTTTTTTTGATAAACAATAGAGGACTTAGCTCGCTCTTTGTGGTGTAGAACAGAAATGACGCCGCTGCGGCAAGCAGCGTACAGGTCACGGTATACTGGGCATAGACCAGATGCTCCAAAAAAAAGCTCCCAAAAAAACTCCCAAAACAAAGCGCCGCAAATACCTTCCCAAAGCGCTTCCCGCACAGGCACACCGCCCGCCGGATGATCAAAAAGATGCCGCCAAAGTGGCAAAAACATAAAAATATCCCATACCAGGGAAGATCCCCTGCCACCCGGTAAAAAAGGCTGATCAGGGCGCTGATGGGCCAATGCATCTGGATATTATGCCCCTCCGGCTCTCCCGTATATACGCCGGCCAGAATATCCTTCATCAGCACATCATCGTTTAAGTCATAATAATAATCAAAGCAAATGCCCACGCAAAGCCCTAAGAAAGCCACCGCCAGTAAAGCCCATATCCAGTTTTCCTCTTGCCAAAACCGTTTTTTAAGCGCCATAAAATTCCTTTACCTTGTCCGCAATGTAATCTGCCTGATCTTTGGTCAATTGATAAAACATGGGAAGCCGCAAAAGCCTTTCACTCTCTGCCGTGGTATACTTATCTTCCCCGTGAAAACGCCCAAACTTCACCCCTGCCGGAGCAGAATGAAGGGGAACATAATGAAACACCGACAGAATATCCTTTTCCTTCAAAAACCGGATCAGTTCTGTCCTTTCCTTTAGATCCTTTGCCTTAATATAAAACATATGCCCGTTATGCTCACAGCCCTCGGGAACAAAAGGCAATGTAATCTTCCCTGCATCCGCAAGAGGCTTTAACAGCCTGTGATACTGATCCCATCTTGCCACCCGGACTTCATTGATCCTATCTGCCATCTCAAACTGAGAATAGAGATAAGCCGCGTTCATATCGCTGGGAAGGTAAGAAGAACCATAATTCATCCAACGGTACTTGTCCACCTGGCCCCGGAAATATTTACTCCTGTCCGTTCCCTTCTCCCTTAAGATCTCCGCGTCCTCAATATATTTTTCATCCCGGATCAGCAATGCGCCCCCTTCTCCCATACTGAAGTTCTTGGTCTCATGAAAGCTAAAACAGCCAAAATCGCCAAAGGTTCCTAAAGGCTTCCCCTTATAGGTGCACATGATCGCCTGGGCAGCGTCCTCCACCACCCTGAGTCCATACTTTCCCGCAATCTCCATGATCTTGTCCATCTCGCAGGCAACCCCTGCGTAATGGACAACGGCAATGGCTTTGGTCCGCTCCGTAATGGCCGCCTCGATCAAGTTTTCATCTATGTTCATGGTATCCGGGCGGATATCCACAAATACCGGAACCGCCCCCCTTAACACGAAAGCGTCCGCTGTTGAAACAAAGGTATAGGACGGCAGGATCACCTCATCCCCTTCTTTGATATCACAAAGAAGCGCTGCCATCTCCAGCGCATGGGTGCAGGAAGTGGTAAGCAGGCACTTGGCGGTTCCCGTGATCCGCTCCAGGTACTCACTGCACTTTTTCGTGAACTCTCCATCCCCGCAGATATGCATATGATCCACTGCCTGTTTGATATATTCCATTTCCTTCCCTGTATAGGGCGGTACATTAAAACGAATCATGTTGATACCCATTCCTCTCCCTTTGGTTTTATTTGTAGACTATAAAAGCTTCATTTGCAAAAACCTGTTCATAGGCATTTTCCGAAAGAAAACGCCCGATCACCCCCAGCTTCTTATCCTGTTCGCAAGCCGCCCGGTCCGTTCCCCAAAAGTCCATAGCCTCCTCATTCCCTGCAAGGAACGCATCCAGCTTCGGGGTAATGACCACCAACGGCCTATCATCCCCCATACCCAGGCTGATTTCCGAAAGTTCTTCTTCCAGCCTGTCATAAGGGTTACTGTCCAGATCCGCCCAGGTGGTATAGATAGCCGGAGGCATATCCAGATAATAGGCAAGCCCCGGGATATTCCCGTACAAAATCAATCCCTTTTTACCGTATTCCGTCATATTTTCCGTCATGTAAGCGGTAATCTCCTCCAATACCTCCCCGTTCATGTTGGTGGTCAGCATCCCTTCCAGCACATGATTTCCCGTCACCCGGAAAGAACGTGTCTCCCCCGTCTCCCCGTCCAAAAACACATACCCGAAGCCAAGCCCCACCGCCTGAACCAAAAACGCGATGACGATACCGGCACACATTGCCTTTGCGGGAAATAAAGGTACCTTTTGCGTAAGATCCAGATAAGTCCTTCCCCATCTTACAAAACGGTAGACCATCCACAAAGCCACCGGCGCAATAAAAAACAAATTGTTCAGCACCGGCCAGATATGGTTGTTGCTCCCTAAGGGAGTAACCAGCAATATGATAAGGGCGATGCAGCCAATCAGCCGCCATTCATCATCCAGCATCCCGGTAAACAGCATCCACACCAATACAAACAATGTCAATAACAGGAACACCGCCCCCCACTGAAGGCCGGATTCCTTTTGGTAATACCGAAAATTGTACATCCCCCATTTCCCAAGGACAAAGAAAAGCACAGGGATACACAAACAGTACACAACCTTCCGGAGCCGCAGATATTTCCCTTCCCAGATCACCAGAAAGGGGATGCCCGGCAGAACGCATAAAAACAGATACAGCATCCACTGCATCCCATGTGCATATGCACTTAAAATAGACAAAAGCATTTCCCCCAGCGTATAATCAGAGGCATTGCCGGATATCCCTGCCACGCCGGCAATCATATCCCGAAGGGCCGAAGGGCCATAAAACAGGGAAACCACCAAAAGCATCAAAACAAGAGCCGCCAGATACCCTGCCATACAGATCCCTGTCTCCCCGGCAATCTGCTTCGCACTCTTTTTCTTTAACGCCCCGTAATACCACAACGCCAAAATAAGTCCCGCTTCCAGCACATTGCCCGGAAAACGAACAAATACATTGATCCCTAAGATTACTCCGGCAAATAAAAGACAGCCATTCCTTCCTCCGGCAAGCCCCCGGAACAGCAAAACCGCCCCCAGCAAAAACAACAGATATGTCAGGTAATTATAAAGGATCACCGTAGGGCACCAGCAAAATCCAATCGCCGCCAATTCCCCCACAAAAGCAAGCCAGGGGGGCATCTTGGTCTTAAAAAAACGATACCCCAAAAGCGCCGCAAAGCTGACAATAAGCCCTGTGTAGAGTTTCATTCCAAACATTGTGCCGCCATAGGGCAGTTTCGATAAGGCAGCCCCTGCCACGTTAGAAAGAAAGGTAAGCAGCGTCCAGATTCCGCCATTTGGGGTGAAAAAACGATAATTCCCCAGACTGTAACCGGTATCCGTCAGGTCAATACCCTGATTTGCCTTGACAAGCGGAAACAATAAAAGGGCCAGCGGAAATACCACATTCGAAAAAAAACTGCCCCATATCATCTGTTTTTTCAGATCATTGCCACTAAACTTCATTCCCCTTTTCCTTTCTGCCCATCTGCTCTCATTTCCCGGTCAAGCCCCTTTAAAAACCGGACAACAGCCGTGTTTTGTAACCGCTTCCCCACCGCCTGAAAAAGGACCGTCCTGACATATTCTATGAATATCCCTGCGGTAAAAAGAATCGCCACACAGGAAAACAACTCCAAAAAGAAAATCCCCAAACCGGTTTTCCCCGAAGGATTGACCACACCCTTGATCCACCCATACCAGCGGTAACGCAGATCCACATGCTCATGGAGCAGGTAAACGCCAAAGCACAAGGCCCCCGCCTTCCTTGCCAGGTCTGCCATCCGCCCTTCCCTGATCCGCAGCCCGGAAAATCCATAAAACAATCCTATGGCTGATAACAGGCAGAGAAGAAAATTGTAATGGTAAGGCACGGAAAAATAATAAACGAAACTGTCATTTTTTAATGACAGCCAGTACATACCCAAGTTGACAGCCATACTGCCTATACTGCATCCAACATAAAGGAGCCAGCCCCGCTTTTCCAATAACGGACACCCGTAAAGTCCCAGATAAGCGGCTGTGAGATAAACGCAGATAAACCAGCTAAGGTCGTACCCATACTTGTCAAAGGCAAAGACCACCGGACTTATGCTCTTGATCCCGCAAAATAAGATCAATAACCCGGTAAGGGTAATCTGGAGCTGCCGTTTAGACATGACCTTTACCGCCCCGTTTAACACCGGAGTCAAAAGATACAGCATAAAATAAGAAGTGGCAAACCAATAATGCTCGGTTTCTACAGGAACCAAATACCGGATCCATCGATAGACTCCCTGCAGATCCTGCCCTGCGGGCAAAGCCCCTTCCACCACAGGAAGCCCTGCCGGGAAAATCATCTTTAATACCAGCGGAACAAGCAGTGCGTAAAACCAGATCTGAAGCAGTAAGGACACCGCCTTGGAAGGGCGGAAGCTGCTTTTTACCCCAAAATAACCGCTGATCAGTACATAAGTGTTTACCGCCGCAATGGAAAAAAACTCAAGAGCTGTTCCCACCAGGGTAACCAGGTTGAACGAATCCCGCTCCCCCGCTTCCAAAAGACTTTGGGAGTGGGTCAAAAAATGCAGTACCACCACCATCAGCATCGCCACTGCCCGCAGCAGCTCATAATTTGCCATGCGCTTTTTTTCCGCCATTACCGCTCCCTCATCACCTTCCCGTGCTCAACCCGGTAGACCATGTCACACTTTTCAATGGTCTGCAGCCGATGGGCAATAATGATCAGTGTCTTTTTGCCGTGAAGCCGGTTAATCGAATCCATGATCGCTGCTTCCGTATCGTTATCAAGAGCAGATGTTGCCTCATCCAGGACCAAAACCTCCGGATCTTCAAACAGCGCTCTTGCAATGCCGATCCTCTGCCGCTGGCCGCCGGAAATCCGGATGCCGCGCTCCCCGATCCCGGTGTCAAGGCCTTCCGGAAGCCCCCTTACAAATTCGTCAAGCTGGGCCTCTTTTAAGGCCCGCCATACTTTATCGTCATCAATCTCATCATCCCCATAACCGAAAGCAACGTTCTTGCGGATGGTAGAATCCACCATGAAGATGCTCTGAGGAATATAACCGATGTTCTTAAGCCAGGAATGATAATGCTTCCTGACCTCCACGCCATCCGCAAGGATCTCCCCGCCCTGAAGCCGTAAAAGCCCAAGCAGAATATCCACCACCGTGGTTTTCCCAGCACCGGATGTTCCCACGATCCCTACGGATTTCCCGATTGGGATCTCCATGTCCGCATGATCAAAAATACGCACATCCGTATTGGGATATTGGAACACAATATCTTTCAGTTCAATCTTATCTTTGATCTCCAGCTTCTCTACATGGCTCTTTTTCTGATACGCCGCAAGATCATAATTTACATTCTCATCCCGGATCTCATCCTGCAGGTTGTCGCTGACCCCCATAAAAAACGGTTCGAAATAAGAAATAGATGTCAAATGGTTATTGATCCTGTTTGCGCAGGGAATCAGCCGCATTGCCGCCACCGCAAGGGCCCCTACCTGAGGCACGATCTGTGCCACCGCCGTTCCGCCAAGAAGCCGGAACATCATATATAAGATCATGCTTGCAATCGCCACCGTCTCAATCAAAAGACGGGGAGTGGCATTATACAGATTGTACCTTTGCACCGCATTTACATAGCCTGCGCCGCACTTGGCGTATTCATTGATAAAATAATTTTCCTTATTGGCAACCTTGATCTCCTTGATGCCCATCACCGACTGATCGATCCATTTATACAGCCCGCTGTAAAAATCCTGATTTTCCTCCCCGGCTTTTTTCATGATGGGCTTTAAGATATATTTGATCACACCAAGCACCACCACCAAAAGTACCGTCACCGTCACCGTCATCCACACATCGGCCACAAGGCTTACCGCAGCCAGGCATACAAAGATAATGACCTCGCTGAACAACTGGAGCAATGCAAGAATCAAGCCATACATATTATTCACGTCGGAAGTAATGCTTCTTTGGATCACGGAAGTATCCGCATTTAAATAATATTCATAGGGCCGCTGCATAAAATTGATCATCATCCTTCTGGATGTGGCAAACTGGTTGGTATATACGAACTTAAGCTGGGCCTTCTGCTGGAAAAATAAAAACACGTTCTTTATGACAAACACACCGATCAACGCCAGCATGGTAACGATCATAAGGCTTTTCGTATCCTCATACCCGATATGGAAAATATCGCAGACCACCCTTAAGTATTCCTTATTCTCCACCGCATGCTCGTCCATCACCACATTAAGCACCGGGATCACCAAAGAGACCCCCGCCGTTTCAAGCACCGCGCCGATCAGCATCAGGATGACCAAAAGGAGCATGATTCTTTTTTGCCGCTTATCAAGCAGCACCATCAGTTTCTTAATTATCTTGCCCATAAATTCCTTCCGAATCTCTCTTCTAAGATTGTATTATTTTACCACAGCCAAATAATACGGTCAACAATCCGGCAATAGCGTTTGGCCTGACCTGGGATGCGGACCGTGCCAGACCAAACGCCATTGCCGGATTGTTAAGGCGATTCCACTTCCCCCAGCTCATGCCAAAGCGGATAAAATACCATATCCTCGTAAACCGGCTTGTATTTGTCATAAGGCACGCCTTCTTTGGTGACCCAGCCGATAAAAAGGGAGGCCTTATCATACCGATACGGAATCGGCTCTTCCCCTGCCGTTTCCCCATCCTTCACACAGGCTATCTGCCATGGCTCCTCATCCATTGTAAAAACGACATTGTGGTATGTCTCCCCCAAAAGCCACACCTGATTTAAAAACTCTACCCTTTTTTCTATAAAATATTTCAAATACCTGATGTCATTATCATAATTTTCATAATACTGGTATCTGTTTTCCAGATTCTCCCATCTGATACTGTCTAATTTTGCAGACTGTCTGCTTAAAGAGACCAGATCGTCAATCCCTTCTTTTAAAAGATATTCCAGGTACGGCAATGCCTGTTCTTCATATGTCTCCACTACCTTTTCATAAAAATCTTCTTTCTCATACAGATGGGCAAAAATATCTGTTCCCAGCACATGGCTGTTTAATTTGGTGATGCCCATGGGATTACTTGCAATTTCATCCAGGTTACAATTGCCAAATGTCACATCATAATCCCACACCGGCCCGGCATAGAGTCTGGTGCTTGCTGCATCCTGGGGCTTATAAAAAAAACTGCTTGTGACACCTCCGTCAAAATTTTTCGATATTTCTTCCACCAGATATTTCTGAACAAAAGAATCCATATCAATATATTCCGAATATCGCTTCCCTGTCTTTGGGTGAATGCCCTCCTTTGTCTCCACGGCATCCTGAAACTCCTGCATCAAGTTCCCAATGTATTCTACCTGCTCTCTGGACGCATAAAAAGGACTTTTTAACGCATAATGATCTCCCTGGTCTGTGACAAACCCGCTTATCTCATCCTGATATCTGGAAGGAAGCTCCCGCTCGATCAAATATCCCCCGGAAATATCCCTTTCCTCTATGGAGACTTCAACCCACTTTCTGGTCTCTTCCTCATTCTCCGCAATCTCTAACCGTTCCAGCTCTTCCTGATCATAAATCCCCTTCAAAACCTCTTCCATATCCCGGACGGCAACGCTGCCTTCCCGGACCCCGATCTTTTCTGTCAGATAATAGTTGCCATAATAACTGCCATTGATATACAGATCTATCATCTTCCCGTCAGGCACATAGGCCATCCCCAGCGCCTTTGCCAGACCCAGCGTAATCTCATTGCGCAGCTTTGTCTCGTCATAGCCGTTGGCAAGCAGATTCCATGATTTAGACGACCCAAAACCAAAAAAGTCCGCTTCCTCCGCCAGCTTAAACTGATATGGCTTTTTAGAAAGGCCCCAGGTGGAGTTTCCTCTGCCGCCAATTTCCCTGACTGTTCCGCTGTATAAAGTTTCCCCCGTTTCACCGCAAAGAACAATACTGCCTTCCTCAGCATAAGACTTATCCTTGTCAATCTCCTCCATACTGCCGGAAGCCGTTTCAAGAAACATAGTAGGAAGCTTGGAGGAATACAGAAAAAACACGGAACTATGCAGCGATTCTTCCCCATCGGCCGAAACCCAGGAAAGAGGATACGCCGTCTCCTTACTGATATCAGAGATCAAATCTCCCTGGCTGATCTCCTTTTCTCCGATCAAAAGCGATTTTCCTTCCATCTGTTCTAACCTTAGCTTTTTTTCTTCGGCAAATCCCGGAAAAAAGAAATAACCGATACCTTCTTCACTCAGCCACAGGGGAACCGTTACTTCCATGCCGTTCCCTTCGTTCCCTAATACCGTCAGCTGAATCTCCGGGCACACCTTTCCCTGCTCCCTTAAACCAAAAGCTTCCTCTTCCTCCAAGGAACCGTACCTCTTACGGGTTTCTTCCTTTTCTATCTCCCCGGCCATTTCAGCAGACTGTTCCATCGCTAAAGAAATATCCCGCTGCCTGTATTCCCTGACCTTCTCTTTCAAAATCGGATAGCCTATCATCACAAGAAGGACCAGGGCGCCTGCCAGTCCAATCCATGACAATTTTCTTCTGTTTTCATCCATAAACCTGTACTCCAACTAGCAAAAAACCATTTTTGTTCCACATCTTATTTTCTACCTAAAAAATATATCTGTCAATCATCAGCCATATAATTCTTGTTTAACACAAAAAGCAAGAGATTTTGCGCTCTTGCTTTTTAAATATCTGTAGGTGATATGTGCTTTGCTATTTTTAAAATCATTTTGTAAAATTCATTGCTGTAGTCATCAATTAGTCCATTCGTTGCTATCGAAATTGCCAATGCTAATATAGAAATCACATCATTCAAATCACTCGTTTTTAAAACTATCATATATAAAGTGCCTATTAATAAATACACCACCAATAAAAACATGGATATTACTGACATCACGTTATTGCATTTTTTCTTTATCGCTGTATTTAATCCAGCGGAAGTAATTTTATTTTTACACCTTTTATACAGCTCATTATATAAAAATAATAGCACGACCCCTAATGCAATATAATTTACAACAGCCATAACAATCAATACATATTGATCTTTTATGAAAAGGATATTTTTCACCTTGCCCAGTAAAAAACGACTTACCGCTATGATGATTCCTGTAACAACAATAAACATTGAATTTTTGTTTGAGGAATTACCCATCACTTAACTCTTTACTCCTTATCACCATAAATAGTTGCTCTAACCCTTTAGCAAAAGTATCCAACTGTCTCTTCAGAAACAAGCCATTTAGCCCAATATAATTTTCACCACAATTTATTGAGCTTCGATAAAATATGTGTGTATTGTCTACAACCAAAAAACTTCCATACGGAAAATCTGAATTAATTTCATTAACTACTTCATAAATGTCTAACGTATCAAGAGATTCATCTGTCTCTCTTAAAGAAAAAACATTCGGAACCAATAAATTTGATGAAAAATCCATATGATGAAGATATAAAACAGCATTTATAGAATTGAGCGATTTCAATTTACCATATGTATTAAAAGTAATTATATAGTTTATATCATCATCTTGAAATTCACCATTCTCATATTTTATATTTAATTCTGAAAATATTTTCTCAATCTTTTTCTTAATTAATGTATCATTCATATTCTTCACCATAAAAATATTTCTTTAATTTCTCCAAAAGAGACGTGTTCTTACCATCAAACAAAACAACTCTTACAACTTTTGCGTCAATGCTAAACCGCATTTCATTATTTTCAAATATGCTGGTTCTGTTATTTGATAAAATATGCTGTAAATGAAAAGTATTAATCATATTTTCTTTAGAATTAGCAGGCAGTTGAAAAACACAATTTTTAATCATTGATTTTCCTCCCCAAATTCTAAATATCTTTGATATATATCCCTTACATCTTCAAAATTATGTATTACTTTAACCGTTAAAGTTTTAGGATAATTTTTTTTAAATTCACTTAATATCTCTTGATCATGTTCTGGCATACCCCGATACTTTTCAAGTAATTCTAAAGTATGAATAATATCTGCTTCATTATTAACTGCACAATATTGACTAATAATACGTTTGTCTTTTTGTTTTCTTATCGCAGTACTTTTCTCAATTTCCGCCCACTCACTTTCTGACTCTTGAAATTGCTTCTCTAAATTTTCATTCATTACAGTTAATCCTTTTCATTTGCATCTTTATTATAACATTTCAATAAATCATTTTCTACTATAACAAATTAATTTATGCATTATATATAACTTTTTACATTATATATCAATATTCAGTTTAATGCTACAAAAAAATTGCAATCAGGAATAATAATGCATATATATATCCGCGTTAATTCCTTGTCGTGCTCAATTATGCTAACTATTTTTAAAATATACTTACTAACTTGTCAAAACATTCATTCTAAGGCCACGGAAACCAATTTCCGCGGCCTAAATCAGCTTTGGGTTTCCTTACACCGCATAATGGTGTATAATCCAAATACAACACTTGTGCGCAGCGGCGCACAGAAATGAGGAGACCATGACTACCAAAAAGCTTGCCATTATCACTGCCCGGGGCGGCAGCAAACGGATCCCCGGCAAAAATATAAAAAACTTCTGCGGGAAACCAATTTTATGTTATTCCATAGAAGCGGCAAAGGACGCTAACATTTTTGACACCATCATGGTATCCACAGACGATACGGAAATCGCCCGGATCGCAAAAGACGCCGGCGCCGACATCCCCTTTTACCGCTCACCGGAAACCTCCAACGATTTCGCCTCCACCGACGACGTGATCATGGAAGTGCTCCGTTCTTACCAGGCAATCGGGCAGGAATTTGATTCCTTCTGCTGTATTTACCCCACTGCGCCATTCTTAAGCGGGGAACGTCTAAAAAGCGCAATGGACCTTCTTAAGGAAGCGGATTCGGTAATGCCGGTGGTTCCCTTTTCCTATCCTCCCCAAAGAGGTCTATTGATCAGCCCGGACGGATTTGTGAAACGGCAGTTCCCCCAATATGCCACAACGCGCAGCCAGGACCTGCCAAAAGTCTACCATGACTGCGGCCAGTTTTACGCCTGCCGTACTGACGCCTTTTTACGCTCAGGCACTACCGATGTAGAACGGCTCTTTCCCTTGATCTTGACGGAACTCGAAGTACAGGATATCGACACCTTAGAAGATTGGGAAATGGCAGAATTAAAATACCAATTACTTCACCAAAAAGGAGAACTTTCATGAGCCAGCTTCCGACGCCTTTTTTCCGTATCAGGGAACAAGATTTATTATATGACATCAGCCTGTTAAAAGAAGCCCTATCCAAAAACTGGGGCAGCTACATCATGGGATATTCCGTCAAGACCAATTCCCTTCCCTGGCTGCTTTGTTATCTGAAAAACCAGGGGTTCTATGCGGAAGTTGTTTCCAAGACCGAATATGACCTTGCCTTGCGGCTTGGTTTCCCCGCCCATCACATGATCTATAACGGTCCTATCAAAGACAGGGCGGCATTTGATACGGTGCTGCTTTCCGGAGGCTATGTCAACCTGGATTCTAATTATGAGCTTGCCTGGATGGAAGAATTAAGCGCGCTTTACCCAAAACAGAATTTTAAGATCGGGCTGCGGGTAAATTGTGACATTGCCGCCCTCTGCCCGGATGAAACCTTATGTTCGGAAGGCGGCAGGTTTGGCTACTGCTACGAAAACGGAATCTTAGAGTCTGCCATCAACCGGCTCTCCCCGCTTCCCAATGTAACAGTTTCAGGGCTGCATCTCCACTCCTCCACCCAGTCGCGGACCGTACGCGTTTTTGCCGCCCTTGCTAAAATGGCCGTGCAGATCGCAGCCGAATACGGACTTTTGTTAGACTACATCGACATGGGGGGCGGCTATTTTGGCGGAAGGGATGATATGCCCGATTACCGGGATTATTTTAAGGAAATCTGTAGAGAACTTTCCCTGTTTTTTGATCCGGCTAAGACAGCTTTGATCGCAGAACCCGGCGTTTCCTTGATTTCCCGGGCCACTACTTTTGAAACCTCCGTGGTCGACGTAAAAGAGATCCGGGGCAAAAAGTTCATCGTCACGGACGGAAGCCGCACCAACTTAAACCCTCTGGTGACAAGGCATGTTTACCCTCACCACATGGAATATTGCTCTCAGCCATCATCCCGGGATTCGGCGCCGGTCCAATGGGTCTGCGGGGCTACCTGCATGGAATATGACCGGCTTTTTGAACTGACAGGCGAAACCGCCCTGATTCCCGGAGACAGGATCATTTATGACACTGCCGGCGGCTATACCATGTGTTTAAATCCTCTTTTCATCAATTATTTCCCGGCAGTTTATGTGGAGCATACGGACGGGTCTATTTTTACCGCAAGGCAGCCCTGGACCAACGATGAATTTTTGCAAAAAAATTTTACGGAATAAATTACCCATGGCACCGATATGCCAAGAGAAAATTTGTGCTTGCACCCAAATTTGCAGGCTTTTGAAAACATGGAGGATTATTATGAATAAAGAAATTAAAATCGGCAACCGCGTCATAGGAGAAACTTCCCCTGTTTTCGTGGTTGCAGAGCTTTCCGCAAACCACAATCAGGATTATGGCCGGGCTTTGGAAATCCTCCACGCCGCAAAGGAAGCCGGCGCCGATGCCATAAAACTGCAGACCTACACGGCTGACACCATCACGATAGACTGTGACGCCCCCTGCTTCCAGATCAATGAAGGAACCATCTGGGACGGTACCACCCTTTATCGGCTTTATCAGGAAGCTTATACCCCCTGGGAATGGCAGCCGAAGCTGAAAGAAGAAGCCGAAAAGCTTGGCATGGAATGCTTTTCTTCCCCTTTTGATCTTACTTCCGTTGACTTTCTGGAAAATATGAACGTTCCGGCATATAAGATCGCTTCTTACGAGATCAACGATATTCCCTTGATCCGCAAGATTGCAAAGCTTCATAAGCCCATCATCTTTGCCACCGGGATCGCCTACCCGGAAGATATCAGCCGGGCTCTGTCCGTCTGCAAGGAAGAAGGAAATCAGGACATCATATTGCTAAAATGCGTATCCTCCTATCCTACTCCTTATGAGGCGGTAAATTTGAATGTCATTCCCACGCTTGCCAAAACCTATGGCTGTCTGGTGGGTATTTCGGATCACACCATGGGAACCATTGTCTCCGCAGGCTCTGTCGCCTTAGGCGTTAAGATGGTGGAAAAGCACCTTACCCTGCGCCGGGCAGACGGCGGCCCTGACAGTGCGTTTTCCATGGAACCGGAGGAATTTGCCAGTATGGTCCGGGATATCCGCATTATGGAAAAAGCCCTTGGCAGCAGCGAATATACCCTTACCGACGCCCAAAAACTGGAGCATGGAGGAGCCCGTTCCCTGTTTGTGGTAAAAGATATTGCCGCAGGAGAGTGTTTTTCGCCTGAAAATGTCCGTTCCATCCGCCCCGGCTCGGGACTCCACACCATGTATTACGAAGAAATCTTGGGAAAACGCGCCAAAACATCCTTAAAGAAAGGAACACCTTTAGCATGGGAATTGATCGATTAGTTTACATCCGTGCAGACGGGAATGCCAAAATAGCCACCGGCCATCTGATGCGCTGCTTTTCCATTGCAAACGCCTGCCGGAATCAGGGCATGAAAGTCCACTTTCTGGTATCTGACAAGGAAAGCGCCGGCTTCCTGCAGGATAACCTATCTGCCGCTTATCCTGTTACAATCCTTAAAAATGCTTCCTATGACAATCTGGAACGGGAGCTGCCGGAACTGCTTTCCTTATTTTCTTATGCCCGTTGCAAAGATTTGATCTATCTTTTGGATTCTTACTTCGTTACGGAAAAATACCTATCCGCCATCAGGCCCGTTGTAAAACTCGTCTATCTAGACGACCTGATGCTGTTTGATTATCCTGTGGATCTTCTTGTGAATTACGATATCATACCGGAAAGCAAAATGCCCGCTTACAAGGCCTCCTACCGCAATGCGGGGAAGCTCCTTTTAGGCGCCGGCTACGCTCCGCTGCGGGAGCAGTTCCAAAACCGGGAAATGCGCCTTAGGACCAGGGCTTCCCATTTACTCATAACCACTGGTGGAAGCGACCCTTATCATTTTGCCCTTACCCTGATCCGGCACTTATCAGAAAATATTTTTCCAGAGGGGCTTTTCCCTGACGGCCTTATCATACACGTGGTGATCGGTGCCATGAGCCCGGACAAAGAAGCCCTTTATGAACTTGGCCAAAGCCTTCCGTCCTTAAAACTGTATGAACATCTTGCCCGCATGGCTTCTCTTATGGAATCCTGTGACCTTGCCGTGTCTGCCTCCGGCACTACCCTGTATGAATTGTGTGCCCTGGGCGTGCCTGCCATCAGTTTTACCATGGCCGACAACCAGCTGCCTTCCGCAAAGGCTTTCGCCGAAATCGGAGCAATCCCTTATGCCGGCGATATCCGCCATTCCATGGAACAAGTGCTTGACAAAATATGTCTGTTTCTTTCGGATCTGTCAAAAGCGGAACCCTCTTCACAGACAGATTCTTTAGACAGCTCTTTTATTAAAAGAAAAACTGCCCATGAAACCATGCGCAGCTTAATTGACGGGAACGGAAGCCTTCGGATTGCCCGGGAAATACAGCGCCTGTAAACTCTCCCTTGTGAGATAAACAATGTACTTATCCCAAGAATCACTCCATAAACAAATCCTTGATCTCCTCCGTCTGTTTTAAAAGTTCAGCGTTACTGTCTCCTGCCAGTACAAAAAATCCTCTGCCCATCAGGGAATGCCCGTCTGAAACCGGGCCCAATTCTTCTCCCTCTTTGATATGGCATTCCCAGGCCGCCACATCTGCCCCTGTCATCCGCTCCACATCTCCCTTATGGGGAACCGAAGCCACCTTACCCTGCATATCAAAATAATGGATCAGCATAGGCTTCACTTCAGCCGGCGTAAAACGGTAGGAAAGCCCCAGCCGGTACCTGATATATTCCTCTGCCGGGTCTATGCCGGTGCACAGAGGCGTAAACAGATTGTGGAGATTATGTCCGGAAGGCCTTGCCGAAAGTTCTATTACAAAAGGCCCCTTTGCTGACCGGATCACATCTGCATGAAGCAGGCATTCATTGATTTCCAGGCACTTTACTGCCTTTTCCATATGGCCGCAGACCTGCTGCCACACCTCATTATCGGGCAGCACCGAAAAGTAACCTACCGCCTGCCTTGCCGGGGGCGGTGTATTTTCTTTTCTGCGCAAAAGGATCATGGTAAACTGCCCGCCGATCACAGCGCCGTCCACACCATATTCTTCCCCTTCAACGCATTCTTCCAACACATAAGGTTCCCCGGAAACCTCACGCAGTGCCGCCAGCATGTGCTGCCGGTCCGCTAACATATGGATCCCCCTGCTGCCGGAGCCATACCTTGGCTTTAAAATAGCAGGAAATGTCAAAGGCATAACATCACAGATCTCCTTCTCTCCCTGATACACCCTTCCATGAGAATCTTCCGCTTCCCACCCCATAATACCGTAGCAGCGGGCATCCCGAAGCCCTTTATCATGTAACCTTTTATGGAACAAAAACTTATCCGTACATACCGCTGCCATCTTACGGCTGATTCCGGGTAATCCCAATGCGTCATTAACCGCCCCTATCGTTGTCAAATACCTTCCGATCGGCACGGTCAGGACAAAATCCGGCTTGATACGTTTTAACACTCTGATTGTATTTTCTTCATCGGAGATATCTGCCACCACCGGTTCGTCCGCCGCCAAAAGCCCTGCCGCCTTTGGATTTCCATCAAGCGCCGCTGCTGTAAGCCCATATGCCTGTGCTTTTTTTATGGTATAAAGAGACTCCCCGCTGGCCCCTATGATCGCTGCTTTCATGACTGCACCTATCTTTCCCTTTTTCTGCCTGCTTATCACATCTGTTCCTTATATCTGTTCATTCTGGCAATGCAATTCCCTTGCCTCATAGCGGTCCATAAAATCTTCACCCAGAAAAATAATCTCTTTGGCAAAATGAATCCCATCAGGCACCGTCATCACCGACACCACCTTATCCACCGTAAGCCCCGGGATAAAATTCATGATCTCCATAGGAAACTTTCCGGAAAGGATGATCAGTTCCGGGAATAATTTTTCATAATCCAGTTGATCCCTGGGATGAAGCTTTAAGATCACCTGCGCCCCCGCGCCTTGTTCCCTGACCAGATCCCGGAAGATCCGTTCCCTGACTTCCAGGGAACAAAGAGGCTCTGTCAGAATCAGCACCTTGTGCTCATGGTTAAGTCCGGAGGAAAATTTTTCTTTTAATTCCTCAATGTTTTCAAGGAAGAGCGCCAAAATCTCATCCTTGTCCGACCCGCTTAAATGTTCCACCAGCTTCTCCCGCCGAAGCTCTATATACTTTTTACAGGGATAGGGGCAGACGGAAATGTTATTGACCTCCATATCCATGCAGTATTTCCCATATCCGTTCTGGATAAAGATCAAATTTAAGGAAGACAAAAACGCCTTCAACCCAAAATGCCCTCTGTTATCATACCTGGCCGTATCATAATATCGGATACAGTCAAGCCCGTCCTCCAAAGCATGATATGGGATCTTCTTGTAATTCAGATAATACCCTATGGGGTCGGAATCACAAAACACGTAAACATCCCGATACCCCTTAAAGTCCACCGGAACGTATGGCTCCTGCAGCTTTCCAAGAAGCTTTGTATAGCGGATACGGGCCAACATATTGATCAACAGGTTTCCACGATCCACGTGATATTTGGAAAGCTCCGGAAAAGCACGATCCTCTTTCTCATCAAACCAAAACACCTGGTCAAAAAACGAAGATGTCTCTGCCCTGTCCTTTAAATTCCCAAAATCATTGGACATGGTGCTCAGCACCAAATCCGCGCATCCCCGCTCCGATGCCGGAAGATAACATTCCTTCAGACAGGCCACATATACATGATAAAATGTGTGGCACACATAAATACGTTTTTTCATGGTCAATTTCCCCATTCCCCATAATAACCGTCATAGCCGTTCTTATGATCATCCTGTTTGCCTGCAGCGGCATCCGCAAATAAATTCCCCCCTGCCGAAAGTGCAAACAACCCAAATGCTACTATGGAAAATGGCCGTATACAAAGTGAGATTGCACTGCTAAGCACCGAATAGCTGGCTAATGCGCTAACCCCCTTAGTTCCAATCAGCATAGACTCAACTCTGGGAACAAACTCCAAAACAATCCCTATCACACATCCCAGAACAAAAAAGAGAATTGCGCCGGCCTTTTTGCTGCCGCCTTTTCCTTTTGTAAACACTTGAAATCCCATATATAAGAAGTAAAAAAACGCCGGGCAGATACTGACGATGAAATACGAAACCGGTATAGAACGCACCCTTATGATCTCTTCCGTTGCTGAAAAAAAAGATTTTACCGTCTCCTGATTCGCATACAATAGATATGTTATCACAACCGCGATAAACTGGACACCTGCCGCATATGCGGCCAGGTTTTTTGTGGATTTATAATCCATGGTATTTTCCTCCCTCCTGTATACTATAGATTAAATTCTTTAAAAAGCCGTTCCTGATAATCCTTATCTCTGGCTGCTTTCACAATATCGTCCTTGCGGCCGGCCTCACTTAAAAGGACTATAAGACGGTTAACCTTGTCTTTTCCTCCATCTACCCCTTCGCTATATGCTTCATCACGAATCATTTTTTCAATTTCCCATGATTTCATATAACTGATGCCAACCTCCTTTTTACGCTTCACTCTTTCAACAAGCTGTTGGATGGATGCAATGTCCTGATTTGTCACATTGTTATCCGTTGTCTTTTCTATGTATTTTAGCATATCTGAAAGCTTCTGGCTAGGGTTTCCTTCTATTCCCTTTGTATATAAGAAAATTTTCTTTGCACCATCCTCATATTCTATGGACGAATCAAAATATTTATAAAATTTATCCTGTCAGCGCGCTGACAGGATACCTCTTATCTTAACCTTTCAACTTTTTCCTCAATTTCCGGTACCCCCACAGCACCCGGTAATACAAGATAAAATACCATGTGGACCGCATATGCATGGCGATCAGTTTACGTTCTTCCTCATGAACCCGTTCCTGATAATACTTATTTTCCATAAATCCCGGAAAAGTCTCCTTCATTTCCTTCCCTAACGCTTTCACAAAACCGTATTCTTTCCGCTCGATCCCGGCCATATAAGTAAACAGCGTATTGACATAAAACAACGTTGTAAAGCTGCTTTCTATCTCCGGGTAATACTCTTCCAGAAATCCAAATTCCTTTGCTTCCCTGACCATCACCCTTGCCGCTTCCATCCGGTCCTCACATCTTTTTTTTGTAATGGTATGAACGGTAGAGGTATCATGCTGGTAATAATAATAAAGCGGCTCCTCCACATATTCGAAATGTTTTGCCCGGAGCATCCATGAATTACTGATGGCATTATCTTCATAAAAAATATGCTCCGGAAAACGATTCGGATAGCCTAAAATAATATGCCTTTTATAGATCTTCACCACCAGGCTGCCGCTGTCCAAAATCAGGGAACGGTATTTTTCTTTCGTCAAAATACCCGTCTGCTCTTTCTTATTGTTGTGGACCACCTGCCCGATTTCCATGCTGTGCTCACCGGTCAGGTGATAATCGCATCCAACCATGTCCGCACCGGTCTCCTTGGCCTTTCCAAGAAGCTTTTCATAAAAATCTCTCGTCACCCAGTCATCACTGTCAATAAAACCGATCCATTCCCCCTTAGCCTTAGCAAGCCCCAAGTTTTTGGCTCCCCCCTGTTTTCTGTTTTCCGGGGAAGCAATGACACGGAACTTATCCGGATATTTCTTTTCGTATTCCTTTAATATTTCCAGGGAATGATCCGTAGAGCAGTCATCCACCGCTATGATCTCATAGTCGGAAACTGTCTGTCCTACAAGCGAATCAAGGCACCAGACGAGCTTATCATCCGCTGCCATATTATAAACCGGTACAATGATACTTAATTCCATCCCTTATTCCCCATCCTTTACTGCGTCATGCCTTATAATACTCCGCAATCTTCGTCACCGCACAGATCACATCCTTAACATCCTGATCCGACATGGCATAATACAAAGGCAGGCTTATGATTTCTTCATAGAGCTTCTCTGCCTTAGGGCAGATCCCTCTTTGATACCCCAGCTTTTCATAATACGGAAAATAATATGTGGGAATATAATGCACATTACAGCAGACATTTTCTGCTGCCAGGGCTTCAAAAAACTCTTTCCTTCCGATCGAAAGCTTGTCCAAATTAAGCCGCAGGATATACAGATGCCTTGTGGTATCCGATTCCGGTATTTCTTTCTGGACAAACACCTGGGGCAGCCTGGAAAACGCTTCGTCGTATGCTTTAACGATCTGCTTACGCCTTTCGGAAAACATCGGAAGCTTATCAAGCTGGCTGATCAAAAGCGCCGCCTGGATATCCGTAAGCCGGTAGTTCATCCCAAGTTCTACCTGCTCATAATACCAGGGCCCTTCCGGCTCATGCTCCATCAATGACGGATCCCTTGTGATCCCATGGGCACGATATAAAAGCAGCTTTTTATAATATTCCTCATGATTGGTGAGCACTGCGCCGCCTTCCCCACAGGTCACGGTCTTCACCGGATGAAAACTGAAAGTTGTCATATCCGCAATAGATCCATTGCACTTACCTTTATAACGGGTTCCGATCACATGAGCGCCGTCCTCAATAAGCGCCATGCCATGCTTATGGCAATGCTCCAATAGCTGGTCAAGCTCCACCGACTGTCCCGTAAAGTCCACCGCCACCACTGCTTTTGTTTTTTCTGTGGTAAGCGCTTTTACACTGGCCGGATCAATGTTATAGGTTTCCTCGTTGATGTCCGCAAACACCGGCTTTGCCCCGCAATACAGCGCACAGTTGGCAGATGCGGCAAAAGTGATCGGTGTGGTGATCACCTCATCCCCTTCTTTCACACCGGCTGCCAGTGCGGCAATATGCAGCGCCGCCGTACCGTTGCTGCAGACCACCGCATACTCAGCCCCGGTAATCCGGCACAGCTTTTCCTCAAGCTCTTTAATCTTAGGACCACAGGTTAGATCGTCATGCATCACATCCACAACTGCCTGAATGTCAGCATCATCAATATATTGATGTCCATAAAAAATCTTCGTGTTCCGTACCGGAGTTCCTCCGCATATTGCAGGTTTTTCCATATCCATTCTCCATTTCCGCTTATTTTCGCATTTGTATCCTTACGGCATCCGCTACTACCGCTATGTACTCGCTGTTGGTAGGTCTCCCCTGCCCTGTTTCCGCACAATATCCGAACAGCTCCTCAAAAGTGCTTTTGTTCCCTCTTTCCCACGATACCTCAATGGCATTGCGGATCGCCCGTTCTACCTTGCCGTTGGTGGTGTTATAACGCTTGGCTAATTCCGGATAAAGAAGCTTTGTCACGCTTCCTACCACTTTCATGTCTTCCTCTACCATGATCAGGGCAGTCCGCACATAACGATATCCTTTCAGATGTGCAGGCACTCCCATGTCTAACAGCATTTGTGTCGTTAACCATTCCGCTTTCTTATTCATTTCATCTCTCATACTCAAAGTCTCCTATCTAAAAAACTATAGTTTACTTCAAGTATAGAAGATGATATTTTACGTGAACAGACGTAAGGCATCGCACAAATCCGGCATTCTCACCGCCTGCCGGGATTACTTGGGTGGTTTGTACACTCCGTCATCCCCAATATACCGCCACAGAATATCCCTGTACTCCGGTGTGGCGTAATCAATCCCCACCCGCTTATCCTTCCTGACCGGCAGCCTGCACCCGTCATCCTCAATCCATAACTGTTTGGAGCTTACCATATCCTCCCCGTTTAACCCCCTGTCTATCCCCATCCTACGGGTCAGCTTGCCCGGCCCGTTATATCCGGTAACACCGCGGATCAGCACAGCCTCGGGATGGCCTGACTTCCCTGTGACTACATTAAAAAGAGAATGCATCCCATAGCAAAGATAGACATAAGCACATCCTCCCTCTTCATAAAGAATCCTGGTGCGCTCCGTCCTGCCCCTGCTGGCATGGCATGCAGTATCTTCCTCGCCAAAATAACACTCTGTTTCCATGATACGATATTTCAAAACACCGTTCTCTGTTCCCCGGCACAGAAGTTTCCCCACCAGGTCCTGCGCAAGGACAGTAGCCGGCTGAGTATAGTATCTTCTCCCTAATCGTTTTGCCATTTTGACCCCCAAATCCGGTCTTCCCCCGGTCTTTTACGGCAGACCTCAGATTGCAGCCTGTTCACCCTAAGGCTTTTAATTTTCCATATATTCTAAGTAATCTTCCTCACTGGCAAAAAGCATATATCTTCCTTCTACCATTCCCATATAACCGTTGCTCACAAGATATCCTTTCATATTCCTGCCTCCTGTCCTCTGATTTCTTTCCTAATATCAGAATAACATTTCAGCAGTCCTATAAAACGGACTCTGTTATTTTTACGGCAATTTATATTGTTCCCGCAGCCGCTTTACTTCTTCCATAAACTCCGCATTGTCCTTGTTCGTCAGACTGTCCTGATACTCATGAGTTCCAAAAGTTTCCTCGTTCAGCTGCAAAAGACAGATTGCGATATTGGAACAATGATCCGCAACCCTTTCATAGTTTGTACTCAGATCCGAAAGCACAAACCCCATTTCAATAGTACATTTCCCCTTCCGAAGCCTTTTGATATGGCGCCGTTTTACTTCTGCGTTCAAGTAATCTATCACTTCCTCTAAAGGCTCCACCATACCGGCCAGCTTTAAGTCTTCCTGCTTAAATACCAAAACGGAAGCTTCCACGATATCCTTTACCGCTTTCGTAAAGATTATCAGCTCTTCCTGGGCTTTTTTAGAGAAAGAAAGATCTTTATCACGCATTTCCTTCGCAGATTCCATCACATTGACAGCATGGTCGGAAATCCGCTCAAAGTCACCAATACAATGCAGCAGTACCGACAATTCCTGGCTGTCTTTTTGTGTCAGGTGCTTGCTGCTCAATTTTACCAGATAAGCGCCCAGACCATCTTCATAGTGATCTACCAGTTCCTCCAGCTCTATCACCCTGTCAGCCTTCTTCTCACTGTAATGATCCAAAAGACTGATCGCCAAAAATAATGCCTCCTTTGCATATCCGGCCATATCTACCGCCGCATTTTTGCAATGCTCCAGCGCAAGGCCCGGCGTATTTAAGAACCTGGCATCCAAAATCTGTATCTCTCCCTTGGCAAGCTCTTTTTCTTCCAGTTCTTCTTCCCCCTGCGGGATAGATAGATAGGCAAGCTTTTCCAGTACAAAACTGACCGGGAACATGATGACCACCGCCACGATATTAAAGGCCGTATGGATAAACGCTACCCCAAGCGCCGGAATCGGCTTGTCCATAAATGAAAAGTGGAAGATTGCATTTAATGTATAAAAAACCGCCATAAACGCTACTGTCTTGATAATATTGTAATAAAGGTGGATCAAGGCCGCCCTCCTTGCGTTCTTGCTTGCACCCACGCTGGACAAAAGGGCCGTTACACAGGTACCCACATTCTGCCCCATTATGATCGGAATGGCCGTGGAATAATTCACGATCCCGGAAACGCAAAGAGCCTGCAAAATACCAATGGAAGCTCCCGAAGACTGAATCACCGCCGTGATCACAAGACCCACCAGCATGCCAAGGACAGGATTGGAAAATACCAAAAGGATATGCGTAAACTCCGGCATATCCGCCAATGGCTCTACCGCACCCGACATGGCATCCATTCCAAACATCAGTACCGCAAAACCGATCATGATGGAAGCCACGTCTTTTTGTCTCTCCCTTTTACTCATAGCAAGGATGATGACGCCGGTAATCGCCAATATCGGCGAAAAGGAAGAAGGCTTTAAAAGCTGTAAAAAGAAATTAGAACCTTCCACCCCGGTAAGGCTCAAAAGCCATGCCGTAAGGGTGGCCCCCACATTAGCGCCTAAAATGACCCCCACTGCCTGAGAAAGCTTCATAATCCCTGAATTGACAAAGCCCACCACCATAACGGTGGTTGCTGACGAAGACTGGATCACCGCCGTAACTCCTGCGCCCAGCAAAACCGCCATCATCTTATTAGAAGTAAGCTTCTCTAAGATCATTTCAAGCTTACCGCCTGACGCTTTCTTCAACCCATCCCCCATTACCTGCATTCCATACAGAAAAAGGGCCAGACCTCCTATCATAGTCAGTATGCTGAATATGTCCATTATCCTATCCCTCCGGATATCTTTTATCTATTTGTAACTGCTACGTCCACTATTTTACACTATTTTCCTTCCTTTGAACATAAGAATTTCATAAAAGGGGGGGATCATGCAATTACTTACAGGAGCATCCCCATCTCCCCTAACACTTCCTCCGTGAAGGAAAGCAGCATCTGGGCATCCCGCTCCACCATGCCGCATTTTTTATACCGGAACAGGAAAAAAGGCGCCCCTTTATGGTTAAAAGACAATTTCTCATACTTCTTTAGCAGTTCCGGAATACGTTCTCCGTGGATCTTTGCGTCCTGTTTCAAATTAAAGCGGATTTCCCCATTCCGCCCTTTTAATTCCGTAACAAACAGCCTGTGGGCCCTTACCCTGATCATGGCGATGCGCAGAAGGTTTTCCGCCGCCACCGGTATCTCCCCAAACCGGTCCAGCAGCTCCTCCTTCATGTCATCACATTCACTTTGGTTTTCAATCCCGGCGATCCGCTTATAGATATCCAGTTTCTGGGCTTCATTAACGATATAGGCAGGAGGAATAAAAGCGTCCACGTCCAGATCCACGGAAGTCACAAAGTCTTCTGCCGTTCCAATCCCCTTTAAGCTTTTTACCGCCTCATTTAACATTTTGCAGTAAAGGTCATACCCTACCGCCTGCATATGCCCGTGCTGGCGGGAGCCTAACAGGTTCCCGGCCCCCCGGATCTCAAGGTCGCGCATGGCGATCTTAAACCCGCTCCCTAAATCCGTAAACTCTTTGATTGCCGCAAGCCGCTTTTCCGCCACTTCCTTTAACATCTTATCCCGTTTATACATCAAAAAAGCGTATGCGGTGCGGTTGCTTCTTCCTACCCGCCCTCTCAGCTGGTAAAGCTGGGAAAGTCCCATATTATCGGAATCGTGGATGATCATGGTGTTTACGTTGGAAATGTCAAGGCCCGTCTCTATAATGGTAGTGGACACCAGCACGTCGATCTCTCCGCTGATAAAATCATACATGATCCGTTCCAGCTCCCGCTCCTGCATCTGCCCGTGGGCAAAAGCCACCACGGCTTCCGGCACCAGCGCCTGGATTGCAGCCGCCACATCCGCAATGCGGTTTACCCGGTTATAGACATAGTATACCTGGCCGTTTCTGGACAATTCCCGCACAATGGCTTCCCTGACCATCTCCTCATTATATTCCATCACATAGGTCTGGATCGGCATCCTGTCATTGGGCGCCTCCTCAAGGACACTCATATCCCTGATCCCTACAAGGCTCATATGCAGTGTCCTGGGAATCGGCGTTGCCGTCAACGTCAACACATCCACGTTTTCTTTCATCTTCTTGATCTTTTCCTTGTGGGTTACGCCAAAACGCTGTTCCTCGTCTATAATAAGAAGACCTACATCCTTATACGTTACATCCGCAGACAAGACTCTATGGGTTCCGATCACAATATCCACAAATCCCTTTTTCAGGTCCTCGATGGTCTTTTTCTGCTCCCCGCTTGTCCGGAACCTGGACAGCAGATCAATCCTCACCGGATAATCTTTCATCCTCTGTACAAAGGTATTATAATGCTGCTGGGCCAGGATCGTGGTAGGAACCAGATACACCACCTGCTTTCCTTCCTGTACCGCCTTAAAAGCTGCCCGGATGGCGATTTCCGTCTTACCATAGCCCACATCCCCGCAGATCAGCCGGTCCATGATCTTGGTGCTTTCCATATCCTTTTTGGTGGCCTCAATGGCCGCAAGCTGGTCTTCCGTTTCCTCAAAAGGGAATAATTCTTCAAATTCCTTCTGCCAGACCGTGTCCTCCCCGTATTGGAACCCATTTTTCTGCTGGCGGAGAGCATAAAGCTCCACCAGATCCTTAGCTACTTCTCCCGTGGCCTCCCTGACCTTGCTTTTTGTCCTGCTCCATTCCAGGGTTCCCAGTTTATTCAGCTTCGGCCGCCTTGCATCCGCCGAAGCATATTTCTGGATCACGTCAAGACCGGTGGCCAAAACGTACAGATTGCCGCCATCCCGGTATTCAATCTTGATGTAATCCTTTACCACCTTCTCGACCTCTACCTTTTCAATCCCCCGGTAAATGCCAAGACCGTGGTTTTCATGGACCACATAATCCCCGATCTTCAGCTCATTGAAGTCGTTGATCTTTCTTCCTTCATATGTCTTTTTTTTCTTCTTTTTCTTTTTTTCCGCTCCGAAAATATCACTTTCGGAAATCACCACAAACTTTAAAAGAGGATATTCAAACCCCTTAAGCACCCGGCCATAAAAAGTCATGATCTCCCCGGGCTTAAGCTCCCTGTCCGAATTTTCCGAATAAAAAGCCGTCATCCCGCATTCGCAAAGGTCGTCCGCAAGTCTTGCCGCCCTGGTCCGTGAGCCGGATAGCAAAAGCACCCTGTAACCGTTTTTTCGATACCGCTTTAAATCCTGCAAAAGGGCCTCAAAACTGTTGTGGTAAGATGAAATGCTTTTAACCGTGATATCCGCCTTTTTATCCGGTTTAAACAGGGCGTTCTTAAGATCCAATGACGCCAAGGTCACAATCCGCCCAAGCTCCAGTTTCGCCGCCATCTCACTTACCGGGTACAAAAGATCCATCTGCCCCGGCAGGATATAACCCTTTTCCACCCGGTGCATCATGCTTTCCCGAAATTCCAGCTCCACCGCCTCGGCATGCTCCCTGACCCTTGCCGGCTCGTCCACAAAAACACAGGTATCCTCCCTGTCAAACAATTCCAAAAAAGACACCGTGTCCTGGTAAAAATAATGGATATACGCATCCAGATTGACCAGATTGCGGAATTCACAAACCTGCTCTGACAGTTCCTTTATCTGCGTATCCACCCGGTGGGCTTCCTGCGTATGAAACTGGCTGCGGAGCTTTTGGGAAAACGCTTCCCCTTCCTTCTCGATCCTTTCCATGCCCGCTCTTAACTGTTCCTCGGACAAGAGCATTTCACTGGCAGGATAGACCGTGATACCGGATAGTTTTTCAATGGACCGCTGGCTTAACACGTCAAAGCTGCGGATTGATTCCACCTCATCCCCCCACAGCTCCACCCGGTAGGGATTTTCCTCCGTCAGGTCAAAAATATCCACAATGCCGCCGCGGATGCTGAACTGGCCCGGTACCTCCACCTGATAGGTCTTCTCGTATCCCATTTCCACCAAAGCATCCGCCAGTTCTTTTTCGTCTACCGTTCCATTTTCTTCTATCCGGAACAAATGATCCTTCCATGCGGACAACGGAATCTGGGGCGCAAGAAGGCTTGAGAAGGTGGTGACCACAGTCACCGGCTTCCCCTCTAATATCCGGCGCAGACACTTCATCCGCTCCATCACCAATCGGTTCCCGTGGATATCCGACTGGTAAAATATCAGATCCCTGGCAGGATAAGCTGCCGCATCCCTGTCATAAAAGCGGTAATCCTCCAAAAGCTCCTTTACCCTAAGATCGCTGAACGTGACGATCAGCCGGTTATAAAACCCTTCCCCAAGTCCATAGACCATATGAAGCTTTTGAGACTCCACACAGCCCGTAAGCGCCACGCAGGCCCTTTCTTTTTCCAGCCGTTTCTTTAATTCTTCAAACTCGCCCAACTCCATAAGGGGCGCCGTTAAAGCCTTCATGCCAAAATCCTTTCTAATCTTGTGGGGAGACTTTTCTGTTATACTCATTCATAGCACGGTCCGTCTCATCATCCAACATCATAAGCGCCGCCTTTACCGCCTTTAAAAGGCCTTCCTTCATAAGCGGCCGCTCTTCCTTTGAAAAATGCCCCAGAACATAATCCGCAAGATCATAGCCCTTTGGCTTTTCCCCTACCCCGATCCGAATCCGCTGGAAGTTTTCACTGCCCAGCTGCCGGATGATGTCCTTTAACCCGTTGTGCCCTCCCGCACTCCCCGACTTCCTGATCCTGATCTGTCCCGGTGGCAGGTTAATGTCATCTGATACCACGATCAGTTCCCGCTCATAATCTATTTTATAATAATCCGCAAGCGCCCGGATACTTTCCCCGCTTAAATTCATAAAAGTAAGAGGCTTTGCCAGGATCACCTTATGCCCTTCGATCATGCCCCTGCCCACAAGCGCCTTGTGCTTGATGTCCATCACCGAAATATGGTATTTTTCAGCCAGTGCGTCGATCAGCTCAAACCCGATATTATGCCTGGTATTATCATATTCTTTTTTGGGGTTTCCAAGTCCTGCTATAATAACCATTTTCCTTAACCTTTCTTCAAAATCCTTTTAAAAGCATAATCATCATATCAGACACGCATACTCTTCGCAAGAGTCAAAGTTCACGTCCTGCGCATAAAAAGAGACTGCCTTATGGCAGCCTCCCTTGGACTCATTATTCCTCATCCGGCTCTGACAGAGCCTGGTTATAACGCTCCAGAATGATACTCTGGATCCGTTCCCTGGTGGATGAGTTGATTGGATGCGCAATGTCTCTGTATTCTCCGTCGGTCGCTTTCTTACTCGGCATCGCAATGAACAGTCCTTTGTCCCCCTCAATTACTTTAATGTCATGAATGACAAATTCATCATCGATCGTGATAGAAACGATAGCCCTCATTTTTCCTTCCCTGGTCATCTTCCTCACTCTCACATCCGTAATTTTCATAATTCGTCCCCCTTATTACTCTGGTTAGATTACGTATCTGTCATTTCTTTCAATTACAATCTTGATGCCATCTGTACCTGCGTGATAAGAGTTTGCTCTGATTGTATCACGGCTTTCCACGATACAGTTTTCAATATGAGTATTATCCCCGATATAAACATCGTTTAAAATGATTGAGTTTTTAATATAACAGTTATTCCCGATGTATGTCTTTTTAAAGATCACGGAATCCTCCACTGTTCCGTTTACGATACACCCGCTGGAAATCAGGCTGTTTTTGATATGTGCGCCCACGTTATACTTGGCCGGAGGCAGATCATCAACCTTTGAGTAAATGTCAGGATACTGCTTAAAGAAATAATCCCTTGTCTCGGCCTTAAGGAAATCCATGTTTGTGTCAAAATAATCGTCCACGGTTGCAATGTTACGCCAATAATCATGTATCTTATAACCGTAGATCCCTTTCAGGTTCTTGTAACGGATCAGGATATCCTTGACGAAATCGTACCTGTCCTCCTGAGCGCACTTTTCAATCATTTCAATCAACTGGCGTCTCCTGACCACGTAAATACCGCAGGAAATGGTATTGGCACTGGAAACAACAGGTTTTTCATCAAATTCTTCAATGCGGCTCTCCTCATTCATCTTAAGGATGCCGTAACGTTCTGCGTTTGCGTCCGGACCTATATCTTTGCAGACCACCGTGATGTCCGCTTTCTTAGCTATATGATACTCCAGCACCTTGTTGTAATCCATTTTATATACGCAGTCGCCGGAAGTGATCACCACATAAGGCTCATGGCTGTTTTTGAGAAACGAAAGGTTCTGTGCGATGGCGTCCGCCGTTCCTCTGTACCAAAAGCTCCCCTCTGCCGTAACAGATGGCGTAAACACATAAAGCCCGCCCTGCTTACGTCCGAAATCCCACCACTTGGAAGAACTCAAATGCTCGTTCAGGCTCCTGGCATTATACTGCGTAAATACCGCCACCTTCTGAATATGGGAATTGGACATATTACTCAGTGCAAAATCAATGCTCCGGTAGCTGCCGGCGATAGGCATTGCACACACGGCTCTTTTTTGGGAAAGCTCTTTCATTCTGAAACTATTTCCACCTGCTAAAACAATACCGATTGCTCTCACTTTTCATCACCTGCCTTAATCAATGTTTTTCCACTTGCAAGAGATTTATCCTGGAAGTCATCTAATGTAGTAACCCCGAAAATACAGGAATTTTTCCCCACCGTAACGCCATCCGGCAGGACGCTCTTTTCGCCTATGGTCACGATACCGCTGTTGTAGATATGGGGATCCGTCTCATTTTCCGCTTCATCGCCGACGCCCAGTCTTACATGACTGCCAATCCGGACATTTTCCGCAATGATCGCCTTATTCAGCTCACACCCCTCTTTGATGACGGTATTGTTCATGATGATGGAATCCCTGACCACACTGCCCTTCCCTATGGTCACGCCGCAGCCGATCACGGAATTATAAACTTCCCCGTAGACCTCGGTCCCTTCCCCTAAAATGCTACGTTCCACCAGCGTACTGTCCGCAATATACTGCGGCGGCAGGATTTCACTTCTGGTGTAGATCTTCCAGTATTCTTCGTACAGGTTAAATTCAGGAACAATATCAATAAGTTCCATATTCGCCTGCCAGTAAGAATTCAGCGTTCCCACATCCTTCCAATATCCGTTAAACTCATAAGCGTAAAGTGACTCCCCTTTTTGATGGCAATAGGGGATCACATGCTTACCAAAATCCAGCCCCGGCTGGTCCGCATTTACTAAAAGAGCTTCCTTAAGTGTCTTCCAGTTGAAAATGTAGATACCCATAGAGGCGAGGTTACTTCTGGGGTTTTCCGGCTTTTCTTCAAAGTCCGTGATTTTCCGGTTATCATCCGTGATCATAATGCCGAAACGCTTTGCTTCTTCCATGGGAACCGGCATGACAGCGATCGTTACATCAGCGCCCTTTTCCTTATGGAAATCCAGCATGACCTCATAATCCATCTTATAAATGTGGTCACCGGAAAGAATCAGGACGTATTCCGGGTTAAAGCTTTCCATGTAATCCAGATTCTGATAAATGGCGTTGGCCGTACCGGTATACCATTCGCTGTTGGCACTCTTTTCATAGGGTGGGAGCACCGTCACACCTCCAATGTTCCTGTCAAGATCCCATGGAATACCAATGCCGATATGGGTATTTAACCTAAGGGGCTGGTACTGTGTCAGCACGCCTACCGTGTCGACCCCCGAATTGATACAATTGCTTAACGGGAAGTCAATAATACGGTATTTTCCCCCAAAAGATACCGCCGGCTTGGCAACCTTGGAAGTAAGGACCCCTAACCTGCTTCCCTGGCCGCCGGCCAACAACATTGCGATCATTTCCTTCTTAACCATTTCATCACCTCTTACAAGTAAATTTTGATACTATCTTTTTGATACAGGTACCAATCATAAAACGCATGAATATTATATCATATATTCCCCGGAAAGTGAATATTTTTTACAATTTTATTCTAATATCACACTATTTTTCTGTAAAAAACTAACAACGCTTCCTGCGCATATGTTTTTTGCGTTCGGTAAAATTACAAAATCATGCTTCTTTTGCCTTATTTATTGTAAAATCTCATTGGTTTTTACTGTGTAATTATATATAATTATGTTAAAAATAAATGCGAATCAAATCGTAACGGAGGATCCTTATGTATCAGATCAATTTTAATCATCCTGTCCATATATACTTTATCGGGATCGGAGGCATCAGCATGAGCGGCCTGGCGGAAATCCTGCTGGAAAAAGGGTTCCGGGTTTCCGGATCCGACCTGCGGGAATCCCCCCTGACGCAGCTCCTTACTCAAAAAGGCGCATCCGTCCACTATGGCCAAAAAGCGGAAAACCTGACAGACGGCATCGACCTTGTGGTGTACACCAGTGCGATCCATCCTGACAATCCCGAGTATGTGGCTATGGGTAAGCTTGGTATCCCTTCCCTTACCCGGGCAGAGCTTTTAGGCCAGCTTATGAAAAATTATGAACTTCCCGTTGCCGTAAGCGGAACTCACGGCAAGACCACAACAACATCCATGATCTCAGAGATTCTTCTTGCCGCGGATACCGACCCTACCCTTTCCATCGGCGGTATCTTAAAGACCATAGGCGGCAATATCCGTATCGGACATTCCGGCTATTTTGTCACCGAAGCCTGCGAATACACCAACAGTTTCTTAAGCTTTTTCCCAAAGATAGGCATCATACTGAACGTGGAAGAAGATCATTTGGATTTCTTCCGGGATATTGACGATATCCGCCATTCCTTCCACCGCTTTGCCGCGCTGATTCCGGATGACGGAACTTTGATCATCAACGGGGATATCCCGGAGCTTGCCGCCATCACCTCAGGGTTGTCCTGCCGGATCGTCACCTATGGCAGCGGGAACCACTGCGATTACTACCCTGTTGAAATCACCTATGACGAAAAAGGCTGCCCGGGCTTTACCCTGTGCCATAAAGGCGTTTTGGCGGAACGCTTCTGCCTTGGCGTTCCCGGAGAACATAATATCTACAACGCCATGGCTGCCATTATCCTTGCGGAACTGTTTTCCATTGATCCGGCCGTCACCCAAAATGCCCTGCTCCACTTTAGCGGAACGAACCGCAGATTTGAATACAAAGGCAGCCTAAACGGAACGGTCATAATAGATGATTATGCACATCATCCCACAGAAATTACCGCAACTTTAAAAGCTGCCCAAAATTTTCCCCATAAAGACCTCTGGTGTGTGTTCCAGCCCCATACCTACACCCGGACAAAAGCGTTTTTAAAGGACTTTGCAAAAGCCTTATCCCTGGCGGATCATGTGATATTGGCGCAGATCTACCCGGCACGGGAAACGGATAATTTGGGGATCAGCTCACAGGACCTTAAAAGTGAAATCCTAACACTGGGAACTGCCTGTGACTTTTTTCCTACCTTTGAAGAGATCGAAAATTTTATATTAAAAAATTGTCATCCCGAAGACTTGTTGATAACTATGGGAGCCGGAGACGTGGTAAACATTGGAGAAAATCTTTTAAAGCGTTAATTATCCACATTTTCCACATTATCCACAGCCTGAAAGCCCTTGAAAATACTGGGATTTTTAACATTTTCCCTATTTCAATTTTGAATATCCTGTGCTATAATTCATTTTGCTTTCGTTCGTGTGAATCTAATAAGGTCAGGTGAAATTTGATGGGGCACTTTAAAATTTATCAACAAAATAGCGTAGATGTAACTGTTGTATCCAATTTATTTATCGACAAATATATGAAGGATGCAAATGACGCGCAGCTTAAAATATATCTATATCTTCTCCGCATGATGAACGCGGGGCTTACTACCAGTGTGTCCGATATTGCCGACAAATTTAACCACACGGAAAAGGACGTTATGCGGTCTTTAAAATACTGGGAAAAAAACCAGCTTCTTTCGCTGGAATATGACGAGGGCAGATCCCTTACCGGAATCCGGTTTCTGGATATTACCCCTGATTCCGGTACTGACGCATCGCTTGCGGCAGTGGTGCCTATTCCGGCAAAGGCAGAACCTTTAATCGAAAAAAACGACTTTTCCAAACCGGTCTATACCTTGGACCAGTTAAAAGAATTTAAAAATAATGAAGAGACCGCACAGATCATTTTTGTTGCGGAACAGTATCTGGGCAAGCCTTTAAGCCCTTCCGAGATCAAGACCATTCTCTTTTTTACGGACAGGCTGAAATTCTCGGAGGATTTGATTGATTACCTGATCCAGTACTGCGTGGGAAAAGGCAAAAAAGATTTCCGGTACATAGAAAAAGTCGCTATCAGCTGGGCGGAAGAAGGAATTACAACCCCTGCTCAGGCTGCTAAAGCCGCCTCCAAATATGACAAGATCGTTTATGACATTATGAAGGCACTGGGCAAAACCGGCGTTCCCACCAAAGCGGAAGCAGACTTTGCCCTTAAATGGATCAATGAACTGGGATTTACCAAGGATATTATTTTAGAAGCCTGCAGCCGTACCGTTATGGCTACCGACAAACACCGTTTTGAATATGCCGACAGCATTCTTGTAAACTGGCATAAAAAGCAGGTACACCACAAAAAAGATATCCAGAACCTGGATGAAGCTTACGCTAAATCCAAAAATTCCGCCCCGAAATTTAATTCGGCCCCCGCGGCCCGGGCTTTTAACCAGTTTCCACAGCGCAGTTATGATTTTGACGCATTAGAAAAAGAAATCCTCAGCAATTAACAAGGAGAACATGTTGTGGCATTAAGCAATTCTCAGTATGATACCATAATCCGCAGTTACGAAGACAGACAAAACCAAAACCGTCATCTGTTAAGCCAACGCACCGCTTATGTATACCGGCAGATCGACGGATACCGTCAATTATGCGAATCCATTGCCGCGGTTTCCGTTGCCCAGGGAAAAAAGCTTCTGGAAGGTGATGAAAATGCGCTGGCCGATTTAAAAAGCACCCTTAACAGGCTTTCATCCATGAAAACGGACCTGCTCCTTGGCGCAGGCCTTCCGGCGGATTACCTTTCCCCCATCTATGACTGTCCGGACTGCCAGGATACCGGTTATATCAATGGCCGGAAATGCCATTGTTTTAAACAAGCTGTCATTGATCTTCTTTACGAACAGTCCGGCATCCACGACATGCTTAAGGAGGAAAACTTTGATACCCTTTCTTATGACTTTCATCAGGGGGAAGACCTTGCTATATTCAAAAAAAATGTGAACACTTGTAAAAATTTTGTTAACACCTTTCCTGCAGACTACTCTAATCTGTTTTTTTATGGTACAGTAGGAACAGGCAAATCTTTTCTATCCGGCTGCATTGCCAGGGAGTTGATTGAAAAAGGCTGCTCCGTGATCTATTTCAGCGCCGCCGGGCTCTTTGAGACATTATCCAGAAGCATGTTTGATTATAAGAATAAAGATGAGCTTCACAGCCTCCATGAAGACCTCTATGGATGCGATCTTTTGATCATTGACGATTTGGGAACAGAATGCATAAACAATGTAACCGCTTCCCAATTTTTTTCTTTATTAAACGAACGGCACTTAAGCAAAAAGGCAACGATCATTTCTACCAACCTTTTTCTCGAGGATATCCAAAACCGCTACTCGGAACGCATATTCTCCAGGATCATAGATAACTATACTATCTGTAAGTTTACAGGATCGGATATACGGCGCTTGAAAAAGACTTTAAAATGAAAGTGAGGTACCTTCATGGCTCAGCGTGAAGAAAAAAGAAACTTGGAAACCATACCTGTTGGATCCCTTGGCATCATCCCGTTAGAGGGATGTAAAACCCTTGGTGAAAAAGTGGACAACTATCTGGTAAAATGGCGTACTGCCCGGGAAAGTGAGCACAAAGACAGCCTTGCTTTTTCCGGCTACCAGAGGGATTCTTATATCTTACAAGCAAAAGTTCCCCGTTTTGGCACCGGAGAAGCAAAGGGGATGATCTTAGAGTCCGTCCGGGGAACAGACCTTTACCTTTTGGTGGATGTGGCAAATTACAGCCTGACCTACTCTATGTTCGGGCGTCAGAACCACATGTCACCGGATGACCACTATCAGGATCTAAAAAGGGTCATTGCAGCGGTGGGCGGAAAAGCAAGGCGTATCACCGTTATCATGCCCTATCTGTATGAAAGCAGACAGCACAAGCGGACAGCCAGGGAATCCTTGGACTGTGCCCTTGCCCTTCAGGAAATGGTCAGGATGGGTGTTGACAATATCATCACGTTTGACGCCCACGACCCCAGAGTTCAGAACGCAATCCCCCTCCACGGTTTTGAGACCGTCCAGCCTGCTTACCAATTTATCAAAGGCCTGTTAAAGCATGTGCCGGATCTTTCTTTAGATGCCGGTCATATGATGGTAATCAGCCCGGACGAAGGCGGAATGAGCCGGGCGATCTATATGGCTAACGTATTGGGGCTTGATATGGGCATGTTCTACAAGCGCCGGGATTATACCCGGATCATCAACGGCCGCAACCCCATCGTTGCCCATGAATTTTTAGGTTCTTCCGTGGATGGCAAAGATATGGTGATCATTGACGACATGATCTCATCCGGGGAAAGCGTCCTTGAGGTGGCCACCGCCCTGAAAGAAAGAAAAGCCCGCAAAATCTTTATCTGCTCCACCTTCGGACTTTTCACCAACGGCTTAGAACGCTTTGACAAAGCTTATGAGAGCGGTATCATTGACAACGTGCTTACGACCAACCTGATCTATCAGACCCCTGAGCTGTTAAAACGGGAATGGTACATAGACTGTGACATGAGTAAGTATATCGCATATATCATTGACACGTTAAACCACGACGCTTCCATCAGCGACCTGCTTAATCCTAACGAACGCATCCAGAGCGTGGTCACAAGATATAAAGCCGGGGAAACTATCAATTAATATAATTATTGCACAAAAACTCTTCATGAAAAGAACGTCTCCCAGGGACGTTCTTTTTTCAAATGTTCCTTGCTTCTTCTTTGCAATTCTTCGAACGGTATCTCGTTTTCCGGCGCATTGTGTTCGGGAATCCTGATCGGAGAGACCAAAAAGCTCCTAAAAGATCAAAAATTCCTAATCACTTTCCCACACTAACCAGGCTCTACCGCAATATCTCCGCCGTCTCCCTGATGATCTGGGCCGGCACGCCTTTTTCAAAGATATCCCGGAGCTCCACGTACTCAACGGCATCACAATACGCCGCATAGGTTGGCAGAGTAGTGATCTCCATATACTTTTCAACAGCCGCATGCCTGTCTTTTTCAGAAAGGGTCAATATATCCAGCGACGTAAAAGCGGATGTGGCATACCCGATATAATAGCAGGGAGAGTTGAAGATGTGGGGGATATCCACCCAGGTATACAGCTCCGTCATCCTATCGTTATAGTAAATCCCATATTTCTGGGAAAGGGTCAGATAAAGCTTGTTCAAATCCTCCAGCGTCATATCCGGGTTTTCATAAACCTCCAGCTCAAACTCAGAAAGCAGGGAAGACTCTATGATGTTATCCACCATCTGGTATACTTCCATAAAGCGGAATAATTCCCCCTCTTCCCCTCCAAGGATCTCATCATAATAATCATAAAACAGCATTTCCAGCCCCTGGGAATGAATCTCGCACAGGTCGATATTATTGCTTTTGACCATGATATCTTCCGCATTGCGGAACATATAATGGTAATGCCCAAATTCATGGATTGCCGTGGTGTAATCATAATAATTCCCGTAAGGAGAATCAAAAATAAACGCATCATTAAAATAATCCAGACCGATGGTAAATCCGGTATCTGCCTTGCCCCAAGACGGATCCATGTCATAGAGCCCGTACTTTTCCATATAATCAAATGTCTCCGCCATTTCCGGGTCAACCTGCTCCAGATACGGACGGTAAAGCGAAAGTCTCTGGGCCGCCTTCGTCTCAGGCATCAGATACAAGGGTGAGAAATCCATGGACTGATATTTATTCTTCAAGTCGTAGACTGCCGGAACCACTCTTTTCCGGATCTCCGTGAACAATTCCTTTGCCTGGTCCACGGAATAATCTCTCACATACATTTCATTATAAGCAAACTCACCAAAATCCTCATAGCCTTCTAGCTTGGCCCGCTGCGTCCTTATATCCACCAATTCCAGATAGATCTCTCCCAGCACGCTGTTCTTTTCCCGGTTGATCCCCTGATAGATGTCAATATACGCATCCCCGGAAAGACTCTCCCCTTCTTCCATAAACCGCGCAAAATTCCACTCTTCTCCCTCATATTCAAAATAATAATCCTCCTGGGCAGCCAGCTCATATTCCTGCTCCAGGCTGTTTTCCTTCATGTAAAGCTCTTTTTCCTCATCTGTCATTTCCTCATACAGGGTAAAGGATTCCACAAGCTCCGGCTCCATCACCGTCTCCATGGCCTCCCTGTAAGGAGAAAGACTTACCGCCTTTAACGTGCTGTACAGTGCATCCCCAAGATCCACCGCCTCCTCCGTGATCTCTTCCTGCCTGATCCCGTTTTCCTCATCCAGCACGTTTTTATAATAGGCGATCTGCACCAGGCTCCGGCTGGTGTTAAGCTTACTGTATTCCTCGATCACGCTTTCATACAATTCCAAAACCCGTTCTCTGCCCTCCGGCAAAACTTCTTCCGATTCCGATGCCTCCTTTGCTAACGCCAAAAGTTCATCCATCTCCCTTTCCAGCTTTTCCCGGTCATAGGTAAGATCCTGCATCCTGCTATAAGTCATATGAGAGTGTTCCTTGGTCTGATAACGGGAAGTAGTCTGATATACATACAGCGTATAGGGCGAACTTTCATTGGTATAAGTTCCGATCAGGGTAAACCCGGCTTCTTTTGCATTGGTCAGCCGGATACGGGAAAAGAGATAGCGCCCGCCTAATGCCTTAAACGCATCGGTATCCATATATAGCGGCTGATCCGATACCGGATAGCTTTTCGTGGTGCTTACAATAGACAAATCCGTTCCCGAATATAGGTAAGCCCTGGCCCCCCACTCGTCAAAATAAATCCGGCTTTCTTCCACCCTCTCAAGGGCTGGCGCAATGACCTTACGAAACTCGTCCTTATAGCTCTCGGCATAAAATCCCAGATAACCATCCAGCGTGGAGATCCCGTTATACTCTAAAGTTGCCGGATAAAATCCGTAGGCTGCGGACCACTGCCCCAGGTAGCCGATATCCTCCTTTGCCTCCTCAAACAATTCTCTGGAATAAAATTCCCCAAAGCTTAACTGGTCTCCCGCTTTGCCTTTCACCAGCCTGTAAGCCTGATCGTAACAGGTGTGGTAAAGGTCATTGTACCGGCTTCCGGTAAACACAATGATCAGGATTGCCAAAACCGCCAGCGCATTGGCAGCTATCTTTCCTTTTTTCCCCCGGTAAAGCCGCATAAGCGCAAGGAAAAACGCCCCATACCACACAAAGGGGTTAAAAAAGATCGTCCGGTTAAACTGCCATCCGGTAAGCGGCGGACAGACCGTTTCCACCAGGTTCCGGAAGGGCTCCCAATAATAAATCCCGTACACCGCACTGTTAAAAACAAGCACCAGCATCAACAGATTATAAACATCGCGGAAGATCCCTTTCCCGTTTTTATTCCTGAAATAGGACACATTCAGATATACAAAATAAACCATGCAGACCGGCATCACCAGATAAGCGTGCAGGCTTTCCGCATGGAACATCCCGCCGGTAAATCCCTCCAGCATGGTCCTGATAATTTCTTGAAAAGAATAGCTCCCCACCACGATACTGGAGCGGATCGTCTCTTCCTCCCCAAAAAGCATCATGCCAAAAAGCCGGTACTCCCAGATCACATACCCCAGCGAAAGTACCGCTGCCGCCAGAAGAAGCCTTGCCGGAAAACGCTTATCCCTGACCCAAAGCCAGAGCAGCGCCGCCACCATATACGCAAGGATAAACAGCCCAAAATAAGAAAAATAAGACAGCATCGGGTAAAAGAAAAGGGCAAGATACCATTTTACCGAAGGTGTCTTATAAATTTTGCGCACCAGGCAGATTACAAGCGGAATAGACGCAAAGGAGATCCCAAAAGCCGGAAATACATTCAAAATGCCGTACGCAAATCCGGTAAGCCAGATAAGAGGCTTATACTGTCCGTAACTTTCCCCGCAAAAGTCTTTTCCGAGGAACAGGCAGGAAAATATGGCGATCAGGATCTTTAAAAGATACCCTGCAACATAAGCCGGATATGCCGGAAAAATCATGTAAAGGATCGTATAAAGGGAAAACTCCGAAAACAGCGCATCCCTGCTGATCCCCCCCAAAAACGGCACATAAGTGTCATGGGTCCAAAAAGAGCCTGTATCCTTCATCATCTGAAGCTGGGGGATAAACAGATCCAGATTATCATGGACCGCTATGATACTGTCCTCTCCACAGATGATAAGTACCAATCCTGCAAAAACAAGAAACCCTGCTGCCAACACCAGATACCAATTTGAAATGATCTTTTTCCACATGCCGCTTTTCATTCCTCCCTTTTGCGCCTTTCCTTCTCACACACCATTGTAAAACGGTACTCGAAATCCCTCCGGTTCTTCATTGCCATGTTGGACAAAATAAGGCCTGCAAAAAAAGACTGTAAAGCTGCCAGCATCACAAAACCGCACACGATCAACGTGGGGAACTTTAGCACCAGCCCTGTCTTAACAAATTCCACCAGCACCGGGATAAAGAAGACTGCGGCCAGCGCCGCCAGAAATAAGGAAAGCAGGCTGAAAAAGCCAAAAGGCTTATAATCCCGGTAAAGCCGGAAAATCGTTCCCAGCACCTTAAATCCGTCCGAATAGGTATTCAGTTTGGAAACACTCCCCTCCGGCCGGTCACGATACTCCACGATGACATTGTCGATCTGCATATGATTGTAGACCGCATGGATTGTCATTTCCGTCTCAATCTCAAACCCCTTGGAAAGAATCGGAAAGGTTTTAACAAATCCATAGCTGAAAGCCCGGAACCCGGTCATGATATCCTTTACCTCACAGCCAAACAAATGGTTGATGCCAGCCCGGACAAGACTGTTCCCCATATTGTGGAAGGGCCGCTTATTTTCCTCAAAATACGTGGAGGAAAGCCGGTCCCCTACCACCATGTCCGCATTATGGCAAAGCACCTTTTCCACCATTTGGGGAGCAAACTCCATAGGATAAGTGTCATCCCCGTCCACCATGATATAACACCGGGCATCAATCTCCCGGAACATACGCCTTATCACGTTCCCTTTGCCCTGCATATATTCCGGACGCACCACTGCTCCTTCCGCCTCAGCGATCTGGGCGGTGCGGTCCGTTGAATTATTATCATATACATAGACCACCGCTTCCGGCAATGCCGCTTTCGCATCCCGGATCACTTTTGCAACGGTCTTTTCTTCATTATAGCATGGAATTAAAACTGCGATCTTGTCCATCAGACATTTTTCTCCTGTTTAATCTTCATCATGATATTGTGCCAGTATGCTTTCGAACTCTGCCCTTACTTCCTCAAACGCCTTTAATAATTGAGGTGAAAAAGCACCGCTATGCCCTCCCATGATCATCTGATATGCTTTATCCGGCTCATAGGCAGCTTTGTAAACGCGCTTTGAAACAAGTGCGTCATACACATCCGCCAGAGAGACAAGCTGTGCCGCAATACTGATCTCATCTCCCTTAAGACCATCCGGGTAACCCTTCCCGTCATACTTTTCATGGTGATGCCTTGCAATATCGTAGGCATAATCAAAAATCGTTTTGTCATTCAGACGAACCGAATGCAGGATGATCTCCGCCCCTTTCGTCGTGTGGGACTCGATCAGCTCAAATTCATCATCTGTTAATTTCCCCGGCTTTAAGATAATATTATCCGGAATGGCAATCTTCCCGATATCATGGAGCGAAGACGCCCACCCGATCTGGTCGAGCTGCTCCGGCGTAAGCCCACATTCCGGGTAAAGCTTCATCATACTCTTCCCAAGGCACAACGTAAATTCACGAATCCTTTTAATGTGCTGTTTAGATTCCAAATTCCGGAACTCCACGATATTGCTCAAAGAATCAATCAAGATTTCATTTAAATGCTTTAATTTTTTGGCCTGCTGGATCAGGATCCCATTTTGCTTGCGGATACTCTCGTTTTGCTTTCTGACAACAACCTCCAGTTCCATTTTGTACTGGAACCAGCCTATGGCATTGCTGACCACCTGCTTTACCACCTCCGGCTGATAAGGCTTTTTGACATAGCTTACAATGCCATATTCATAACCCCTTTTTTCAACTTCCGAAGAGTCTTCCCCCGTGATCATAATAAAAGGTATTTTATTTAATATATTTTTGTCTTTTAATCGTTCCAGCACCGCAAAGCCATCCATTACCGGCATCAGGTAATCCAAAAGGACAATGGCAATAGACTGATAATGGCTGTTTAGCAGCGCAAGTCCGCTTTTGCCGTTATCAGCTTCCAATATCTTGTAATCCGCCTGAAATAACTCCGTCAGAATCGCACGGTCAATGGCGTTGTCTTCAAAAATCAATACGGTATCACGTTTCATAAATTCCCCATACTTTCTTTGCTTGATCATAATGCAACAATTACTACCTGTGCGTTTCTAAGTTTAAAAACCGCCCGGTGGACTTCCGACGTCAACGTATATTTTATGGCATTGATCGTCACGTCACTTCCCCCATATGCACTCCCCCTGACACAAACCGGCGCCTTCATAGCCTGGTCCGTCATATTAGCCAGCTTTGCCGCCTCAGCGTCCAGCTCCGCCAGCTCATTGTTCCTCGCCACCATTCCGGCACGGACCTTCCGCAACGTCTCCTTAGGTACTTCTTTTCCGGCTGCCAAAATCCTGCGCACCCTTTCCCAGGCCTTTTCAAGGCTGGACAGCTCTGCCAAAATCAGTCCTCTTTGTGCTGCAAACTTTTCCTGCTCCTTTGTATAAAGCTCATTCCTGCCCACCTCTAAATAGGTCTTAATATGGGTATCGTTTCCCAGGTTATACGTATCCACGCCCATCACCGCGCAGATCTTTCCCCCTAGCAGCACCCCTTTGCTTCCCGACACGATCACCTTGCCTAGGGTATTGATATCGCTGTTCATAATATAATTCGCTTTGACATTTCCTTTGGCATTAATGTTTGCCGCTTCAAAAAAGCTCCCGGAAACCTCGCCTCCGGCATCAATAAAGCAGTCATGCTTCGAGCAGCTTCCTTTTTTGATCATCACATTCCCGCCTGCAACAAGCCTTGCCGTCTCCACATTATGTTCAATGATAATGTCTCCGGTGGCCTTAATGTAACCGCCCGAATAAATGCTCCCGATCACATAAACGGAACCATCCACCTCCAGCTTACCGGTAACGGCAGTAACGTCTTCCCTTACGGTCAGCATATTCGTGATGATGATACGCCCATCCCGAAATTCAAACTTCCCGTTCATTTTGGAAAGGTAGGTCACCCCATCCGGTGCGATCACGAAGCCTTCTCCCCGCAAAGGCTTTTTCTCGGCTCCATTTTCAGCATGGATTGATTCCCCGAAAATATTCGTTCCGCTTACTCCTTTTTCGGCAGGATGATAAACGGCAATTTTCTCATCTTCATCTACCATTTCAAAGGCTTCGATATTCACATAGTCAACGCCTCCGTCCGGCAGCGGCGCCGGGATCCTTGGCAGGTCAAGCCTGACAAAAAACTCAAACCATCCGTTCCCGCCCTTTTTAGGAGGAATCCCTTCCGCGATCAATACTTTCTCGTTCATCCGTCTTTTATCGATCATATCAGAGATTGCTTCCCAATTGACGCCAAAGACAATTTCCCTTCTTTCCAGATCCTTGCGGATATCTTCCAGGGTGACCACATTCCCCGGAATCCAGGGGATATAAGCAAAGGCTTTATTTCCGTTATCTTCTATGGAAATGGAAAACTCACATTTCCGCATAGAGTCAAGGTCCGGCTCTTCTGCCTTCGCGGTCTTTTCGTTTATAAGACTTAAGCGTTTTTCCCTCATGTCCGTGGCGGAATGTATAAGCTCACAATAAGAAGATACGTCAAGCCCGCCTTCCAGGCCTAAACGGATCTCCTTCATCTGAAAATGACTGTACAAGTGATTTGCGTAAATGGATACGTCCAGCTTTTTCTCTAATCCCAGACGGATCTCCTGCATCTGCATCCAATTATATTTCACATTCGCATAGGAAGAAATATCTAACTGTTCGCACAGCCCTATCCTGATCTCATGGATCTGGGGCGCACACATATCATCCGTCAACCACCTGTCAAGAGGCAGGTCATTCAAAACAGACTGTCTGATCTCCTCTAAGTCATCGTCTGCAAACCCTCTGTCAAGATACGGTGTTAAATCGATACCGGAATGCAGTGCAAGTCTGATCTGCCTCATAGTCTCATAACTATAAGAGGGATTGGCATATAAGGAAACATCCATCTTATCCTTAAGACCCGTGCGGATCTGCTCCATCTGCATCCAGTTAAATTCCGGGTTCGCATATAAGGAAATATCCAGCCCTTGTTCCCTTCCAAGCTTGATCTCCTGAATCTGCTCTTTCTGGTATTCCGCATTTTCCGTCATGGAAAACTGCACTTCCTGCTGCTGTCCTTTGTTAGAATCCAAGTCGCTCATATCCATTACCATGCTTTCTTTGACAAATAGGTCAATTCCATATATTTTTTACCTAAAATTTGCACAATAATTATACCAATCCTGAAAGGAAAAGTCCACTGTTTCGGTAATATATTTCCCGGCCGCTTGCCTATGATAGCGCTACTACTTTTTTACCTTCTTCTTAAGCACGATCAAACCTAAAGTTCCTGACAGACAGCCAATAATCAGCATCAGGAAGATATCTTTACCAGACAGCTCCTCCACCAGAAATGGCAGGAATCTTCCCATCTGCTCCGGGTACTTGGAAAGCGCCATAGAAATCAGATTATTAAGAAAGTGAAGGAACATTCCTATGTAAATGCTTCCCGAGCAATACCCGATATAGGCAAAGCAGGCTCCTAACATTGCGGTCGGCAGAAGCTTCACAATACTCATGTGAAACGCGCCAAAGATCAACGATGATAACAAGATTCCCCAAAACGCTCCATGTCTGTGTCGAAATCCCCCAAACAATAATCCCCGGAAGAAAATTTCCTCCCCAACCGCCGGCATAACCGCCATGACCAATATGATCAAAATAAATGGATGATCTAAAATCTCTCCAAAAGCCTGTTCCACATTCTGTGTGCTTTCCGGAAAAATACGGCTCAACGCCGTTGCCGCCACAAGCATGATCAGATACGTTCCTATGTACAGCAAAAGTCCTCCTAAAACACTTTTTCCCGAAGGAATCTTTAATGAAAACAACGTTTTTACATCGGACTTCATATACCATACCGCAAATAAAGGCATAAGCAGAATCAAAAACTGATTTACCAAAGTTCCGCCAAAGGGGCTTCGCACGGATACCGCAGTTCCCAGATACAAGATCAGTAAAAGAAGCACCACTGTGCTAAGCAGCAGATCCCCTGTTCCCGGAACCGTTCCCTCTTTGATCGCAGAACGTTTCTCAAAAAGCCGAAAACTTTGAAAACCGTCATGAAACAATACATTTTCACTATTGTATATTTTAGCCAGAACCCAAATGATCAAAACACTATAACAAAAATTGATCCCAATCGTAATTCCCGCAAGTGTAAGCTCCATCTGCTGTGCCAGAACCTGTTTCATCAACAGGGAAACATTGACGATCGGAATTAACGCTGTCCGTCCATCCAGCTGCATAGACGGAATCATTGCTGTCATAGAAGCAAACATGACAACCAGCATCACCGGCGTAATATAATTATTTGCTTCTTTAAAGCTTTTGGCAAAGACACAAAAGCACATGGAAAATGCAGTGACCAGCAGTGCCGTCACGATCACCACCAGTAAAAGAAGCGGGATCCACCCCATAAAAACCGCCGGCTCTATATGTAGGATTTCCTCCGATGCTCCCTCCATAGCGCTTCCCAGTAAAAACATCACAGATCCGCCAAGCGAAAGCAGTGACAGTACAGCCGTGATGCAGGAAAATATGGAAACCGCAATATACTTGCTCATGATCATCTGAAAATTAGTCACCGGCAAAGTAAGGAGCGTTTCCAGTGTTCCCCGTTCTTTTTCTCCTGTTGTCACGTCTATTGCCGGATAAAACGCTCCCAGCATGATCGTGACTACCAGCATCATTCCAATGCTGCCGCCTATACTCATACCTGCGCTTTCCGATACCGTCACACTGTCTTTTGCCTCATAAGTCACCGGATAAAGGAAATCCACCGTAAGGCCCTTTTCGCCCAGCTTATCTTCCAATAATTCCTTACAATAAATATCCGCCAGCTCCTCCAGGGCATTTTCAGCATAGCTGGAATCAGAGTCAGTGGAGGTATACTCCACTTCAATGTGCAATCCCTGTCCATCCGTCACAAAATTGATCCATACATCGTAAGAGCTCTTCCCATCTCCCTTCTCCTTCTCCGGAACTTCCAGAAAGGTTAAGCTGATATCCAATTCCTCCTTTTTCTCCTCATATACTTCCTGAAGGCGCAGCGCTTCCGCTTTATACCGCTCCGCATATGCCGCAGTATAACTCCCTCCTTCCCTGGACTGCATCATAAAATTCATGACCAATACCATTCCAATGATAATTGCCGGATACAATAGGATAGGAACGGCAACCATAATGACCAGCGTTTTTTTATCTCTTAAAATATCCAAAATCTCTTTTTTGACCAATGTCCATGTTTTTCTCATGACTGTGCTCCCTGCCCTTCTTCCTGATAACTAAACCCTTCAAAAATACTGTGAAACGCCTGCCGCAGACTCTCGGTTCCAGTCTTTTTCATAATATCAAAGGGCGTTCCCTCCGCCACGATCCTGCCCTGAAAAATCATATAGATACGGTTACATAAGATCTGCGCCTCCTCCAGATAATGAGTAGAATAAAGGACCGTCTTTCCCTTTTCCTTCTGCTCCTCCATAAAACGGATAATGGCATCCGCACTTAGAATGTCCAGCCCCAAAGTAGGCTCATCCAAAATATAAAGCTGGGGATCTGCCATCAGGCATCTTGCAATAGAAGCTCTCTGAACCTGTCCTGTTGAAAGTTTTTCAATCCTGTTGTCGGCGAACTTTTCCATCGCAAGGACTCTGATGATCTCTTCCGCCCGTGCAAGTGCGTCATCTTTAGAATACCCATATATATCCCCCAGAAAAAGAAGATATTCCCGGATGGAAAATCTGGGATACAGCTTGGTATTTCCGGACAGATAACCGATCAGCTCTTTTTTCCGGGTAACCTCATCTATCAGATTGCCTTCTTTATCCGTCAGGCGCACCTCCCCGGATGTAGGTGTCATCAACATCCCAAGCATACGAAGTAACGTGGTCTTGCCCGCTCCGTTGGGTCCTAAAATCCCCACGATTTCTCCCGGCTCTGCCTTTAACGATACCCGATCCACCGCCAGAAACTCTTCTTTACGGGATTTCCGCCCATGCTTCACAGTCCGCTCGAACTGCTTGCTTAAATTGACTGCTTCAATCATAATCCATAATTCCTTTCCTGATGATAATTTATGCAACGGACTTATTATACAACATCGAAAAAAGAGTGGGGGAGGATTTTCGGCATTTTTTCATGATTATAGGGTTTCTTTCAGTGAAAGACTATATTATAATTTTTAAAGGAATTATGATGTGCCCAGCATTATCCGGAACGCTTTGATGAAAGGATATGAAACATATGAAGCTGAAATCTAAGAAGAAAAAAATTCTCTTTATTGTATTATTTGTCATGGCAGTACTAATAATTGCCGGCGACTGGGCATTGACTGTAACGGTATATAACGAGAATTTCAACCAGCGGTTTGAGAGCTATGAGCCGCTTATGCTATGCGTTGATGACTTTGACGGATTGCAGTGCTCGAACTATGAGTTTAATTCCAATAAAGGGCAGAAACTGGCGGGATATATGTATCATTCGGGAGAAAACCAACGTGGTATCATCGTAATGGCACATGGCTTTGGTGGCGGCGGCCATAATTCTTATATGGATTGTGCGAATTATTTTGCCCGACATGGATATTATGTTTTCACCTATGACGCTACGGGAAATGACGAAAGCGAGGGCGAGGGAGTCGGAGGGCTTCCACAGGGAGTAATAGACCTTGACTATGCAATCACGTTTGTGGAAGAAAGCGGGAATTTCCCAAACCTGCCAATTGCTTTATTCGGGCATAGCTGGGGCGGGTACAGCGCTTGCGGCGTACTTACATACCATCCTGAAGTAAAAGCCCTTATAGCGTGTTCAGGTTTTAACGCTTCACCGAACCTGTTCGAAGCCGAGGGGAAAAAGCAGATAGGGAATGGTATTTATTTGATGTTACCGTTTGTGAAACTGCATGAGAAGATCCAATATGGCGGGTATGCCTCAAATACTGCGTTAGACGGTTTTTCAAAGAGCAATGCCGCCGTTATGATCGTGCATAGCTTCGATGATGAAACTGTTCCCATCAAATACGGCTACGAAATTTACTATGAAAAGTACAAGGACGATCCCCGCTTCCGCTTCATCCCTTTTGAGGATAAAGGACATAACTATTTTAACAATGACACCTATCGCAATGCGTTTAATGCGGAATTTGATCAATGGCTTAAAACGCTTAACTACGACTACAACGCAGAGGAAAACAGGGAACGGTTTTCAGAGGATAAAGCAAATTACATATACCAAAACCTTGACCGGGAGAAATGGTGCAATTCATTAGATCTGGAGTTGTTCGAGGGCTTTGTGGATTTTTATGATGAACACATGCATTGACCTAAAGCCTATTCAATTTTTCTTGTATATATTTTTATACTATGGCATAATATAAGTAAGAAATTCTTACTCGAAAGGGGCATAAGCAAATGAGCACACAAATATTAACAGTTTCTTCTAAAGGACAGATTTCTTTGCCAGTCAGCATCCGAAAACTCCTGTCGATCGACACTGGCGATAAACTGGTGGCATATACTTCCGGAGATGTTATCATGCTCAAGACTTTAAAACTTCCTTCTGCCGAAGAATTTGAAGCCTCATTGGACGAAGCGCAAAAATGGGCAAAATCGGTTGGGTATAATGAAAACGATGTTAATGATATAGTCAAATCGGTTAGAAAGAAGAAACGAGTATGAGAATTGTAATAGATACAAATGTCTTGATTTCTGGCGTGTTTTTTGGTGGGTTTCCAAGAGAAATTCTTAGCGCTGTTGTTGGCCAAAAGATAACAGCCTGTGCTACAGCAGAAATTATTAACGAATACGAAGAAATTGTGCAGGAAATGATCAACAGAAAACAAGGGCATTTCAATAGGGAAATTTTAAGCCCGCTCATCAAAACTATGGATATTATTGAACCTGTTACTCATGTTGAAATATGCCGTGACCCCGACGATAACAAATTTCTGGAATGCGCAAAAGATTCTCATGCCTTATATATTGTCAGTGGAGATAAGGATCTCCTCGTAATAGAGCAGTTTGGAAATGTTCAAATCGTGACCGCAAAGGATTTTTATGAGAAATATTTACTGAGTTGATACAACTTGCAGACTAATGAAAATGAACAGAAAATTAGGATATTTTCAGTATTCCCAACCGTCATTTAAAGCCAAATCAATCATCATTCATTAAAGTGCTGTCTTTAAAGAACTATTTATATCGGGTAGGAGGCTACCCATTAGTTGAGCAGCCGACCTCCCACACCACTGTACGTACCGTTCGGTATACAGCGGTTCAATAGTTTTCACGATACTTTCAGATAATAGTCAAGCATGGAGATATATCCCAGCTTGGCTATTATTTTATTGGTGAGGGCAACACTTAACATCTGCGCTGTCCTCCAGTAACCCTTCCGGCTGTTGGCTATCTGATGCACCTGCCACTCTTCGAGTTTCAACGCTCTTAAGTTTCGGTACCTCGTCTTCACCTTTTTCCATTGTTTCCAATAGATTGCCCGTATCCTGCGCCGGAGCCATTCATCTGTCTCCGCCATCAGTCCTTTCATGTCTGCAAGTTTGTAGTAATTTATCCACCCTCTAACATACTCCACTAGTTTCTGTCTCCGGTAGTCGTTTCTCCACCCTTTGTTTTTCTGGGTGATCTCCCTTATCCGGCCTTTCATCTTCTTGGCGCTCTTAGGGTGTACCCGGAATCTGCACTTCCCTCTGTTCCTGTAAAATGCGTATCCCAGGTATTTTATTTTGCTCACATGTGTTACTGTTGTTTTGGCTCGGTTTACTTTCAGGAATATCTCTCCCTCTATGAATGGGATGATGTTTGCAAGCGTCCTCTCCGCACTCTTCCTGCTCTTGCAGAATATCAGTGCGTCGTCCGCATACCTCACGAACCGGTGCCCCCTGTTTTCCAGTTCCTTATCCAGTTCATTCAGCAGCACGTTCCCACACAGTGGACTTAACGGCCCGCCCTGTGGTACGCCTTCCTCCGTTTTCTCGAAGAATCCGTTCTGCAATACTCCTGCATTCAGGTATTTGTGTATCAGCGATACCACTCGTCCATCCTTGATTGTCCGTCCAAAAGTCCGTGATGATGTGGTTGTTTTCTGCAATCCGCTGATAGACGGTCACTTCCGCATACTCTTTCTGTTCCGCAGATACCATTTGCAGATAGTCTTCCATATGAAGTTGTCTGTCCTTGAACCCATCTTTGGTTACATTCATTTACTCACATCTCCTAAAGTTCAGTCCTTCCCAC
>CAJULP010000076.1 GCA_910587295.1 uncultured Lachnospiraceae bacterium | reverse complement strand
CTGCGGAAACATTTTTTCAGGCTTTTAGGAAAACAGCCGGAATTACGCATAACGCAGATAATTCAGGAGCAGCAGGATGAGTCTGGAACCTACTGGGGTTCATGGGCTTCTTAAACGTCACAAACTTTTTACTCACAAGTACTTCTGGAAAGGCCATGATTTTAGGTATTATTTATGCACTTCCATTTGTAATAGTTTTTGGCTTGTTGTATCGCTTTTTGCTAATTGAAAGAGCATATTTGTTAGAGGTAAACGGTCTTTCATTTTATATTTTATTTATAGCAATTATTGCAATTTCAGTTGTTATACATGAATTATTACATGGTGTAGGCTGGGCGGTTGCAAGCGGAAAAGGCTGGAACGTGGTTCGCTTTAATATTAACGCAATGATGCCAAGTTGTGCCTGCAAAGTGGCATTAGAAAAGAAAGCATATTTATTTGGTGTTTTAACTCCTTTTGTAGTATTAGGTTTTGGCAGCGTATTTTTCATTTTTATATATCCGGGTACAGTGTCTTTCCTTACTATGATTGTCAATTTTATTTCCTCAGGAGCTGATTTAATTATTGCAAGTAATGTGTTAAAAGAAAAGGATGTCCTAATTGCAGACCACCAAGCGCAGTTTCTTAGCGCAAGGATATTCCGGACAGCATAGGCCATTTTCCCAATCTTCTTGACTAGCGCAGGCATGTTCTTTTTACCTGCGCCAATCTGGCTTTTTCCCTTTGAAGCAGCCATTTTTCTCTTTCTATAAGCAATTTTCAAGGGCACAGGTGGGAAAACCTACATCTAACATTAAAGCAAATATTAGCATTTTTCAAATAGCTCCGTAGAACGACTTTGATACTGCCTGTACATAACCTCAAAATCCCTGTCTAACATTGAAACCACGTCATTCCCATCGACCAGAGTTTCCACGCCCTTTTCCTTACACATCAATAGAAAAGTACCTCGCACAACATAATACAGCATGATTGAAATTTCAAAATAATGCAATAATGGATATTTTGCTGTCTGTATACTGCCATGGGTATATGCATGGCATGACCTGTAAAAATTCTCAAGCAGATCTAGCTCCAAAATTCTGTCCTCGTTTTTAGCTTTAACAAAAGAGATAATTCCGTAAACAGAATATGGTAATTTTCTCACTGTCTTATGATATTCGTCAATAAAGTCTACCCATCCAAAATGAAGGTAATCTGACCTAACTTTTGACTCTTGGCAGACTCGTTTCTCAAACATGGCATTGAACTTTTCTGGATATGTTCGGTGACAAGAGTGCTCAACTTCAAACATCCTGAATGTCTCATATTGATCATAATAATCTGTCTGAGTGTTCAGTATCAGAAGTTTGAGATACATTTCAATTGCCCCTCTGCATAAAGGATATGCCGTTCCCAACAGATTTCCCTCCAATAGATACAATGCCGAAATCCCATTATAAATAACACCATAATATAATTGCCAGCCGCAAATGCTCTGCACATCCATCAACATTTGTCCCATTTTAGATAACATAGCAAAAAGCTCATACGGTAATGGATAATATAAAAATTCCTCTCCTTGAAATAACACATTTTTCCTAAAATATACACTCCCGTAAAATCGTAGTTTAATTTTCTCTATCGTTTCAGAAACAAGCTGTTGCTTATATCTTCTGCTCCTTTCGTGTTTCCGTTTTGCATCATCTGAAAGAAAAATAGAGTGCGCTCTATGTGTCCCCACTATCATCCTGCAGATATCATATTCCGCAGCCTCCCCTATTCCCATAATCATTCTCTCTTCCGACCAACAAAAATCATAGTATTTCATAAAGTTATTGAAGCCCAATTCCTTCATGACCTGATCTTTTATATCTATCAGAAAGCAGCCTTTTATCTTTCCCCTAAACACATGTTTCAAGATTTCATTGTTGCGTTCGGCAACTCTATTTAAATCTGGCATAAACGGTACTCCCGGAACTCCCCGATCTTTCAAAGTATCACCTTCTTCCATTTCTCCATCTGTTTCCATGACCGCCACCATGTCCATGGTGCCCATTTCCTCGATTGCCATATGATGATGTGTCAGTCTCGCCATCGCCTAAAAGACTGTCTAGCAGCTCTCGGATTTCTTTCATTGTCATGCCCCGAACCGCCTCAGGAGTAATAAAATGCGGTTGTACCGCTCACCATAAACACCGGCCCCATTGTTAGATTAACAGATGGAAATCCATTCATATTTTTAAAATTTTTCATTTCCAGAAAGAACTTTCACAATACCTGTTACTTCTAAATCCGTACCATAAATTTGTCCCGTCACCTGAAATTTACCTTTAGCGCCGTACTGTTTTTCATCAATGTGTGGCCACAATACCAATGCTTCAAGCTCTTTTCCATCTTTTTCCATGGTTACAGTTTTGGGAAGTTCCGGTTTTACTCCAATCCTTGTTTTTACAGCAACATCCGTTTCTTCTGTTTTGACCATATCCGAATCCCCAATTGCTGCCGGAACTCCCATGTCAAGACGAAGTCCGTTCTTCATGTATGTATAGTCGATGATTGCTGATGCACTGAATGATGAAGGATGAACCCCTCCTATCGTTGTTGTATCTTCATATACTCGGATAACCTCTCCAAATTCCGTGTTTTTAACAGCATTACAAAGAACCGCATCAACATATTCTATCCATTTTCCTTTTAATTCAGGATATTGTTTTTCCCTCTCCAAAAGCCCATACGCCGTGTAGCATCCGTCTCCATATTTATAAGATTCGAATCCAAGTAGTGGCTCATCTTCCTTTCCGGCTGTATACGAAAGATAACTGTGTACCAGTTTATCTGTTAAGTCCTTCGGAAAGTCGACCGCCATTGCTTCATATACGTATGTTAATGCGTCTCTACTTTGTGCATCGTGGGATAATCCCGGCCAACTGTGTTCCAGTGTTCCATCTTCACCAATAAAACAGAAAGCTTTAATTCTGTTTTCCAAAGAATCCGGCTGATTTGGATCATATTCATCAAAAAACCAGACCCGGGAATTTTCTGCCAATTCTGCCTTCTTCTCCCTATAAACAACTATGTCTTCATCTTTTCCAATGATCTCTGCAATCTTAATTGCATAATTAACATCACTGTACCACTGAGTCACAAAGGAAAGATCTTTTTCATTGGGAAAGTCATTCGAGCCATGAATCCATCTTGGATTTTCCGCTCTCCAGAGCAGATAATTGCGAAGATGCGGATACAGCTTCTCTAATTCCCCCTTTAACTCAGCTTCCTTTTCAGGATGGTTTTTCAGCATGTTTAAGTAAGAAACCCAAACTGTATGCGCTTTTTGTGACGGAAGACATTCCCCATCCAAAATGCCATTTTCATCAATATTATAAATAAATCCCCTCATTGCATCCCACGCAATTTCCGGTTCTATATATGATAATTGCTGAATATCATACATTGATTCCCATGAACAGCTATTCGGAGCCGACGCAGCGCCGGAATGCCACGCAGAAGCCATCCCCAATGTTACCTGATAATAATCATATCCATTTTCAGGTGTTGGCTCAACAATATTCTGCAAGCGGAATGCCCATGCGGCATAAAAAGCTCTCCTATGATCTTCACTGGTGATATTTCCATTTTTTTTGTTTCCCTCCACTCCAAAATTCTGTGGAGCCGGGATTTTTGCTAATGTTTGATCCCAAAATTGTTTTGTATCCGCCAAAACTATATTCAGGTTTGTTCCCTCCGCTAACGTTTTATCTGCTAATTCCTGAGCACTATCCGCACTGTTATCTGCAACATTCTTTGGAAGCATCGTCAACGAAAAAGCTAATTTTGCACTGTCTGAGTCAAAAGTTATTTCAACAGACCATTTATCCCCTGAAACCTGCGGTTCGTACTGCCCTATCACTTCTCCGGCCTCATTCAATTTTAGTATTTTATATACAAACCAAAAATCCTCCCGTTCCACCAAAAGGTCATTTCCATTTTTACTAACTCCATTGATCGTTGCTTTCATCTGAAGTTTGGCATCAGCTGCCTCAGATACTTCAATCATACGAATAAATGTATCTTTATCCGCAAAAAATTCATCCATGTGAAGCTTTCCCTCTGTATAGACAGCATCGGCAGTAAGTTTGTATGGATACCATGCCGTTTCAAGATCCATATACTCCACCGCCTCACCGGTTCTAGGCCCCATTAAAATTTGATGCACCGAATTGATTGTCCGAAACCCCTTTACAGCCATGGCTATGTTAAGACTCATTTTTCCGTCATATCTAGCTACAATTGGACTCCCATAGTTCATTACCATCCGGCTTTCAGGATACCCTAACCATCTCCATTGCGATGTTTCATCATTCATAATAGAATCACTATCAAAATCAGGACTTCCTGCCATACTTACGCTTCCAACCACATCTGCCTTTTCTCCGGCTGATACCTCCAATGACAATGTCAAATATGATATACTTATCACTGCCAAACTTAAAAATCCACAAAGAACTCTTTTAAATTTCATGATATCCTCCTTCTCTCTTTCACTTCCTTAGCACCATATTACCATCTTCATCCTTCTTCGGCAATATTTTTGAATATTTTATGAATATTTTCGGTTCATTTGTGGTATTTTTTGGTTTTTTGTGAGTATTACTGTTTACACGTAATGAAGCCATTGTAGACCATGGAATCCGCTGTGGCGTCCAACGTCATACAAACGATTTATTGCCCTGTGGCTCCTATCTTCCATTCTTGACAACATCTGTAATCACGAATAAAATATTCCTATATAATCAAAATTCATCTAAACCATCCATGATTCCATACACGAAGAAAGGAGGCCTGCTATGGTCAGTATGCAGGATAATGTCATTACCAGTGAATCCAGGCTCACTTTTATGGAAGCTTCCAGTATCATTGTAGGACACGGTGTCGGTTCCGGTATCCTGGCGGTGCCTTTTTTGGCTTCCCGCAACCGCTGGCAGGACTTTCTATGGATCGTTCTTGCCGCATACCTTATTAATCTAGTCTTGCATTTTATGATTGCGGAACTATCCTATAACAACAATGGCGCACAATTTATCAAATGCTTTGAAAAAGAACTGTTTACGGGAAAACTAAAAACCCTTGCCACATGGGTTGCATTTGGTTTCCTTGGCTTTTCTGTGCTGGTCAATGTCAGCGGCTTTATTGCCGGTGCTGCCGCTGTTTTTTCCGCCTGGTTTGCCCTTCCCTCCACCTTAGGCATGCTCCTTTATTATGTGCTTGCCGCAAGCGTGGTCTACGCAGGCATGAAATTTGTGGGAATCTGTGAAAAAATCGCAGTATGTTCCATGGTCGGCGTGATCGGTGTCCTTTTTGCCGCCACACTGTTGTCCGACACAAGCCCTCTTCCTGCCGAAATGATCGCCGGCAGTAACATGCTGGCCTTATACAGCATGGCAGCATTTTCCCTTTCTGCAGTTATGTCCGTTCCTCAGGTCGTGAAAGGATTAAACGGCAGCCGCAGACAAATCAGGGGATCCATTGCCCTTGGCACAGGGATCAATGCCGCCCTTATCCTGTTAATCACATTTATGACACTGCTTGGCGCTGGCGAAAATATCACGGAAAACGGTGCCCTGGTCGATCTATCCTTTCATCTTGGCGGCTGGGTCAGTATAGTAGGCTATCTGTTTTCCCTTTTGGCACTCTCCACTTCCTTCTGGGCAAACACTCTGAACCTGCGCGATATTATCCACGAACAGACGAAATGGAAAAAGCAGGCCTGCTGGCTTATTTCCACCCTTCCCTGCCTTTTCATAGCCTTACTGGGAATTCAAAGCTTTGTAGGATTTACCCGCCTTGCAGGCGTAGTCCAAATCCTGACGGGCGTTGGGATCATCATTGCCTATAACCGTTCCCGCAAGCGCACCGGCCAAAGTCCTATTTGTGGAAGACTTGGCACACTCCCTCTCCAGCTTCTTGTGATTGCAGGGTCTTTGTTATCATCCATCGGTTCATTGCTGGACGTGAAATAAAATTACACACGATGTGAAAATATACTGCACACAGAGAGAATGACAACGATGAAAAATGAACGAAAAGATTTTAACCAAATCTGCATTACGCAGACAGCTTCCACGATTTTAACCTTACTTGGCATCACCCCGGAAAGCCGGATGGCTCCGCCCATCAGGCAGGTTTTGGACCGCCAAAACTCATGCAGCCGGATATTTGTCTATAACCCTGACGCAATCGCTATGTGGATATACGAAAAATACATTCGTTATTTTATAGAATTGGAAAAAGACATGGATCTAAAGCTTCCTATGCTTTCTGTAATGCCGCCGGTTACCCCGGTCTGCTTTGGCTCCATGTACAGCGGACTTACACCGGCTGAGCATGGCATTCAAAAATATGAAAAACCAGTCCTTACCGTTCCTACTGTTTTTGATCTGCTGCCCAATGCCGGCAAAAAAGCCGCCATCGTCTCCACAGACGGTGACAGCATTTCCAAAATTTTTCTGAACCGTAAGATTGATTATTTTATTTATCCTTCCAAGGAATCCTGCAATCAAAAAGCCCTGGAACTAATAGAGCAAAATTCCCACGACTTGATCGTCCTTTACAACGGGGATTATGACTACCAGATGCACCGCCATACCCCCGAGGGAAAAAAGGCTTTAAAGGCTTTAGCGGAAAACATTGCCACCTTCCAAGAGCTGGAATCTTCCATTCGGACATACTGGACTGCCCACAAGAGTGCCCTTATCTTTGCACCGGATCATGGATGCCACAAGGTATCCGGATTTTGGGGAAATCATGGCCAAAATCGGCCCTGTGATATGAATATTATGCATTTTTACAGATTTTTATAACAGTCAATATTTTTTTCTGTTTTTCAATTCCTCATACAGCATGGAATAATTGTCATACCGTACCTGGCTGATCTCCCCCCGCAAAAGCGCTTCCTTCACCCCACAGGAAGGTTCGCTCAAATGGGCACAGCCTCCAAACCGGCATTCCGTTTCGTACTGCGCAAATTCCGGGTAAAAATCCTTTAGCTGTTCTTTTTCCATTTCCCCAAGGGTGAGGGAAGTAAATCCCGGCGTATCCATGATAAAGGTATCGTCTGACAAGGCAAAAAGCTGCGCATGCCTCGTGGTGTGCCTGCCCCGCTCAATCTTCCTGCTGATCTCACCGGTTTCCATATTTGCCTTAGGATAAAGAGCATTGACAATGGTAGATTTCCCCACCCCGCTTGGCCCTGCCACCACGGTAGTCTTGCCCTTAAGGCAGCTTTGAATCTTCTCCATCCCCCGGCCATCTATCCCGCTTACAAATAACACCTGATATCCACATCCGCTGTAGGCATCACAGAGCTCTTTTTGTTCTTTTTCAGACGCCAGATCTTTTTTGTTAAAACAAATGACCGCAGGAAGCTTCTGCCTTTCCATGGAAATCAAAAAACGATCCAAAAGATTATAGTTGGGTTCCGGCTTTACAATGGCAAAGATGACCAGAGACTGGTCCACATTGGCACATGCCGGCCGGATCAGTGCGTTGCTCCTTGGCAGGATCCTGATAATATTCCCGGTCAACAGTACCTGATCCAAAACTTCTACTTCCACATCATCCCCTACAAGGGGTTTCATACCGTCTTTCCTGAAGATTCCCTTTGCTTTGCACTCATACAGCCCTGCCGGTGTATGCACATAATAAAACCCGGCAATCCCTTTAATGATCTTCCCCCTCAAAGCATCCTCCCGTTATTTTATTCCGCAGCAAAGCTGATTGGCCGCCGTATCTCTTTCGTCTCGCTGCTTCCCTCTACGGTTGACACCGAGCCGTCCTCATTGGTAATGGTAGTTGCATCCGTCACGTTCACATATTGATAGAGAATATAACCTGTAGGCGATTTGATTCCCGTAATATTCTGCTGCTGGATGGGGAATGCCGTTACCTGGGTGCTTAAAAGCTGGGTTCCGTCATCCGCCGTCAGCGTCACCGTCACCAGAGTGCCGGATCGGTAATTGGGATCTTCTTCCGCAGTGGGTGCGGAAATTTCCCCTGTAAACTGATAGGTTGCCTGGACCGGCCCCAGGCTGATGCTGATGTCCACTGCCGTTCCCGCATCAATGTAAGCCCCTACGGAATAACTCTGGTAACATACAAGACCTGTCAGATCCGCATTCTCATTGTTTACGGTAGATACAACGCCTAGCTGCAGCCCGGATTCCACCAATAAAGCCATTGCTTCTTCTTCATCTCTGCCCATCAAGTCAGGTACTCTTACTTTTTCCGTGTCCTTTCCTAAACTGATGGTGATCGTAACAGTGCCGCCCGGCGCGATCTTCTCCCCTGCCTTCGGTGACTGGGTGATGATATCCCCGGCTTTGATATATTCATCATGGCCCTCTGTCTTATTGACGACAATGCCCTTTTTCCCAAGCTCGGCAACCGCTTCCGCTTCCGTCATTCCCACCACGTCAGGCACTTCCACGCCCTCGGATCCGGCGCTGACGGTAAGCACCACGTTATCGCCTTCCTCTATCATCGTTCCCGGCTTTACACTGGCGCTGATTACAATGCCCTGTTCTATCTCAGCGCTTTCCTGATATTCAATTTCCGGCGTAAGGCCAATGTTTAACAGGGCGACTTTCACATCGTCCACTTTATGGCCCTCAACAGAAATCATTTCAACTTTCTTCTTTTCTACTTCCTGCTCTACCTGTTCATCCGAATCCTTCCCGAAATCGAAAACACCCACTGCCCTTCCAATCAAAAAGACAACAATACAACCGATCAGGATTGCCGCGATCACAGCCAGCACGGTAGTGATCTTTTCCATGCCGGAACCATAATTTTCTTCCTCTTCTTCCTCATCCTCCGTCTCATATTCGTATTCATACTCATATTCGTCCTCAGAATCCTCAGTCTCTTCCTCTTCTTCCACCACATAACGTTTTCTGGCTGCGTTCCTTTGCGCATCCCTCTTTACGTCCTTTTCCTGGCGCAGGTGAAGAGCCTCATCCATGGCATCCCTGGTCTTACTCTGCTTTTTGATCCTTGCCATCTCACTGTCACTGATCATTTTGGTGGAGCCTTCCTCATCCGAATTGACCACTTTGACAAAATCTTCATCCGGTGTCATCAAAGAGCGCTTCAGATCCGTGATCAGTTCATTCATAGACTGATAACGCCTATCAGGACTTTTCTGACAGCATTTGAATACGATCTGCTCCACGCTCACCGGAATCTCCGATACAAATTCCCTGGGTGAGGGCATTTCTTCCTGTATATGTTTAATGGCAATAGCCACTGTGGTTTCCCCGTTAAACGGAACTCTCCCCGTCAGCATCTCAAACATGGTAACGCCAAGGGAATAAATATCACTTTTTTCATCCGAATAGCCGCCTCTTGCCTGCTCCGGTGAAGTATAATGGACTGAACCCATTACGTTAGAAGTGATCGTGTTGCTGGTAGCGGCTTTGGCAATGCCAAAATCCGTGACTTTCACCTTTCCTTCCTTTGATATGATAATATTCTGGGGCTTGATATCCCTGTGGATAATATGGTTATTGTGGGCCGCCTCAATGCCCATACTGACCTGAATGGCGATACTTACCGCCTCTTTTACAGACAGCCTGGCTTTCTTCTCAATATATTTCTTGAGGGTGATTCCTTCTACTAGCTCCATTACAATATAATAAATTCCGTTTTCTTCCCCTACATCGTATACATTTACAATATTGGGATGCATCAGCCCTGCCGCCGCCTGGGCTTCTATCCTGAATTTAGACACAAAATTGGCATTTTCCGAAAATTCCTGTTTCAAAACTTTCACAGCCACAAAACGGTTCAGCTTATGGTCCTTTGCCTTATAGACATCAGACATCCCGCCGGTTCCTATCTTTTCTAATATTTCGTATCTTTCTCCAATGATCATTCCGATTTTAACCATATTTCTTCTCCATCTAACATGTTTTGGAAACTTCCTGTTCCGCCATTACTTCCGGGCAAACGCATCAATGATGATGACCGTGATATTATCCTTACCGCCATTATAGTTGGCAGCGTCGATCAACATTTGCGCCCGTTCCTCCACAGATACCTGCTCTTTTAAGATTGCATGGATTTCTTCATCCTCAAGCATATTCGTCAATCCGTCTGAACACATAAGCACAAGATCTCCGGGTTTTAGCTCTTCATGGAAAAAATCAATCTCCACGGTATCCATTGCTCCCACAGCCCTAGTAATAATGTTTTTATCCGGATGGTTCCTTGCACTGCGCCGGTCAATTCCCCCTATCCGGACCATTTCCTCCACCAGAGAATGATCTCTGGTAATCTGCCTGATCCCATTGTTAACAATATAAAGCCTGCTGTCCCCCACGTTCGCAACCTGCAGATAATGCCCTAAACAAGTTGCCGCAACTACCGTGGTTCCCATGCCTAAAAGACTTTCGTCTTCCCTGGCTTTTCTCCTGATCTGGTCATTGGCAATCCTGATCGCCTTTCCCAGAATCCGCACCGGATTCTTTTCAAAGCATCCCCGTACCTCCCTGATCAGTGTCTCTACCGTACATTTAGAAGCATAATCCCCTGCATTATGCCCCCCCATTCCGTCCGCCACAACGAATAAATTGGGAAGGTTCCCTATCGGGTCCTCCGACACATAGACATAATCCTGATTTAGTTTTCGTTTTTTCCCTATATCCGTAGCAGAAAAGGACCGTATCACGATATTACCTCCTACCCCAATGCCTTCTGCCGCCTTCGAAGCTGTCCACAGGCACCGTCAATATCTCTCCCCATTTCCCTTCTAATAGTAACATTTCTTCCATATTTTTCAAGTTTATTTTTAAAAGCAAGAATTGCATCCCTCTCTGACTGTACAAAACCGCGTTCTTTAATGGGGTTTACCGGAATCAAGTTCACATGGCAGTTAAGCTTCCTGCAAAGCCCGCCAAGAGCTTCCGCATCCTCTTTCGCATCATTAACGCCCCCCACAAGCGCATATTCAAAGGTGATCCGCCTGCCTGTCTTTTCAAAATAATATGCACAGGCTTCCATCAGTTCCTCAATGGCATACCGGTTTGCCACAGGCATCAGTTTTTTTCTTTTTTCGTCAAAAGCAGCGTGCAAAGATAAAGCAAGAGTGATCTGCAGCTTTTCATCAGCCAGCCTTTTCATCTCCGGCACCAGCCCGCAGGTGGACACCGTCACGTTTCTCTGGCTGATATGTAATCCGTTTTCGTCCGTCAGAAGCCTGATAAACAAAAGAAGGTTTTCATAATTGTCAAGAGGTTCCCCAATCCCCATCACCACCACATTCGATACCCGCTCCCCGGTATCCCGGGTAATGGCATAGATCTGGTCTAACATTTCAGAAGGAAGGAGCGACCTCTCCAGCCCGTCTATCGTGGACGCACAAAAGGCACAGCCCATACGGCAGCCCACCTGGGAAGAAACGCAGACACTGTTTCCGTGACGGTATTTCATCCACACACTCTCCACCAGATTCCCGTCCGAAAGCTCAAACAGATATTTCCTTGTGCCGTCAAATGCTGATTCCTGCATCCGGACCAGTTTAAGATCCGTATAAGAAAATCTGTTCCCAAGCTTTTCCCTAAGGTCAAGCGGGAGGTTTTTCATCTCCCCAAATCCCCTTGCCAGTTTTTGATGCATCCACTGATAAAGCTGCCTTGCCCTGTAAGGTTTTTCTCCCAGCTCCTCCAGCATACCGCTTACTTCTTCCAGCGTCATTGATTTGATATCTGCCGTTTCCATTATCATTCCAGCCTTTCTATGCTTTATCCCGTATCATCCTTGCAATAAAAAACCCGTCAGACTCATGGACACCCGGAAAAAGCTGCAGCATCCCCTCTTTCCCTTCTCCCGAAAGAGCCTTAGGCAGATAAGGGGAAAGGTCATCAAGCCGAAAGGGAAAACGCTCCGTAAACCAGCTTACCATCTGTTCATTCTCCTTAGGGTTTAAGGTACAGGTACTGTAGATCAGCACCCCGCCAGGCTTGACATACTTCCGCACCACATCCAGAATCTTCTTTTGGATACCGGTAAGCTCTTCCATTGATTCTTTTGTGGCACGGTATTTCACATCCCGTTTCTTTCCCATAGTTCCAAGACCGGAACAGGGCAGGTCAGCCAGCACTACATCCGCCCTGCCAAAAAAGGAAGGTTCCGGGATGGAAGCATCATGCTGATGCACTTCCACATTTTCATAACCCATTCTTTTTATATTATCCCTGATCAACGTTACCTTATACTCCGTAAGATCGAAGGCATACACCCTTCCTCTTTTTCCCAGCTTTTCCGCTATATGCATAGTCTTCCCGCCGGGTGCGGCACACACATCCATCACCAAAAGAGACTCTTCCGTCTCCTCCGCATTCTCTAAAGCAATACCTGCTGCCTCCACGGCAAGCATACTGCTTACATCCTGGACCACAAAAAGCCCTTCCCCGTAACCGGGAAGTTTTTTTACGTTCAACGCTCCGGATAAACGGTACGCACAAGCGTGGTACGGGTGGCGGCTTGCCCCGATTCCCTCTTTTAAAAGCTCCTGTATCCATGCTTCTTTCTGCTTACCGGCCAAGTCCTTCTTTACCCTTACCGTAACCGGGTGCTCGCAAAAAAGCCCTTCCACGAGCTTTTCCATTGTTTCCCGCCCGTAGGCTTCCTGCCAAAAGTCGATCAGCCATTCTGGCATAGAATAACTGACAGAAAGGGATTTTTTCCACTCCTTGGACTTATCCGGATATTGGATGTTTCCCCGGTTCCTTGCAATATTCCTGAGCACACCGTTGACAAAGCCGGAAAGACCCCGAAACCCTCTTTTCCCGGAAAGTTTCACGGCCTCGTTACAGATGGCGGCATCCGGGATCTGATCCATGAAAAGGAGCTGATAAACGCTCATCCTCATCAACGTCCTGATCAGGGGCTTCATTTTCCCTACAGGCACTTTGGAAAACTGTTCCAGCACATAATCAATCTGGATCAGTCTCTCTATGGTTCCTTCCGTGACCCGCTTCACAAACGCCTTGTTGCGGGGATCACTATAGTCATATTTATCCAGCACATTCCGGATGACTAAATGGCTGTAACCGCCTTTTTCCAGAATTTCAAACAGTACATCAAGCGCAAGCTCACGCATATTATCCATGAAATCGTCCTCACTAATCGTCTCTGCTCCTGCCCCTTGCCAGGATCACAAGCCGCAGCAACTGTAAAATGGAAGCCGCTGCCGCTGCCACGTAAGTAAGCGCCGCCGCTCCTAGGACCCGTTTACAATCATCCACTTCATCACTGCCCATGACGCCGTAACTGCCAAGCAGCTTTAACGCACGCCCGGAGGCGTTAAATTCTACGGGCAGGGTTACCACCTGAAACAGCACCGCCAAAGAAAATACCCAGATTCCGATCTGAGCCAGCGAAAAATATCCGCCCCCCGGCAGGTCAAACCCGATTCCAAGGATCAATCCCAAAAGCACAATGGGCAGGCCCAGCTTCGACCCGATGTTAGCCGCCGGCACCAGCGTTGACCGCAGCTTTAACGGAAAATATCCTTCCTTGTGCTGGATCGCATGGCCGCATTCATGAGCCGCCACGCCAATTGCCGCCACGGAACGGGATCCGTACACGGAATCCGACAGCCGGAGCACTTTCTTGACCGGATCATAATGGTCTGTCAAATCCCCGCTGATATGCTGGATCTGCACATCCCTGATCCCCGACATCTGTAAAATCCTCTGGGCTGCCTCAGCCCCCGTCATTCCGCTTTTTGCGCGCACCTTTGCATATTTGCGGTAAGTGGAATTCACCATCTGGCTGGCCGCAATGCTGATGATCGCGCCGATCAACACTAAAATATAAGTAGGGTCATAATAATATCCAAACATCAATCTGTCATTCCTTTCTAATTACCAAGAACCATTCCCGGCTCTAACGTATAGCCAAGCAGAAAATCCTTCACTGCCATCCGCTTTTTCCCTTCCAGCTGTAAGGAATAAACCCTGAGTATGCCGCTCCCACAGGCCACATCCACAGAATCCTTCCGGACTGTCTCTATGGTTCCCGGAATGCTGCTTCCCTGCTGTGCCACAACATCCGCTTCCCAGATCTTTAAGGTTTTTCCCTTAAATGTAGTATAAGCGCTGGGCCAGGAATTTAATCCCCGGATCAGCCGCTCTAAAACATCCGCATCTTTCCCCCAGTCAATCTTTCCCATGGATTTATCTAACCGGCCCACATGCGTGGCCTTGGAATCATCCTGCGCTATCGGCGCCAATTCCCCGCTTGCGATCTTCGGCAGCGCTTCCACGATCAGTTCCGCCCCTGCCTGCATCAGCTTATCATGCAGGCTTGCTCCGGTCTCCTTATGGGTAAGCGACACTGCCTTTTTGGCATACATGCCCCCGGTGTCAATTCCCTTTTCCATCCGCATGATCGTCACGCCAGATTCTTTTTCCCCGTTGATCACCGCCCATTGAATGGGCGCAGCCCCCCGGTAAGCCGGGAGCAGAGATGCATGGATGTTCACACAGCCCAAAGGCGGCATCGTTAAGATCTCTTCCGATAGAATCTGCCCAAAAGCAGCGATCACAAATATATCGGCCTCGTACTCCTTTAGCTTATTCACAGCCTCCGGTTCTCTTATTTTTACCGGCTGGAATACCGGGATGCCGTATTGCACCGCACAGGTCTTGACCGGTGTCATCTGAACCTCTTTCCCCCTGCCTTTTTGCTTGTCCGGCTGGGTCACCACCGCCATCACCTGATGCCCTGCCTTTATGATGGCTTCCAGAGGGGCCACTGCAAAATCAGGGGTTCCCATATATACAATCTTCATCTATTTTCTCCTTAATCTTCTTCCACCAGATCTTCTGTGTTGACCAAACCGCCTTCCACTCTTTCCACATAAAGATGGCCCTCTAAGTGCTCGATCTCATGGCAGATTGCCCTTGCGAGCATTTCAGTCCCTTCCAGCTCATAAAGCTCCATCTCCTCATTGTATGCCTGGATCTTCACGTAATCCGGCCGGGTCACCAGGCCAGACTTCCCGGGAACAGAAAGGCAGCCTTCATACCCACTCTGCTGCCCTCTGGTCTCCAAAATGACCGGATTGATCATCAGGATGGGATCTTCCCCAGTCACATCCACCACCGCAATCCTTTTTAAGATGCCTACCTGGGGCGCAGCAAGGCCTACCCCGTCTGCCTCATACATGGTTTCAAACATATCGTCAATAAGCTCTAAGGTACGGCGGTTTATCTCCTTTACTTCCTTACAATTTTTGTTTAAAACCGGGTCTCCAATTTCTCTTATGTTCCTGATTGCCATTTTCCTGTCCTTCCTTTTCCTTAATAGCGGTCCATGGGATCAAAGTCAAACTGTACCGTTTCATATTTTAATTCCATGGATGAAATACTTTTTTCTATTAAATCTCTGATCCTTGTCAGGGCATTTTCATCACCTGACTTACAGTATACCACAAATCGGTAAATATCGTTAATTTTTCCTATAAAAGCTTTGGCCGGTCCTATGACCTGGATCTTTTGTTCCCCGCTTTTTGCGATCTGCGAAATCTTTCCTGCCAGGCCCTGGGCCCGCTGCTCTATCCCGGATGTGACCAATATGGCAAGCATATGCCCCACCGGCGGATAAGCTCCGATTTCCCGATACAAAATCTCCTCCTCATAAAAAGCCGCATAGTCCTGTTGTGCTGCCCGTACAATACTGTAATGATCCGGACGGTAGGTCTGGATCACCGCCTCCCCAGGCTTAGAGCCCCTGCCTGCCCTTCCTGCCGCCTGGGTCAGCAACTGGAATGTCCTCTCCCCGGAACGGTAATCGCTGTCATTCAAAGACAGATCCGCTGCCAGCACACCTACCAGGGTGACATTGGGAAAATCATGCCCTTTCACGATCATCTGGGTGCCCAATAGCACATCCGCTTCCCCTTCCGAAAAAGCGGACAGGATCTTTTCGTAACTATCCTTCTGCCTTGTCGTATCCCCATCCATCCGAAGCACGCGGATCCCGGGAAAATATTGATAAAGCTGCTGCTCGATCTGCTGGGTTCCTGCCTTAAACCCCAAAATATAAGGAGAGCCGCAGGACGGACATTTCTCCACATCCCTGGTTTCATAGCCGCAGTAGTGGCAGACCAGCTTTCCCCCGGCATGCCGGGATAAGGATACGTCGCAATGGGGGCATTTCATCACATGCCCGCAGGAACGGCAGGAGATAAACCCCGCATATCCCCGGCGGTTTAAAAAAAGCATGATCTGCTCTTTTCTTGAAAGTCTGTCCTCCATCAGTTCTTTCAGTTTCCTGCTGAAGATAGAACGGTTCCCTTCCCTCAGCTCCTTGCGCAGGTCCACCACGGACACCGGGGCTAATTTTCCCCCTGTCAGCCTGCTGCTTAAGGTAAACAGCCGATACCTGCCTTCCTTTGCCCTGTAATAAGCTTCCAGCGAGGGGGTTGCCGAGCCTAACACAAGACTGGCGCCTTTCATCTTCGCAAGATACTGTGCGGTTTCTCTTGCATGGTATTTGGGCATAGCCTCACTTTTATAACTGCCTTCATGCTCCTCATCCATTACGATCAATCCCAGATCCGGAAAAGGAACAAACAATGCGGACCTTGGCCCGATGATCACATCCAGGTCTCCGTTTCTTGCCCGCTGGCACTGATCATATTTTTCTCCTGCTGACAAGGTGGAGTTCATCACCGACACCCGGTCTCCAAACCGTTTATAAAACCGGAGCAGAGTCTGATACGTAAGGGCAATCTCCGGGATCAGCACGATACACTGTTTCTTTCGCTTTATCATTCCCTCGATCAGGGATAAATAGACTTCCGTTTTGCCGCTTCCCGTAATCCCATGGATCAGGTAGGTTTTCCGGATTCCTTTATCATAATCGGAAAGAACCTCCTCCCGCACCGCCTCCTGCTCTTTAGAGAGCGTAAGCCCTGCCTCCCTGGCGGTTTCCAGCTTTACAGGATTTCTGTAATAATTTTCACTTTCCACCTTGATCACACCCTGGGCTTCCAGGCTCCGCAAGGTAGATGCGGAAACATTCAGCTTCCCCACTACCAGCTCATAGGGAAGGATTTCTTCGTGGATGAGCTCTGAAAGAAGTCTTGCCCTTGCCCCCTGGTGCTTTCGGATTGCCTCTCCAAGAACGGCAGTGGTCTCTTCCCTGGTAAAAAGCCGCCGGATCTTCTTTTTTTCTTTTGCCTTCACGGACTGTTTCACCGGAAGCACCGTCCGCAGCGCCGCGATCATGGTAGAACCGTAGGTCTGCCGCATCCATACCGCAAGCCGGATGGCATCCGCTTCCACCGGCAGACTTCCCGTCAGTATCCCTTCCACCTGTTTCATCTTTTCATCCGGAAACTGGGCCTTATCCGTCACTTCCACCACATAGCCCTGCCGCAGGCGGTTTCCCTGCCCGAAAGGTACCTGCACGCACATGCCGGCTTCTAATTTTCCCTGCAGGACATCCGGTATCTTATATTGAAAAGGGCGGTCAACCTTTTCATGGGAAATATCTATTATGATATTTGCATATTCTGTCATAAAGTCTTTTGTCTTTCCTCCAAAATCTCCCTGATCACAACCCTTTCATCCATAGGGTGTTTTACCCCTTTGATCTCCTGATAATCCTCATGTCCTTTACCTGCAAGCACAATGATATCCCCCGCCTGCCCGTTGTCAATGGCATAGGCGATGGCTTCTTTCCTGTCACAGATTTCAATATAATTCCCCTGGGTCTTATTGATGCCGGTTTTAATATCCTCTATAATATCCTGGGGTTCCTCAAACCGCGGATTATCGGATGTGATAATGGTAAAGTCCGCATAGGTTCCGCTGACTTCCCCCATCTCAAACCGCCTGAGCATAGAGCGGTTTCCCCCACAGCCAAACACACTCACCAGCCTCTTTGGCTGATATTCCCGCAAGGTAGTCAAAAGGCTCTTAAGGCTCATGGCATTATGGGCATAATCAATCAGCAGCGTAAAGCGATCTGATACCGGCACCATTTCAATCCGCCCCCTTACGTGGACACCAAGGAGCGCTTTCTGTATCTGAGGGATCTCTACTTTAAAATGCCTGCATACCGCAATCGCCGACAGCGCATTATACACACTGAACCTGCCGGGAGCTGGAACCTCTGCATTAAACTTCATTTTGCCTTCTACCATAAAATCGATTCCCAGTTCCCCGGGCTTGTTGACCAGTTTTAAGCGGTCCGCATACAGATCCGCCGAAGGATCAAACCCATAGGTCTCTAACTGGCAGGTATGACCCTTTAGCACCGCCTTTACATGGGCATCGTCTATATTTACAATCCCAAGCCTGCACTGCTTAAACAACAGCCCCTTGCACGCCTGGTATTCCTCAAAATCCGCATGTTCATTAGGACCGATGTGATCCGGCTCTAAATTGGTGAAAATGCCGATTTCAAAGGTAAAGCCCTGGGTTCTGTGGAGCTTTAATCCCTGGGATGCCACTTCCATCACCACAACCTCACAGCCGGCCTCTTCCATTTCTTTAAAATACTGCTGCAGGACAAATGATTCCGGCGTGGTGTTTAATGCCGGGATGTGCCGGTCCCCGATGATGGTTTCTATGGTTCCCACAAGCCCGGTCCGGTACCCTGCATTTTCCAGGATTGATCTGATCATATAGGTGGCAGTAGTCTTCCCCTTAGTTCCGGTTATCCCGATCACTTTCAGCCTGTCTGCAGGGTGGCCGAAATAAGCCGCCGAGATAAAAGCCATAGCATAACGGGTGTCTTCCACCCGGACCACCGTAACGTCTGTTCCTTCCGGCAGTTCCACATCCCTTTGCACCACCAGCACTGCCGCACCTTTTTCAACCGCTTCCCTGGCAAAATCATGCCCGTCAACATTGTAACCACAAATACAGATAAACAGGCAGTCCTTTTTTAACTTTCTGGAATCATAGACCACCTCGCCAATCTGCTTATCCGTTGTTCCCCTTACACATTCATAGGTAATACCCTGTAACAGTTCTTCACATTGAAACATTGCTTCCCTCATTTCTATTTCCGGAAAATTCCCGCAAAAATTTTTGTTTTATCTCCAACAGCACAACGCCCATATCATAAGATAACATGAAACCGCCTTTTTTTCAATCTTTACCCATAGTCTGCCTTTTCTGTTAATATATGTTTCGATATTTTTCAAATGTACTTAATTTTTTATTTAGAGGATTTTAGATTTAAATCATAAATCGGACACACTTTATACACAATTAACCTTTATGATATTAATCAAGATAGTTGAACAACTCACTATCTCCCCCCTCATAAGAATATGAAAACCTCCGGCAGCGCCGGAGGTTTTCATATTCTCTTTCCATTCAGCAATAATCCCGCATCACAATCTGCACGCTCTCCCTGCCCGCATAGTAATTCAGGTCAGGATAATATACCATGCTGATCGCCGCATCCCCTTCCTCTATCCCAGACCCATAAAGCGCGGCAAGCTTAGCCTGCCCGAAGCGTTCCTCCAAAAAACCATCAAATTTCTCTAAATCCCCGAAGTAGACCATTTCATAACGGCTTCCCGCTTCTTCCGCAATTTTATATTTTCCCACATTTCGATTTTTGCCAAGCTTCCGACCGGAAAGAAGACTGATATTTTTTCTGGCAAAAACAGGCTTAGCGTTACCCACGCCAAAAGGCTCTAACAAAGCCAATCCTTTAACAAACCCGATATCCGCATAGGCAAGCGGCATTGCCACGTCAATATGTACCACTTCCTGAAAATCTTCTTCCGTCAGCTTACAGTTATCATTCAGCATGGTCCGAAATGCGTCAACAGACGCCTCATCCGGCAGGGAAAGCCCTGCTGCCATCTTATGTCCGCCATATTTGGTGAACAATTCCCTGCAGGCAGTCATCTCCTCATACATGGAATAGCATTCTATGGATCTGCCGCTGCCTTTTATCCCTTCCTCGCCTTTCGTCAGTACAAAGGCAGGCTTCCCATATTTCTCCCGGATCCGCCCCGCAATGATCCCCGCAATACTTTCATGACAGTCCGGCAGGTAGATGACCAACACCTTATCCGTTTTCATGCCGCCGTTTTCTACCTGCCAGACCGCCTCCAATACGCCCTGCTCTGTCATCATTTTCCGGTTGTCATTCAAGCTTTTTAAATCTCCCGCAATGTTCACTGCCTCAGACCATTCCCTGCAGTCAAACAGCGCAAGCGCGCGTTCCGCCGTATCCAGCCGCCCGGATGCGTTCATGCACGGGCCAATGACAAATCCGGCGTGATAAGGGGTCAATGTTCCGGAAGCTGCCGCCATATTCTCAATCCCGTTCACCATAAGCAGCGCCTTCAAGCCCAGATTGAAAGTTCCCGCCATCAGCCTGAGCCCTTCTTTTACAATGATCCGGTTTTCATCCCGAAGTTCCATCACATCGCACACCGTAGCCAACGCCCCAAATACAAGCAGCTCTTCCTGAAGCTTTGCCTTTTGTCCCAGATCCCCGGCAGACCTAAGCAATACACTGACCAGCTTCCCTGCCACCACCGCACCGCAGATCTGCTTAAACGGATACCCGCAGTCTTCCTGCTTTGGGTCAACCACGGCATCCGCCGGGGGGATAAGATAAATCCGCTTCCCGTCCGTTTCCTCATAGGGCACCTCATGGTGATCCGTGACGATTACCGTCATACCATTATCCTTCGCCATATGGATCTGAGGGGCGGCGGCAATCCCGTTATCGCAGGTGATTACCGTGTCAATCCCTGCTTCCAGCGCTTCTTTGATCAGATTATCGTTCAGCCCGTAACCATCCTTCATCCTGTGGGGGATTACCACATCCACCTTGGCCCCTAATGCCCTGAGCCCGGTCAATAAAAGGTAGGAAGCACAGATACCGTCCACATCATAATCCCCTATGACCCGTATGGACTTTTTCTGCTTTATTTTGACCTCAATGATTCCGGCCGCTTTTTCCATGTCCTTCATCAAAAGCGGATCATATAAATCTTTAACCGTTCCATAAAGAAACTTTCTGATTTCTTCATCGCTTTCCAGATCCCTGTTGCGCAAAATCCTAGCCATTACCGGTGATATCCCATACTTTTTTGCAATCTGATCAAAATCTGCCCGTTTGGCAGCAACCATCCACTTTGCCATTTTCCTGTTCTCCAATGTCTTTCCCTGACCGCAAAGAGCCGGCTCCCGGCCGGCTCTTTATCAATTAATTTCCTTTTCGTTCCATATCATTATGCTGTCTTTTGCGGAAATGCCTTACGAAGCACCAGCCACAAAGAACTGGTAATGCATACGGAAGAATAAGTTCCGCACAGGATTCCTGCCATAAGCGGCAGTGCAAATTCCTTCACCGAGGAAACTCCAAATACATAAAGTGCAGCAACCATGACAAACGTAGTCAAAGAAGTAAAGATACTTCTGGAAAGTGTCTGGGTGATACTTCCGTTCACCATATCCGCCAACGCTTCTTTTCTGCCCATAGTACCCATATTTTCACGGATACGGTCAAAAATAACAATTGTTGCGTTAATGGAATACCCTACTATCGTCAACATACACGCAATAAACGTTGTTCCTACCGACACCTTTACAATCGCATAAAAAGCAAGCACAACCAGCACGTCATGAACCAGTGCGATCACGGAGCTGGCGCCAAAACGGATATCCTTAAACCGGAACCAGATATAAACCAGCATACAAAGGGTTGCGATCACAACCGCCCAGATAGCATCCGATTTCATTTCGTTGCTGATGGTAGAACTGATCGTCTCTGTGGTGATTTTTTCTCCGTCCACACCAAACTGATCCACCATGGTATCCTTAAAAGTCTCTCTCTCCTCAACGCTCAATGAACGTGTCTTAAAGATCACTTCATTCGTTCCTTCAATCTTCTGCGTCTGTACATTCCCGTCGCCGGTAATGCCCTCGATCAGCGGAACCACCTTCGTATCAATATCCGCTAATGCCATATCTTCCTTAAAGGTTACATTGGTTGAGGTACCGCCTACAAACTCCAGGCTGTAATTTAATGCGTTGCCTGTCTGAGCCTTCCCAATCCCCATAAACACAAAGCCTGCTAAAATTGCCACGATGGAAATCCCAAAAAACAGGTTCTTTTTGGAGGTAAAGGCAATTGCCTTTCTCTCCTTTGCCATGCCGTAGAATTTTTCGTTCTTGATCCCCACCGCAAAAAATGCTTTTATGATCATCCTGGTGATTACCATCGCCGTAAACATGGAAAGAATGATACCAAGAGCCAGCGTTGCGGCAAACCCTTTGATCGTACCGGAACCCATGATGCCCAAAACCGCTGCCGCAATCAGTGTAGTCACGTTCCCGTCCACAATGGCCGACGCTGCTTTTTTAAATCCGGTGTCAATAGCGGATTTCACCGTTTTGCCTTTTGCAAGCTCTTCCCTGATACGGGCAAATATGATCACGTTGGCATCCACCGCCATACCAATTGATAAAATGATACCAGCAATCCCCGGCAGGGTCAATGTAATTTCAAACGCATCCAGAAGGATGATCATCAGTTCCACATACAGCCCAAGCGCCAAGCTGGCTGCCACACCGGATACATAATAAACCGCAATCATGAAGATCACGATCAGCACAAAACCAACCAGCGCCGCCTTGATACTTGTAGAGATTGCTTCTTCGCCAAGCTGTGCACCTACAATCTTGGAATGAAGCTCTTCCAGCTGAATCTTCAGGCCGCCGATTCGGATAGTGGATGCAAGCTGTTCTGCCTCCGCCGCGGAAAAATTACCGGTAATCTCAGCCTGTCCGTTTTCAATTGCCGAGTTGACACCAGGTGCGCTGATGATCGCTCCATCGTAATAAATGGCAATGCTCTCACCCTTTTCCCTGGCAGTGCGGGTAGCATCCGCAAATTTCGTGGTTCCCTCATCCGTCATGGTAAGTTCTACGCTGAACTGGCTGTTATTCATGGAATCCGTAGTGGAACGGGCCTGTGCGTTTTTCACATCCGTACCTACCAGCACAATAGAACCTTCTTCCTCTAAAGTCTCAATGGACTTATACATCTCATAGCTGGCACGATTGTAATTTACTGACCCATCATCCGCTGTTTCCTTGATAAAATACAGGGAACCAGGTTTTCCAAGCTCCTCCAAAATAGCATTTGCGTCAGATACACCGGGAATTTCTATATTGACCCGATCCTCTCCCTCCTGGTAAACAATCGCTTCGGAACTGTAAACCTCCACTCGCTTTTGCAGCTTATAAATGGTATCTGCCATATCCTCACTGCTGGGGCTTTCATCACCTACCGCCTGATAAGTAATGCTCACACCCCCTTCTAAGTCAAGACCCAAATTGATACTTGCCGCTGAACCGGCGGCATCTGAACCCAGCCCCACTGCTGCCGTATAGCCAAAGCAGCCAAGAAGCAGTACCAGCACCAGCAGCGTAATAATCGCTTTACTCTTCTTCATTATCCTCTTCTCCTTCCATATCGGCAAGCGCCGCCTTTATCATGATTGCACACTCTATGCGCTTTCTTTGCAGCTCACATCCAAGGTCATAGGCGTCATTGATATTCCCATGGAAATTGTAAGAATTGGCGGCACACCCGCCGCTGCAATAAAACTTGGCAAAACAATTCCTGCATTTTTCCTTTGCATAGACATTGCAGGTTTTAAATTCATCCCTTATATCTGTCCGCAGGATTCCCTCATCCACATTCCCCATCAGGAACTCTTCCCTGCCCACAAACTGATGGCACGGATAAAAATCCCCCCAGGGCGTGACTGCCAAATATTCCGTTCCGGATCCGCATCCGGAAAGCCGCTTTGCCACACACGGACCACCTTCCAAGTCTATCATAAAATGAAAGAAATTAACACCTTTTCCCTGTCTTTTTCTTTCCACAAGCGCCTTTGCAAGCTTATCATATTCTTCAAGCAATATAGGGATATCTTCTTCCCTCAGTGCATAATCATCCTCCGGCGAAGCAACCACCGGCTCCACGGATATCTGTTTGAAGCCAAGATCCGCCAAATGCATCACATCCGCCGCAAAATCCAGATTATTCCTTGTAAACGTTCCGCGGACATAATAATTCATCTGTCCGCGGCTTTCCGCCACCTTTTGAAATTTAGGCACAATGCCGTCATAACTGCCCTGGCCGCCCCTGAATGGACGCATCCTGTCATGCACTTCTTTACGTCCGTCAATACTCAGGACCACATTTGCCATTTCCCGGTTCACAAACTCCAGAACTTCGTCATTTAACAAAACACCATTGGTCGTCAGCGTAAACCGGAATTTCTTGTGGTAAGGCTCCTCAAGGCTCCTTCCATAAGCTGTCAGATCCTTGACTACCTGCCAGTTCATTAACGGTTCCCCACCAAAAAAGTCCACTTCCAGATTGACACGGTTTCCCGAATTTTTCACCAGGAAGTCCAGCGCCTTTTTTCCCACCTCGAAGCTCATCAGCGCCCGCCTGCCATGGTATTCCCCTTCTTCCGCAAAGCAGTATCTGCACGCCAGGTTACAGTCATGGGCAATATGCAGGCATAGCGCCTTCACCACTGTCTCCCGTTTTTTAAAGTCGATAATGTAATCCTTATAGATATCCGGCGCATAAAGCTCCCCGGCGTCATAAAGCTCCATGACCTGGTTAAACGCATCTTCCACATCTTCTTTTGCATACCTGCCGTCTAGTGCCGAAAACACCGCATTTCCTACATCTTCCCTGCTCTTGCCGCCTTCTAATGCCTCCTCCATAAGAGGAATCACATCATACACCACATCATCAACCACATGGACGGAACCACTGTTGACGTCAAGGATGATATTATAACCATTGTTTTTATATTGATGTATCACTTTTATACCTTTCCTCGAACACACAATAAGCAGCGGCACCCGCCGCTGCTTATATCCGTTATCCTTTTTTCGTACTTATTTTACCTTTTCACAGCTCTGGTTTCCTACCGTACAGGAGGTCTTGCAAGCTGACTGGCAAGAAGTCTGGCACTCACCGCATCCGCCCTTTTTCATAGATTCCTTCAAATCTCTGGTTGTTAATGTCTTAATACGTTTCATCACTTTGTCTCCTTTATTTCCTTCTCTCATTTGAAAAATGAGCATACTTACTTAATTTCCATGCTAGTATAGCATAAATAGCCACAATGGAAAAGCATTTTATGAAAATTTTTCGTTTTCTGTCTCTGTATCCGCTGCCTGCGTACCTTTGCTTCTATCTGCCTGCCATTCCTCCGCCTGGTCTTCATCCGCCTCCCGGTCCGTTTCCTTCTCCGGCAAAGTCATAAGCACCTTGACGATCCGGTTTTGATTGACCTCTTTCACCTGCAAAATGATACCCTGCTCAGTGGAGATTGTCTCCCCTTCTTCCGGAAGCCGGTCAATGTTTTCAATGATCAGCCCGCCGATGGAATCATAATCCTCTGAATCTAAATCTGTTCCCAGCTCGTCATTGATATCATTCAGCTTCATACTGCCTTCCACAAGGTAACTGCGCTCGCCTACTTCCTGGATCAGCTCTTCCTCATCCTCATCGTACTCGTCACGGATCTCCCCAACAATCTCTTCCAAAAGATCCTCCAACGTGATCATCCCCACGGTTGCACCGTATTCATTCAGGACAAACGATACATTGACCCGCTTTTCCCGCATTTCCATCAAAAGATCTGCTGTCTTTTTGTACTCATATGTGTAGTATGCCTGACGCATGATATCGCCTAGCACAAACTGCTCTCTATCCTCCACTAATATGAAGTCTTTAATGTTGATCATACCGATAACATTATCTTTGTCACCGCTATAGACTGGTATCCTGGTGTACATACATTCTTTAAACAGCTCCATGACCTCTGCATAAGTAGCGTCCTCACTGACAGAAGCCATATCAATACGGGGAATCATTACATCCTTTGCAACCGCATCCCCAAAATCAAATACGTTGTAGATCATCTCCCGCTCTTCCGATTCGATCACACCGTCTTCGTGGCTTACTTCCACATAAGTCCGCAGCTCTGTCTCTGTCATGGCTGTTTTCCTGTTCGCATCAATATGTAACAGCCTCATGATCCCGTTTGCCAAATTGTCCACAACAAAAATCACCGGGGTAAGTACCTTCATCAGCGTAGCGATCACCGCCGCATAGCCAAGCGCCAGTTTTTCCGAATAACTCATAGCCGCATTCTTCGGCAGGATCTCTCCGAAGATCAAAATGACTACCGTCAAGATACCTGTCGCTATCCCTACCGGCATACTGATCCGAATCGCTAACGTAGTCGCAAGGGAAGATGCGTACAAATTCACAATATTATTACCTATTAATATTGCGCTTAGCATCTTACCATACTTCTCCAATACATCAAGGGCCGTCTGCGCCCTCTTGCTCCCCTCCTCGGCAAGGGCCTTAAGCCTTACCCTGTTCACCGTTGTCAGCGACGTCTCCGCAGAGGAAAAAAATGCAGACAACATCACCAAAATCAACAACGCAAACAATTGCATGACACCATCGGTATCCAACTCAAAATCACTCCTTATTTTTTATTTTTGCTTTAAGCATGCCTGACGCACCCGCAATGGCTGCTTCAGCAGCATACTTCCTTGATCGACATACAGAAATATTACAATATCACGGTATTCTCTGTCAAGTTCAGTCATATGATTAATATAAAAAGAATGGAATATAAATTGGAGGCCGCCATGCCAAATAAGATCAATTTTAACTCCCGCCTTACTTTTATACTAAAATGCCTGCTAATCTCTTACCTTATGACCACCGGGTTTTTACTGCTTCTTGCCCTGATGCTTTACCGTTTCGGACTGTCAGAAAAAATTGTGTCCATCTGCATCATCGCCATTTACATAATCGTAACCTTCCTTGCAGGCTTTCTGGCCGGGAAACGGGAAGGCAGCCGCAAGTTCCTTTGGGGACTTTTAATGGGCAGCATGTATTTTCTGATCCTGATCATTGTTTCCCTTGTGATCAACCGGGGGCTTACCGGGCTTTCCGGAAATTTCTTTACCGTACTGGTGCTTTGCGCCGGCAGCGGCATGTTAGGCGGAATGGTCAGTTAATTTGGCCATTCCACCATTCGCCTAAATGCCAAACTCCCGGTACATTCGTTCCTTATATTCCGCATCCCCCGCCGCCCTGACCAGGTCATCCTGACGGTTCTGCTTCGTCAATATGATGATCAGGCGGTCCATCCTGCCGCTTTCTTTTGCTATTCCTTCTTCTATTCCTTCCGCACGTTCATCCGCAAGCCATTCCCTTAATCCCTGACACATATCCACCTTCCTGCCTTTCTTATGTTTGTCTTTCCATTTCAACATACTTTCCCCTGCTCCCACATACACCGCCACCATATCGTATGCGTCCTCGTCAAACTCCTGATAGGACTGGTCATTGTCTAGCAGTTCCCTTAGCTTGTGTTTGTCTTTGGAAAACCTGATAAAGTCAAACACCTGCTTCACATCCGTCTTAAAAATGTCCGTATCCTTAAGCTTCCTGACTTCTATGATGTGGATTTTGTAGTTAGATACCTTTTCCCTTAACCCTGCCGGAAGCCCTGTAAGATCAAGCAGGCCATGAATATCCTTTGCGCCATCCCATTCTTTCTCGCCATAATACAGTACGAAGGTGACCGTCGGGTATAACCGGCTCTCCTTCCGGAATCCGTACAGGTATTCACCACCCCTTAGCCCCTTCTTATTCTTCCAGGTCTCCTTCCTGATCTTCTGCGCCTGTCTTTCATACTCTCCTGCATCATAGCACATCACCCGCAATGGCAGCGCATAATCAAGTTCCTCCTGGTTCTCAATTCCTACCATGGCAAAGTTCATGCCAAAAGCTGGTAAGCGCATAAATACTGGGCGTATTGAATAGCCCTAAATAGTGATCCATAATAGTAGAGCCAAGAGTAAATTTTTACTGCTCTATCTTTCATCTTAATAGACTAACTGTTAGATTTTCACTATATTTAGGAGGTGTTAT
>CAJULP010000075.1 GCA_910587295.1 uncultured Lachnospiraceae bacterium | reverse complement strand
TTGCAGTTGTGTGTGGTAACTCAACAATACAACATAAACCAAAAAACTGCTACTTTTATTTTGAGAAAACGAAAAAATTTTGAAAAAGTAGTGGAATCACGTACCTAGGGCTAGCCACCGCGCTAGCGGTTTGGTACAATTATTGTTGTCCGACATCAGGGTTTAAGCGGATGCGGATAACCTGGCCGTCCAAAACATAGTGGGAGAAGTTCGTCTCATCCCCGTTACGCAGGAAATCAACGATCCATCTGCCATCTTCAAAGTGTCCTTCTTCCACAGTGAGAAAGTTCAGCTGGCCCCACTGCCTGGATCCCATATGGATATAACTTTTTTCGTCAGAGACGTTGGGGCTTTTGATAAAGTCAAATGCCACTCCGGCGCCCCCTGCAAAAAATTCGCATTCCCCGGTCTGTATCAGGAATGCTCTGCCCCGTATTTTTGTTTTATCTTTTCCCGTCTTGTCGGTGAGCTCCTGTGTATATCCCAAATGTGCCTGTCCGGTGTGGAGAAAATGAGCAATCACATGGTAATCTTTCAATTTAATATAGCGTTTGGTTTCAAATTCTTCCTCTGCAATTGCGTGGATGTTTCCGGTCTTGCGGTAACGGATAAGTAAGGGGGCTAAGTTTGCGATTGTCCGCATGGTAACTGCCATATCCCGGCAATTTTCCTTTAAGTTTCCGTTTGCGTCAAGGGCGTGTTCCGCACCAAAGCAGCAGATGCCGATTGCACCGTAGTCCGCTGCGGCAAGCATTGCGTTCATTGCGTTTGCCTCCCCGAAGAGAGGAGATTCCGGGATAAAAAGAGGATTGTCTTTTCTGTCATAGCGCCGGCAGATCCGCAGGTACTCCCGGCGGTTTTGGTTGTAGATATCCGGGCCGATCATATCAAGATCCGGTGCGCCGGCTTTCCAGATATCCAGCATCCTGCCGACGGCAGCTCCGGCGTTATAGCAAAGTCCAGCTTCCTCATATCCGTTTTCCCCTACCATCACGTTTGTAAACAAAGGAAGGTCATAAATTGCTTTTCCTGTTTTGGCAATCTGTCCGATAAATTTTGCGTGATACCATGCGGAAAAAGCCTCGTGAGCATATCTGCCAAACTGCCTCCGCCAAGGGGACAGGTTTTCCGGATTTTTTAATTCTTCGATTCCTGAGTCTTCCAGAACAATGTTTTTCAGGCAGTCTGGGATTTCCTGCATATAAGCTTTTTGAGCTTCTTCCGAATAATCCATATCGGTATTGGCGTACCCAATTTCGTTTTCAATCTGCACCGCAAGGACAGTGCGGGCCTGGCCGTCATATTCTTTCAAAAAAGCCATAAGCGCCCCAAATGCTTTTTCATCCCGGCTTAATGTCTGCATACAATGCGGGGAAAGGGATGCCACCAAAGCTCCATCTGGCCCCTGGGCCACATGGTATGTGCTTGAGTCCGTCTTGATGTATTCCGGTACATAATTGGGATGTCCGTTTTTGCTTGTACCAAACCATAAAATAATCAATTTCAGTCCTGCCTGCCGCACCTCGTCAATAAGCCCCTTTACCAAGGCCATGTCGTATCGATCTTTTTCAGGTTCTAACCGGTACCAGTAGACCGGCGCTTCCAGGCAGTTTCCGCCGTATTCCTTCACAACTTGGATTGCTTTTTGGATAAGCGGCGTTCCGGTGGAAGAGTTGTGTGCCTGCACACCCACCGCCATAAACGGATTGCCGTACTGGTCTTTTAAAAATTCGTTTTTCATAGTGTAACGTCTCCTTTGCTAAAGCTTATCATGGAACGGTGCGTTGTGAAAGGGAGATTTTGGACAAGTTTTAACGTTCATAAATTGACATTTTCTGCTGTGGATCATATTTTTATAAAGTTCTTGACAAGAATATACTTCAATGATAGCATGATGAAAGCAAACAGGATTCATTCGCTGACACGCTTAAGGAGATTATAATGAACCGGAGCATATTTTCAGGCAATTATGATAGCTGCGTATATTATTACGGACGTATTTGCTTGTAACTGGCTGCCACAGGCGCACAGTTATAAGCCGGTAGGTCTTATGTCTGTGCGTGGCTTTAAGTGATGAGGACGTTGAGTCCAATACGAAACCTGCTTTTTTAACGCATCAGACATATGGCGTGTCTGGTGCGTTTTTCTGTGGATTAAAAAAGGAGGAAATGAGATGAACGAAATTGAAAATCAACTTGCCATCATGCTAAAGGGGGTGGCCCAGCACACGGATATCCCGGAAATCAGGCAAAAACTGATAAAGGTAAAGGAGGAAGGAAGGCCTTTGCGGATCAAGTTAGGGCTCGACCCCTCGGCGCCGGATATCCATATCGGACATTCGGTGGTGCTTAGGAAGATCCGCCAATTACAGGATTTAGGGCATGAAGCGGTGATCATCATCGGGGATTACACAGGGATGATCGGGGATCCCACGGGGAAATCCAAGACCAGGAAGCAACTATCGCAGGAGGATGTGGAACGCAACGCCAATACCTACATGGAGCAGATCTTTAAGATCATTGACAGGGAGCGGACCAAAGTCCACTACAATAGCGAGTGGCTTAGTAAGATGAATTTCGGTGATGTGATCGAACTTGCCGCAAAGTGTACGGTTGCCAGGATGTTAGAGAGGGATGATTTCAATAACCGGTATACCAATCACCTGCCTTTGTCTGTCCATGAATTTTTTTATCCTCTGATGCAGGCGTATGATTCTGTTGCAATCAAGGCGGATATAGAATTGGGCGGTACGGATCAGACTTTTAATATCCTTATGGGGAGAAATATCCAGCGGGATTACGGCCAGGAGCCCCAGCTTACCTTGTTTATGCCTTTATTAGAAGGAACCGACGGTGTGGAAAAGATGAGCAAAAGTCTTGGGAATTATATTGGAATCAGTGAAGAACCGGAGGTTATTTTTGAAAAAGTAATGAAAATTCCGGATTCCCTGATCGTCAAATATTATAATTTGTGTACGGACGTACATCCGGAAGAGATTGCAAAGCTTGAAAGGAAATTGGAAGAAGGAACAAACCCCAGGGATATTAAGATGATGCTGGCAGGCGAGATCACAGGGCTTTATCATGGAAAAGAGGCGGCAGAGGGGGCCGGGGAGCATTTTAAGACTGTGTTCCAGAAAAGTGAGATTCCCGAAAATGCGCCGGTCCTTTTCCTTGATGCCGGCTTAGAGACGGCATTGGGGGAACAGATTGTAAATGCCCTTGTGGAAAAAGGCTATTATAAATCCAAAAACGAAGTCCGGCGTATGTTTAAGCAGGGCGGGGTCTGCTTTGACGGAAAAAAGGTTATGGACAGCCAGGATATTCCAAAAGAGGGAAGCGGGCATGTCCTGAGGATGGGAAAGGGTAAATTTTTCAGGGTATCTTTATTAAATGCTACAGAGCCTTTTTAACGGAGATTGCTTTCATAGGACACATTTCCTGGCAGCAAAAACAGGAGATACATCCTTTTTTTCGAAAGCGGGCTTTCTTCTTTTTGATGGCAATGACGCCGGCCGGGCAGCTTTCCGCACACTTACCGCAGCCAATACAAAGCTCCCGGTCAAGCTGAGGGTAAGATTTCATGAGCTTTTTGGCAATGGGCAGAAGGAAAGCAGGGATTTTTGCGGAAAAGTCAAGCTTTTTTGTATCAGGCACCTCAAATGGGGTAAGGTTATCCGGAATCTTATCTCCTGTCAGGTTTATGTCATCAGGGGTTGCGAGTCCGGCTTCCACTGCCTGCCGGATCATGACAATGTCCATAGGGGAAAGCCCCATCAGCGTTGCGGCAAAGTAATCCTGGGTATAGAAGTCCTTTGCCGCAAGGAGCATATGGAGAGGGTGGGAAGTGCCGCCGGTAGGGCCGTTCCCTTCCATGGCGTCAATAGCGTCAATGATGGTAAGGTCAGGATTTACGGTCTGTGCAAGCTCTAAAAGCATACGGGAAAAATCTTCAAGATCCGGCCAGCGGTAGTGCATCTGGGGTTTTTCCAGCCCGGGGATCGTTCCGAATAAATTTTTGATTCCTCCGGAGTAGCCGGTCATGGCGTGGGTTTTCAATTTGCAGATGTTTATGATATAATCAGCTTCTGCAATAGGTGTTATGATATGGAAGGAATGGTTTGAAAAAGTTTCCGGGCAATGGACGGTTTTTGCGGAAAAGTCCATGTTTAAGGACAGATCAGGTTCAAGTATGTCCATGCCACAGGTGCGGTACACATTTTTCATGTGCTCTGCGGTGTACAATCCGCCGGAGCTTTCCGCTAAAGTAATGTTGTTTATGCCATGCTCTTTTAGCCAGCGGGTCACGCATTTGACCACCAGGGGATGAGTGGTGGCAGGAAAATCGGGCTTTTTCGCCATCACCAGATTGGGCTTGATGACAACTTTTAAGTCCGGGCGCATATCTTTATGGATGGCAAGCGCATCCATGGATTTGCAGATGGCAGGGTAGATCAGGTCTTCGGTGTATTCATTTACCAGGTATATAGTCTGTATCATAAAATGTTGTTTCCTTAATATCAAGTAGTAATCAGGCGCAGAAAATAAAATGCCTGTCAAAAACAGTTTACAATGATTGGGGCAGATTGGCAATGGGAGGATTTATCATGAAGAAAGAATATGAAAATTATATATTTGATTTATATGGAACGCTTGTGGATATTCAAACAAATGAAAAGAAGGCTTCCCTGTGGAAAAATATGGCGCACATTTATTCCATGACAGGGGCGGTCTACACTGCTTCGGAACTGAGAAAACGTTATCGCGTCCTTTGCGGGCAGGAGACGGCAGCGAAAGCGGCAAAGATGGGGTGTAAGGAAAGCGAAGTGGAGATTTTACTTGACAGGGTATTTGAAAAGTTGTTTACGGATAAGGGCGTTTGCGCGGACAAAGGACAGGTTTATCAGACGATGATCACATTCCGGAGCCTTTCCCTGTGCTATATCAGGCTTTTTGAGGGGGTGCCGGAATTGTTTTTGCGCCTGAAAGAAGCGGGAAAAAAGTGCTATTTACTGTCAAATGCCCAGAGGACATTTACGGAAGCGGAAATGAAGCTTCTGGGGATTTATGGAAGCTTTGACGGAATTTTATATTCATCTGACGCAGGGGTAAAAAAGCCATCGGAGAACTTTTATCATACATTGTTTCAGAAATACTGCCTTAAAAAAGAATCCTCTGTGATGATAGGGAATGAGTACCAGGCAGATGTGCTTGGAGCCTGTGATTACGGGATAGATAGCATCCATGTCCATGTGGACCAGTCAGGCAGGAGGCAGGGGGCGCTGCCGGGGAATTGTGTGGAGATTGAGAAAGTGGGGGAGGTCTTCTAAATTTCCGTTTAGTTGGAGTACGTGGCTAATAATACCGCCCTAATAAGGTGAAAAATCTACGTCACCACGCTCGGATAAAGCGTTCGCGAAATGGTTCCTTAAGATTTTTCATCTTATTAGGGCTGGTTAATTGGCTCATGTAAATCTAACTAGCTCCTCGACTATATTTCTGACTACTACGTAGTTGGCTATTTGACGCAATGTGGCATAGACAATGTTATTAACGGCAGCCAATTAAGTAGTGGTCAGCAGTTTAGTTGAATGTTTCGCTGGATTAATATTAGCCGAAAGCCAGAAAAGAAAGCAATAAAAATCTTAAGGAACCATTTCGCGAACGCACTATCAAGCGTGGTGACGTAGATTTTTATTGCTTTCTTTTCGTCCATTTGGCCAACCTGACTAATCCAACTAAGCGAAAATGATTAACAGAGTCCTTTTTATGGTACACATCTTTCGGTATACTTATTTTAAAGGGAAATCAAAAGCAGCATCCCATCAAAAAAGTGAGGAGAGGTACTATGAGGACGATCTACAACAGGCAGGTTCTTACCTTAATTTCCATGATTATGTTTACGGCTATTTTGGTACTTGTCAGTGCGCTGGCCATATCGGGAACGGTACTATGCCAAAGCAGACAGGCCGGTAAGGAGCAGTGGGAATATGAAAAGGCTCTTGAACAGGAATATGTGGAAGCGGTGAGAGAATATCTGGAAGGGCAGGGATATAAAAACAGCGGCGTTACCATGGACAGGGTCACGGAAGGCGGCAGGAGCGTAGAATATATAGTGACGATCCACCACAGGAAAATTTCAGCTTTGGAATCTGCCGAAAGGACGGAGCTTGCCTTAGAGTGCGGAAAGATAGCGTTTCCGGTAGAGGGATGCAGCCTGCGTCATACGTTTTTGGAAACTTCTTTTTGAAGGAAAGAATGAAAAAAGTTCATATTATAGATTGAGTATACGGAGGTAAAATTATTGTGTTTATACTTATAGATGCAATTTTCTATGTCAATATGAACCATAATTCTATCTATTGAGCAATATTGGTTGTTGATAGGAAGAGTTATATTATATATAATAGTTCAAGTTTTTTATAATATAAAGTAGGGTTGTATGTTTATTTGAAAAATATTTTCATATAGTTACAGTATATATAAATATGTTTATGATATGATTAGGGCGACAAAAGGGGTAGCGGTTTTTCTGCAATCTCATGTACATTGAAAATTGAATATAAAGTTGTAAAAAGTATGCGATTACAAGCCTTCTGTGGTGTAATTCTTATATCAGAAATCAAGTGGAGGGTGCCATGTCTTTTGTCCTAAATTCGCTTAATGAACAACTTTCCCTGTTTGATTCGTTCACTGGGCTGACTGCCAGAGAAAAGAAATTCCTCGACCGGTCGTGGGCCTAATCCGCAGCACCATCCAGGATCTTTCCGCAGAAAGGGCACAGATCATGAAAATTGACCAGAGCCTGAAACGAATGGACAGTATGATGGCTGCCTCCAATATCAAACGCATCGGGCGTCTGGAACTTTTTTACACTTGTGTCAACAACCTTGCCAAAGAAGCTAAGAAAGCAGGGATGGAACTGACGGCAAACCTCACAGCAGCATGCGGTGAGGAAGGAAGCATTGTCACTGATTACCAGTATGACACGAATACACACAGTGACGCAGCATTTATAAAAGAAGCCATTGAATCTGTACCAGACCAAGAAGAAAAAGCAGTCATCGTTGCGGATGGGGCCTATTGCGGAAAAGAAATCCAAAAAGCTGCGGAGGAAAAGAATATCGAGACAGCCAGCACAAACCTGACAGGGAGGCAGGCGGAAGAAATCCTAGCAGAGTTCCATTTTAGCGAGGATGGAAACATGATAATGCTTATCCCGCTTTTGTCGCTCTAATCATGATATTCAATTAGTTAAAATTGATTTTTATCTATTTATTGTTATATATGTGTGTTGGATAAGGTATTCAAATGGGCAAATGAAAGGTGGTGATATAATTGTACAAACGTCAAGTTATTGTGGCATTAGAGGGAGTGGATGGCGCCGGTAAAACTACATTGATAGACTTATTGGGCGCTGAGTTTGGTAATTTGGCAGGTGTATATAGTAGAACAAAAAAAGGAAAGATAGTAGATTATATAGTATCATCGAATTTTATGCAAAAGAATCGTCAATTGCAAATTCCTATTTATTTGCTGTTAAGTCTGAAAAATTATTTGTTTTTTTTCAAAAATAGGCATAAGCAGATTATACTTATGGACCGGTGCTTTTTAAGCAATTTTTGTTATTTTTATTTTGACTATCTTTTTGATAAAGAAAAATTTGAAAGAATGATGAGGTTTGAGGTTAAATTATTGCCACAAAAGATTTTTATTATTAATATTGAACCATTGACAGCCTATCAAAGAGATAAAAAGAGGAAGCAAATGGACCAATGTCATTTAGTTAAGGCATTGACTTACTGGCTTTTCTTCAGGCAGGGATATTGCAACGCCTATCTCTGCCTGATTTTTCTTTTAAAGGAAGACTTGTCTGTATTCAAGCAGCACAAAAAGACAGATTGCCATCTG
>CAJULP010000074.1 GCA_910587295.1 uncultured Lachnospiraceae bacterium | reverse complement strand
GGGAATAGCCGTATTTTCACTTAAGCTGCGGCAGAAAGCAAACCCGTCACCATCCGGCAGGTTTATATCCAGCAGACATAAATCAATCCCGCTGTCCAGATATTTCCGGGCCTGCGCGAGACTTAATGCGGCATATGGCGTGAAACCCTCCGCCTGCAGGTTGCGGCAGAGGGTATCAGACAGTTCCATGTTATCTTCAACAACCAGAATCTTATCCATACAAATTCCCCTTTCTTTGGGAGTATGGTTTTTATTATGCCACTGTCCACCTTTATCTTCAACTTCTGATTTAGGAATATTTTTTATCCTTATCTGTTTTATGGAAAAATGTGATAGAAAATATCAGATGTGATGCCATTGATTGCAATGAATATCTATTTTTTCCATCTTTCTAAAAAATCCCATTGCAGACATCCCAACAGCACATACGATTGCACCAGTCGGTATGAAACATAAATAAATCATATTGCTAAATTTATCAAACAGAAAACCATACACGATCTGCCCTATGGGTTGAACGCACAATGTAACCGTAGATGTATAAGCCATTACTTTTCCAATCAGATGATCAGGCGTCCTTTGCTGTATAAGGGAAACTGCAAAAATAGAAAAAATACTAATTGCAATCTGCATACCGCAAAAAGAAACAAGGATGATACCTGATTTACAACTGCATTTCCTTTCGTTATGTTATCGCCCTGCAGCATAGTCGGAATACACACCTGTACCGTAGGTGTTTCAAATGCTCCCAAAACAGAAAGTACGACAAGCAGCACACTGATTACAGTCAACGCATTACTTTCAGACAAAAGAAGTGTCGCACATAAAACCGACATCCCTGTTAATCCATCCAGCCCAACCATAATATTACGCCTGTCTGCCCTGTCCGCAAGAATACCTCCTAATGGCGAAAGAACAATAGTCGGGATTATGGCAATAGATAATATCCCCGCAAATATAGCGGCTGAACCGGTTACTTCCAGTACATACATGGACAATGCCAGCTTCAAGATGAAATTTCCAAACAACGATGTCAACTGTCCTAAAATAAGAAGCACAAAATTCTTTGTGAATAATTTTTATGTCATGGCTCATTTCCTCCACCGTTGGCATCAGCCAAAAGTTAATGAGTGGCAATAGTTCGGAAAGTTCTTTTGCATATTCCGTTTTGATGGAACCGTCATTTTTTCCTTCTTCTAATAACTCCAACCATAAAGGTGTTAATATACGCCTGTTTTCTTCCACTGCTGCGGCTAAAATATGTGGATCTTTTAAAATAGGGATTGCCTGCATATTCAGTTGGTTACGCTCTGCGTCCGATTGATTCAATACCAGCAGTGACTTAATTTTTTGTAAGCCGTGTAACCTCATTGTGCAGCAATTTATATTGAAAGTAAAAATCCTCAATCGCCGATTCCCAATTTTGACCAACAACAGCCTATACCATACCGATTTCATTCAGTCCAAATCAAAAGCAACTACCTTAAACATTACATATTTTCTCCGTTAATCTTTCGGATTACACGACAAGGATTTCCTACTGCCAGTGAGTTTGCTGGTATATCCTTTGTGACAACGCTTCCAGCCCCTATAACAGAACCATCGCCTATTGTTACGCCCGGAAGGACAATTACGCCCCCGCCCAACCAGCAGCCGCTTCCGATTTTTATAGGCAAGGCGTAGGTACGGCAAAAATACTGTTCTGTTTCCATGTTCCAGTTTGGTGTAAGTCTTTCTGACAGTTCAACAGGGTGTGTTGCTGTATAAAGCTGCACATTTGAAGCAATTAACACATTATCGCCAATCATTATTTTGTTGCAGTCTACGAATGTGCAATTCATATTCACGGAAACATTGTTTCCAACATAGATATTTCGTCCATAATCGCAGATAAATGGAAGCCCGACAGATACATTTGTACCAATTCCTCCAAACAACTGTTTTAAGATATTTATTTTTTCTGTTTTTTGCTCATATGCAAGGGCATTATATTTTTGCAATAATGTTCTCGCATGACTTTTTATATCTAAAAAGATTTTATCATGGCAGTTATAATATTCTCCCGTCATACATTTTTCTAATTCAGTCATAGCAGCGCCTCCATGCTTCATGATAGAAAAAACTGTTACAAAGCAAGTAACAGACTGTTTCCTTATATTCTTTTTGCAAGCATTTCAATAATGAAAACGACAGGAATTTGTGTTGTGCCGTTATATCCCCCGTTAATTCGTTTGGTATTCAAGTTATAAGAAAAATTCCAATCCGACAATTTCGCTAAGGTTGAGAATGGGGAATTGGTAATACTTAGAACACAGCAATTCTTTTTCTTAAACTGGCTGCTTCAATTAATTTTTCAGTTTCGCCGCTTTCCGATAATGCGATTACGGCTGTATTTTTCCAGAGGAATGTTTCTATCGGATAAAAAACGTTCCTGATGACCCCATACCTGTAAAAATTATCAAATCAGCTTTTCTAAGAACGCCAATCGCAAACAATAATTTTCCCTCAAAGGCACTTGAATTTGTTCTTGTAAAAAAATCAGAAAGTTCCTGCAAATCTTCCATAGGCGGATATGTGGCTTGTAAAGTAATTTCTTTTTCAGAGCTTCTTTAAATTCGGAATACCCATCAAAATTGTTTTTATTGCAAAAGCGCAATATGGTTGGCGTAGATACTTGAAGCTCTTTTGCAAGCTCCCTAATGGTCATGTATTGTATTTTATCAATATTGGAAACTATATATTTGTAAATACGAATATCTGTTTCGATCAATCGTCATTAACTATCTCATAACTCTGACTCATAGGCAGCAAAGGTACGATCATCAAACAGCACCCAATATACAATATCAATTTTACCGGGGTTATCGGAAAGAAACCTATTGACTGTATGAACAGCTACTTTTGCTGCCTTATCCACAGGATAACCATACACGCCCGTAGAAATGGAAGGAAACGCTATGGTACGAATCCCATTCTCAACTGCCACCGTCAATGACTTATAATAGCAAGAAGCTAATAAATCTGCCTCCTGCCTTTCTCCACCATACCAAATTGGCCCCACGGTATGAATAACATAGTCAGCGGGCAAATTATACCCTTTTGTCAGCTTCGCTTCACCAGTAGGGCATCCGTGGAGTGTCCGGCACTCCTCTAAGAGCAGCGGACCGGCCGCCCTATGAATTGCCCCATCTACACCTCCACCACCCAAAAGTGATTCATTAGCCGCATTGACTATTGCTTGAACATCGATTTTGGTAATATCGCCTTTTATCATTTTAATCATTCTCTCACCCCGCATTGATCATATCCACAATCTCAAAATACTCATCAATCTCGGCTTGCGCTTCTTCCTCAGACAGCTCAAAATGTGCCATGAATATTCTCTAACAAACTTAGGACTAGAGTTTCGGAAGCAAACGCTAAAAACTCTAACCCTGACCAACCGACATTTCTGATTAGCAATTCTTTTCTATCGGTATCCAGATTTCGCTGTGATTCGTATCTTTGTATACATCTCAATATTATAATTACCTGCAAGCTTATATGCCTTACAGGATGGCAGCCACTCGCTCCATATTTTTGTGTTCACATCCTGTAACGCTTTCGGCAATGCTCCATGACAGGGAAATACTGCCCATCACCGTCCATGCAGATTCCGTACATTCCACATATGATTTTCCCATTCTCGCTTTTCATATGTTCCTGCCAAAACTCAGGTATTTTTTGATAAGAAGTTTCCGAATTGAATTTACGAGAAACTCCTATCACCGTGAACTGCAATTAAATATTTTCTGAAAGTAGAAGCTTGACACAAATGCTTTGCCGGCAATTTCATTTACATCAGTATCCTGGATGTCTTCATGATAACCTGTTTCAATGAAATATTTTTTTCCTGCCATTGATTTTTACCAACGCATAGGAACATATGATTAAAACTGCGGCTGCGGTTACATTCCCCCATATATTATCATGAATGATATAAATCCCTGATAAGGAATTTATCATACAATGAAATAATACGCAAAGCCATACGCTGCCCGTACTTTTTCTGATACTTGCCAGAGCAAAACTCAGCCCCAATACGTTTAAGCCAAACGCAAAATAATTTTGCCCATATTGAGCTGTTCCCAGTATGTGGAACAAAGGCAAATGCCACAACCACCAAATAACACTGACTATAACAGTTGATACCGTGAATGAATACTTTTTCTCCAGTTCCGGCTGAAAGATGTAACGCCAGCCTGCTTCTTCCAACCCGCCGCCAAAAAGCATCATAGGGATCATAAAGATGACCGCAAAGACCGGCGCACCGTTTTCGTACCCGGAAATAATACATCGAGGTAAAATATATATCAATACCAGAACCACTACCAGAATATAAGAAAGAATATTATGCCTATAATCAAAGATGTTTTTTAACCATTCTTTCATATCATTAACTTCGTTATTTCTCTTTAATGATAAATAAGACCCGATCGTAGGTGACAGTCCGCCTAACAGGTATGGCACAAACATCCATTTGTTTTCATTCAGCGAATTGCCGTTAAAACTGCATAATAAGCACAGCCCCCAGCCAATCAGCATGATCAAAAACGTAAAGCTCAAATAATTTTTGCATAACTTGCTCATAATTTTCCTATCTCCCGAAACACAGATTTGTCAACAAATTTATTATATATCACTGATTCGCTATTAACAATGCATATTTCTCAATTCTTTTTTTCAAAAATACCGCATAGGGACCATATTTCACACTTTTTCATAATGTGCTATAATAAGATTCACCAAATATAAAAAGAAAGACAAGATTCATTATGGAAGATACGAAAAAGATACAATTATTTGAAAAGACAGCAATCCCGAAAGCCGTCATGACCTTGGCGGTTCCGACCATTTTAAGTTCCCTTGTGATGGTCATTTACAACCTTGCGGACACTTACTTTGTGGGAATGTTAAACGACTCCATCCAAAACTCCGCCGTTACGCTCTCAGCCCCGGTACTGCTGGCATTTAACGCCGTCAATAACCTGTTCGGCGTAGGCTCCTCAAGCATGATGAGCCGGGGGCTTGGAAAAAAAGATTACGAAACCGTTTACCGCAGTTCCGCCTTTGGATTTTATTTATCACTGTTATGCGGGATTCTTTTTTCCGTGTTTTTTACCGCATTCCGCATTCCACTGCTGACCATATTAGGCGCTGACCACGGAACTGCCGCCTCCACCGGAGAATACTTAAAATGGACCGTCAGCTTCGGGGCCGTTCCTGCCATCATCAACGTGGTCATGGCGCATATGGTACGTGCTGAAGGATCCGCACTTCATGCCAGCATCGGCACCATGAGCGGATGCCTTTTAAATATTATCCTTGACCCTGTCTTTATCCTGCCCTGGGGAATGGGCATGGGAGCCGCAGGTGCGGGTCTTGCCACCTTTTTGTCAAACTGCGCTGCCTGCGCCTATTTTTTTATTCTGCTTTTTATAAAGCGCGGGAAGACTTATGTCTGCATCCGCCCTTCCATGTTTGGCTTCCGCCGGGTCATTGCATTTGGCATTTTTGCCGTCGGGGTTCCTGCCTCGATCCAAAATCTCCTGAATGTCACAGGGATGACCGTGTTGAACAATTTCACAGCCTCCTACGGTGCCGATACCGTAGCCGCAATGGGCATCGCCCAGAAGATCAACATGGTTCCCCTCTACATCGCCATGGGATTAGGGCAGGGCATCATGCCTTTGATCAGCTACAATTACGCCAGCGGCAACATAGAACGTATGAAACAGACTCTTCTGTTTTCCCTTAAAATCGCACTTTCCTCCATGGCCGTCATATCTGCCTTGTATTATTTCGGTGCAAGCGCGCTTACCGCTGCCTTCATGGAAAACCCCGTTATCGTGGGATACGGAACGAAATTTTTGCAGGGCTTATGCCTTGGCATCCCGTTTTTATGCATGGACTTTTTGGCTGTCGGCGTATTTCAGGCCTGCGGCCTTGGAAAAAACGCATTTATCTTTGCCCTGCTGCGCAAAATTGTTTTAGAGATACCGGCCCTTATCCTGCTGAACAAACTGTTTCCCCTATATGGGCTTGCCTACGCACAGCTCACCGCCGAATTGATTCTGGCAATAGCTGCCGTGATCGTGCTTGTACGTTTGTTCCGGAAACTGGAGAAAAGCAGGGATGCCACTGCCACTACTTAATGGTATCGCTGTTATTTAACACCAGCGTACTGTACAAAAACAGCACGTCACACCCCTCAAAATCAACAAACTGCCAAAGCAGGTCCGGATGGATATATCGGATATCCACTAAGTCAATCTGCGCATACCCGCTTGTCAATAACGGAGCTATGCTTGACCCGAAAGAATCCCGGAACATGACCAGTTTTCGATCCGTCTGCGCATTGGGATTTTTTATCGTGACAATGGATAAGGAACCGGAAAGGAACACCTCATAAGGATCCCTTCTCCCTGCCTTTCCCCCATCCGTTGTTGACGGATTCAGGATAGATGTGTCATAGACCGGAATTTCCCGCCCGTTCTGCCAGTCATATACCTGACAGTCATTGATATCCCCTCCTGTCAGGCAAATTAACTCATCGGATGCAAAAGGCAGTGCCGCCTGCCCGTAATATACCCCGTAAAAGTCCTTTTTCAGTATATGGGGTTCATACTCCCCGAAAAGCGATGTTCCCATCTCATGCGCCAGATGTTCTGCCACATCCATGATCCTTTCCTGCCGCCAATGGGTATCCGTTTTATAATAATCATCCCGCTCTAACAGATCCGATATGGAAATAAATTGGGCAAAATCTGCCTTGTCAGCCATCTGCCTTTCAAAATCCTCATAGTCCATGGCCAAATGACCGCTTTCTTTTGCCAGAAAGCAGTTCTTATCCGGGATCACACTAAGATATACCTGATTTTCTCCGGTCAGATATTTCCCGCAGATATAGCGGAACCGCTCTGCCGCCCGGTCAAGGGAAGCTTCCTCCATAGGATATTCCATGGCGGATAAGAAACCATCCGCCGCATAAATGTTATTATTATCCCGCTTTCCAAAAACATATGCCGCCGTCAGGGCTTTCACCTGGCGAAGGCCATCCCGAAAGGGGAAAGCATCCACCGCGTGATCCTCAAAATCAGACATGAACCGGCCGCTCCACACACTTTCCGCCGACAGCTCCGGCATGGTAGAAAGCATCCGCCTCTCGCTTACCGAATATGTTTTCTTTGGCCAAAACAGACAAAGCAAAAAACCTCCGGCAAATAAAAGCGCAAACAAGATACACAGCACATGATCTTTCTTTTCCGTACCCATCAAACAACCTCCTTAAAACCGGAAATACAAAAAAGGGTTAAATGACCCATCCACCAGATAAGCCGTCATAACAAGCAAAAGGCCGGCAAGCACAACAGGCTCCATAAGGTTTAACACCCTGCCTCCTGTCGGATTTCCCGAAATCTTCCCAAAAAGGCTGCCAACTGCAGGCGTTGCCCCGATCCCCCCTGCAAGAAGGACAATTCCAAAACTTCGTAAATAATACACCGCCTCGACTGATACAAGGGGAATCCCTCCTGCCCCGAACAGACCGGCGATGTCGGAAAATGCCTGTCCTAAATCCTCTGCGTTGAAGATCACAAAACTGATCATTACCAGAAATAAGGTATAAATGTGAGAAAAAATACGGCTCTTTTCCAATCTTTTTAAAAGCCATATTTTTTCCACCGTCAAAAGCACCGCAAAATAAAGCCCCCAGAAAATGAAATTCCAGGCCGCCCCGTGCCAGAACCCAGTCAGCATCCATACGACCAAAATATGGAACAGCTGCCTTATGCGCCCTTTACGGTTGCCTCCCATAGGGATATAGACATAATCCCGAAACCACGTACCTAAGGAGATATGCCATCTGCGCCAAAATTCCGTGATGCTGACGGAAATATAAGGATAATTGAAATTTTCCAAAAATCGAAATCCAAACACCCTGCCCAGTCCGATCGCCATATCGCTGTACCCGGAAAAATCAAAGTAAATATGCAGGGCAAAAGAAACCCCATAAATCCAGTAAAACAGGACCGACTTTTCCCCCGATCCACGGAATATACCGCACAGCTCCCCTAACTGGTTTGCGATCAGTATCTTTTTTGCAAGCCCGATCACAAAACGCCGGACTCCATAAGCGATCCCTTCCCATGAATGCTTCCTATCCGCCAACTGTCTGGCGATATCACTGTAGCGCACAATGGGGCCGGCGATAAGCTGGGGAAACATGGCGATATAAGCGGCCAGATGGATCAGCTTTCTCTGAGCGGCTTCCCCCCGGTACACATCCACCGTATAGCTGATGATCTGGAACGTATAAAAACTGATACCGATAGGAAGGGCAATACGAAGGAGCGGGATCTCCATCCCTGTTGCTTTGTTAAAATTCCAGATAAAAAAATCTGCATACTTGAAGTACAGCAAAAAAGAAAGACTCATGCAGACAGAACATGTGCATAGAATCTTTCCGGCTCTTTTTTGCCTGTACTTTTCCACCAGCAGCCCAAACCCATAGCCTGACAGGATGGAGAGCCCCATCAGGACAACATACTTCGGTTCTCCCCACCCGTAAAACACAAAACTTGCAAGAAGCAGTACCGCATTTTTAAATCCTTTGGGAACCGCAAAATAAATTGCTGCCGTCAGTGGCAGAAAATAATATAAAAACGTAATACTTGAAAACAGCATAGCACACCCTATACAACAGGAGCTTCCGTGATCACCTGGGAACCATTAAGCGCTGACAACGCATTTGTTTTAAAATCTTCCATCATTTCCGCTACCCCAAAAGCCACAGCCACATATCTGCCGTCCACATTTATGATCACCAGTGTATCCGGCTGGCCGCATATCCACTGTCTTGCCAGGATGCTGGATTTTACTGAGTCCACAAAAGCATCCATATCCACGCCATCCTTTAAACGGCAGACAATACCGGTAAAGGTGTTTGCATTCATCATGTGCACCATAGATGCCGCATCCTCAATATTGGCGCTTTGATCCGCCGGAAGGCCGTACACATTTTCCAGTTCATCCGTTTTGCTGACGTCAAATTTGCCCGGTGCATCCATCACCGCATTTTCCTGATTTCCCCCATACATGGCAAACAGCTGGTCTTCGTTATAGGCCTTAACGATCTCATTTAATACTTCCAAGGCTTCCGCATATTGGGATTCCCCACCCTCCTGGCCTTCTTTAGAATCGTTCTGTTTGCCTCCGCATCCAGCCAGGGCAAGCGCCATCATCACCGCTAAAAGTAAAGTAATTACCTTTTTCATAACATTGTCTCCTTATTCTATATCCATTTATTGGATATATTATACACAAAAATAATTAATTTATCAATTAGTTGTAACCTGCCGTATGTGTCAAGTGTTAGTTGACACATACTACTACAGCCAGCAAATTGATATCACCGACCGGTTTGACGAAAATGGAATCTGCCGAATCGTGTTATCCCACGAGGGTACCCCATCATATCTCAAAGTTATCCGGGAAGAAGACGGCTCCTACCCCTATTCCCAATCACCGGAGCCGGAAGACGCAGTCGAATTGTATGAAATAATTCCCTGAATGCCAAAGGAACCGCCAGCATACTGGCGGTTCCTTTTATTTACCCAGAAGGGTATTTATTTTTTCTTCCCATGCGGATTTCTTCATGGCACCCACCACAACATCCAAAACCTCCCCGTTCTCATTGACAAAGAACGTGGTAGGCACTGCCGAAACCTCTGTCAACAGTCCGCGGTAGATCGACTCGTTCAATAACAGGTGGGGATAATCCGCCCCGGTCTGCTCAATCAGCCCCAACGCATATTCCAGGGCCTCGTCTCCTGCCCCTTCCTGCACGTCACTGATGATCCCGATCAACTGGAACTGATCCGGCTCATACTCTTTTGCCAGTTCCCCAAGCTCCGGCATTTCCTTGAGACAGGGGTTACAATAGGTTGCCCAGACATTGACCATCGTAAGCTTTGAATCCTCAAAGACAGAAGAGGAAACCGCATTCCCTTCGATATCCTGACCTTCAAAAGCCACACCGGTTTCCCCGCTTTGCGTTTCTTCCCCCTCATTTCCGGTATCGGTCTCCGGTTCATTTCCACCCTGCTCTTCCTGTAAAGATGGCTGGCTATTGATATCCGCCTCCTCGCCGCTTTTCCCGCAGCCGCTTAATTGCAACAGCACCAAGGTACATATCAGCAGATACTCAGCCAAGCGCCAATTATGCCTTTTTTTCATAATAATTCCTTTCCTCTCCCTATCCAGATTTGATTTCTACGCATTCCATTTTGACATTTACCGCTTAAAAAGTCAATATCACTTCTCCTGAAACCATCTCGCAGATATTTTCCACCAAATCCTCATACTCTGAGTGGTACCTGCGCAGTGCATCCTTAATCTCTTCTTCCGGAAATCGCCTTAACAGTTCCTGCTCTTTGCGGATACACAAAATATACGCATAGATCCGGTCAATCCCGCTGTATGCGGATAGATCTTCCCTGACCGGGTAGTCCAATGTCAAAATGGTGTTTTGCGGTTCAAACCTCATATCGTACCACTTGAAAAACTCCGGAATCCCTTTTACAAAGGTATCATACAAACACTTGCTTCCATAGCTGTTAAAATCCGGGATCATTTCATTATACAGCTCCAATGCCATCCTTACTTTCCCCTCCACAAGCATAAGTCCGGTCTCATAAGCCTTTAATGCCCCCATCCCGCTGCCGGATACCATGGAATTTTCCTTCTGCTGCCACACTTCCCTGATACAGTAAAGAACCGCCCCCATAAGCTGCTCCGCCTTCTCATAAGTGACAGACGTGCTTTCCCCGGCAGTATACTTTTCCGCCAGCTTCGCCACGATCGGCGCCAACTCTTCCATGTTATAATTCATACATTTACCCCCAGCAAAGTTCTTTTAACGTTTCAAAATAAAGATCATAATCCCACCGTTTCACTTCATCAAACTTAGCGTATTCTCCCAAGCCGTCCGTTCCCTGATATCCGCCATAGCCCGCCCGGATGGCCTGCGCAAAATTGGCAAGGCAGGTTCCTTCCAGATAATCCAGATCACCAAAACATAACTGCTCGAACTGCTCTTTCATAATGTGCAAAAGCTCATCATCCGTAATTTCATCCTGCATTTCATTTTTGAACAGGTAAAATATCTCCTGCAGCCGGATGATCGTATCCACATAATTATTCTGGTCAATAAAATCGGAATCGCAAAATTCATAAATGATCTTTGTCACGATGCCTTCCCCAAACTCAATCCTCCTTTGCTCCTTTAAAGAATTTTTGCGCTCTTGTACAATAAGTTCCGCATCCTGCCGGGTCAATGCCAGCCCAAAGTGCTCCGTCTCCTTATTGGTCTCAAGCACTTTGCCAAGCTGGTTTTGCTGGTTTTGCAGTAACGCCAAAAGATCCTTCCCCATGCCCATTCCTCCTCATTTTGCCACATGTCTTCTATCGTTAGAAACCGATTATAGCACTGTGCAAAAAACCATACCAGTCTTGTATTATGGGAAATTTTGTGGTATTATAATCATGGAAAGAGGGAACGGCATAACCGTTCCCTCTTTTTTATGCCTGCCGCCCAAGGCAGCAGTGATCATCCTTTCAGGTAATTCACCACAAGGATTGCCGCCCCTAACACCGCAAGCACCACCCCCGTAGCCCGGTTTAGAGTCACCGCACTGGCTCTGTTGGCAAACTTCGCCGCAATCCTCGCCCACAAAAGCGTAGATGCCACGCAAAAAATAAGACACCACAAATCCGGCATCCCTCCAATGGCAAAGTGGCTTACCGCTCCCGTAAAGGCTGTGAACGCCATGATAAACACACTTGTGCCAACCGCCGTCTTTAACTCATACCCTAACACACTCGTTAAAATAAGGAGCATCATCATTCCGCCGCCTGCACCGATAAACCCGCAAATAAACCCGACAATGATGCCGCAAATGACAGACTGGATCATACGCTTCTTTCCGCTTACCGCCTCCATGGACTCTTTAGTCGTCATCACCGGCTTCACAATAAATTTAATCCCCAAAAGCAGCGTCATAAACACAGAAAAACTGCCCATAGTGGCGTTCGGCACAAGGCTGGCGATATAGCTTCCAAATAGCGTAAACAGCAGAACGGCCGCCATCATCACCAGGCCGTTTTTAATATCAAGATTCTTGTTTTTGCCATAAGTATAGGCGCTGACCGCACTTGCCAAAATGTCACTTGCCAACGCGATACCCACAGCTTCATAGGCCGGAAGTCCTAAAAAGGTGATCAGCATGGGGCTTATCACCGCAGCGGCGCTCATCCCGGCAAATCCGGTTCCAAGGCCTGCCCCAATCCCGGCAATAAAACAGATCAACAGCGTAAACATGATTCCTCATCCTCCTTATTCTCTTTGGCTTTTCGCCCTATTTTATTCCAAAATAAAAAAATGTCAAGTAAAATGTAACTATTACGGGCAAATATGAAAACTGCTGTTGGTAGATTTTCCTCCCGATACCGCTTATAATCTATTTAAGCAAAACGAAGGTGGGAATGAACATGGGTTTAGGGAATAATCTTTTTAATGCCCGGAAAAAAAGCGGGTTATCTCAGGAGGAAGTTGCCGGGAAATTGGGCGTAAGCAGGCAGACGATCTCAAAGTGGGAACTGGACGAAACTCTGCCCGATATCCGCCAGTCAAAAAAACTTTCTAATCTGTACGGACTGTCGTTGGATGAATTGATCGAATTTGATATTGACGTAAAAGAAATCCAGGAGGCCATTGACCGGACAAGTGATGAGGTTACGGAAAAAATTGACTGGACAAAAGCATGGAGCAAAAAATACCCCATCCTTGCCACGTATCAAAAAGAAGTGGACGTACAGACCTATGCTGCAGAGTTAAACCGGCTGCTGGAAGATCTGGAAAAGAAATATGGATACAATGAGCTGGATGCCCTTCTTGTGTTAAAAGATATTCTGGCCACTGTCTGGAAGGCGTGGAAAAACCGCAGCTAGCACAATAATTTCCATATCTTATGGCGAGAAGGAGCTGCCATGCAGACAGCCCCTTCTTATTTAATTTAAGACAATCCCGTTCACCGCTTCCATCAGGTCAACCACATAGCCACGCTCCACTAACGCCAGCGGCTTTTCGTCAACCACGGCAAGGCAGCGCTCCCCGTCATAACGGTACAATTCAATCTTCATTTCCTGATAATTCTCGTTATTTAAATGCACCGTCAAGGCAATTTCCTGTTTCTGGGATGGCTTTTCATCAGTAAACTCATCCGCCCGAAGGAGCGTCAGCGCACTCTTAACATCTGCCACATCCACTTCTTTTTCCTGATAATACCAGATGGTTTCTTCATCCTCCGTCTCTGATGCCAGGAGATGATCCCTATCTTCCAGCGAGATTTCTAACTGCGTAATGTCATTCAGGTCCACAGGCAGAATCTCCTGGTGGCGGAGGGTATTGCAGGATGCATCCATTAGAGCCTGATAGCTGCTCTCTGGTATTTCATAAATAATTTGGGAATCCCCAATCCTTACATACGCCGGAACTTCCTCGTCCGTTTCCGCGGCCGCATTATCTCTTGAGACATACAAAGTAAACGTCTGTGCCGCTTTACCGTCTTTTCTTTTATCTTCGGATTTTTCATCTGTATCTTCCACGGTATACCGCACGGTCACGGCAAGCTCCGGATCGTCCAGCCCATACCCTGAAAGCTCTTCTTCCGATACATTGTAAGATACATAGTCCGTCAGATCCAGCCCCTGCATGGTCTGCAGGTAGTTGTTTACATTTCCCGTATCCAAAGGCAGCGTCTCTTCCTCCTGCTTGGAAAAATAAATATCGTCCTCATTATACGCATGAGCGCTTTCTTCCTCACGTGTTACAGTGTAATTTTCCGCTCCTGCAAACTGGATTTCCTCCACATCCGAAAACCACGGTATCTGATCATGGAGGATCATGTCGCGAATGGTAACTTCATAATCCTCAAACGGATCATGCTCCACCAAATATACATCTTTTCCGCCAACAGACACATACCGCTTTGCGTCCATGGTGCTGTAATCCCCAAGCCGGATCTCATAGGTTTCATCTTCCGTTCCCAGCCTGATCACACAGACCGGGTCATCCAGCCCATACTGTCCAAAATCTTCTACGTCTTCTATGACAAAAGAAACCCCGAACTGTTCAAACCATCCAAGCAGATCTGCCACTTTTTCTTCATTTACAGGAAAAGTCTCATCCTCATCATAAATCCATTTTTCCCCTTTGTGAAAAGCAAGAGTCTCTTTCCCGTTTTCCCCTTCATATTCCCAGGAAAGGGAGATCACATCATCACCTGGCACTTCCAATATGATCTCATCACTGTTTTTAATCCGCTCTTTACGCTCTTCATACCTGCCAACTCCAAAAACCGCAAGGCAGACAAGCAGCAAAACACCAAGCAGTATATATATTTTCTTAGACCGGCTCATTTTGTCTCCTCCTTCTTACCACTACAATGATCCCAATCCCAAGGAAGGCTAATGGGAATATGCCAATCATCACTGTTTTCAGCAGTGACGCCGTAGATTCGCTGATAGTCAGATAACTATAACTTAAGGATTTGCTGCGGATTGCCACCGCTTCATTTTCTCCAATCAGGGAGGATAGCGCATTCATTGCCAAATCCAGGTTCGCCCCTGATGAATAGGCATTGTACATATCGTCAAGGAAATTGGAAGAGGAGAACCATATCATCTGTCCTTCATTTTCGCAGGCAACGGAAACCGCAACCGCAAAAGGCCCATCCACATCGCCCTCTTCCTTATCATAAGAAGAAAGCTGATACCCTGCCGTTTTGGAAAACGCCCCCGGAGATGTGGTCAAAAGCACACTGGCCGAACTTCCGTCTTGCACCTGCATCCCCTGTGCGATCGGCATAATAGCCAGATAGCGTTCTTCGATCAGGGGATCCGTGATATCACTGCTGTTGATTTCCGGCAGCAGAATATACGGAGCCTGGAACGCATAGTACTCTCTGTCTTCTTCTACCACTACTCCTTCTGCCGCTGTTACCCCATAATCCGCAAGCAATCCATAGAGATTTTCCAGCGTACCGTCTTCCACCGGACCGGCAAACACCAAAAGCTTCCCACCGTCAGCCACATATTCGGAAAGCATATCCTTTTCTTCACCGGAAATATCACTGGCAGGCCCATTGATCAGGATGCAGTCGGCATCTTCCGGAATTGTATCCATATTTAATAAGGAGAAAGCAGTCAGTTCTATATTTTCCTTTTCCAATTGCTCCGTTAATGTGGCAGACAATTCTCCTTCCCCATGCCCTTCCAGCAGATATACCTGGGGCAAATCCTCACTTACCACATAATCAATTGCCGATGTGATTGCCCCTTCCCCATCAAAAGACATATCATAAGAATAAGCTGCCATATTGGCTTCCTGAAGGTATATGTCATCGTAACCGATAAACCGACTGCGGCTGCCACACTCCACCACCAGACTGTTATTTGCAACGGCTTCCGATGTGTACTGTGCCGCAAAAGTTGGGAAGACATCCGGGTTTTTCTTGACCACTTCAATATGCTCCGACAAACTATCATATTTTCCAAGCAGATTCTCAATTACCGCATCCTCCTGATCCGCCTGAACGATCCAGTAGATGGTCACATCCCGGTCCAGCGCATTTACCACCGCTTTGGTGTTGCTGGTGATAGAATACAATTTGGCCGCACTGATATCATGTTTGGTCAGATGAGAGGGAAGCATGGATGCCAGCACATTTACGGCTGCAAGGATTGCCAGCACGATTACCGTGATGGCAAAGGAATAGGCTCCGCCCTTTAGCGCGATCCGGTTTCCCCGCCTTCCTTTCTCCCGGCCTGCCATTTCAAATGATAACTTTTTCATCAGTTATACCTCCTTTTCTCAAGAGATTGTACCGACAGGAATAAAAAGAAAATGATCACTGTCACGTAATACACGATCGCCGTTAGGTCAAACACGCCATTGACAAAAGAATAAAACCTCTCAAATAAAGATAGTTTCGTCATGATATCCGGCAATAACCCCTCAAACTTCGCACTGTCCACAAAGTAAGCCACACCGAGTATAATGATCAGCAAAATACTGATTCCATATGCCAGATTTTCATTTTGGGTCAGGAAACGAATCACCACTCCTATGACCACCGCAAAGACACACAACGCCGCAAAAGAACCAAAAGCGGTGGCGGTAACATGTTCCGCCAGGCTGACACTATAATAATTCAATAGGATCACCGGGATAGTTATCCCTGCCGCAAACCCCTGATTTTCCGTCAGGGAAGAAATAAAGACCCCGATCGCGATAAGCGCTGCGCCCAGAAGGAAAAATGCAAAAAGCGATCCGTAAGAGGTAAGCAGATAAACCTCCCCATACTGTGCAAAGATAAGCGGATAAACACAGACAATGCAAAGGGGCGCCAAAAATACAAGTAAGAGAGCAAGATACTTCCCTGCCACAACTTCAGACGTTTTGATGGGAAGGGAATATAAAAGCTGATCCGTCTTTTGTTTCTTTTCCTCCGCGATCACCCGCATGGTCAAAATCGGGATTACAATCACAAACCCAAGACAAACAAAACTTAGTACGTACTCAAAGTTAGCCACTGCCGACTGGATATTATAGAGCATCGCCCCAATTCCCACGAACGCAAGCAAAAACGCACTGAAAATGTATGCGGTCAGGGAATGAAAATAACCGGATAATTCATGTTTTAATACAGCGGTCATGATTCAGACACCTCCTTATTCTCTGCCTTACTTTCCGTCTCATTTTCCACTGCGGCAGACCCTGCCGCAGTATCCTCGGTCAGTTCGATAAACACGTCTTCCAGATTCGCTCTCTTAGATGTCATCTCCAAAACCGCCCTTTCTTTGGCCGCAAAAGCAAAAAATATCTGTCGGCAGAATCCGCGAAGATCTCCACTCTTCATCCGGGCAGATACCCTTACCGTTCCATCTTCCTGTACTTTGCTGCTCCAATCCGTAACCTGCTCCATCTTTGCCATGATCTCTTCTACTTCTTCCTGACCTGCCTCCGTCATAAAGGAGACACCGTTTTGTGAAAGAAGGAGCTTTTCCAGATTTTCCGGTGCATCAAAGGCTGCCAGCTTCCCTTTGGAAATAATGAGCACCTTCTCACAGATTGCCTGAACCTCGGAAAGGATATGGGAACTTAAGATCACCGTATGATCCTGTCCAAGCTGCCTGATCAGATCCCGGATCTCAATAATCTGGATCGGGTCAAGTCCTACCGTGGGCTCATCTAAAATGATCACATTGGGATTGCCGATAAGAGCCTGTGCGATCCCCACCCGCTGCTTATATCCTTTTGACAAAGCGGAAATCAAGCGGTTCTTCACATCCTCAATCTTGGTCTTTTGTATCACCATTTCCACCTGTTCTTTTAGTTCCTTCCCTTTTAATCCCTTGGCCGAACCTACAAACCGCAAATATTCCACAGGCGTTTCATTCATATAAAGAGGCGGCTGTTCCGGAAGATACCCTACCATCCGTTTCGCCTGCTGGGGCTGTTCAAAAATATCGCAGCCCCCTATCGTAACCTTTCCTTCCGTGGCTGACAAACATCCGGTCATGATATTCATGGTGGTGGATTTTCCTGCGCCGTTAGGCCCCAAAAACCCGTATACATGCCCTTCATCAATCTCAAAGGACAAATCTTCAACCGCCATGAAGTCGCCGTAACATTTGGTCAAATGTTCTACCTTGATCATAATCATCCTCCATGCTCATTGATTCTGTCGTTTACCTGAAACGAGACTTATTATAAAAAGGAACTATTATGAAACGGTGATGATATTGTGAAGATTTTATGTCCGGAAAATTCCACCTAAAAAGGACATCCATTTTCTGAATGCCCCTTTCCATAAACCCAAACACTGTTTTATCGCATACTGTGCAATGTATACACCGTCTCATTTACCACCACTGATTCCACTTCCCCGATATCCACCAGCCGGTTAAACACAAACACCATGTGGTTATCCTCCGCTCCACAGGCATAACCGGTATTGTCAATATCCACCTGGCAGGAATGAAGGTCCTCTATGCCGTGTTCGTGGACCACATACACACTCCCATCCTTATATTTGACTGCGGCATAGTAGATATACCAGGGATCGTAAGCCTGCTCCTTGTTAAGTCCAAGGCCCACGTTGCGGTCTATACCCATGGACATAGGAGATATCCCCACTATCCCTCCATCTTTGTTTACATACTGCTTTTTCTCGGCCTGCCCCCGGATCGGGATCAAAACCGTGTCCGTTTGCCGCTCCTCATCCCTTCCCTCATCCTGTTTCTGATAGATTTCCATGGAGATCCCCGCACTCTGGTCTGCCAGGTCCGTTACCAGATAAGCGTAACAATATAGCTTCTCTTCTGTGGACTTTTCCAGATCTACAAAGATATTTTCGCTGCAATCTTTAAAAACAAGACGGAAGGGGGCGTCTTCGGTAAACCATGCGCCTTTACTTTCGTTATAAAGCTGGCCGTAAAGGACTCCCTTTATCCCACCTTCCCTTTCCAACGTAAATTCAACAACGGCGGCCTTGCCATCATACGCCGCCCCAAGCACCGTAAGCCTTGTATCGCCAATCTCTTTTATCAAGGGCTGATAGGATACCCCGTTCCCCATTAATTCTTCCACCTTTTCAAGCCCTTCATCGGTGTATTCTCTTTTAGGATATGTAATAACCGCGGCTGCCGCCTTTGCCCATCCGATCCATACGCTCTGGCAGACCCTTCTTTTGTATTCTTTCAGCATTTTTTCTTTCTTCCGTTTATATTCCCCTGTAAACTCATGTGCGCCCTCCGGCCCGTCCTCCAGCGCATCAAATTCCTCTATGGAAATCATAAGTTCTTCCCGGTGCGTTTCTCTTATTTTATCTTCCATACTTCCCCCTTATTTCTTTACTGCCTGTTTTAACTTTTTCTTTGCCCGCTCAAACCGTTTCCGTACATTGACTTCTGAAATCCCCAGCTTTTCTGCCATTTCTTTCACCGACAGATTTTTAACGGCAAGACAGTCCACCACCTGGTAATACCACGGACTTAATAAAGAAATGATTTCCTTTACCCCCGCCTCTTCTTCAAAATCCTGGCCCCCAGCCTTTTTACTGTATGTCATTTCATCACTAAAACAAAACAGCTCCTGCTCTTTCTTTTTCTTATGGTAAATGTCTATAGCGGAATGCTTAATGACAGTGATCATATATTTCTTACAGTCATCCGAACAGGCGTCCTCAAAATATACCCGCCCTTTCATCAGCTTCAAAAAAGCCTCCTGCACCGCGTCTTCCGCCCATTCGCTATCCTGCAGGATTCGGCAGGCCACCTGATACATCTTTTGTTCGTACAGCCGGCAGCACGTTTCCATAAACAAGACCAGCCTTTTCCCGTCCTCAATCCTCACATTCCTTCTCTTTTCATCCTGCGCTTCTTTTCGGAACATCTCTCCACCTCATTTATCATACTTCCGGTATGTCGTTACCGTTTTCGTCTCCCCTTCCCCGTTCCTTTCATCCCCTTCATAATCTATGTTATTGATATCGACCTGCACCGTGAGGAATTTACTCCTGTCCATATAATCCTCTGCGTCTATTGTCATCAGTTTATCCGGATCAAGGGATACCTCCTGGGGTGAATCATAAAGCTTGAAATCATGCAGTGTATAGACCACATTGCCAACATCATATGCCTGCTTTTCCGGTTCCGTTTCTATCACCACCGAACCCTCTCCCGCATTCCCGCCTCCCTGCTCCATTCTCCCGGCGCCTTCACTAGTGTAAGGGTCTGCTTCCATACTGCCGGCATCCGTTTTGTTTTCTTCCCAAACCTCCCCGGCCGCTTCCCTATCCCCTGTTTCAGGCTTCCCACAGCCCCAAAGTAATAGTGTGCCGCATAAAATAGCGGCTATCATTCTTTTGTTTCTCATAGCATGTCACTCCTTCTTATCTGTAATGTGTTTCTAATAAATATAACCACCGTAAAAATGAATTTGTGACACAAATACAAAAAAAGAGTGCAAAACCTGAAAGCTCTGCACCCCGTTAAAATCATTTGTATGAACAATATTCATTTGCCGCCTAACGCAAGGCCGATCATCCTGTCAGCTTGGTCAGCCATAAGAAACGGGATATTCAGCATATCCCCGTCCAGCTTCAAATTATCCAGGGAAAATCTGATGCGGAGCTTTACTTTATCGCCAAACAATTCCTTAAATTTTTTAAGGCTCCTGCTGGCCGTATTCGTTTCCGACTTGACTTCCACCGGAAAAATATCATTATCCCGTTGTATCAAAAAATCGACTTCATACGGCGGATTGTTCTGACTCCAGTACCGCGGAAAAACTTCAAACTGTGTAAGCAGCGTCTGCAGTACATAATTTTCACTAAGCGCCCCTTTAAACTCTGTAAATAACCGATTGCCCTCCCCAAAAGCCGTGGGAGCAAGCATTGCCAGGCGGCGCAGGATCCCCACATCCACCAGATAAATTTTGAAGGCTGACAGATCATCATATGCTGATACGGGAAGCCCCGGTGCGGTGCTGCGGTACACTTTATGCACCAGCCTTGCATCCACAAGCCACTGCAGGGCATCTTCATACTCCCTTGCCCTTGCCCCTTCTTTGACAACTCTGTAAAGAAACTTTTTGTTCTCCCTTGCAAGCTGGGAAGGAACCGATTTCCAAATCATTGAAATTTTAGGGAACTCGCTGATATTAGGGTGCTTGGCAAAGTCACGTTCATAGGCCTCGATTATGTCGGACAACACATTCTGCATGGCTGCCACATCCCGTGCCTTAGTCCACATCAGCACAGACTCCGGCATGCCGCCGGTAACAAAATACATCTTTAATTTTTCATACAAAGGATTAAAAAAAGCATCCGGCAACGGCTCCACCCTGTCAATGGTATTCAGATAGGCAGCAAGATTTTCATCACCATTCGCAAGCAGAAATTCCGCAAATGTCATTGGGTCTATCTGCATAAAGTTCACTTTTCCTACCGGAAATGAAGCAGGCTTAGACAAAGTAATCCCCAGCAAAGCCCCTGCACAGGCAATATGATATTCCGGAGCATTCTCACAAAAATACTTCATGGAGTTAATAACTTTAGGACAATCCTGTACTTCATCAAAAATGATCAACGTTTTCTCCGGAGAAATTTTTTGATTGCTGGCAAGCATCAGGTTCTGCAAAATACGATCCACATCCTTGGCTGTTTCAAAAAACTGCTTGTATTCCTCATTTTCGTCAAAATTGAAATAGGCAGTATTTTCATAATATTTCCTGCCAAATTCCTTCAACACCCATGTTTTTCCAACCTGACGGACCCCTTTTAATATGAGAGGTTTCCGATAGGGTGAACTTTTCCATGCATACAATTGCTTCATAATCAATCGTTCCATTTATGCCCTCACATAATTATCAATAAATATGTGATACACATCACACTTTTATTATATTTTAGTGTTTTTCAAAAGTCAACCCTTCCTGTACCCCCTGTCATTGGTTCAAACCGGCAGTATCATACCGCCTTTATCCTATCTGCACTTCCATCCCACAATGGATCTGCACCATCTTTTCCCCCATAATAGGCCCCATAAGGTCAATGGCTTTCTGGCCGGTGCAATGTCCGGTATAAAACAGGGTATCCATCTCCTTTAACTCCTGTGCCGTCCGGCAGATCGTCTCCTTCTCCTCCTGCGTATAATCCGTCTTTTTCATCATATGGAAACCGCTCACCACCACATCCGGACATCTTCCGTATTTCTCCTTGTATCTGTCAAGAATATTCAAGATCCCATTATGGGCGCATCCGGAGATCAAAAGTTCCTTTTCCCCGCGTACCACCAGGCACTGCTCATGGGCAAACTCATCCTGCACCCGCTGCCCCTCCTTCAACATGGATAACACCAAGTTGCTCTGAGGCCAGAACCTTCTTCCCCTAATGCCGGTAAAAACAGAAAGCTCCTCATCGATCTGATGATCTCCGTCAAGCAGCCTTAAGCCAGCCAACTGCCCAATCCTTTTATCGACTCCGATGTACCGCTCCCCATGATAATAATCCCCCAGCGCTTCCCGCTGCATATAAACAGTGGCCGCTTTGTTGATCTGGGAAAATGCAAGGATCCCCCCGGAATGGTCGCTATGCCCATGGCTTACGATCACGGCATCCACCTTATAAAGGTCTATGCCCAGTTTTTTTGCGTTCTCCAGTGTCTTTTCGCTTGCACCGGTATCCATAAGAACTTTGTGCTTTGCCGTCTCGATATAGACGCTAAGCCCATGTTCATATTCACACCCCGGCACTTTGCAGGTGTCTTCCATCAAAATAACAACCTTCATTCCTGATTCCCTTCCCTTTTTACCATGTAACACTTATTTAAAATCTATTATAATACCAACCCGGCTTTTCAACAAGCCGATCCTGGCCTGCAGCCTATTCATATTCCACGATCCGCTCCGTGTATTTCCGCTCCATATCGTGGCGCATTTTCCGGTTTTCCACAGTATCAAAAACAATGGAAAAATCATAATCCTCCGGATAAAGTTCTTTTGCGGCCACATGGAGTTTCACCCGCTTATGGTTGATCCAGATTTTTTTATTTGGCAGCTGTACCCTGAGCACCCCCTTTTCATTTACAGGCACGCAGACGATTCCTATCTTCTTTTCCGGATAAATCATCACACTATCCCCGATCCGGTATTTTTCCGATAAATCTTCACTCTTTTTAACCTCCTTATGCTTTTTGATCTTTGAAGCCTTCCTTAAAGGCTGTCTATCCGTTTCCCCGGCCAATAAAAAGAGCTCCGGCTCCGCTTTTCCCCAAGCCTTGTTATCATCTCCTTTCCCATAAGCCGCCTGCATGGCCGTCTTTAACATTTCCGGTGGCATACCCAGCTTCCGCGCGATAAAAAAGGCACAGCTTTCCCCTGCTTCCCCCATGATCATCCGGTAAGTGGGCTGCAGGGTCTCCCGGTCAAATTCCATCCGGGCATTCAGTACTCCTTCTGCCCTGTCCGCATATTCTTTCACTTCCGGGTAATGGGTGGTAGCCAAAAACAGGCATCCGCTTTTTCTAAGCTGTTCCAAAATAGCCACCGCAATCCCCATCCCTTCCGCGGGATCTGTACCGGAACCCAGCTCATCCATCACCACCAGGCTCTCGGCATCTACTTCCCTTATAATTTCCAGTGCGTTTTTGATATGGGCAGAGAAGGTGGAAAGATTTTCCGTGATATTCTGCCCGTCACCAATATCGCACAAATACAAGCTGTTCATACAAATGTCGGCTTCTTTACAGGGCACATGGAGCCCATACTGCGCCATCAGGCAGCATAACGCTGCCGTCTTAATGGATACTGTCTTTCCCCCTGTGTTAGGGCCCGTGATGACCACCCCTCGGATCCCTTCCCCCATTTCAAAGTCCAGGGGAACACAAATATCTTTTTCCATCAGGGGATGCCTTGCCTTGCAAAGGCGAATCTTCCGCTGTGTGTTGATCTTTGGCTCCACCCCTTCCATATCCATGCTGAGCTTTCCCTTGGAAAAGATAAAATCAAGCTTTTCGATCATCCGCATATTTTCCTGCATAACAGGGGCGCCTTCCGCTGCCATAGCCGTTAAGGTATATAAGATCCGGTGCACTTCGTTTTCTTCCTCTATCTTTAATAATTGCACTTCCTCATACATATTGGAAATGCTCACCGGCTCCACGAACAGGGTATTCCCGGTGGAAGACTTATCCACCGCACTGCCCGGGATCTTCCATTTATATTCCTTTTTTACCGGGATGCATACTCTGCCGTTGCGGAGAGTGAAGAAATGGTCCGCCATGCACTCCTTGTTGGAGCGTATGATCTGTTCCGCCTTTTGTTTCATTTTTTCCTCCAAATTTGAAATATCTCTTCTGATCTCCTGCAATAATTTAGAAGCATAATCGTCCACTTCCCCGCCCCGGATCTGCCTTGCGATTTCTTCCCTAAGTTCTTCCATGGGATCTAAATTCACTTCATAATAAGCCAGTGAATTTTCGTACTGCTTCCCCCGTTCCAGATAACTTTTCAGCCTGCCTGTAACCACCAGCGCTTTTTCAATGCGTTCTAACTGATAAGGCACAAGACAGCTTTCCTTCACTGCAAGTTCAATACTCTCCTTCGCCTCGTCAATGGACGCTAACGGCGGCGTTCCAATCTTTTCGATTAACTCCCTGGCTTCTGAGGTATCCTTTATTTTTTTATTCAGCCTTCCTTCTTCCAGACAATAGGCCGCATCGGCTATCTTTTCTCTGGCCGCTTTTGTAAGGGCCAGTTCCATCCATTTTGCCCTTATCCTATCAAATTCTAAAATAAATTCTACGTTCATAATTTTTCCTCCACATTCCTACTCACTCAATGGATTACACATAAACTATTTACGAGCTGGCACTATGATAATGCCGAAGCCCGTTTTTCCATACCACTCCTGTCAAAAGGGAAAACAGGAACACCACAAATATCCCATAAAGGGCAAGGCCAAGATTCATTTCCCCCACAAGGCTCTGGACCGGCAGCGTTGCCATGATCCCATAAGGGAGCAGCAGATAAAAAATCACCTTGTACACTCCATAAAACGCTATCCCCGGCAGTTTCATGCACAGAGTGATCCCTGCGTCTTCCAGCTGTTCCATCCTGGCTGTTGAGATGATATAAAGAGAAATCGACCGAATGATCACTTCCATTTCATAATACAAGATCTCCATAAGCGCCACCCAGAAAAGATACGCCGCAACTGCCCTCCCGGTCACCTCCACCTGTAAATGCCCTGCCCCGTAAACAATGATGCAGATGCTCATAAGCACCAGCGGAATAGATCCCGGACTGATATTTTCAAACGTCAGCCGCAGCAGCGGACTTACCGGTTTGGTCAGATATAAGTCCAATTCCCCGCTCTGCACCTTGCCGGGAATCCCATTTAAGCCGAAAAAACAGATGGTCATGCTCACTGCGTTCAGCAGGGAAAAGGTTCCAATGTAAAGGATCATCTCCCCTATCCCCCACCCGCCAATCTTATCCACGTTAGCATACACTGCCCCAAAGGCCATCAGCTGAATGACGAATAAACTCCCGTCCACAAAAAAGGGTCCAAAGAAATCCAGCCTAAACACCATAAGCCCGTGAAACCTAAGAAGGATCAGTTCCCTTAAAACCTTACAATTTTTCTTCATATTTTTTATCATATCCCCACCCCGTCATATTTTTTGATATATTTTTTCCATGTTGCCCGAATCACCGCCTGAATCCCCACACACCATGCTGTCATGATCCCCAGCCCTTTTAACGCCTCCTGTTCGCAGTGCCCGGTCAGCAGCATGGACGGCAGATAAGTCACATAGTAAAAAGGCAGGTATTTCATCACATTGACCACCCCGGCGGGAAACAAAGCCAGTGGAACAATTGTTCCTGTCACTAACTCCATCAAATTATTTTTGATCATTAAAAATGTACCGATCCCCTGATACTTCAAAGTCATGATCCCAAGAAGGAAACTAAGCTGGACCATAAAAAGCAATCCCAAGACTGCCATCACCACGGCAATCACCATGATCAGCGGATCATTCGTAAACTGGAACCGGATACGGAAAGCAAATTTCCATACCACTGCCGCAATCAGGTCAAAAAGGAAATAAAATCCCACCACCCCGATTTCCATAAACACAAAGTATGCCTGGACACTTACCGGAATGACCATATACTTGGAAAAACTTCCCTGCCTGATCCTGTCGTGGATCTCCCAGCTTATCCCGCTTGACATCTCAAGCTGTGACAAAAATGAACTTACAATATAGTAAGACAGCATCCCATGAAAGGTAAACTGGCCGATCATACTTTTTCCCTGAAATATGATCCCCCACAGCAGATAGGCAAACAATATTTTTACTATGGTAAACAGCATATTAAACACCACATCCGCCCGCCAGGTGAGCTGTTCTTTCATATGGACTTTTGATATTTCCCAATATTTATACATGTACCTCCCCTCCCTTCCGATAAATCTCCTCTATCGTCTTTTCATCCTCAAACAGCTTTGCCGTATCCCCGTCATAAATCTTTTCCCCTTCATGGATGACGATACTTCTTGGGCAAAGCAGCCTGATATCCTCCATGTAATGGGAGGTAAGCATAATCGTCGTTCCCTTCTTTTCATTGACCTCTTTCAAAAAACCACGTATCTGTCTGGACGCCACAATATCCAGGCCGATAGTAGGCTCATCAAGGAATAAGACCTCCGGATTATGCAAAAGGGCCACGATCAGCTCCATTTTCATCCGCTCCCCCAAAGAAAGGGTCCGCACCTGGACATCCATCAGATCCTTCACCCCAAACAGCTCTATGAAATATTCTTTGCTTTTCTTAAATTCTTTTTCCTGGATCTCATATATTTCTTTAAATAAGCGCAGGGTATCATTGGCCGTCAGCTCAAAAAAGAGCTGGCTTTTCTGCCCCATCACTACCGCATATCTCTTTTTAAATTCATTTTTCATATCATTGGGATAATACCCCATCACATCTATCATTCCGCTTGTAGGCGCTATGATTCCGGTGAGCATTTTTACCAGCGTGGTTTTTCCTGCCCCGTTAGGCCCGATCAGGCCGATAAACTCTCCTTTTCCAATGGAAAATGAAACGTTCCTGACTGCGTCCTTCTCCTCATATTCCCGGTGGAACAAACTGGTCAGACTCCCTGCAAGTCCTTCTTTTTTCTTGTACCTCCGGTACGTTTTTGATAAATTTTCAACTTTGATCATTGTCCTGTCCATGTTCTTTTCCTTTCCTTTTTTTTATAATGATAAAAGCCCATAGCTGCACAAAGCAAAACTACGGGCTTTTGGCACAAACAGGGAGAGAGTTCCCCTTTGCGCAAAAAAAGCATGACCATACAGCCATGCTTCCATAATTATTCTATACCACAATGTTAAGCAAATGTAAGGCGAAAACGCCAACAGCAAAGGCTGCCGGCAAACAGGCAGACTACTGACGTATCACCGCCGTAGAACCGCCATTGCAATATTTAATTTGCAATTTTCTCCATTACATCCACCGTTAACATGCAAAATCCTCCTGAAATCATTTAAACAAATTAGATTATAAACGGATGAGGTTCTTTTGTCAATCCCTTTCACTTTTTTATTTTGATATACCTTCATTGGCAAATGACTTTAATATCTCAGATAACACAAAGGTTTCAAATATAGGTCCGCTCATTGCCCCATAAGCCAGATTTTCCGGTGTCAGCCATCTTGTAAGATAACATACCAGCCCTGTATCCCTGAAATACAGCTTCGGCGATTTGATTGCTCTTTTCAAAACATTAGATGTATATGGTTCCAGCATATAGACGATCCCTGACGCTATAGCGAAATAATTTAAAATTTCTCCCGTACGCACAGCAGCCGCAATCATGAATTGCCTGAATACACCCAAATCCCGTACTGCCGCCAGTTCTTCGTTCCGACACATATTCCAACGTTGGCAAATATGCTTCCTGCTTCCTTTGCCTGCTGTTCCAGAAACGGGTCGTCCAAAGACACATATTTCCTGTCTGGAAATACTTTTTTCAGCAAAGTGGATTTCCCTACCTGGCGGGCTCCGGTAATCAAAACTTCCTTATATGTTTTTTCATATTTGTAAAGCCGTTTTTCCAATGCTCTTGCAATATAATCCATACTAGCTCCTCTTATCCGTACCTCATATTCTCAAATCTTAATCTGCGTCCACTTCCCCTTCTTAAACCGTACAGACGCAAACAAGAACCTTGAAATCTGGTCCGCTAAAACCCCGAGCCAGATGCCCACGATGCCAAGCCCGAACACATACCCGCCTAAGTATGACCCTGCCGTACGGATAAATGTCACACTGATGGTTGACGCAATTGCCGTATACAGGGTATCCCCCGCTCCCCGCAGACATCCCATGTATACCACCTGACTGATCTGAAAGGCAACCACGAAAATAATGACCCGCATGACTCCTACGCCGATGGCTACGATATGCTCCTCCGCAAAGAACATTCCCATAAGCGGCCTTGCGCCAAAGAAGTAGATCACCGCAAGCCCCACGGAAATAATCCCGCCAAACAGTCTGCAGATACCACCAAATTCCTTTGCCATCTTTTCATCACCCGCACCCAGGCTCCGCCCAATCAATGCAACCGCCGCTGCCTGCAGGCCGTCTCCGAAAGAAAAAGAAAGTCCCATGATGTTCATGCCTACCTGATGTGCCGCCATGGCATCCGTGCCCTGCTTCGCAGCCATCACCGCCGTCATCATAAACCCAATCCTCATCAAAATCTGTTCAAAGAAAACACTGTACCCTATATGGATCAAATTGCGCAAAGACCTGGCGGCAGGCCAAATCTTATTTTGCACAATATAGGGAATGTTGATAAAGCCATCCGGTTTTAAAATAGAAAGGACGCTCATGATGCTGGCAACCACCGTTCCCAGTACCGTAGCCAGTGCCGCCCCATGGATACCAAGGGCAGGAAAGCCAAAGTGACCATTGATCAGCAGGTAATTAAAGATAATGTTGACCGTATTGGAAGTCACATTGGTACGCATGGTGATCTTGGTATTCCCTGCTCCCCGCTGGGCGGAATTGATCCCCATCTGGACACAGTTAAAGATCATGCCTCCCATGATGATCCTGAAATAGGCAACCGCACTATCATGCGTTTCTGCGGTAGACCCGCAGAGCCTTATGATCGGGCTTGCCAAGACCACAAACAAAATACTGATGACCACCGCCGCAATTAAAATAAAGGCAATTGCCGTACTTAAGATCCGGTTTGCTTCCTCCGGCTTTTTCTCCCCCTTCCTTCTTGCGACCAATGCCGATATAGCCACATTTAATGCAAAAAAAAGCGACAATCCTATAAATTTAGGCTGTGTGGTAAGCCCCACGGCCGCTACCGCATAGGCACCAAGGGAGCTCACCATCAGAGAATCCACCAGCCCCGCAAAGGCTGAAAAAAAGGACTCTATGATGGACGGCCAGGCCATATTAAACGTGATCCGTATATTTTCTTTGCTGTGTTTCGGGTGTTTTTTGTGAGATTCGATCTGCGCTGTCATGTATCTTGATCCCCCTGTCTTTTCCCCAATGCATGTTCATCATATACGATCAGCTTGGTTCCACCCATATAGGGGTGGGCTTTACAGATGCCGCCAGGCGTATGGCCCGGTAAACCGAGCACTTCAAGAAGCACGCCGCCTAAGTCTATCTCCTCCCCCGGATAGATTGGGGCAAATTCCGGCATTTTTAAATTATGTACCCGGCAGTTGGCAGCAAACTGCGGTTCGTTTGTAAAGTGTTCCGCAATCGGAAGGTCCGTGATTTCCCTCACAACTGCGTTCACATCCTCGTAGCCGTTCATGGTATCGACCACAAGAGCTTTTTCTTTTCCCACCACCAAATGGCCGGACGCCTCCTGCATATCATTCAAAAGGTAAATATACGGAGTTAATTTCTTTACTTTGATCCGTTCATACATTGCCGATCTCCTCCCTAAATATCTTTATAAAATCTTATCATATAAAGTATATTTTTTCTATGCATAATGAGCAAATTCATATCATTGCTTTCCCGCTTCCCGCATGATACAATGAAAATGAAACGGATACTTTATGAGGAAGGAGACCAAAATGGATCTGACAAAATTTACCGACAATGCCGCTAAGCTCAATGTCCTGGGCATCCGCATCACCCAAAACGATAAGCTCATCGCAACGTGGCAAAGCGATTATGAATGTAGAAGAAATGTATACTCCGCCGCCAAAAGCTTTACCTCCTGTGCGGTAGGTTTTGCCCTGCAGGAAGGGCTTCTTTCTCTGGATGAAAAATTAACGGATGCTTTCCCAAATGACCTGCCCGGCCATATAAGCGAAAACCTGCAAAAAGCAACGGTAAGAGACTTGCTTACCATGTGCCTGGGGCAGGAACATCCCGCTCTTATGGGAGACCAAAGACCCCTTTACGAAGAAGACGACTGGATTCGGATGAGCCTTGCCCTGCCCTTTGTCCACGAACCTGGAACCCGTTTTGTGTACAACAACGCAGGCCCCTATCTGGCGGGCATCCTGGTCCAAAGAAGATCCGGCTGCAACCTGGTCTCTTACTTAACGCCCCGATTGTTTTCCCACCTTGGCATCAAACGCCCCACATGGGAAACCGACCCTCTTGGCAACACTTTTGGGGCAGGAGGCTTATTCCTCACCCTGACTGAACTGCATAAGTTCGGACTGTTTTATCTTAATAAGGGGAAATGGAACGGGAAACAGCTTCTCAATGAAAAATGGGTGGAGGAAAGCACGAAACCGCAGGGAAACACTTCTTACGGCTACCTGTTCTGGCGGGGCGAATACAATTCCTACCGGGCTGACGGTAAATACTCCCAGCTTTCCATCGTGCTTCCTGACCAGAACGCAGTGGTATCTGTTGTTGCCGAATGCCGGAAAGGCGAAGAACTCATGAGGACACTTTACGATGATGTGATCTCACAGCTTTAAAAAAGATCCACCAGTTCCCAGCGGGCTGGTGTTTCTTTTTGCCCCGTGCATACACACAAGCTATACCCTTCCACCTGAGTGCTTTCTTCAAAATAAGCTACGGTTTTTCTACTGCTTTCGTCGCTCGCGTCAAAAACGGCAGTATCCCTGATCGCCTTATTTTCCCAGTCAATGTCAAAGGAACCTAAGCCCTGCCCCAGTCCCCGGCCGGTAAATTTGATATAGCTTTCCCTGATACTAAAGATACGGAAAAACCTTTCTGTCCGCTCTTTTCCCTTACAACGCTCCAGCATCTCATTATCTGCCCCGGTAAAAAAACGCCGGGCTATATTCTCCCTCTTATCCTGGTGTTTCTGGATATCCACGCCAACCTCATATCCCGCTACGGCTAAGCAGACATATTCCCCGGAATGGGACAGGTTAAAATACACATCCGGATATTGGATCAGATACGGTTTCCCCCATTTTCCGCAGCCTGTCCCAAAAGCGGGGGTTTCTTTTACGGGAAGGTGCAGATAGTCACACAATCCGATATGCTGCAAAAGCCCTGCCGCCAAAGACAGAACCTTACCTTTTTCATTTTTTATGTTTTCTGCCTTAAGGAGCCGTCTTTGCTCTATCTGCCCCATACAGGCAAAAAAGGTATCTTCCTTAATAGAAGGAGATACCTTTGCATAATATACTTTCATCCGCTTTTCCCTGTCTTATTTCAAAGGATTCTTGTAAAACTCCTTAAATTCCTGATAGCCGTCTTTTTCAAGCTGCTCTTTCTGAAATTTCTTGTTTTTGTTCATCCGGGCCACCAAAACCTGCTTCCCTTCGCTGCGCTCCTCCTGCGCTTTAGCGATCACTTTGCAGAGTTCTTCCCCGGGAAGACCCTTTTCTAAAAGATAAGCCACCTTTTCCGGCTGGGATGGCACCTTGAAACCATTTTCCAGTAACAGCAGGATGATCCTCTCAAAGCCAATGGAAAAACCGCATGCCGGCACATCATTCCCTGTAAATCTCCCTACCATCTTATCGTACCTTCCGCCGCCGCCACAGCTTCCGCCAAATTCCGGCATGGCGACCTCGAAGATCGTACCCGTATAATAGGACATCCCCCGCACCAGGGTAGGATCAAACACAACCTCAAACTCGGAAGCCTTCGTTGTGCGGACACTGTCTATGATCTCTTTCAGATTTTCCTTAACTTCACCGTCCAAATACCCTTCCAACGCATCCGCAAGGTAAGAAAGGCCATCTGCGGCTTCCGCCATGCCTTTAAATAATGCAAGATACTTTTCCACGCTCTCCTTCCCATAACCATTTTGAAGAAGTTCCGCTTCCACGCCCTCCATGCCGATCTTGTCCATCTTATCCAGGGTAATGAACACATTGTCATAATTTTCCTCCGCAAAACCGCTGTAGGCTGCCATTGCTTTTAAGATCCTCCGCTCATTGATCCTGATCTGGAAGTTCCGAAAACCAAGGCGTCCTAAGGTAGTAGTCGTGGCAAGAATCAGCTCAATTTCCGCCAGATTGGACGGCTCCCCGAAAATGTCGATATCACACTGCATAAACTGGCGGTACCGCCCTCTCTGAGGCCTTTCCGCACGCCATACATTCCCAATCTGCAATGCCTTAAAAGGCGAGGGCAGCTCATTGGCATGGTTAGAATAATAGCGCACAAGGGGCACTGTCAGATCATATCTAAGCCCTCCGTCCACCAGGTCACCCTCACCTTTTGCGTTTTCCAGATTCAGTTTCTCTCCTCTTTTTAATATCTTAAAAATAAGCTTTTCATTTTCCCCGCCCTGCTTACTGCTTAAATTTTCAATATTTTCCACACAGGGCGTTTCAATGGATGTAAACCCGAACTTTCCATAGGTTTCTTTGATCACGCCGATTACGTAATCACGGATCACCATCTCGTTCGGTAGGATATCTTTCATGCCGGTTGCCGGCTTTTTGGAAAGTGCCATAACTTCTACTCCTATCTTATAAAATAATCTTACGCATGATATGTTGCAATTTTACACTCTTTTGGTTAATATTGCAAGGTGCATTTCCGTCAATCTGCCCCTTGCGTTTCTCCTTCTTCTATATTATAATGTACACGGTTTATGCCAATATAGATACATTTAAAAATAAATTTACCGGTCAAGGAAGAACGGAGGATAACCATGTCATTTGAATTTATAAAAAAACTCCCTACCCCTGATGAGATCAGGGAACAATTCCCATTCCCAGCTGACTTAGCGCATTTAAAAGCACAAAGAGACCAGGAAATCCGTGATGTCATCTCCGGGAAAAGTGATAAATTTTTGGTCATTATAGGCCCTTGTTCCGCAGATAACGAAGATGCGGTCTGCGATTATGCGGCCCGCCTGGCAAAAGTCAATGAAAAAGTAAAAGACAAACTGATTCTGATCCCCAGGATTTATACCAACAAGCCCCGTACCACCGGTGAAGGCTATAAGGGAATCATCCATCAGCCCGATCCGGAAAAGAAACCGGATTTCCTTGCCGGATTGATCGCTATGCGAAAAATGCATATCCACGCTGTTGAAGTATCCGGGCTTACGGCAGCGGACGAAATGCTTTACCCGGAAAACTGGGGATATGTCTCCGACATATTATCTTATGTTGCCATCGGCGCACGCTCCGTGGAGGATCAGCAGCACAGGATTGTCGTCAGCGGTTTTGACGTGCCGGCCGGCATGAAAAACCCCACCAGCGGCAACCTGACTGTCATGCTGAACTCTGTTTACGCTTCCCAGCACCCTCACTCCTTTATATACAGGGGCTATGAAGTCAAGACCAACGGAAATGAATATGCACACACAGTCCTTCGCGGCGCTACTAATAAACACGGCAGCAGCCTGCCCAATTACCACTACGAAGATCTGAACTTGCTTTTAAAGCTTTACAATGAAAGGGATTTAAAAAATCCGGCAGCCCTCATAGACGCCAACCACAGCAATTCAAATAAAGAATATGAACAACAGATCCGGATCGTAAAAGAAGTGATGCACAGCCGGAAATTGAACAAAGACATCCATAACCTGGTAAAGGGCGTGATGATCGAAAGTTACTTGGAGGAAGGCTGTCAGAAGGTAGGCGGCGGCGTTTACGGAAAATCTATTACCGACCCCTGCCTGGGATGGGAAGCTTCGGAACGCCTTATCTATGACATCGCCGAATATTGATCTCCAAACCCTAAAGGGCTACTGCATCGTAACATGCAATAGCCCTTTTAACGTCTCGGGTGTGCTTTTGCGTACACTTCTCTTAACCGGTTCCTGCTCATATTCATGTAGATCTGCGTCGTGGAAATATCGGAATGTCCCAGCATTTCCTGTACACTCCTTAAATCCGCTCCGTTCTCCACCAAATGTACCGCAAAGGAGTGCCGAAGGGTATGAGGGGTGATATCTGAGACAATACCGGCCCTTTTCGCATAAAACTTGACCAGCTTCCAAAATCCCTGCCGGCTCATGGGCTGTCCGGAACAATTGGCAAATAAATACTCCGACTCCGTATCCGTAACAATTGCCATACGCGCGTCCTCCAGGTAATGATCCAGCGCATTTTTAGCCGCATTTCCAAAAGGAATGATCCGCTCCCGGTCGTTATCTTTGCAAACAAGATAACCCATCTGCAGGTTTACATCCTTTAATGTCAACGTGATCAGCTCTGTCACCCGGATCCCGGTGGCATATAGAAGCTCCAGCATTGCCTTATCCCTTATTTCTTTAGGTGAAGTTCCGCAGGGCTGCTCTAAAAGCCGCACTACCTCATCCGGAGATAAGATCCCTGGCATCTTTTTTTCTATTTTAGGGGCATGAAGAACCCCGGTGATATCCTCTGCCACCATGCCTTCTTTACACAAATAATGATAAAACGCTTTCAGAGAAGCGATATTTCTTGAAATCGTGGCCGCAGAAAACTTGTTTTTTTCCAGGTAAAGGATATAAGAATTTAAATTTGTCGCAGTTATCTTTTTTACATCCGCAATCCCCAGTTCCTCCATAAAATTCTTTACTTTCATCAGATCTCTGTGATACGACATCTGGGTGTTTTCAGAAGTCTTTTTGATGTTATGTAAATAAATCATAAATGAATTGATTTCCGTTTCCATATGCTTCCCTGCCCTCATTTTTTGCCTGTCCAGATACTGTTTACATAAACAGTATACAAATCTCATTATAAGCAAGAAGTTTAAGAAAAGCAAATTCATTTTTTATCTAATTTCCGTTTATTTTAACCGTTTTCTTCAAAAAATACAATATGTCGCAAGTCTAAAATCATACCAATACCACATATTGAAAAAAATTTTTTAAATATTTTTTAAAAAATTTTTATCAGGTCGGAAATCAATATTGGGTTAACATAACTTTCCAATATACAGCCGATCAACATTACCAGCATGATCCACATCAGTAAGACCCCCTGGTGCAGAAGCTGCTGCCTTCTATTATGGAATAAAGGTGATACACCTCTCCCGAAAGTATGCATCAGAAAATAATTTTCCAAACACCATCCAAGCAGCATCACCTCTGCCGGAAACAAAAGACATTGATGAGGAAACATGCCGCCAAGAATCAATAATATTCCTTTCAGACCATAACGTATAGCCGCAGCGGTCATGATCATCCCCGTCAACATCCCCTGCCAGAAAACCGCCGCATAAACCGTTACCATTCCCAGCGCCGTAGTTGACAGTAAAAGAAGGACCACACATTCCCCAATCCTTTTCTTTAAAACATACTGAAAAAATCTCCCATGATTAATCTCAATATATTTCAGTCTGTTCATGGACGCCAGATTAAAAATGCCCGCATCTCCCAGCAGCGTTTCGTCACCCATATTCATAATCAACATCCCTAAAAAAAAGCTGACCAGAAAAAGATAAAACCAAATCCGGTACACTTTATTTTTATCTGCTTTATTCATAAGAAGCTGCCATTTTCTTTTTTCTAAATATATGAAAAGCAGGCAGCGCATATGCACTGCCTGTCTTTTACTTTCTCTAAATCATCTTAAATATTTATCTTTATATGCCAAAATCGCCGCAACTGTTTTGGAATCCTGAATTTCACCGCTGAATATTTTACCAGTCAGTTCTTCCACTGAATAAGCTTTCACCTGGACATATTCATCCTCATCCAAGTGCTGCTTTCCCGGAAGCAGCCGATCCGCCAAGTAAATATCTATTTTTTCATTACAAAACGCAACGGTTGTTCTGATACTGATCAAAAGTTCCAGATGATCGGAAACAAATCCTGTCTCCTCAGACAGCTCTCTTGCCGCCGCCTCCATCGTGGGTTCATCCGCTCCTGCTAGCCCGCCTGCAGGAATTTCCAAAGTAAACCTGTCAAGCGCCGGGCGGTATTGCCTTACCATGATGATCCGTCCTTCATCGTCCACCGGTAATACTGCCGCCGCTCCCTGATGTCCGATAAAATCCCATTTTGCAATGTTACCGTTAGGCACCTGGATGGTGTCCTGATAATAGTCGATGATGGCTCCATGGGCGATCAGTGTCCGATCCAATCTTTTATATTCTTCCATACTGCCCGCCTTTCTTACGCCATATCTGCCAAAAGCTTTTCAACACTGACCAGTTTGACGCAGAGCACAAACAAATCCGTAGCCGTGGAAAGTTCTTCCGAAGACGGGAATGTGGGCGCCAGCCGGATATTGTCATCTTTAGGATCCTTTTTATAAGGATACGTCGCACCTGCACCAGTCAGTACCACGCCTGCTTCCTTACATTTGCCGACTACTTTCTTTGCACAGCCCTCCATGGTATGAAAGGAAATGAAATATCCGCCGTGAGGCTTGGTCCATGTGCCTAATTCCAAACCGCCCAGCTCCTTTTCAAGAACTTCTAATACTGCTTCAAATTTAGGCCGCACGATTGCTGCATGCTTTTTCATATGCTCCTTCATCCCGTTGATATCTTTGAAATACCTCACATGGCGGAGCTGGTTTATTTTATCATAACCGATCGTCTGTATGGTCATTGTCTTTTTGAAGTACTCTAAGTTCTCTTTCGATGCCGCCACTGCGGAAATACCACCGCCCGGAAATGTTATCTTGGAGGTAGAGCAAAATTCATATACCATATCCGGCTTCCCTGCCTTTTCACACTCCGATAAGATTTCCAAAAGTGTATCATCCTGATCCTCATACAGAAAATGAATGGCATAAGCGTTATCCCAAAAAATCCTGAAATCAGGAGCGGCCGGATTAAGTCTGGCAAACCGCCTTACAGTCTCATCAGAATACGTATATCCCTGGGGATTTGAATATTTAGGAACACACCAGATTCCTTTCACTGCCGGATCATTATTGACATATTTCTCTACCAGATCCATATCCGGCCCCTGCGGTGTCATAGGAATGTTGACCATCTCGATTCCAAACTGCTCTGTAATGGCAAAATGCCTGTCATATCCCGGAACCGGACAAAGGAATTTAATCTTGTCAAGCTTACACCAGGGTGTGCTGCCCTGTACGCCAAAAAGCATAGAACGCGCAACCGTGTCATACATAATACTCAAGCTGGCATTCCCACAGACAATGACCTGGTCTTCCGGTACTCCCATCAAGTCACCCATCAGCTTTTTCGCCTCCGGGATACCATCCAAAAGTCCATAATTCCTGCAGTCCACTCCCGCCTGCGTTTTATAATCAGAACCTGAGTTTATCACATCGAGAAAATCCATTTCCATATCCAGCTGAGCGGACGCTGCCTTCCCTCTGGACATATCAAGCTTCAGTCCCTTCGCTTTTGCTTCCTCATACTGGCTTTCCAGCTCTTTTTTTAATGCTATCAGTTCATCCCGGCTCATTTCCCTATATGACTTCATGACGTACATTCCTCCTAAAAACATTCATATGGTATTGTTGGATAATTGTATACAATCTAACACTCATATTATTTTACTATATCCGCACCTCTCTAACAAGACATTTCTTTTCGGTGTTCTTCCGAATATTTTACCTATTTTTAGCTTTTTATATCAAATATATACAAAAAGGCTGACCTGACGGCCAGCCTTCTTTCATTTTATTAAATTTACTTTGCGTAATCAATTACGCGCGACTCTCTGATCACATTAACTTTGATCTGTCCGGGATATTCCAATTCAGCTTCAATCTGTTTGGAAATATCTCTGGCTAAAAGAACCATATCGGAATCAGAAATCTGTTCCGGAACTACCATTACACGAATCTCTCTACCTGCCTGAATTGCAAAAGATTTATCTACACCTTTAAAATTGTTTGTAATATCCTCTAACTGTTTTAACCTGCTTGTGTAAGTTTCAAGCGTTTCTCTTCTAGCGCCCGGTCTTGCTGCCGAAATAGTATCAGAAGCCTGTACAAGGCATGCAACCAGCGTCTGAGGCTCAACATCACCATGATGTGATTCCACTGCGTTGATGACAACCGGTGATTCCTTATACTTTCTGCACAGTTCAACACCCAGCTGGATATGAGAACCTTCCATCTCATGGTCTACTGCCTTACCAATATCATGCAGCAACCCTGCTCTCTTGGCAACCCTTACATCCAAACCAAGTTCGGAAGCTAAAAGCCCTGCCAGCTGCGCTACCTCGATGGAATGCTTTAATGCATTCTGTCCATAGCTTGTCCTAAACTTCATCTTACCAAGCAGTCTCACGAGTTCAGGGTGAATGCCATGCACACCTACTTCAAGAGTTGCCGCCTCACCTTCCTCTTTGATCATAACTTCGACTTCTTTTTGCGCCTTCTCAACCATTTCCTCAATCCTTGCCGGATGGATACGTCCGTCAACGATCAATTTTTCAAGCGCAATCCTTGCCACTTCCCTTCGGATAGGATCAAATCCTGACAAAATAACAGCTTCCGGTGTATCGTCAATAATCAAGTCCACACCGGTAAGAGTTTCGAGAGTCCTGATATTTCTTCCCTCCCTGCCGATAATCCTTCCTTTCATTTCGTCATTCGGAAGCTGCACCACAGAAATCGTAGTTTCTGACACATGATCCGCCGCACATTTCTGTATTGCTGTGACCACGTATTCTTTGGCCTTTTTATCGGCCTCTTCCTTGGCCCGATTCTCCAGTTCCTTGATCATCACGGCCGTTTCATGCTTTACTTCATCTTCAACAATTTTTAATAAGTATTCTTTTGCCTGCTCGGAGGTTAAACCTGAGATTCGCTCCAGTTCCTGCAATCTCTGTTCGTTCAGCTTTGAAATTTCGACACGCTGTTTTGCTAATTCATCTTCCCGCTTAGCTAAGCTTGCCTCCTTTTTCTCAATCGCATCAGCTTTCTTATCAATGTTCTCTTCCTTCTGCTGGACTCTGCGCTCATAACGCTGCGCTTCGGCACGACGTTCTTTAATCTCCTTGTCCAATTCGTTCTTAGTGCGGATGGACTCTTCCTTTACTTCCAGTAAAGACTCGCGCTTTTTCGTCTCAGCAGTTTTCAGTGCGTCATCAATAATCTCACGCGCCTTATCCTCGGCATTTCCGATTTTGGCTTCTGATACCTTTTTATGGTATGCAGTCGCTAAAAACCATGCAATAGGAGCAGTCACGACAAGCGTAGCGATCACTGCGATCAAAACTTGCTGCATTTACAGGAGCACCTCCTTATTTAGTTTTCATTGTACCCTGATCTATATAGAATGCAAACAAAAACATTCTAAAAGCAATTTACAACACTTAAATTTTAAACTCAAATAGAAGTTATGTCAAGCGAAAGTACATTTCTTATGGCATCAAATGAAAAACCCTTCCGGTAAAGGAAACCGGTCATCTTATGAATATCTGAAACCGAAGCTGCCTCCATATCAAAATGTTTCTTTAAAAGCCATCCTTTAATCTGCTCTTTTTCAAGCTGTTGCATATCTTCCCCTATTGCATCCTCCCACATTTCCTCAAAAAGCGGCTTGGCTATTCCCTTTTTTTGCAGATCGGATGCTATGCGCTGCCTGCTCTTTTTCTCTTTATTGTACTCAATAAAATCCCTTGCATACTGTCTGTCATCCACATAGCCAAAAGAAGCCACGTAGTCCAATGCCTCTTTTGCATGTTCTTTTGAATATCCCCCTGTGGTGAGCTTTTCTAATAATTGATGAGAAGTATAGCTGCGGCTTTTTAACAGGTTCATGGCACGGAGCTTTGCCCGTTTAGGCAGAACCTCTTTCATGATCAGATTATAATTTTCTTCTGTAAGGTCCTGCCCTTCCCTGATTCCATAGATACGCAGTTCTCCTTTATACAATACAAAGCTGGATTCCCTGTCTATTTCTATCTTAACCCGCGATTTTGTTACCTCTTTTATATCAGTCACTGTCATAAAATTACCTTTTAACACCTGGATTGCTATTTTTTCTGTTCAGGCTTATCCTCTTTTTTATCTGCCGGTGCAGATGCCTCTGCTCCCTGCATCCCATAATGGACGCGCACCTTCTGTTCAATCTCTGACAACATGGCCGGATTGTTTTTCAGGTACTGCTTGGTATTCTCGCGGCCCTGCCCAATCTTGTTCCCCTCATACGCATACCATGCACCGCTCTTGTTAACGATGTTCACATCCGCAGCAAGGTCAAGCACATCGCCTACCATAGAAATGCCTTCCCCAAAAATAATATCAAACTCAGCTTCTTTAAAGGGAGGCGCTATCTTGTTTTTGACCACCTTTACTTTCGTCCTGTTTCCGATCATCTCTCCGCTTTGCTTTAATGTCTCTATCCTTCTCACATCCAGCCTTACGGAAGAATAGAATTTAAGCGCACGGCCGCCGGTAGTAGTCTCCGGGCTCCCGAACATGACCCCCACCTTCTCACGGAGCTGGTTAATAAAGATCACCGTACAGTTCGACTTACTGATGACCGCCGTAAGCTTTCTTAAAGCCTGGGACATGAGCCTTGCCTGCAGACCCACATGGGAATCTCCCATATCTCCGTCGATTTCCGCCTTCGGCACAAGCGCCGCCACCGAGTCCACTACCACAATATCTATGGCGCCGGAACGGACCATCGTCTCCGTAATCTCCAATGCCTGCTCACCGTTATCCGGCTGGGAAATATAAAGGTTATCCACATCCACCCCGATATTCTTGGCATAAACAGGGTCAAGTGCATGTTCTGCATCAATAAATCCGGCTATACCGCCCCTCTTTTGGACCTCTGCAATCATATGTAAGGTAACCGTTGTCTTACCACTGGATTCAGGACCATATATTTCTATGATACGCCCTTTCGGAATACCGCCAAGTCCCAGTGCAATATCTAAGCTTAAAGAACCGGTAGGAATGGTCTCCACATTCATCTGTGCCGCAGAGTCCCCCAGCTTCATAACGGCTCCCTTGCCAAACTGCTTCTCAATCTGCCCTAATGCAGCCTCTAATGCTTTTAGTCTGTCTTCTTTTTTTTCTTCTTTTCCCATGAATCATTTCTCCTTAATTATTTACGGCAGTCAAGGCCGCATCATGATGAGAACGTTTGTTCTTTACTACTATAAAACAAATGTTCGGTTTTGTCAATCTCTAACTGTTAAATTTATTATATCAGCTTTTATGTCCAATAAAACTCTCTCAATGGCATCTCCCCCTTTCTTTTTGATTCGCTCTGGATGTTTGGCAGAAAATGCCGGACACGCAATACAGAGATTTTGTCTGCCGTACTGATTACAGCAGGTAAGTGCTTCTTTATTACAGTAGCATATTGCGGGGATTTTGGCAATCGTTTTCTCCGCAATTTTCCCTTTAGTTGGGTTACATGGGCAAATAACAACCGTCAGGATGGGAGATGAAATCTTAATGAGCTATTTCGCAAACGTATTATCGAGCGTGGCGACGTAGATTTTTCTTTCCTTCCCTTCGGATATTTAGACAACCTTTTTAACCCAACTAAACGGGAATTTAATTTGACTCCCACCCCAAATACCACTATAATCATTTTTATAAATAGTTTAGGAGAGTATCTACCATGCAGCGAAATCTGACCCAAGGCAATGTTACCAAATCTATGCTGCTTTTTGCATATCCAATGATTTTAGGCAATCTTTTACAGCAATTTTACAATATAGCGGACACTTTGATCGTAGGACGATTTATTGGCTCTGATGCCCTTGCCGCGGTAGGGGCGTCTTTCACACTTATGACCTTTTTGACCTCGATCCTCCTCGGGCTTTGCATGGGGAGCGGGGTGATCTTTTCCATGCTTTACGGTGCGGACAAGCAGGATGAATTAAAAAACTACATATTTATTTCTTTTGTGATCACGGGGATTCCTGCCATAGCTATTGAAGTACTGGTATTTTTATTCACCAATCCGCTGTTAAAGTTTTTGCAGATTCCCACGGTTTTAATTCCTATGACCAAAAACTACCTGCAGATTATTTTCTGTGGTATCTTATTTACCTTTTTTTATAATTTTTTTGCGGCATTGTCACGTTCAATCGGTAATTCCACGATTCCCCTTGCATTCCTGGCATTATCCACCGCTTTAAATATTTTTCTGGATCTTTTATTCATACTGGTATTTTCCATGGGGGTATCCGGCGCCGCCCTAGCTACCGTTTTATCACAAGGCATTTCGGCGCTTTTAATGATTCTATACTGCCTGCGGCATATGCCTTTCCTCAAACTGCAAAAAAAACACCTATATATCCACCGGAACGCTGTTTCACAGATTTTACAATATTCCCTTTTAACCTGCATCCAACAGTCGATCATGAATTTCGGGATCCTCATGGTACAGGGGCTGGTCAACAGCTTTGGCGTCACGGTCATGGCTGCCTTTGCCGCCGCCGTCAAGATAGACGCCTTTGCCTACATGCCGGTGCAGGATTTTGGCAATGCCTTTTCCACCTTTATCGCCCAAAATTACGGTGCAAACGAAAAAGAACGCATTCGGTCCGGGATACGCTCTGCCATCATCACCGCATTTTCTTTCAGTGTACTGATTTCCCTGATAGTCTTTGTTTTTGCAAAAGAACTGATGTTGTTATTTGTAAATGCGTCGGAAACTGAAATTCTTGCGGTAGGCATCGAATACCTGCATATTGAAGGCGCATGTTACTGCGGGATCGGCTGCCTGTTCCTTCTTTACGGATTATACCGGGGCCTTGGAAAACCGGGGATTTCCGTGGTGCTTACCGTCATCTCCTTAGGAACCAGGGTTGCCCTCGCCTATCTGCTTGCGCCCATTCCATCCATCGGACTTCCCGGTATTTGGTGGGCAATCCCCATCGGATGGTTTTTGGCTGATGCCTGCGGAATCGGGTACTACCTCATTTTAAATCGCAAAAAAGGACTGCCTCTTGGCAGTCCCTAAAACCTTTAGACGCTAAAATCAAATTTCCTGACGGTTTCTGACGCTTTTTCCTCTTTAATCTTACTCCAGTCTACCTGCTTGATCTTCTTAAGCAGTTCATCCGCTGAATCCGCATGGACCCTGGTCCTTTTTATTTTATCGGAGGAAGCCTTTTCCTCACGTCTTTCTTCTCTTTTCTCTTCAATCCGCTCACGCTGTTTCTCGCTAAGCTTCTCCAAATCAGCAAAGAATGACATGGTGCCATCTTTGCCGATAGACACGCCCATATGGACCACTTCATCTTCTCTGCTGCCAAGCTGGGCTTTCATATCCGTCAGCTTCTTTGTGGCATCCTCCAGCATCCCAAGATATTTCTTCTTGACACTTTCATCAGAAGCCATCTTTTCCAGTTCCTCAGGGTCGATCAGTACGCTATACTCTTTGGTTCCTCCAGATAAATAGGATTTTGCTTCCTCTTCCGTTTCATAGCTGCCTACCATAAACTCCATGTTGCCATAAGTCTTTTGCAGTTCCTTCAATAACTGCTTTGCCCTGCTGCTTAAAACCGGCTGCTTGCTGCTTTTTGCCTCTTCATTCTTTTTTACAGCCTCTACTTTCTTTTCCTGCTCTTTCCTGTTTTGTATGGTGCCCTCATAATAACTGTTCTGATAAGCGCCATAGCTGTTTACCCTGTTCATCGTTTGCCCTCCTTTGCACCGATGCGATCTGTATTAACATAGCATATTTTATGCCTGCCGGCAAATCCATTTACCGGCACAGCCCATAAAACGGCTGTCTATTTTCTTTATCGGCACAGAATATTAGAAACTCAAACTTCCCACATTAAAAATGGGATTTGTACCTTGAAAAATCAATACTTTAGCCCACAAAATACCCTTATGCGGCTGTCTCTCTCCGTTCCAATGCATCCTGCATATACTGGGGGAGACGCTGAACAAAGCTGGCAG
>CAJULP010000073.1 GCA_910587295.1 uncultured Lachnospiraceae bacterium | reverse complement strand
GCAATAATATTGGTCAGTTTAATGCGGTTATTGTTACTCATAGTAGTCATCCTTTTCTGTTTGATAACTCTATGATAACAAATTTGATGTCCTATAATCTGGACTTTAAAAATCCATCACCCCATTTTCTGACTAACACCTAATCCAAAGTTGTAGGCAGCAGTGTTGTGTCCTGAAACAGAACAGATATCAGTGCAAAATATTGTTCTTTTCTGAAATTACGGACAGGGAATGTCTTTTCCAACCGCCCTATCCATAGCCTGCTTGCTGATATAGGCGGATTCTTTTGTGTAAACGCCAATTTCCTCATGAAGCTTTGCATGCTTTTTCCTTGCCCAGGACAATAACTTCATACTGATGATGGCATTGATGACGACAATGAAAATAATAAGCAGATTTTTCTGACCAATCATCAAGCCATACCAGATCACGCTCAGCAGATTGACTGACCCTATAAGAATCGCCAGCATAGAATCCCGGAATCCATAACTGCTGCGCAGCACATTCCATATGTTCCCGATCAGCTTCCCGCACTCCGGATCCTCCAGCCTGTCATAATCAAGTCTCATGATCTTGTGATAACAGAGCTTTTCATAGTAAAGGGGCATTTTATCCCCGCTCCCCCATATATAGCCTCTTGCTGTCTCGTCTAATATCTGGGCAATCCCCACTCCCAAAGCCAATAAAAAAATGTAAAACAGCAAAGGACCAATGTTCCAATGATTTTCCAGCCCCCGTACCATTTCCGCCGGCAAAAGCACTCCAAAGTATGTACCGGCAATACTGGGAACAATTGACAGAATCTGGGCATAAAACAGCTTCTTATCCCATGCCCTGGTGGATTTCATATTATAAAAAACATTATGGAACCACCCGTAATTTTTTAAAACATCCGCTTTTGAGTTTTTCATTGCGACCTCCTCCATGCCTTTTGCAAAGCCATCATATCACAAAACCCATATACAAAAAAATCCGTGCACGAATAACCTTCCCCCGTGCACGAATTGCATTTTCCATTTATACGCTTACTATAGTAATGGCAGCATTACTTCCGTTGCAAACACACCGTTTTCCGTCTGTCGGTTCAAATAACCATGATATTTTGCAACAATGCTGTCAATACGGACCAGACCGAAACCATGGGATCCCGGTTTATCCGACACAAACTGCCCTCCGGCCTTTTTTCCCGGCCCTTTCATAGAATTTGTTACTGATATATATAATTGCATTTTTACGATATCCACATAAATCCGGATAAAACGGTCTTTTTCTTCGGGAACGCGCATACATCCTTCCATGGCGTTGTCCAGCAGATTACCGATCAGAATTGATAAATCAATTCCCGAAATTGCAATGTCCTGTGGAACGATCGCAGTGGCATCCACCGCAATCTGTTTCTCCTGGATCAAAGACAGCTTACTGTTTAAAATTGCGTCCACCATCACATTGCCGGTCCGCAGGCAGGTATCCACCGAAGAAAGGTCCTTTTCCAGCCTGTCCAGATAATCCATTGCCTGTTCCATTTGGTCAAGGCTTAAATTCGCCTTTAATACCTGGATATGATTGTGGTAGTCATGCCGCCATCCCCGCATTTTCCGGTACATGACCTCGATCTCATCATAGTACTTACTCACAAGATCACTCTGGAAACGGGAAATTCTTTTATCCACAATTCTGGGAAGGAACCGCCACCAAAGCAATAAGTTCACAAGAATGACCAGAATTGAAATTAAGACAATTACAATCTTTAAAATCATGCTCTGCCGTCTCCATCATCTTTTTGGTTCCCTGCCAGGCCGTAGTTTCGGATGAAAGCTTCATTCACCGATTTTGCGGCGCCGCGGCTTATGGGCAGACGCTTCTGGTCATCCATCACGATCTCTGTCTTGGTGATCGCCGAAATATACATCAGGTTCACCAAAAAGGAACGATGGCACCTGACAAACTCTTTCCGCCCTTTTGTCATCCTTACAAGATCCGTGATTGAATGCCGTATCTGATATTCCCCCTTCGCCCCGCGCAGGATACAATAATGCCCGGCTGCCTCCACGAACCAGATCTCCGAAGAACCCAGAAGCAATACCCCTTCTTCTGTCTGAAACGTAAATTTTTCTTCCGGTTTCCTGCCCTTTAGCAGCTTGTCCATCACGACAAACAGCTTATCTTTGTACATGGGCTTTAACAGGTACTGTATGGCTGCGACCTCATATCCTCTTGCCATATATGTATCGTATCCGGTGATAAACAAAATCGGGATATCTTCGTTTTCCTTCCTCACCGTTTCTGCAAGCTTCACCCCGTTAACGGCCCCCATTTCAATATCCAAAACAAGAAGATCAAAGGCTTTGTCGTCTTCCCATTGGAACAAAAAATCCTCTCCTCCGGAAAAAGTAAGGATCTCCACCGGCCGTTTCCTCTGCAGCGACCATTCCTGCAGATACTTTGCTATCAGTTGTCTTTGTGCCTCCTCATCGTCACATACCGCAATACGCATCATCCAACTCCGTTTAAAGCAACTCCGTAAGCACTGCCGTACGCAGTTTCCTCGTTAAAGTAAAAGTACCGGCATCTTTCTTTTGTGCCCCCATCAGGATCGTCAGTTTTTCTTTAGGGAAATTGGCAAAATATGCCCCAAGCCAGCCATCCCATCCATATTCTCCCTGACAGGCAATGTAGTCCGCCCGAGCCGGCCATTTACAAACCCTCATGAGATTTCCATAGCTGAAACCTGACAATCCGATCCATTGATCAAAAGCCGCCTGTTGATGCCCCATCAGTTCTCCGCCAGTCAGATAATTCACCGTGGCAGGCTGTAAGATGCGTACGCCGTCCAATGTACCGCCAAGCATCAGCATCTTTGCAAACCGCATATAATCATCCAGCGTGGATGCTAACCCCGCCCCGCCGGATTCAAATGCCGGCGGCATATCCATACGGATACGGATTCCCAGATTATTCCCTTCATACTTTATCAGGGTGTCTCTCCCATTCTCCCTGACTGTCTCATAGACGCTGGCCAGACGGCCCTGCTTTTCCTCCGGCACCCAAAAAGCGGTATCCTTCATCTTAAGCGGCCCAAACAGCTCCTTTTCCAGAAATTCCCCAAACTTCATGCCGGAAACCGCTTCCACCACAGCCCCTAACACATCTGCCGAGGTTCCATAACGCCAGGAGCTGCCGGGTTCAAAGGCAAGCGCACAGTTTCCTAACGCATCCGCTATCTCCCTGGTCGTCATCGCTTTATCCGTATAAAGCCTTCTGTCAATCTCCTTAAATACTGTGTCCGCCTGTTTTCCGGCCATTGTGGTCTCATCCGGATATACAAGCCCTGAGGTCATATTTAGCAGATCGCACACACGCACAGGCTGCACAGCCTGTCTTGTTTCCGCTGCCAAAGCTTCCTTGCCTGCAGGACATTTCAGTGACCCGCCGGCAGCGTCCTCCCCTATATTCCCTTCTTCCAGACAGTAATCCTGGTTTGCGTAGGAAGGGAGAAAATCGGAAACCGGCTGGCACAAATCCAAAAGCCCTCTCTCCATCAGGATCATTGCTGCCGCTGCCGCAATGGGCTTGGTCTGGGAATAAAGCCGCAGGATACTATCCCTGTCCATTGGACGGTGACTTTCCCTGTCCGCTAACCCCGCCTGGGCATAGCAAAGCTCCTTCCCGTCCTGTTCCACTAACAGGTTTACACCTGCCACCTCGCAGTTTTCCACCGCCCGCTCCATGATAACTTGTACTTTTTCTTTTAATTCCATAACACGCCCCGCCTCTTTTTCGTTTTATCCGTATTACCCTTTAAGGAACTGACTAAGCACTCCTATAAACACATCCATATCCAATGGCTTTGCAATATGGGCGTTCATCCCGTTTTTAAGTGCGGCTTCCTTATCTTCCTCAAGGGCATTGGCAGTCATTGCAATGATGGGCAGTGTTTTCACGTCTTCCCTGCGCATCGCCCTGATCGTCCTTGTTGCCTCGTAGCCATCCATGATCGGCATCTGAACATCCATCAGAATTGCGTCGTAATAATATTCATCAGATTTTTTCACCATTTCCACTGCGTCTGTTCCATCAGGAGCAGTCTCAACCTCAAATCCTGCTTCTAGCAAAATTACTTCCGCAATCTCACGGTTCAGCTCAATATCTTCCACCAGCAGAACCCGTTTCCCGGTAAAGTCAGCCAGCGTCCAAGCCGCTTTCTTTTCTTCACTGCCGATCAGGTCATTTGCCGCCAGCAGCGCAGATTTTAAATCCGACATAAAAAGCGGTTTTGCACAAAAAGCAGTGACTCCCGCCGCCCGCGCATCTTCTTCAATATCCGTCCAGTCATATGCCGTCAGGATAATGATCGGCGCTTCTTCTCCCACTGCATTTCGGATCTTTCTTGCAGTCTCTATCCCGCTGGTTTCCGGCATCTGCCAGTCAATAATATAGGTATGGTAAGAATCCCCTTCTTCATAGGCAATCTTGGCACGATATGCTGCCTCCCTGCCGGAAGTGGTCCATTCCGCGCGCATGCCAAGCTGCTTTAACATCTTACTAACACTGTCACAGATATTAAAATCATCATCCACCACCAGTGCCCGAAGACCGTGTAATTCCTTAATCTGCTCCGCATTCTTTTCCACATCCTGCAGTTTCAAACTGAGTTCTACGGTAAAGGTGCTGCCTTTGCCCATCTCGCTTTCCACTTTAATGGTTCCGCTCATCATTTCAATGATGTTCTTGGTAATCGCCATCCCCAGCCCGGTACCCTGGATACCGGATTGTGTTACCGTCGTCTCCCTTTCAAAAGGTTCAAAAATATGCTCCACAAATTCCGGTGACATGCCAATCCCGTTATCCTTTATAGTAAAAATGTAATCCCCATATCCATGGCGGAACGTTGTCTTTTGCATAATGCGGAATGTGACTGTGCCGCCTGCAGGCGTATATTTCACGGCATTGCTCAAAAGATTGATAAATACCTGATTTAACTTAAGCGCATCCGCTATCACGTCTTCGTTTACCACTTCAAACGTGTCAATAAACAACTCTAACTGTTTTGCCTTTACCTGCGGCTGAATGATATTCACAAGGTTATGCATGATCTCGGAAATATTGCACTCCTGCTCCTTAATCTGCACCCTTCCGCTTTCAATCCGGCTCATGTCCAGAATATCATTAATAAGGCTGAGCAAATGGTTACTGGATGAGAGCACTTTCTGCAGGCACTCCCTGACCTGATCCTTATTGTCAATATGGCTGACCGCAATGGTCGTAAAGCCGATAATGGCATTCATCGGAGTCCTGATATCATGGGACATATTGGAAAGGAAGGTTGATTTCGCCTTGTTGGCATGCTGTGCCTGCAGCAATGCATCCTGCAGCGCCTGGGTCTGCTCCCGTTGCTTTTTAACCTGTTCCGTTATTTCCTTTGACACTACCATGACCATGATATCATCGGTGTCATTATCCTGTGTCATGACAAACGACTGGCGGACACACATCTGCTCTCCGCCGGCTTCCATGCCCCAGTAATCAACATCCACTTCCGCATCGCCCTGCTCATAACGTTCTTTTAAATAATCTATATTTACTACCTGGCTAAATTCCTTTTTCGACTCGTCAAGGACGAATTTCTTCCACCTCTCAAAACATTCAGATGCTTTGCACGGCGCTTTCAGCCCTGCCCTTTCAAGCAGAGAAACCTGCTGCCCGTCTATGATACGCACAACATCATTTTCAATCAGATCCTTTGTCAGGTTAAATTCAAAAGTACCGAAAGCACTGGATGCGATCGCAATCCGATACTGCCTCTCTTTCCGGTTTGCAAGAGACATTTCCGCCTGAATCTGCATTTCCTTTTTCTTTAACTCCGTCACGTTCTGACGTATAAATAAAATTTTGCTTGCCCTGCCCTCTTTCCTTTCCAGACAAATGATATTTACATGTTCCCACTCCGGGCTTCCGCCACGAAGTACATGGCTTTCAAACCTGATATCATTTTGAAATTCCAATGCCTCAATGACCGCATCCCTGGAAATGGATTCCGCAAGCTCCCTGCGGTCCGTCTCTTCAATCATGATAGAGCATAAATGCTCTATCAGATCTTCATATGGGCCGCTCACCGCAATATTACTGTTTTCCGGTTTCGTTCCTGCCAGATACCGATAGGTGTCTGTCTCAAGATTCACCACCGTAAAACGGTTAAACAGGGTCCTGACGCCATTAATAATATACCCCATTTCCCGATTTTGCTCTTCCAGCAATTTCTTCTCCCGTCTGGCCCGAATCAACAGCATAACAATATACATGGCAAACAGTCCGATCAAAATAGCTTCCAGCTGGATTCCGATCAGGTTTTCAATCCGGATCATTTCCTGCGTCACGTCCTTAGGAAATGTCTGAACCAGTACAAAATTATTATCATCCAAATATGTTATGCAGATATTGTCCGTTTTACAGTCAGGCTCGCAGACAAAAGCGCCTTTTCCGCCGTTTTTAAAAACTTCTTTTACTTTTACCGCCGTTCCCTCATCAATCACGCCATCAGAAATAAGCGCATCCACCAGATTCCCTGTATATACCCCACTGCCGTTAGAGCTTGCGATTACGCTTCCCTCCGAGGTGCACAAAAATACTCCTGCCGCCTCACCAAAATACGTGGTGGCTAACATACTCTGCAAATGCTCTTCCGCCAAAAACGCCCCCCTTAAAACGCCAATCACTTCACCCTCATAGTGGATAGGCGCATAAAAGCACGACATCGTCTCATCCGCAAGATGGGGATCAAAAATGATCTCAATGTTGCTCCCTCCCAGCATGCCATCCTGAAAAAACATACGCTCTGTCACATCCGCTGTCCGTCCGTCAGAAGCATGATCAATCCCGTTTTTATCCGTAAACATGACCGTGTCAAACATAGAACTGTCTTCAATTTTTTTCAACATCTGCGCAGAAACCTCCGGCTCACTTAACCCTTCTTCCACAAAAAAAGCGTAAGTACCTATCCTGCTAAGCGCATTGCTTAATTCCCCGTCTATCTGAACCGCCTTAAGCTGTGCCGAATCCGCTGCGTAATTCTTGTTCCGCTCTTCAATCCGCTCCCTGTTACGCGTGGTATACCACTGGAACAAAATGATGATAGCTGATAACAGGAACAGCACATACACAACTTGCTGTAACGATTTTTCCCCCCTGATCTGACCCTTCATCCGACCCTTCCTCCTTGGCCATAGCCCTAAAATATACGATTTATCTTACCACGAAAAGCACCTACCGTCAACCAAACCACCTATCCGAGCAGGCAGGCAAGTACATGGTTAATGACCTCCGGCTCTAAGGGTTTCGGGATATGTTCATTCATACCCGCTTCCTTTGCTGCCTTCACATCTTCTGCAAACGCATTTGCCGTCATGGCAATAATCGGAACCGTGCCCCCGTCCGGCCTGTTGAGGGCACGGATGGTCCTTGTTGCCTCATAGCCGTCCATGACAGGCATCATCACATCCATAAAAATAATCTGATACGTATACGGTTCTGATTCCAAAAACAGCTCCACTGCTTCCTTCCCATTTTCAGCAATGGTGACTTCCAAACCTTTTTCTTCTAATATATACTGCGCAATTTCCTGATTGATCTCATTGTCTTCCACAAGAAGCACCCGCTTCCCTGTCACATCCACATTTCCTGCGTCTTCTTCTACCTGCTCTCTTAAATCATTTGCAATCTCTAAGGGCAGTTCCACAAGAAACGTACTGCCGGTGCCCTGCTCGCTTTGAATCTGAATGGATCCGCCCATCTTGTCAATCAGTCTTTTCGTTATAGTCATCCCAAGACCGCTTCCCTGGTAATTTGTCCTTGCGCCGCCCTTTTCCTGGGTAAATGGCTCAAAAATATGGTCTATATACTCCTTGCTCATCCCAATCCCGGTATCGGAAATTTCAAAACAGATCCTTGCGATCCCGTCATCCGCCGAAATCTCACGGCATTTAAAAGTGACACTGCCCATTGGTTTATTATATTTGACGGCATTCCCAACAATATTGATCAAAATCTGTTTCAAATGCAAAGGGCTTCCTAAAAAATACTGATGCGGCAACAGGTCAGGCTCCTCAAAATCCGCTAAAAGCTTAATTTCCCGCTCCAGCGCCTGGCCTCCAACGATCGCCATGCAGTTATGCAGCAGCTCCTTTAGGTCAAACTCTTCCTTGATGAATTCCACATTTCCGCTTTCCAATTTACTGATGTCCAGCACATCATTGATCAAAGACAGCAGATGCTGAGCCGACAAACGTATTTTCTTGCGGCAGTCCGACTGCCTGTCTAAATCCTCCGGATTACTTTCCGCAATGGTGAGCATGCCCATGATCCCATTTATGGGAGTACGAATATCATGAGACATATGAGAAAGAAATTCCGTTTTAGCCTGATTTGCCCTTCTTGCCTCCCACATAGCGGTCTGCAGTTCCTCATTCTTTTTTTCCAACATGGAATAGGATTTTTTCCGCATATAAGAGACCACACAGCCAAACAAAAGCAATAAAACCAGTACCATGCCAAAAATGACAATTGCGTTTCTCGCCTGATATAGATAATCCTGCCAATCAAAACTGTCATACGGGATATTCATATACTGGTCGATAATATCTTCTTTTTCCGACACCGAAACCAGACGCAGCGCTTTATTGATAACGTCGATCAAGACCGGATCCGTTCCCTTTAAAGCTGCCAGGGTAGTTCCCGACTGATATCGGTAGTTTTCCCATTCTATTAAATCTGAAAACCGCTCATTTTTAGACTGGTAATTGAATTCAACGGTATTGAGTATCGTGATATCCGCTCCTCCGTCCTTCAGTATCTGAAGGCAGTCCTTGGCGCTGTTGCAGTAGATCACCTGCTCCTTTTCCATGTCATCCGCCCAATAACTGCGTCCGTTTGTCAATGCAATCCTCATATCCTCTATATCAGAAAGGACATAGTCGTTTCTTGACACGATGACTGCGTTATATGTCATAAAAGGATTGGTAAGAACAACTTTTTCATCCCGTGAAAGCTCTAGATTATTAGCGCCCACATAAAAATCTATCTCACCGTTAAAAAGCAGTTCCTTCCACGGCTGGCCTCTGTCTATGGGATATAACTCTATCTCAAGACCGCTTCTTTCTGACGCCGTATTTAGAATCTGGATATAGATGCCGTCATATTCCCCCGCCGCATTCACATAAGCCAGCGGTTTTGTATCCTGATAAAACCCTACCTTTACCGGTTCGCCCCGGCCGATAAGCCTGATCTCCTCAGCCCTGAAATTTTCCCGGCGTTCCCCATAATACCGGTTCATAAGCTCCTCTTCCAGGGTAGGATAATCCATGGTCAGCTCCTCAATCCCTTGATTCAGCTCATCAAGAAGCAGATCATTCCCCTTCCAGGTTATGTAAAAATAAGGTGCATATGCAAATTTTCCTACCAGGCATTGTCCGCTTTTCACCTCTGTCAGCGTATGGGCTGCCACATCCACCTGCCCCTTTTCAAGGGCTCTTTGCATTTCCTGGGTCGTGTCATATTCCTGGATCTTTGGATCCGTGATCCCATTCCGGTGTAGATAACTTAAGAAATCTTCCTTCCTGATATAACTTCCTACCACCCCGAATTTTTTATCCTTCATGCTGTCGAAATCTTCAAATGCCAGGGAGCTGTCTTTTTCTACAAACAAGCATCCAAAGGTATAGCCGCTGGCTAAAGCCGCATAGTCAAAAAACATTTCACGCTCTTTTGAATATTGGGCTGAACCTACCAGGTCCACTTCCCCTGCCTCCAGCTTTGTGAGGGCATCATCCCAGCTTTCACAATCCACATACTCAATCTCCCATCCGGTATAGCCGCACAACGTTTCTAAGTATGACACATCCATGCCGCCATATCCCTCTTCCTCCGAGTAGACATGAAACCCCTCCATGGGGAAAAAAGCCACCCTTACAGTACGTGCGTCCTTTGCGCTTACAGAAACCGGAAAAAGTACCGTCAAAAACACGATGATCAACAGCAATATCCATCCCCGGCGCATAAATCTTTTTCGGTCTATCCCTTTCATGCACTTCCTCCCACATCCCCATTGTAAAAAAGTGGCTTCGCCACTTCATGAAGAACCTTCGGTTCTTCGTCAATTTATGTCCGTCTGGCGACGGAATTTCCTATAAGGTAAAAAAACTGCCGATTAGATCAAACAGTAATCGGCAGTTTTTATTCACTTACAGTTCGCAGTTTTTCACGGTCCTTGGAAACGGAACCACATCCCTGATATTCCCCATCCCGGTCAGGTACATAACGCACCTCTCAAATCCCAGGCCGAACCCTGCATGGCGCGCAGAACCGTAACGCCGCAGATCAAGATAAAAATCATAATCTTCTTTATTTAATTGAAGCTCCGAAATACGCTGCTCTAAAAGCTCCAGCTTATCTTCCCTCTGGCTGCCGCCAATGATCTCCCCAATTCCGGGAACCAGACAATCCATGGCCGCTACCGTCTTTTGATCTTCGTTCAATTTCATATAAAATGCCTTGATCTCTTTCGGATAATCCGTTACAAATACAGGCTTTTTAAACTCTACTTCCGTCAGATACCTTTCATGCTCCGTCTGCAGGTCACATCCCCAGTGCACCTTATATTCAAATTCATCATTGTGCTTTTCCAATATCTCGACAGCCTCGGTATAAGTCACATGCCCAAACTCAGAAGAAAGAACATGCTGCAAACGCTCCAAAAGCCCCTTATCCACAAACTGATTGAAAAATGCCATTTCCTCCGGCGCGTTTTCCAGTACGTAGCGGATCACATATTTCAACATACTCTCCGCAAGCGCCATATCATCCTTAAGATCCGCAAAACACATTTCCGGCTCGATCATCCAAAATTCCGCCGCATGGCGTGTGGTATTGGAATTTTCCGCCCGGAAGGTAGGCCCAAAGGTATAAACATTCCTGAACGCAAACGCATAGGTCTCCGCGTCTAACTGTCCGCTTACCGTCAGGTTGGTAGGTTTCCCGAAAAAGTCCTGGCTATAGTCTACCGCCCCCTCTTGTGTCTTAGGTACCTGGCCAAGATCCATGGTGGTCACCTGGAACATTTCCCCGGCTCCTTCGCAGTCGCTCCCCGTAATGATCGGCGTATGCACATAGACAAAGCCTCTTTCCTGGAAAAACTGGTGGATTGCAAAGGCCGCCAAAGAACGTACCCGGAACACCGCCTGGAAGGTGTTCGTCCGTGCCCGCAGGTGTGAAATCGTCCTCAAGTATTCAAAACTGTGGCGCTTTTTCTGTAAAGGATAATCGGAAGGAGAGATCCCTTCCACCACTACCCTGCCTGCCTGCATCTCAAAAGGCTGCTTAGCCCCCGGCGTCAAGACGATCTTTCCTGTCACGATAACGGCAGCGCCTACGCCTATCTTTGAAATCTCTTCGAAATCCGCCAGCGTATCGGAATACACCACCTGAAGCGGTTCAAAAAAGCTCCCGTCATTTACCACAAGAAAGCCAAAGGTTTTAGAATCTCTGTTGCTCCTTACCCAGCCGCCTATCGTTACTTCTAAATCAGCATATTTTTCTTTTTCCCTGAATATGTCTTTTATGTTTGTCAGCTCCATGTCAATCCTGCCTTTCTTCTGTCACATCTTTTTTATTTTACCACATATTTACTTATCTTAAAACCCCTTCTCACGATTTTTCATCCGGACGCATTTCCGATGGCGGCGCACCGGTGATCCGCTTAAACACTTTACTGAAATAGTATACATCATTAAACCCTAAAGAATCAGCTATCTCCCGTAAGGACATGCCCGGGAAATCCGCAAGCAGTTCCTTAGCCCTGGCGATCTTAAGCCGGGTAAAAAAATCCATCGGTGTGGTATTTTGAAACTTTTTAAAAATACGGCAAATATATACTTTAGATACACCTGTCCTTTCCTCTAAATCCTGAAGTGTCACATTGCACGAAAGATGCTCTTTAAAATAAACGATCAGACTTTCCACCAATTCTTCCGGAGAGCTTGCCAAAGGCTCATCCGCCGCAAACAATACCCGCAGCAACAGATAAAAATTTCGGGCAAGCTCATCATAATCCCCGGAAAAAGAGATTACATTCTCTAAATAATATTGATTATTAAACTCCAACATTCTTTTGGAAGAAAGGCTGCGCTTTAAAGTGTCCATAACAAATAGCAGATCTTCTGTCACTGCCCTGCAGGTATGGCTCTCCTTTTCCCATTGTTTCAGTAACCGGGTTATATGAGATTCAAGCAGATCTGTCTGGTTCTGTCCAAGCATCATAGCATAGAGATCCGCAGTCTCTCCTAACTTTGCTGAAACAGCAGGCAGTAAAACAGGCTCATTGTGTATGGTGCTTTTCCCAAACTGTGCGCAGCGGACCGCATTGACCCGACATTCCCTTATAGCGTTGGAAATGGACATTCCTTCTGCGCCCATATAATATACCGTAATATATTTCCCTGTTTCATCTTCCAGCGCTTTTACAAAATACGGAAGATTTCCCGCAAGCAAAGCATTCCCTTTTTTATCCCCACATATAAGAATCATTTTCTCATTGGAAAAAAAGCCGTCAAAGCATTTGCAAAACTGATACTTATAAAATTTACAGAATAACCGTTCCAAATCCCCGTTCGGTAAGTAACGGACATTGGGATGGAGCATATTTTCCACACTGCTTAAAGGATTCGCCGTGATTATATAAAGAAAAATAAAAGAATCCTTTCTGAATGCAGTTTCAAAAGAAAAACTCTCCTCTCCGATCAAAAAAGACACAATATTTTTGGAACGTTTAGAAAGTTTCTCACAACACTTTTTCAGACAGGCGTACAGCTCCGGCGGATTCACCGGTTTTAAAAGATAATCCGCCGCTCCAAGCTTAACCGCCTGTTTCGCATATTCAAAATCCTGATAGCCGCTGACAATAACAGGCAGAGACTGGCAGCCTTTCTCCTGAAGCTTTGAAATTAATGTAAGCCCGTCCATATCTGGCATTCTGATATCTGTAAGGACAATATCCGGACAAAGATCCAAAATCTGTTCTAATGCCGCAGCTCCGTTATCGGCAGCTCCAACAATCACATACTCTCCCTGCAGATCCATAATCTTTTGCTTTAACGCCATCATGGCATATACTTCATCCTCTACAAGATAAATACTTGTCATACAATTTCATCCCCCATAACTGTTATCTTGATATAAGCTCCACCGTTTTCCTGATTTCCCACCAGCATCCTAAAACGTTTTCCATACAAAATCCGGCAGCGTACATAAATATTGGAAAGACCCAGATTACCTATTTTCGTATTGATGACATCCTGATGTTTTTCCAGGCTTTTATCACATTCTTCAAACTGAACATGAATTTTTTCTAAAGCATCCCCGGTAAAACCCGGCCCATTATCCGTTACGGCAAGACTCCATCCCCCTTTAGGAACCGTCATTAACTCTACCCGGATAGATAAGGGGGCAATGCGGACAGCAAAGCTATGCTTTACGGCATTTTCCACCAATGGCTGGATCGTAAACTTAGGAACAATAGTAGAATATAATTCCCGGTCCGCATGAATAAAAATATCCAGCTTCCCTTCATAACGTTTTCTGGCCAGTGTGGCGTACTGCTCTAAATGCGTCAATTCATCCTCTATCGTATATTCCCTTTTTGAATAATCAGAGATATAACGCAGCATCTGGGATAAGCAGACGCATAATGCAGAAACTTCTTTATCCCCATGCATATAACTTACAGACTCAATCATAGATAATGTATTATACAAAGTATGGGGATGCATCTGCGCCTGAAGTGCAAGATAATTTGCCCGCTCCTCTCCCGCCTGCGACTGGATGCTTCTGGTAATGGCTTCCTTAAGATGCTCAAGCATCTGCTGAAAAGACTGGTTAATATTATCAATCTCTGAAATAGAAGTTGATATATCAGGCTTAAAAGACATATTATCCAACGTGACTTCACTGATTGCCTGATTTAATTCCATAAGCGGTGCCGCCATACGCCTTGCAGTCCGCCCGATCATAAACAGGGCTAAAAGAGCCATGACCACATAAACGGTAAGCGTCAAAAGAATTAAATTCATCCCATAAGGAACAAATGAAATTACCGGACAATATACAATGGAAACCCAGCCGGAATAATCAGATTTTTTATAGGAAATCTGCTGCCCTTTCAACCGAAAAGATCCCTCGCCCAATCCCCTGTCTTCAATTCCCTGAAAAATATGGTCAAAAAGCATCACCTGGTCCTCTTCCCGGTTGGCCGGGTATAAGATTTCCCCTTGTTGAGAATATACTGCCACCGAACCGGAAGCCTTATTTAAACGGCAGATCTCTGTAAGACCTGAATAAAGATTCTGTACCTCAATAAAGCCAAAATAGTATTTTCCGTCAGAAATAGAACGTGCAACGGAATAAACCAGTTCTCTCGATTCATCAAAATCATCCACATGGGGCGACAATACTACTTTTTTCCCTTCCGCCCTTAAAATTTCTTCTTTCCACGGGTATGTTTTACAGGCCTCTTTAATGTAATCAGCCGATTCACCTGTCTTCGCTAATGTATAATAAGCATTATCATTAAACGCAATGATCCGGAACGTTGCAAAAAGCGGCGCATCAAGCGAAATGAATTTTTCCATCATCTGCGTATTATAATCAATATATTCCGCAGAGTTATAGTAAGCGACATAAATATTTTCTATTTACTTTTCGGATATCCCTTAGTAAAATAATACTGAGGTGACAGTATGAATATTAGAAAGTTTAAATCGGACAAAAACGCTTTGATAGCGGAGGGGAATCGGATTGTTTC
>CAJULP010000072.1 GCA_910587295.1 uncultured Lachnospiraceae bacterium | reverse complement strand
GGTAATATTGTACTGCATTCTCTTTAAACTGCTTATCAAACTGTTTACTCATGGAAAATTTCCTCCTGTATTCGTTTCTATTATACAGTTATTTCTGAAACCTGCCATGTTTAACTTGTACTATTTATATTCTAACACCAATTATTTTATTGGGGTGTCATGGCAGGGATAAGGGAAATAAAAAAAAGGACTGCCGTCACGGTAAGGCAAAAGTTTTTTGCGTTTGTCATATTATCTGTCATTACGCAGATTTTAATTGCAACAGTCTACCTGCTTACCCTTGGTGAGGCCAGTGACTACACTTATGGAAGATATACGGAATTGATCATTCCGTTCGTCATGGTATCCGGAGCGATAGCGTTATGGAATCAAAAGAAAAAGGGCATCCTTGTCTTTACTGGGGGCATGGCGGCAATACAGGCAGTATGTGCGCTGCTTGTGGCAAGGCAGATTACGGCCACAGGGGCGGAAACCTTCCATGGTTTTTTTATGGTAGGTATCAGCTATTTGTATAATGAGGGTGGGTTTGACAGCTGGGGTTTTTATAGAAACGCTTATCTTTTTAGCGAAGCGTTAACCGGTTTTGTGGTGATGACTTTTTTTTATTGTCAAAGTCATAAAAAGAGACATTGCTTTCTGACAGGAATTGTTGTTTTGGAACTTGCATTGGCAATGAGGGCAGCCATTCTTTTTTTAAACCCGCTTCAAAAGGCAGCGTTTCGCGACATACGCATAGCGGAAAAGATAGAAGCCCTGAAGGATGAAGGGAGACAGGCTGTTTATGTGTATGATACATTTCCGGTCTATGCAGGAATACTTCAATTCCTGGAGAGGGATATGGAAATACAAGTGGTCGGAGAGGATGGCCTTGCGGCGGTTCTCAAAAAGGATATGGCTGCAAGGAATGTAATGATTTTTGCGTTTGACAGTGGAAACATACAAAAATGTAAGGAGGTCTTTTCTGATTCCTATACATATGGTCACTTTACATTATTATATAACGATTAAGGAGAAATGTCATGACGATGGTTTGCAGGTTGTTTTTGGTACTATTTTTTGCCATGGGAACAGAGGTGCGGGCAGCTGAAAAAATTCCGGAAAACAGTTTGTGGCAGATAAGCCAGGATGTGGAAGTGAAAGAACAGGCGGCAGAATCCGCCGGGGCGGTTGGAAACCTTAAGAAAGGAACACCTGTCATCGTTATAGAGGAAGAAGAAGGAAATTGGTGTAAGATACAGTATCAGGAGATATTAGGATATATACAAAAAGAGTATTTGGAGCGTTACGGGGCGGTGCCGAACGAGGAATTGGAACAGGAATTTATGAAGATCCAGGAAGAGAGTATTTGGTTTGAGGATGAATATGAGCTGGTCGAGGGGCAGGAGAAATCTGTCGATCTTTGGAAAGCTATGATCGTTGTATTTATCGCAGGGATTTTCGGCATCGGTATTTTTTCAGCAGTTAAGGGAAATAGAGATAATGATCCCGGTTAAGTATGGAACGATACGAAGCCTTGCTGTTTGGTATTTGATAATTCCGTATTTCATATTTTTGGCGGCATGGGTCCGGTGGATGATTTCTATTCCCTGCATTTTATTTTTGGGCTTTAGTATGTACAGGATAAGTAAAGAAAAAACAGCTGATTCAGACACGTTAAATTTACCTGCTGTCGGTTTGGGGATTATTATTGTTGTTTCGGTTTTATGGTGCCAGAGTGCCGGGATTGGCGGTCTGTTTTACCAAAGCCCGGATCATCAGTTTCGCAATGCGGTATTCAGGGATCTGCTTTCTCACAGATGGCCTGTCACATATGAAACATATGGAACCGGGCTGGTCTATTATTTGGGGATATGGATCGTACCGGCAGCTTTAGGGAAAGTATTTCTGAAATGGGATTTTTCCAATGAGACTGCATGGAATATGGCAGAAATTATGCTGCTTTTATGGTGTGGTATAGGAATCATTTTACTTGTATTACTCCTGTGTCTGTATTTCAGGCAATGCACATTGGCAGGGATCATTTTGATACTGATCCTGTTGATTGGGTTTAGCGGTCTGGATATCGTGGGTGAATTGTGGAAAAACGGTCTGAAGATTCATGACCATATTGAATGGTGGTCAGGTTATTTCCAGTTCCGATCTAATACAACGGCCTTGTTTTGGGCATATAATCAGGCAATTCCCTGCTGGCTTATGACAATGCTTTTATTATCGGAGAGGAATCTGCGCAGTTACGGCATTATCATTTGCTGTACACTTTTTTACAGCCCTTTTTCTGTTGCGGGGATTTGTTTATGTGTTTTGGTGTTGGCGTATTCCCTGTCGCGAAATGAAAATGGAAACTTTTGGTGGCTTCTGAATGACGTTTGCTCGTATCAAAATATTGCCGCAGCCGTTACAATCCTGCCGATTCTTGCGATATATTATAGTTGTAATGCCGGGGGGAAGTCAAAAATCCGGTTTTGCTTTGAGGATTATGGCGGCCTTACGGGAGAAATGACAAAAATATGGCTTGTTTTCTTGATTTTGGAATTAGGGGTGTATGTATGTTTCCTGATAAGGAAAGAGTATAAAAACCCACTGCTGTATGGTGTTCTGGCTTCCCTGATCATCAATTCTGTTGTTTCATTGGGGGAAACAGGGGAAGTGGTTTATCGTATCAGTGCCACAATGCCTGGGGTGTTCCTGCTTATGTGTTTTGTGATGAAGGTCATTTTCCGCAATCCGGTATATCCTTTAAAGCGGTATCGATTTCTGCATACCATTTTAATTTTAGTTTTTTTACTTGGAACATTTACGCCTGCAATTGAATATTGCAGGGCATTATCTGCTATGAAGGAGCAAAAAGCTGTTTGCGTCGTGGCAGATGACCTTAAGACATTGAATCAGGAAAATGCCCCCATAAATTTTATCGGATATGATATCCGGGATTCTTTGTTCTATCGTTTTTTGGCGCAATGATCCGTTTTGTAGGAAAGGATAAGAGATGAAGGTTGTTATTATGGCTGGCGGAAAAGGAACCCGTATAGCGTCTGTCAGGAATAATATCCCCAAGCCCATGATGCCGGTTGGTGGGAAACCGGTCCTTGAACATGAAATAAGTTGTCTTGCAGATCAGGGATATACAGATATTACGTTAGTGATAGGCCATATGGGAGATATTATCAGGGAATATTTTGGCAATGGAAGGAAATTTGGGGTTTCTATTTCTTACTTTGAGGAAAAAGAACCTCTTGGAACCGGCGGCGCATTATTTCAAATGCCGGATATCCTGCAGGATGATTTTTTTCTGCTGAACGGGGATATCATGTTGGATATTGATTTTAAGCGGATGGAAAAATATCACAGGGAAAAAGGAGGATGGGTCACTCTTTTTACGCACCCCAATGACCATCCTGGCGATAGCGCTTTGATTTCCGCCGATTCCGGAAAGCGGATTACGGGATGGATAAACAAAGAGGATGAAAGAACCATTTATAAAAATCGGGTAAATGCCGGTATACACGTGATATCGCCTAAACTGTTAAAGGAGAGAAACCTATCCGGCAGGGTGGACCTTGACAGGGAAATGTTAAAACCGCTTGTTGCGGCGGGAAAAATGTATGTTTATGATTCGCCGGAATATGTCAGGGATATGGGAACGCCTGAACGGTATCACAGGGTTTGTGAAGATTATAAAAGCGGGAAAATAAAATCCAGAAATTTGAGGTTACGTCAGAAGGCTGTATTTATAGACCGGGACGGAACCATCAATCAATACCGGGGGTTCATAAAGAGAACTGAGGATATGGTGTTGTTGGAAGGCGCGGCAAAGGCAATTTCAAAAATAAACCAAAGCGGATACCTTGCCATTGTTGTGACAAACCAGCCGGTCATAGCCCGGGGTGATTGTACGTTTGCGGAGCTGGAGAGGATCCATGATCAGATGGAGACTTTACTTGGTATGGAAGGTGCATGGGTAGATGATATTTTTTTCTGTCCACATCATCCGGATAAAGGGTTTGCCGGAGAGCGGACGGAGTATAAATTTGATTGTGACTGTCGGAAACCCAAACCGGGATTATTGTTTTTGGCGGCGGAAAAATACAATATTGATCTCGGCAGGTCTTATATGGCCGGGGATAGTGCCAGTGACATTGCTGCAGGGAATGCGGCCGGATGCAGAAGTATTTACATAGGGAAAAAGGAAGTACCACAGGCGGCATATGCGGCATGTGACAGTTTGCTGGATTTTGTCCAGAGTCATTTTTTACGGATCGGATAAGGAGGAAATGGAAATGGTCATTACACAAACACCTTTCCGGATATCTTTTTTCGGGGGTGGAACAGATTATCCCGGATTTTATGAAAATTATGGCGGAAGCGTGATATCAACCACATTTGACAAGTATTGTTATGCCACAGTCCGGCATTTGCCGCGTTTTTTTGATTATGCCAATCAGATTACTTACAATGTGATTGAGCGTACCAATCATGTGGATGAAATTGAGCATCCGGCAGTGCGTGAGATCATGAAATATTTAGATATGCATGAACTGCGTGTGGTATATGAGGCAGATCTTCCGGCGCGTTCCGGTCTTGGAACAAGCAGTTCTTTTGCGGTGGGGCTTTTAAATGCCTGCTATGCCCTGAAGGGAAAATATGTGGATAAACGCCATCTGGCAGATGACGCAATTTACGTGGAACGTGTTTTGTGTAAAGAAAGCGGTGGTATCCAAGACCAGATTGCGGCCTCATTTGGCGGGTTTAACCGCATTGATTTTGATGCGGGCGGTTATCATGTCAATCCGCTTGTGATAAGTGAAGAACGAAAAAAACAGTTGAATCATAATCTGATGTTGTTTTTCACGGGTTTTTCCCGATTTTCCAGCGACATTGCATTAAGCCAGGAAAAGGCCATAAAAGGCAGGACCGCACAGCTTATGGAAATGAAAGGGCTGGTGGATGAAGCGGAAAAAATCCTTACTTCTAAGGTGGATCTGCGTGAATTTGGAAATCTGTTGGACTATACATGGCATTTGAAGAGAGAAATTACATCCAGTATTTCCAGCGATTCTATTGATCTGCTATATAGGCGTGCTTTAAAGGCAGGCGCGATAGGCGGGAAGCTGTTAGGTGCGGGTGGCGGTGGATTTCTTCTCTTTTATGTGGAAAGGGAAAAGCAGGCAGCCGTTTTGGAAGAATTGAGCCATTTACTATATGTTCCGTTTGAGTTTGAGACAGGCGGTACGCGTATCATGTATTACAAATCAGAGGACTTTGATTTAAAAGGGATTAAAAAAAGTTATGCATAGACAGGGGGAAGAAAATGAAAGTAAAAGCATTGATTACCGGTATAACCGGAATGGTAGGGTCTCATTTATGTGATTTCCTGTTGAAAGAAACAGATTGGGATATTTTTGGTATATGCCGGTGGAGAAGTCCGCTTACAAACGTACAGCATCTTTTAGACCGTGTGAACCGGAAAGACCGCGTGTTCTTTGAATACGCTGACTTGAACGATCAAGTGTCTTTGTTAAGTGTGATCCAAAGTATCAGGCCGGATTATATTTTTCACCTGGCGGCTCAGAGTTACCCGGTGGTAAGCTTTACATCGCCTATTGACACTTTAAATACTAATATCCTTGGAACCTGCCGTTTGCTGGAGGCTGTGCGCATTACCAAGGAGCAGGATCCAAAATATCATCCTGTTATTCATGTATGCGCATCTTCGGAGGTGTTTGGAAAGATTCCGGCTGATAAGAAACCGAAGGAAGGCATCCATGAAGAATGTCCGTTTCACCCGGCGTCACCCTATGCCATATCCAAGGTGGGAACCGATCTTTTGGGAAGATATTATGCGGAAGCTTATAACATGACGGTAATGACGACACGTATGTTTACTCATACAGGACCCAGGCGGGGAGATGTGTTCCATGAATCAACGTTTGCCAAGCAGATTGCCATGATTGAGGCAGGTATGATACCGCCGGTTGTTAAAGTTGGGAATTTGAAATCCTTAAGGACATATGCTGATGTGCGGGATGCGGTGAGGGCATATTATATGCTGGTGACTTCCCGTCCTATAGCAGGAGAATATTATAATATCGGAGGAACTCATACCTGTGAAGTGGGAGATACGTTACATTTGCTGCTTTCCATGTCTCCTCAAAAGGATCAGATCAGGGTTGAGACGGATCCTGAACGCCTGCGTCCGATCGATGCGGATCTGCAGGTTCCCGATTGCAGGAAGTTTAAGGAGCATACAGGATGGGAACCACGTATTTCATTTGGACAGACGATGGCTGATCTGCTGGATTATTGGCGTGACAGGGTAAAAAATGGTACTGAGTTTTTGACCAGATAGGAGGAAGCGTGAAAATAGCGGTTTTAGGTGCGGGGGTGTCCGGGTTGACAGCTGCACGCATATTAAAAGACAAAGGATATGAGGTAGTCTTATTTGAGAAGAACAGCAATCCCGGGGGACTGGCACGATCAAGATTTACGGATGGTTTTTTATATGATCCTCATGGCGGGCATATTCTTAATTCCAAACACCCGGAGGTAATGGATTGGGTATTTTCAATTTTGCCGGAAGATAATTGGCAGTTTACACAGAGGAATGCCAAGATATATTTCGGGGGAAAGTTTATATCTTATCCTTTTGAGTTATCTTTGTGTGAACTGGATACTGAGGATGCAGTGGAATGTGTCCATGATTTTATATTAGCGCAGGAAGGTCCGGAACCTGACAATTTCAGGGAATGGCTTACCTGGAATTTCGGGAACGGCATTGCAAAGCGGTATATGATTCCCTATAATGAAAAAATCTGGGCATATCCACTGGAAGATATGGAGACCCAGTGGATGCGGGGGAAAATGCCGCTTCCGACCAAAAAGGAAATGATTCGGTCTATGATTCTTAATGATCCGAAAGAACGAAAAATGCCACATTCTTCATTCTATTATCCCTTACATGGCGGGATACAGACGATGGTAAACGCAATTGCCAAAGGCGTTCATACACGATATGGTTTTTGCGTCTCGCATATTGAAAAAAAGAACAATAAATGGGTTATAAACAATGAGGAAGAATTTGACAGAATCATCAGTACGATACCTCTTCCGGTGCTTCCTAAAGTGATGGATCTGCCGGCATCTGTTTCGATATGTATTTCCGGCCTCAAGTATAACAGCTTGACGACGGTTCTGTTTGAATGCCCGCAAACAGACATCACATGGCTTTATGTTCCTTCACATGAGTATAAGTCACACAGGGTTGGCTATCAAAGTACGCTTACGCCTTATGGATGCCCGGTGGAGGGGAAGAGCTGCGGTGCGTTGGAGATCATCGGGCAGCAGCCGGAAAATCCGGTACTGCTTGCGGAGCGTAACGACATTCTGCCGGAAGAACTGGGATTTACCAGAGTGTTGGATTATGAATTTACGGAATATGCTTATGTGATCCATGATAAGGATTATCGAAAAAATGTTACAGAGATCAGGAATTATTTTAATGAGGATGACTCTTTTAGCTTACTGGGCCGCTGGGGAACCTGGAATTATAAAAATATGGATTTGTGCATGCTGGACGCTATGAATCTGATTAAGGAGTTAAAATTATGATCGAGATGATAAAACCTGATTTTGAATTTCAGGACGGACGTGGAAGTCTTACGCAGCTGGTGCATGACGGGTTCCGGCAGTTTAATATTATCTTTTCAAAAAAAGGGGTTTTGCGGGGGGATCATTACCATAAAGAAAACAGGGAGGCGTTTTATGTAATTTCAGGTTCCTTTGAACTGACGGTGAAAACTGAGTGTGGACAGGAGGTTCATACATTTAAAGAGGGGGATATGTTTTTGGTTCCGCCTTATGTGTCACATAGCTTTTATTATCTGGAGGATACATGGATTGCCAGTATGTATGATATAGGAGTAGAGCACCCGGATGGCTCAAAGGATATATGGACAGGCTTATGAAAAATAAAGAAATATTGAATGATCTTTTTGTGCGTTACCCGATGCTTTCTAAATGTCGGGAAAGTATTATAACGGCTTATCTTTTGCTGGAAAAAGTATATACTGCGGGAGGCAGCCTTTATGTGGCTGGCAATGGGGGAAGTGCCTCGGATTGCGGGCATATTGCAGGGGAATTAATGAAATCGTTTATGATGAAACGCCCATTGGATGACGAAACGGCTTCTGTTTATGGTGCTTTGTTTGGGGAAGAGGGAACAAAGTTTTGCAAAGGTTTGGAAAAAGGGCTGCCGGCCATATCACTCCCTTCTATGACAGCCCTCTCTACGGCGGTGTGCAATGATATAAATGGGGATTACCTGTTTGCCCAGCCGTTAAATGCCGTCTCCAGACAAGGAGATGCGTTTCTTGGGATCAGCACTTCCGGAAATTCCGTGAACATAGTAAATGCCATGATGGTGGCAGCTGTAAAAAAGGTATTCAGGATTGGACTTACCGGAGAAAATAAATGCAGGCTGGATTCTCTATGTGATGTGGTCATTCATGTTCCTGAGAGGGAAACCTATAAGGTGCAGGAACTTCATCTTCCTGTATACCATGCGTTATGCGCAATGTTGGAATCACGTTTTTTTGGACAGAAAAGCCATGAGGAGGTTAGGTAAATGTATCTTGTGATTGGAGCAAATGGATTCCTTGGAAGTTATTGTATCCAAAGCATCTTAGAGCAGACGGAAGAAAAAATAGCTGCTACAGCCCGGAATATACAGGGACTTTGTGACTGTGAGCGTATTTCCTGGGTGGAATGCGATATTACCAGAGAAGAGGAATTTGATCACCTGGTTTCTGTTGTAAAGGGGTATGACAGATTAAAAGTGATCTTCCTTGCCGCATATCATAACCCCGATCTGGCAGCGCAAAACCCACAGTACGCCTGGGATGTAAATGTAACGGCATTGTCACGCTGTGTCAATAAGCTATTTTTTGCGGATCGGCTTTTTTATGCATCTACGGACAGTGTTTATGGGAATAGTACCGATTTTTATCATTTTAAAGAAACAGATCCATTAAACCCGGTCAATGTGTACGGAAAAAATAAGGCGGCTGCGGAAGCAGTGGTGAGGTACTCCGGATTTCACGTGGTACGGTTCCCGTTTTTGATCGGAACTTGTTTGATTCCGGGGAGAAAGCACTTTTATGACAAAATTGTAGAAGATCTTAAGGCAGGTAAAACAGTGGAAATGTATGAGGATTCCTACCGGTCATCTCTGCACTTTAAGACTGCCTCGCAGTTACTTGTCCGGCTGGCAGAAATGCAGGGGATGGTTCCTTCTGTTCTAAATGTCTGTGGGGATAGGGATTTATCAAAGTATGATGTGGGAATCAGGATTGCGGATCGATTGGGTGTATCACGTGAGCTGATAAGACCTATTCGAATGGCAGAAAGTGATGGGGTTTTTAAAACAAAGCGCGCGGTTTCTACATTGATGGATAATGCGTTGGTGAAAGAGATTTTGCACTTAGACACGATTGATTTTCAGATATAGGGTGGGTGGATGATGAATGATTTCAAAAATGTTTCAATTTTGCTGCCTACGTTAAATGAGACTTTTTCTTTTAAACAGACGGTGGAAATTATCCTGAGAGAATGCAATTTGCAGGATATTTGTGAAATTATCGCCATTGTGTGTGAACGGACAGAAAAAGAAAGCCTTAATGTGATTGAGGAAAGCAAAAGATTGTCAGAAGAAAATAATATTCCGCTACATATTTTATATCAGACGCTTCCCTATGCGGGCGGGGCACTGCGGGATGGGATCATGGCAGCAAAAGGGAGCCATATCCTTATGATGGCTCCGGATTTGGAGACTGATCCGCATAATGTGAAAGATTTTATTTTTAATGGGAAAAAATATCCCCGCGATATGGTCACGGCCTCGCGCTGGTTAAGGAAAGGCAGTTTTCAGGGTTACAACAAGGTTAAATATGTCCTTAATCTGATCTTTCAAAGGTTTTTTGCATGGTTTTATCATGTAAGGCTGACGGATATCACCTTTGCATACCGCCTTGCCCCGGCAAAACTTCTCCAGTCGATTAACTGGGAGGAATTAAAGCATCCATTTTTCCTCGAAACGGCTTTAAAACCCATCAGGCTTGGGGTGAAAGTCCATGAAATTCCTTCACAGTGGTCGGCAAGACTGGAAGGAGAGTCGCAAAATTCTTTATTACAGACTTTTAAATATTTAAGGATTGCTTTTAAGGTTAAATTTGAACGTAAGGGAGAGATTTTGAAAACCAATGCATGATAAGATAAAGAAATCGTTGGCCAGGTATAAAGAGCTGATCTCATACGCAACATTTGGTCTGGGCGCAACACTGATCAATATGCTTGCGTATTGGGTATTGGCTGATATTCTGGGTATTTATTTCATGCTGTCTAATGCGCTGGCATGGGGATGCGCTTTTACTTTTGCTTTTGTGACAAATAAATTGTATGTTTTTGGGAGCAAAAGTTTTAAAGGAAAAGCTGTGGTATGGGAAGTGGTCAATTTCTTTTTGGCGCGTATTTTTACGGGAATCTTGGATATGGCGCTGATGTGGTTACTGGTGGATTTTGGTGATATGGAAGGGCTGTATGCGAAGATCATCGCAAATGTGGTCGTGATTGTTGTCAATTATCTGGAGAGCAAGTTTTGGGTGTTTAAAAAGAAGTCTTCATAGTAATGAGGTGCCCTAATGGTAATAAGAAGAAATGTCAAGTTCTGGAAATCTGATAAATTCTTGTTTTTTGTTTTGTACTCTATTGTTTTTGCCTGTATGGCTAAAATATGCTTTATATCTTTTGAAGATGCAAGAAAAGGTTTTGGGTGGGTAATTGATTCGTTGCCGGTTCAATTGCCGATGCTTGCGGAACTGAGAAATCTTATCAGGGATTTTTTAGGGAATATTTATCATGATCATTCCTTACAGATTCCAAGTTATGATTTTAGGCTTGGTATGGGCGGGGATGCATTAACATACCTTTCTATGTGGTATCTTGAGCCTGTTTCGTTTTTGGCAGTTTTTTTTGATTATGAAAAAATAGAATTAGTTTATGATTTTTTAGTAGTGCTCCGGTTATATCTTGCGGGGCTTTCGTTTGGCGTGTACAGCTTCTACATGAAGGGGAGGAAACCTTTCCCTGTTGTGTTTGGTGCGTTGATTTATGTATTTTCAGGATGGACTTTTTTCTTTTTGCGGCATCCTGTCTTTTATGCAACATTAATTTATTTACCGATATTATTTATTGGCGTTGAGGAAATTTTGAAGAAGAAGAGCGCTTTTTCTTTTCCAATCATGATTTTTTTGAGTTCTGTTACACATTATTACTTCCTTTATATTAACACGATTTTTATTGTTTTCTATTTTATTATGAGATATTGGGATCTTGAAAAGAAGAAAACACTGAAAGCTTTTTTAGGGTATTGTTATTCGGCAGCTTGGAGATACCTTCTTGGTATTGGGTTGTCTATGGTTATATTTTTACCTAACATAATAACTTTTTTAAATTCCAATCGTACGGGTAAGGTGGTGGAAACCGGTTCATTGTGGCGTTTTGGCAAAGGCTGGTTACCCGAAGTTGTTTTGTCACTGGCGGCTGCCAATTTTACACCCGGTTTTTATCTTTATAATGGATTTGCTGTTTTAGGGATTATAATTTTTTTAGTATGGATGAGAAAGAGGAAATCAGGTAATTTGAAACTTACGGTTATCATGGTGTTAGCCGCATTTGCGATTCCCTTTGTAACGTTTGCGTTTCATGGTTTTTCTTCTGTTCATTTCCGGTGGAATTATATACTTGGCTTTTTGTTTGGTTTTTCAGTTGTCAGGGTATTATCAGAAATAGAAAAAGTACAATTTCGGAATATTCTACCGGAATTTTTATTTGTTATTTTTTATAGTGGCATTCAGGTATTTTATCCTGAACTGAGTAACGCAAATACAATAGGCAGCACATTCTTTTTTCTGGTATTTATTTTTATTATTTCATTTTACATTAAATTGCAGGATAGGTATAAGTACAGGTTTTATTATTTGTTTATGGACATTATATTGATTGCTTTGTGCTGCAATATTTATTATAACGCTCAAAATATATATAGTTTGCATGAAGGAAATTATGTATCAGAATTTGTGGATAAAAATAGTTCAGTTGATCAGATTACAGATACGTCAGCTTTTGGTGCTTCCACGTTGGGGAAGGATAATTTTTATCGGATAGATACTGCGAATGGCGATGTAAAAAACGAAAATGCCGCTGTTTTTTTAGATTATTATGGAATATCTTTTTATGTTAATGTCATGGATAAATACTTGGCTCAATATAACTATGGACTTGAAAACAGAGGTACACGTTTGCTGGATACGTTGGACAATGATAATAGAACTATAATGGATGAATTAGCCAGCGTCCGCTATTTCACTGTTTTTGAAGGAGAAGAAGTAAATGTGCCTTATGGCTATACTTTTATAAAACAAATGGAGACCCCTAGTGGACGTATTTGTAAAATATACGAAAATGATTATTTTTTACCTATGGGTTATACATATAACAAATGTATAAGCGAATCAGATTATACACGATTGAATGCGTTGGAAAAGCAGGAAGTACTGATGCAGGCAGCTGTTGTTGAAGATGATAATGCTCTGGCATTAGATTCTTTTTTGGCAGAGGAAGTTGAGTATACGTCAGTCAGGGGAAGCAATATAACTATATATGGAACCGGATGCGAATATGATGAAGAAAGTAAAACTGTAACAGTATATCAAAATGGCGGATTTTTGACAGTCGGGTTCGAGAAAAAACCAAGTTGTGAGACTTATATCAGATTAAAAAATTTGAATATTGATTCGTTTAATAATGCATACTGGATTATCAGTTTATTTAATGATGAATTACAAATTTATAAGGATATTGAAGTACGCTCTAATACAGCCACTTATTCTTATGGATGTTATAACTATTTGATCAATTTAGGGTATTTACAGGAAGGCATGAGCTATATTAATATAGGTTTTCCTTTTTCAGGTGAATTTAAATTGGATGAGATTCAAGTATTTTATCAGCCGATGGATAACTATGAAAAAAACGTCTTATCCTTAAAAGAAAATGTGCTTGAAGACGTAACAGAATCAGTAAACAGTATAGCAGGCAAAATTAAATTGAATGAGGATAAAATTCTTGTTTTAAGTATTCCCTATAGTATTGGGTGGACGGCATATGTTGATGGCGAGAAAAAAGACTTAAATCGCATGAATGTCACTTTTATGGGGCTGCGTTTGGAAAAGGGAATACATACGATAGAACTTAGGTATTGTACACCCGGGTTAAAGGCGGGCGGGGTAATCAGTGGTTTTTCAGTCGCAATTTTGATAATATTATTTATCTTATCAAGAAAGGAAAAAGTAAAGCGCCCATAGCATTCACGGGCGCTTATTTCAGAAAGTATGGCTTAGAGTATGGATGATTAAACGTCCACAGCGTTATTTTTGAGATTTAAAAGCTCGCTTTCCGATAAGCCGGTAATCTTCATGACCTTTTCGAAATCAATGTCCTCGTCAAACATTTTTAAGGCTGCTTTCATAGAATTTTCTTTTACCATTTGATTTGCGTATTCAATTTTTTCATCTTCATAGATTTGGCTGAACTTGGTCATGTTAATCCTTTCTCTGATTTGTTTCAGGTATTCCTTGTCCATAAATTTGTCACTTGCCACGATTACGCCGGACAGGACGAAAATCCGCTGTTTTTCATTTTCAATCTGGTTTGACAGCTCCACGACCTTTTCCAGCATATCCCGTTTCCTTTTGGAACCGGAAACCGTTAATGGCAGTATGACCAGTTTCATCAGGTCATCATCGCCAAGAGGTGTGCCGGAATGGATTTTTTGCCGGATATCGTGGAATGTTGATCCGCCGTCTATATGGGAGAGGAAGATTTGTTCCGTGCGGAGCGTGAGGCAGTTAGTCTCAAAAGTTGAATCCGCACTTTTTACATCACCGGTGTAGATGACGATCAGGCGCAGGTTAAAATCACGCCGAAAAGCTTTTTTCCTTGTAGGACTGGCCAAGAATTTTAAATAGGATATCCTTGTTATGGTATGTAATTCCTTCTGACATTAAATTCTCCAATTCTGTACTTTATGTCAGCAATAATTCCCCTGATAGACGCACCCCTGCGGTAATGCTATTATTATATAGGGTAAGGCAGGGCATGGCAACAAAATTTGTCATAAAAATTTACAATTTTTTTTGGTTTATCGTAGCAGTTGGATTAGTGTTTGGATTATGGGGAAAGTTGACACAAACTTATAGAAAGCTATATAATGAACCAGAACTTATAAAAACTTATATAAGGGGCTTCTGGGCAGGATAGAAATGCTGCGGATTTGAAATGAGGAAAGTGGTATGGGGTCTACATTCCGTTATATGTACAAGAAAAGCGTAAAGTCTGTTTGGCTGATTGGCTGTATTGGCCTGGGGATCATGCCTGTACTTGTTGGGGGCTTTATCTATGTTATGAGTATCAACAGCTTTCACCGGCAGACGGTGCAGAATAATGAAGCTATGCTGATGCAGATGTATGATCTGGCAGAGAAAGCTTTCAATCATGTAAGCAATATTGCTTATGAGGTGTCTGCCGATCATTATTTGAATGAGTATATTGCGGCAAAGGGAACACATAAGGAAACGGCCGTTAAAATGCAGATGCAGAAATGGCTTGCCATGAAACGCAGCGGAGATCTGTATATTGCCGAAGTGGGAATATATTTCCCTGAAATGGATGAAGTCATCACGGACAGCACCGCAGCGTCTTTAGATATTATTTATGTGCAGGAATTTCAAGATACGTTTGAAGATTGCGAAAGTCTGCGCAACAGGCTTGCCGCAGTGGAAACGCAGGATTTGATCCTGGTTAAAAATTCCCGGGGAATGCCTTCGCTGGTGTATTTGAGGAAAGGTGTCAAAGGAGAAAATACTCCAGTTGTATTGATTCGTTTAGACAGTTCTATTTTAAATAATATGATCGATAATGTGGAGGACTACGCATCTTGCGAAATGAATTTTCTGCTGCATAACAATGGGCAGTATTTTTATGAACCTTCAGGGTCTATGTTAAATTTTGCGAAAAAAAACGCAGGGGTTAAACCGGTTTCAAAATTGACGAGAAATATAATTGACAGAAAAGGCGTTATTTCTTCCATTTCTTTTAACTACATGGAACTTACGATGGTGTTATACACGCCGTGGAGGATATTTGGTTATGAAATGACAAATATCAATATTTATTTTCTGGCAGGTTTTTTTATCCTGCTTCTGGGAAGCACAGGGCTTACGATATTCTTTATCAGGGCGAATTACAAGCCGGTTAAAGAGTTATTGAACCTGGCTTTGGATGCGGGATATATTTCGTCGTTAGATCATAGAAAAAACAGCTTTAATGAATATGATATGTTAAAGGAAGTCATTAGTTCTTCTAAGGAGCTGATGGCGGCACAGGAAAGGGAACTAAAGCAAAGTATCCTTGCGCTGCTTTTGCAGAATTCTAAACAGGTTTTAGGTAACCCCCAGTATCTGGAATTGCTGAAAGAGTCTTTTCCGTTTGATGCTTTTTGTGTTGTTACGTTTGCGTTAATTGAAACATGTGGGGCAGAAAGCGGCGTATACCTTAAGGAAGAATGGATAAAAGATGGTCTTAGCGGTCTTCCGGAGGAATTTGCAAAAGAAATCCGCTTCTTTTATCTTCTAAAAGATGTGCGGTATGTTGTTTTATTGCTTAATTTATCTTGGAAAACTGATTGGGAAAATAAGATGAAAGAAATTGCCAAGAACCTGGCCGGAAGGTTTAAAGAAGGAATGGAAGTGCCGGAGCATGGTTTTATCTATGGCATATCTTCGGTGCACAAGGGGATTGGGGATATTTCGGAAGCATATCAGGAAGCAGACTATGCTCTCCGGTATCGGATGATCTTTGGGGATGATCTAAAAAATGAAGGGGAAAAAGGTGCGGCGCTGTTTTCTCTTACCAGAAGCTTTTACTATTCTGAAGACGATGAGAGACGCCTATGCAATGCGATCACGGATGGGCAGAGCGGCCATGCGGAGAGGATTTTTAATGAAATCTGGCAGAGGAATACTTTGGAGAATAACATACCATCAGAGTACATTTACTTTTTACTGTTTGACATTGCCAGCACAGTGATCCGTACGGGAAATCTGGTGCCGTTAGAGGAAGATATTTCGGGGTATATCCTTGATAAAACCCGCGATATGATGAAAACGCAGTCGGCTGACAAGCTGTATGGCGATATCCTGATTTTGATCCATGAAGTCAGCCGTGCTTATGAAAAGGAACACAGCCGTTCCCCGGACAGGTTAAAGCAGAAGATATTGGATTATATAGAGAAGAATTATGGGAATCCAGATTTGAGTGTGGAGGCCATTTCGGAAATCTTTGGGCGTTCAAGGACCAGCTTATTTCTTTTATTTAAAGATGGAACGGGCAATTCACTGCTTTATATCATTAACAAGGTAAGGATTCAGCATGCTAAGGATATGTTGATCAACACGGAAAAGGCAGTGAATGAAATTGCGGTGGAGACGGGATTTGCTTCTGCCGTAAGTTTTGCAAGGGTGTTTAAAAAGTACACGCAATTGCCGCCAGGGAAATACAGGGAAAGATATGCCAGAGAAAAAAATAAGGTATGAAAAAGAACCTCCGGGTTCTTTTTTTAGTGCTATAGAACTGGAATCAATAAACAAAAAATATGTAGATAAACAAATTGTAAATCCCGGTATTTACGTTAAATATAAACAAATGAAATAGTTCCTAACAAATTGTTTATTGATGATGTTGACAGGAAATGATACCTTTGAGTCACAAACAAAACGAATGTGCACAAACGAAATAAAAATGGAAGGAGGGATATCATGTGAAAAAAAAGTGGAAGCAGGTGAGAAGCCATTGGCAGCTATATTTGTTGATGCTGCTTCCTATAATTTACATTTTGGTATTTAAATATGCGCCAATGTATGGGATTCTAATAGGGTTCAAACAGTATAATGCGTCGAAAGGAGTTTGGGAAAGTCCGTGGGTGGGATTGAAATGGTTCCGGATGTTCTGGGAGTCACCCCAGTTTGGCAGGTTGATCGGGAATACCATTACCATTAGTCTGTATAATCTGGTGGGAGGTCTGGTTCCGCCAATGATCCTTGCCATTGCCATCAATGAAATGCGGATAAAACCTGTAAAAAAGATAGCTCAGTTGATTACATATATGCCGCATTTTTTGTCCATAGTGGTCATCACCAGTATGCTGCAGCAGATTCTTTCACATAATGGTATGGTAAACAATCTGTTGGCATCCATGGGGCTTGAAAGAATTTCTTTTTTAGGAAAGCCGGAACTGTTTCCGCACATTTTTGTATGGTCTGGGGTATGGCAGAATGCGGGCTACAATGCAATCATTTACATAGCGGCGTTAGCGGGTATTAGTCCGGAGCTTGGGGAGGCAGCGCAGATTGACGGGGCGAATATCTGGCAGAGAATCTGGCATATAGATATCCCCGGGATTCTCCCCACGGCTGTTATTCTTTTGATCATGGGTTCTGCCAATGTATTGAATGTAGGCTTTGAAAAGATATTCCTTTTGCAGAACGACCTGAACAAACGCGCATCGGATGTGATTTCTACCTATGTGTATCATGTGGGCTTAAAGAATATGGAATACAGCCTTGCAACGGCAATTGGTTTGTTTCAGTCCGTAGTGTCAGTGATAGTTTTATTTATTGTAAACAAGATATCCAAAAAAGTAACAGAAAGCAGCTTATGGTAAAGGGGGTAGGCGAAAATGAAAAAAAGGTTTGCTGACCGGTTATTTTACCTGATTGATTGGACCATGTTGGTGGTGTCGGTAGTGATTGTTATCCTGCCGTTGATGAACGTGGTCAGCTGTTCGGTCAGTGATGCTTCTGCGGTTGGAGCAGGAAAAGTATATTTGCTTCCGACAGGGTTTAACACAAAAGCATATGAAATGCTGTTTCATACGCAGGCGTTGATGACGGGTTTTTTTAATACCGTGTTTTATGCATTGACTGGTACTTGCTTAAATATTTTTTTGACGGTGATCTGTGCATATCCCCTTTCGCGGCATGATATGCATGGAAAAGGCTGGATCATGATGCTTTTCACGTTTACAATGATTTTTAGCGGTGGGATGATACCGAATTATTTGTTAATGAAAAACCTGCATCTTCTAAATACCAGATGGGTCATGGTTCTGCCGGGCGCAATGTCTGTTTATAATATGATCGTTGCCCGTACTTTTTTCATGGCCAATATACCAAGGGAACTGAATGAGGCGGCGGCAATGGATGGTGCGTCTGACTTGCAGATGCTTTCGAAAGTGGCGCTGCCTTTATCCAAACCAATCCTTGCGGTATTGACACTCTTTTACGCACAAGGACATTGGAATGCGTATTTTGACGGGTTTATGTACCTGACAAATCCAAAACTTTTAAACTTGCAGGTAGTCCTGCGGAATATGATGTCGGAAATTGCGTCCATGATGGGCGGAGAAGGCGCAGGGGATATGGCTGCGGCACAGGAAGCCGCTTTGATGCAGGATGTGGTCAAATATGCGGCGATTGTATTTACAAGTATACCGATTATTATGGTTTATCCATTTGTACAGAAACATTTTGTAAAAGGTGTAATGATCGGGGCGGTAAAAGGATAAATGAAGGGAGAAAGAATATGAAGAGAAAGTATGTGAAACTTGTGGCAGCGGTGCTTATGGCGGCGCTCCTTATGGCAGGGTGTGGCAGTCTGGGTACAGAAAGTCCTGGAAACAGCGGCGCGGTGCAGCGCAAAGAGGAAGATAATACTCAGACGGCGGAAAGAACGGGAACTAAGGAAGACATATGGGAATCTGATCCGGTATTGAACGAACCGGGAATGGAACCGATAGTAAAAGAACCTGTTACTTTGAAGGTAGTGACTGGCTATGACGATTGGGATGATAACTGGTCTGTCGGGCAGATGAAAGAAAGGCTGGGTGTGGAATTTGAATGGGTGGTTGTTCCGCCGGAGCAGTTTAAGGAAAAATTAAATCTGATGCTTGCAGGTGGTGAGACGATTGACCTGGTATTATTTCCGCTGGGGGCGGGCAGCAGGCAGGTGATTTCTAAGGCGGAGGAGTTTAAGTTTGCACAGCAGGGCCTTCTTACTCCGTTAAATGATTACATTGAACATTCCAGCAAATATATCAAGGAGTACTATGACGCACATCCTGAATTTTATCAGGATACGACTACGCCGGATGGAAACATTTATTCTTTTCAGTCAGCAAACCCGGCATATCATGTTTCTATGCCGTATAAATTGTGGATCAATACACAGTGGCTGAATAATGTTGGTATGGATATGCCGACCACTACCGAGGAGTTTTATGAGGTATTAAAGGCGTTTAAGGAGCAGGACGCCAACGGAAACGGAGACCCGGATGATGAGGTTCCTTTTTCCACCTGTACAAGCGGAGCAGGAACGATGATCGACGGATTTATCATGAATGCATTTACATTAAACGAACCTGCTAACGTAAATGCAAAGAGGATGCGGGTTAGTGACGAAGGCAAAGTGGAGGCATCTTTTGTGGATGAGGAATATCGGGAAGGACTTCGTTTTTTAAACCGGTTATACGAAGAAGGGCTTTTGTATGCGGATTCGTTTACTCAGGATGCCAAAACCCAAAGGGCAGTAAATGAAGCCGGAGACCAGACAAGGATTGGGTGCCTTTTGTCTCAGGGAATGGGTTATCTGGTCAGTTCCTTAGTGGAATCCACCAGGTGGCATGAATATGAAGCGTTAATGCCATTAAAAGGCCCTGACGGGGTGAGACTTGCACCGCAGGTACATCCGTCCTGCAGGACGAAAGAACCAAATGGCCTGATTCCTGCCTCTGCGGAGCATCCGGAAGTGGCATTCCGGCTATTGGATACGTTATTTGCGGAAGAATGGGTGGAAATTGCGTCTTATGGAGAAGAAGGCGTTGACTGGAGAGAAGCACAGGAAGGGGAATTTGGCGCGGATGGAAATCCGGCAGAAATTACTTATATAAGCAATGCCACGGACCGGGAAAAGAAGACGATGTGGGATAGTAATCCTTATCCTGTCAAATACCACACGGAAGTGACCGTTGATCAGGATCCGAAGGCCCCGGAGGGAAAAGGGCATGAGTATATCCTGTATCAGGCAACGGCAAAAATGAGTGAATATGCCGCTGATGAAAAAAATATGCTGCCACTGTTTTATTATCTGCCGGAGGAAAACGAAAAGATTGCAACCTATTCTGTCACAATTGATTCCTATGTCAGCGAGAGCATCGCAAGGTTTATTACAGGGGATCTTGACCTTGATACGGATTGGGAAAGCTATCTAGATGAATTAAACAGTTTTGGGCTTCCGGATTATATTGCGACGATCCAGAGCGGATATGACAGATGGGTTTCCAACGCAAGATAAAGATGATTGGCATAAAAGGGAGGAAGGCGGCAAGGTCCGCCTTCTGCCGCTTGTAACATAGAGGTGAAAAATGGGATTAACATTTAAGAAAACAATCACAAAATGGGATGAAGGAATCCCTTTAGGCAACGGACATCTGGGCGCTTTAATATGGGGAAAAGCCGAAGCCCTCCGCTTTAGCCTGGATCGGGCGGATATCTGGGATCTGACCCCGCATCCGCGGATTTTTGAAGGAGATTTTACCTATCAGACCATGGTACAGCTTGTGAAAGAAGGAAAAGAGGAAGAAATACGCCGGAAATTCAGTTCTATTTATCGGGGCATGACGCCCAGCAAGCTTCCGGCAGGAAAACTGATTTTAAATCTCCCTTCGAAAGGGAATGTGGAGAGCAGTCTAAGCTTTGGGAAAGCGAAAGCGGATATTTGCGTGGAAGGGATCCACATGGAAAGTTTTATCCACGCAAAGAAGCAGTTTGGCATTGTGAAGGTAGACCTGCCGCTTACTGCGTTTTCTTTTTCCGTGGAGAGCCCTGGGTATCGTGTGGGGAAAGGAAGTACATATAAAATAAAAGAAAATGTCAGGATTGACAGTGCATCTCTTAACAATTTATATTACCCCGCACCGGTGAAGGAGACGGGGAAAGGATACTGTTGGTTTGTACAGCCGGTGAGCGATACTTTTTCTTACGGCGTTTTTGCCCTGGCAAAAACCAAGAAGGATGAGACGTTGATCGCTTTTGGGGTGGGAACATCCAATGAAGGGGAGAACTGGCAGGGGGAAATAAAGGCAAGGCTTGAGGAAGCACTGGAAACAGGGTATGAAAAGCTGTTGGAAGAGCATTGCGGCTGGTGGGAAGCTTACTGGGATAAGAGTAATATTTCTATTCCCGATCAGTGGATGGAACATCACTGGTACCTGACGAATTATCTGCTGGCTTCCTGTTCCAGGAAAGGCGGTTATCCCATGCAGTTACAGGGGCTGTGGACGGCTGACAATGGAAATCTTCCGCCATGGAAAGGGGACTATCATCATGATTTAAACACGCAGTTAAGTTATTTTAGTTATTTGAAAGCAAATCATCTGGAGGAAGGGGAATGTTTTTTGGACTTTCTCTGGGAAATGGTGGAAAAAGGGGAAGCCTTTGCCCGCAGTTTTTACGGCACGGATGGCATGTGCCTGCCTTCCATCATGGGGCTTGACGGTACGCCGTTAGGCGGCTGGGCGATGTATTCTTTTTCTCCTGTTAATCAGATCTGGCTGTGCCAGTTTTTTGAGCGGCATTACAGATATACGGGAGATATGGCATTTTTAGAGGAAAAAGCTTATCCGTACATGAAAAAAACGGCGGGATGCATATTGGGCCTTTTGGAGGAAAAAGATGGGAAATATTATCTTCCGGTTTCGTCTTCGCCGGAAATCCATGATGACACCATACAGGCATTTTTAACGCCAAACAGCAACTACGACCTTGCACTGATGCGCTATCTTTTTACCAAGCTTACGGGCCTGGCAAAGGAGCTTAAAAACGGGGAGGCAGATAAGTGGCAGCAAATTCTGGGCAGACTGCCTGAGCTTGCCGTCAATGAAGAGGGGATCATGTTGTTGTCGCCGGATGAAGAACTGACGGAATCGCACAGGCATTTTTCCCATTTAATGGGGATACATCCGCTGCGGCTTTTGGACTATCACAGCAAAGAGGGAAAACGGCTGATCGATGCCAATATCCATAGGCAGGAAATATTGGGAACCGGGTACTGGGTGGGCTACAGCTTTTCGCTGATGGCGGAAATGTATGCCATATCGGGAAACGGGAACGGTGCGGCATGGCATCTGCGTACTTTTTGGGATTCTTTTTGTTCCCCAAACGGTTTCCACCTAAATGGGGATTATAAGCATCATGGTATTTCCCAGTTTCACTACCGTCCTTTTACGCTGGAAGGAAATATGTGTGCGGCTGACGCTCTACAGGAAATGCTGCTGCAATCCGAAAATGGCGTTATTTCCTTATTTCCGGCAATTCCGGAAGAATGGCAGGAAGAAAAAGTTTCCTTTACTCATTTTCGCGGTGAGGGCGGAATCCTGGTATCGGCGGTTTTGGAAGGGGGGAAGGTGACGGAACTTTCTTTTGAAAATGATTCGGTAGAAGAAATCAGGATTTGGGATTCCCCCTATCTGGAAAATATGGCAAGGGAACAGAAATGGCGGAAGGAAAACGGTTATTACATTTATCGGAAAGAAGGGCAGGGCATAGAATGAATTTATTGTATATTTTTGCGGACCAGTGGAGAAGGGATGCCCTGGGGATTTATGATCCTAAGATAAAGACGCCGAATCTGGACACATTTGCAAGAGAAAGTGCCGTATTTGACCGGGCTTACAGCGCCTGCCCCTTATGTTCACCCCACAGGGGATGCCTGCTTACGGGGAAACAGCCGATCGCAACAAACGTGTTTACCAACTGTAAACCGGACGTGGAATCCTATTTGAAAGAGGATGAAGTATGCATATCGGATCTTTTAAAAAAAGAGGGTTACCATACGGGATATATCGGCAAATGGCACCTTGATAAGCCGGACGGGATTGGGGGATGGGATGCGTATACACCGCCGGGAAAAAAGAGACATGGATTTGACTTCTGGTATTCCTATGGAACATACAACGGGCACATGGATCCGCATTATTGGGATACGGCAGGGAACAGGATTGATGTTAAGAAGTGGTCCGTGGAGCATGAGACAGATATAGCCCTTGATTTTTTGGAGCATAACAAAGGAGAAAAGTTTGCTTTATTTCTTTCTTATAACCCGCCCCATTCCCCCTATGATCTGACACCTGAGAAATTGAAAGAGTTGTACACCGGAAAAGAGAGGGAAGGAAATCAGGCAGATACACCTGCGCCGGAAGGGGTGGGGGATAAACTGCCTTCCGGCTGGAATTTGGAAGAGACAGTAAAAGGATATTACGGTGCGGTCAGCGGTATTGACGAAAATATCGGGCGCCTGCTGGCCTGGTTAAAAGATAATGATTTATATGAAGATACTTATATCTTTATATCTGCGGATCACGGGGATATGCTTGGAGAGCATGGCCGTTTTGCAAAGCATATATGGTATGAAGGTTCCGTAGGGATCCCTCTTCTGATAGGAGGAGGGGAGATCCGGCCGGTGCGCACGGATATCCTGATTTCTTCGCCGGATCAGGCCGTGTCTATTTTAGGGCTTTTGGGGATTCCGGCGCCGGAGTTTATGCAGGGGAAGGATTTTTCACCATTGCTTAGAGGGGAAGCGTTTAAGGAGCGGACGTCCATTATGACAGTGGCTTTTCCCAATGAAGGGAAAAAGATTGCGGAGTTTGCTGCACACGGTGAAAACTTTTATGATTTTGGCTGGCGCTGCGTGATTACAAAGGAGTATAAGCTTGCATTGTACCGGGGAATGGGTTATGGTGAGGGGAAAGAGAGTTACCTTTATGACCTGCAAAATGACCCGGAGGAAAATACCAATATGGATGATCCTGGTATCAGGGAAAGCATGATGAAGGAATTGGAGCAATGGTGCAAGGCAACGGGAGACGGATTTTACAACGGGTATACGGCGCCGGTAGAAAAAAGCAGAGGAGAAGAACCTTGAACGGAAAGAAAGAAGGACTAGAAAAACGAAAAAATGTGTTATTCCTATTGACCGATGACCAGCGTTATCGGACGATCCATGCCTGCGGCAACCCGGAAATCCACACGCCGGTGATGGACAGGCTTGTGCGGGAGGGAACTTATTTTGATAAAGCACACATTCCGGGAGGAACCAGCGGTGCGGTATGTATGCCAAGCCGTGCCATGATCCACACGGGAAGGACGGTGTTCCATATACAGGGAGAAGGACAGATGATTCCGGCGTCACATACCTGCATGGGGGAGGCCTTTCGGATGGCGGGGTATGAGACCTTTGGCACAGGAAAATGGCATAATGGAACGGAAAGCTATGCCCGCAGTTTTTCTTGTGGGGATAATATCTTTTTTGGCGGCATGTGGGATCATTGGAATGTGCCGGTTTGTGACCATGACCCAACGGGGGAATATGACAATGTGATTGATTTTGTGATGAATTTTACTCATAACAATAAGGTTACAAAAGTGCATTGCGATAAATTCCATCCGGGGAAACACTCTTCCGTTCTGCTGACGGATACTGCCGTTTCTTATCTGGAAGGATACCAGAAGCGTGGGAAGGAACAGCCCTTTTTCCTGTATCTTTCTTATCTGGCTCCCCATGATCCACGGACTATGCCGGAGGATTTTTTGCGGATGTATGACCCGGAAAAGATATCCCTGCCGGAAAATTATATGACGGAGCATCCGTTTTTGTTCGGCGTGGAAAGTATCCGTGACGAAGTGCTGGCTTCTTACCCCAGGAAGGAAGGAGAAGTGCGCCGCCATCTGGCGGAATATTATGGGATGATCTCCCATTTGGATCATGAGATCGGCAGGGTGGTGGCTAAGCTGGAGGAGATTGGTGAGCTGGAAAACACGATCATTGTGCTGACCGGTGATAACGGGCTGGCTCTCGGCTGTCATGGGCTGATGGGAAAGCAGAATTTATATGACCACAGTGTGCGGGTTCCTTTAGTGTTTCGAGGGCCGGGCATCCCGGCAGGGGAAGTGCGGGATCAATATGTGTATCTTTTGGATATTTTTCCTACATTATGCGAGTTAAACGGAATTGAAATCCCGGATTCCGTGGAAGGCATCAGTTTTGCGGACGCTGTGGCGGATGGAACGGTTCCGGGCCGGGAAGTACTTTACTTTGTTTATAACGATATGATCCGAGGGGTAAAAAATAAAAAGTATAAGTTGATCGAGTACTGCAATACAATCCGGCGCACTCAGCTGTTTGACTTGGAAAATGACCCGTGGGAGCTTGAAAACCTGGCACAAAAGCCGGAATATGCCCCGGTGGCGGAGGAGATGAGGCAGCTGATGTCTGCCTGCCGGGATAGTTGGGAAGACGGGCATGAATACTCAAAAAGATATTGGCGCGGATATGGCCATGCCCGGGAGAAAGAGGGATAAATTATCATCGCCGGGCGTCGGCAAGGGACCTGGCGATTTCCTCCATTTCATTCAGGCAGGCATCGAAAAACATCCGGTAGCTTTGGCAGAAGTAGTTTTGGTATGCCTGGATTTCCGGGGCCCAGTCGCGGTTTCGCTGACAGCCTCCTCTGCATAAGCGATAGTAAGCGCAGTGTTTGCAGTCCGGATCCAGTTTCAGGGAGCGCTCCAAAAAGCCGATCTCTTTTCTTCTGGCGTCGATTTCATCCAGTCTGTTTTCATTAAAATTACCAAGGCAGTAGTCATTTAACATATAAAAATCGCAGGGGTACACACTGCCGTCGGCTTCCACCACGTTTTGGATGCTGCAAGTGCCCCGCTGGTCGCAGGCTTCCGGAAAATGCCCCAGCAATATACCGATATAATTTTCGAACTGGCGGATATAGGGCTGTCTGCCTTTTTTCCAGTCTTTATACCATAAGCGGAACAGCCGGATCAGGAATTGCCCATATTGCTCCGGGGCAAGGGAATATTCATTTTGCCCATGAGGCTCGTCCAACGGATCCAGGCAGGCAATGTACTGCTGGTAGTTCCATTTTTTCTGGCGGTAAAAGGAATAGATCTCCTGAATATTTTCGGCGGCGGCCTGATTGACTACTGTGAGGATATTGAAATCCACGCCGTAGGATTCCATCAGGCGGATAGCGCTGCAAACAAGGTCAAAGGTTGGTCCGCCTTCTTTCCTTGTATGACGGTAAGTATCGTGGATTTCTTTCGTTCCGTCTAAGGATACCCCCACCAAAAAGTGATTTTCTTTCAGAAATCTGCACCAGTCTTCATCGATAAGAAGCCCGTTGGTCTGCAGCGCGTTATGGACCTGGATCTTGTTTTTGTTGTACTGATTTTGGTATTCCACCACTTTTTGAAAAAACGCAAGGCCGCGCAGCGTGGGTTCGCCGCCCTGAAAGGCATAGCTTATCATACCTTCAGCCCGGAGCATGGTTTTCCTGATTACGTTTTTTAAAGTCTTTTCGCTCATAAACCCGTAAGATTCCTGAGACCGTTTTTGGGTTTCATCACGGTAAAAACAATAGTCACAGCTCATATTGCACATCCCGGAAGATGGCTTGATCATTACACTGATTGCGGGCATGGCCGTTCTCCTCTTTTTTCTTTATCATATCATATTATCAGATTGATTCCCAGATAGGAAATGCCGCATAACGCCATGACAAGCACCGGGTTCCATTTCAGCTTTCGAAGCAGCGCGAATGCCGCCAGAAAAATAGCGGCGCCGGCCCAGTTGACATGTTCCGCCGCAAGTTCTTTTTCTGCAAAAAGGACGGTGAGCAGGATGGAGACCCCGGCTGAGGCGATCAGTGCGACCACGGCGGGCCGCAGGCTGGAAAGCACGTTTTGGATCACGGAAGTGCCTTTGTAATGGTAATAAATATAGGCAAGCAGCGGCACGATGATCAAGGAAGGGAAAATGCACCCTAAGGTTGCCGTAATGGCTCCTGCAATCCCGGCAATGCGGATTCCCACAAAGGTTGCGGAATTGACCGCAATGGGGCCGGGGGTCATCTCCGCAATGGTGATCAGGTCCGTAAACTCGCTCATGGTCATCCACGAATGGGTGTCCACAATCTGGTTCTGGATCAGCGGCATAGCGGCATAGCCGCCTCCGATGCTAAATAATCCTACCTGAAGAAAACTGAAAAATAATTGAAGATAGATCATGGCTGTCCTTTCTTGTGCTGGAAGATCTCGCGGGAAATCCCAAACACCGCTGCGGCTAAAATGATATAGATGACATTGATCTTCAGGAAAAAGGTGGCAAGAAAGGCTGCCGCCATCAGGATGATATTGGCGGCTGACTTTTCTTCCACAGCATGTTTTCCAAGGCCGCATACCACGTCAAAGATCACGGCGGCAACGCCTGCCTGCATCCCCTTAAGGACGAGAGCCACATATGGGTTGGAGGCAAATGCCGCATAGAAGAAGGAGATAGCGGACAGAATGATCATGGGGGGAAGGATGGTTCCTATCACGGCGGATACAATCCCGGCAGCTCCGGCCACCCGCCAGCCCACAAGGATCGCGGCATTGACGGCGATCGCACCCGGAGAAGACTGAGCCAGGGCGGCAAGGTCTAACATTTCCGGTTCATCGATCCAATGCAGTTCGTCTACAAATTTCCGCTTCATGAAAGTGATGATCACAAAGCCGCCTCCAAAGGTAAAGGTGCTGATATATAACATGCTTAGAAAAAGCCGCAATAATTTATTGTTTGACATATGCCTGCCTCCTGGATGGTTACGGTGATTATCTCTGACTTTATTATAGACCTTGCAGCTATATGTTTAAAATGATATTATTTTATTATATTCATATCAATTTTGATATAAATGGAGGATTATGATGACGATTCGGCACATGAAGATTTTTATCCAGGTTTATACTGCGGAAAGTATAACCAGGGCGGCGGAGCTTTTGCATATGACACAGCCTGCCGTTACCCGCGCAATCAGGGAAATGGAGCGCTATTACGGGGTCTGCCTTTTTGAGCGGATCGGCCGCCGGCTTGGCAGGACGGCTGCCGGAGAGGAATTTTATGCCCATGCTTTGCATATTGTGGAAGCCTTTGACAGGATGGAAAATGAATTGCGGGATTGGGATGAGATAGGGAAGTTAAGGGTTGGCGCGACTAATACGCTGGGAACGTTTTTTCTGCCGGAGGTTTTACTGCGGTTTCAGGGGCAGTATCCTAAATTGGAGGTGGTATCTACGGTCACCAATGCGGATATTCTGCAAAGCGGTCTGGCAAATAATCAGTACGATCTTGCCCTGATCGAGGGGATTGTCAGTATGCCGGGGCTTCATGCAGAGCCTTTTGCCCAAGACCGGCTGTTACTGATCTGCCCGCCCGGACATGCATTAGCCCAAAAAAAGAAGATCCTCCCGTCAGACCTTGGAAGATATCCGCTGCTTCTTAGGGAAAAGGGAAGCACTACCAGAATTTTGCTGGAACATTATTTCTTTTCCCATCATATGGAACTAAAGCCTGCCATGGAAAGCTGCAACCCCCAGGCGCTCATCCATGCGGTGGGGTGCGGCCTTGGCATTTCTTTTTTGCCGGAGCGGTGGGCGGCACAGCCTGCCGGGGAGGGGGCAGTGGCGGTACGTGAAATGGAAGGGGATGACTTTGTCAGGGAAAATTATGCGGTGTGGCATGAAAATAAATTTTTGACAAAGGCTATGCAGGCGTTTTTGGATATCGTAAAAGGGTGAAAATGAATCATTACTTAGGATTGGATGCGCTGCCGATCAGCACCTTTTTCCCGCGGAAAGCAAATCCGTATTTGCGGATACGTTCTTCCGGGATGCCTTTTGCGGTAAGGGCTGCCTGATAATTTTTTTCTTCTATCTGTTTAAGGGCATCTTGTACTGTGTCGGAAAGCTCTTTTTCGTCCTCGTCCTGCACTTTAAATTCTATGATTATGGCATCATTTGTGTTATAAAGATCTTTGATGGCATTACTTTTTGGGGAAAGAGGTGCTGCCTTTGGTTCCAGCATCACGTCATACCGCCCAAATCCGCTTTCACGGTTAGACATGATTGCATACTGGTCAGATAACTCCACCATCAACCCCAGCACAAATCCGTGGTAAAAACGCTCTGGTTCTTTTCCGGAGGGCTTTGTACCCGAATCAAAGCTGCTAAACATTTCCGAAGTTACTTTGTTCATATAGGTATTCATTGCCTTTAAGTCATCAAGTAAAAGTGCTTTGATGAAGTTATTGTAATCGGTTTTTATGCTGCCAAACCATTTTCGAACCATGCCCCGGAACATGGATCTGACTTCGGAATTGGTCAGTTCCAATTCATAATCTCCCTGTATTTCCCCTGATTCCTGAAATTGCGGCTCATACTTTTTGACCCTTAGGTAGCCGCTGGCAAGTAACAGGCTCCAGATGGCGGGTTCATTATCATCCAGTGAGTCAAATACGATCTGCTCATCAATTTCGGTATGGAAAGATCTTCCCTGTAGTAAATGTTCAAAGGTTTTCTTTATTCCAGAGCTTCCCTTCTGGATTAGTGCTCCGGCAAGGCTGTTGGCGCTGGTGTTTGCCCAGTAAGCTCCAGGCTTTTTTTTGTCAAGAAAGTTGATGATGGACCATGGGTTATAAATATCTGTTTTGTTTCCAAAGGTAAAACCGTCATACCAGCTTTTAACCAGAAGTTTCTGCCCAGACAGGTCAAATTCATCCAGAGCACTAAAAACTTCTTTTTCTGTAAAACCAAAACAGTCCGCATATTTATCAGAAGTGGTAGTCACTACTTCAAGGTTGTTTAAGTCGGAAAAAATAGATTCCTTGCTTATCCTGGTGATACCGGTCATAATAGCCCGATCCAGGTACGGGTTTGTCTTAAAGGTGGCATTGAAGAGGTTTCTGATAAACCGCACCATTTCTTTGAAATAGCCGCTTATATAGGCTTCCTGCACGGGAGTGTCGTATTCATCCAGTAAGATGAGAACTTTTCTGCCATAAAAATGGGAAAGATAACCGGACAATGCCTTTAGGGAAAAGGAGGCTTCGTTGTCTTCCATGTCAACTGATATATGGGTAAAATCTTTTTTCTCGTTTTCATTTAATGAATCAGATTCCACCAAGAAATAGAATTGATTATAAAGTTCTTTAATGATCCGGCATATTTTTTTCCGCGCCTGTTCAAAAGAGGTTTCTTTTACATCCGCAAAACTTAGGAACAGGACCGGACAAGTTCCCTGCAGTTTACGATATTTGTAATCTCCGTCAGGAGATTTTTCATACCAAATGGAAAGCCCTTCAAATAGATCGTTTCGCCCGGCATAATTGACGGAAAAGAATTTTTCCAGCATGTTCATATTCAGGGTCTTTCCAAAGCGCCTTGGCCGGGTGATCAATGTCACGTCATCTGCAGATTCCCACCATTGCCTTATAAAGTCGGTCTTATCCACATAAAAATAGTTATTCACTCTAATTTTTTCAAAATCCTGATTTCCGATACTGATTGCTCTTTTCATGTGCCGATGCTCCTTCTGTCTTATATTTAAAGTATATATGATTCTTGATTTAAAGTCAATAATGGTTCAATATAACATATTTGGATTTTTTGAGGCGGGGAACAATGGAGAGATGTTTTTCTTTGACAAATATCCAAGATTCCCTGTACAATGAAAACTAAGGGAAACAACCATCATAGAAAGGATATGGTATTTTATGGACAAACCAAATATTCTGTTTTACTTTACCGACCAACAGCGCGCGGACACACTGGGATGTTATGGGCAAAAGTTAGATATCAGCCCTAATTTGGACCGTCTGGCTGCGGAAGGGGTCTTGTTTGAGAACGCTTTTACAGCCCAGCCGGTATGCGGCCCGTGCAGAGCGCTTTTCCAGACAGGCCGTTACCCGACGGAGATTAACTGCTGCCGGAACGGCCAGCCGCTTCCGGAGGATATCAAAACTCTGGCGGATTACATGGAGGAAGAAGGATATGATAATGCCTATGTAGGGAAATGGCATTTGGCAAGTTACAGGGAAAATTATACGGATCCGCCTGTCATCGACTATGAGACAAGCGCTATCCCGCAGTCACGGCGGGGCGGATACCGGGGATTTTGGCGGGTTTCAGATGTTTTGGAAGCTACTTCTCATGGATATGACGGGTATGTTTTTGATGAAAATATGCAAAAAAGAGAATTTAAGGGATACCGGGCCGACTGCATTACGGATTTTGCCATGGAATATCTGGACCAGTATAAGGGGGAAAAGCCGTTCTTTCTGACGATATCGCATATTGAGCCCCACCACCAAAACGACAGAGGCCGCTATGAAGGGCCGGAGGGCTCTAAGGAGCGGTTTGCCAATTACGATCTGCCGGAAGATCTAAAGGCCCTTGGCGGGAATGCCGGCGAAATGTACCCGGATTATTTGGGGTGCTGTAAAAGCCTGGATGATAATCTGGGGCGCGTCATCGGAAAATTAAAGGAAAAAGGCCTTTATGACAATACAGTCATTGTTTACGCGTCAGACCATGGTTCCCACTTTAAGACAAGAAATAAAGACGAGCATCTTACGGGGGCGGATGACTATAAACGTTCCTGTCATGATTCCAGCCTGAAAGTGCCCCTTGTGATAAAAGGACCGGGGTTTCGGGGAGGAAAGAGGGTCAGAGATCTGGTGAGCACGGCCAGTCTTCCGAAAACCTTCCTAGCCATGGCCGGTCTGGATATCGGTAACCGGATGATCGGGGAAAATTTAAAGGAGATCGCCGATGGGAACACGGCCCACAGGGCAAACCGGATTTTTGCGCAGATCAGTGAAAGCCGTACCGGCAGGTGCATCCGCACGGAAGATTATCTTTACAGCGTGTATGCCCCGGACTCTGACGGCTGGCAGGAAGGAAGCAGCAGCTGCTATGAAGAGGACTTTTTGTACGACTTGAAAAAGGATCCGTACGAATTGGAAAATCTGGTGTATGACCCGGAATATAAAAAGATAAGGGAAGAACTTTCCGGACAGCTTTTGGATGAGATTGAAAAAGCGGAAGGCGTAAGACCGGTCATCAGGCTGGGATAATGTTACCTTCCCTGTAAGGTATCTTACATCCCTTTCAAGGCATCTTACCGCATGTGCTATTGCGGCAGGATGCCTTTTTGCGTAGTATGAAGATAGAAAAAGACAGAAGGGATCTTACCTGCCGGGAAAGGACGCCGGGGTAAGGGGGAAGGAGAGGCTGGATGACGGACAGGGTCATTGAGGTGAAAGGCCTTAAAAAATATTATGGCAGCGTAAAGGCGGTAGATGATATCAGTTTTGAAGTAGGGCAGGGGGAGCTGTTCGGTTTTTTAGGCATTAACGGCGCCGGAAAATCTACTACCATTAACATGCTTTGCACGGTACTGCCGCCAACGGAAGGAGAAATCACGGTATGCGGCCTGAAGGCAGGCAGGGAAAATGAGGAGATCCGGAAACGGATCGGGGTGGTCTATCAAAACAATTGTCTGGACGGACTGCTCACGGTAAAGGAAAATCTTTTGACAAGGGGCGCTTTGTACGAAAAAAACGGCAAAAAGCTGAAGGAGAACATTGCAAGGATCTGTGAGATATTGGAACTGACGGAGGTGTACGGCAGAAGGTATGAAAAGCTTTCCGGCGGACAAAAAAGACGGTGTGAGATCGCAAGGGCGCTGGTGAACGCGCCAAAGGTCATGTTCCTTGACGAGCCCACCACCGGGCTTGATCCGGCAACCCGGAAAAAGGTCTGGCAGTGCCTCGACAGGCTTCGAAGGGAAGAGAAGATGACTATTTTCCTTACCACCCATTACATGGAAGAAGCGGCCAGAGCATCCCATATAGCGATCATTGACGGAGGCGTTTTACGGGAGTATGGTACGCCTTTTTCCCTGAAGGAGACTTATGCAAAGGATAAATTGAAGCTGATCCCTAAAAAGGAGACGGCGGAAGAATTGAGATTGTATCTTACAGGGAAAAAAGCAGGGTTTCGGAAACGGGAAGAATTTCTGGTGGTGGATCTGCCGGGGAGTATGGAGGCCCTTCCGATTTTAAATGAGGTAAAAGAGTGGATTGGCGGGTTTGAGGTGGTGCAGGGTTCTATGGATGATGTGTTTTTAAATGTGACCGGCAAAAAACTTGCCCAGGCGTAAGAAGGAGAATATAAAAATGAGAGAAATATTCTATTTATTGCGGAGAAATATACTTTTGTATTTCAGGGATTATACGGCGGTGTTTTTTTCGCTGATGTCCATGTTGATCGTACTGGCGCTGATGGTCATCTTTTTAGGAAATATGAATAGTGAAAATGTGGTATATGCGCTGGAAGAGTTTGGCGGTGTGCGGGATCAGGCGGCGGATAAAGCCAATGCAACATACCTGATCCAGATGTGGACGCTGGCAGGGATCCTGGTGGTAAACACAGTGACGGTGACCCTTACGGTGACCGGGAAGATGGTGGAGGATGAAGTATCCCACAAACTGGTCAGCCTGTACGTTGCTCCGGTAAAGCGGATTAAGATTGCCCTTGGTTATATTGGCGCCGCATGGTTTGCGGGCGCCGTGATGAGCCTTTTTACATTGGCGGCGGGGGAGGTCTACATGGTCTTTTGCTCCCATCCTCTGCTTCCGGCGGATTCTTTGTGGAAGCTTACGGGGATGATCTTGTTGAATGCATTTGTGTATGCGGCTCTTTCTTATTTATCTGCCCTGCTTGTCCACAGCAACAGTGCATGGGGAGGCCTGCAGTCCATCGTGGGAACGCTGGTAGGATTTGTGGGTGCAATCTACCTGCCGGTCTCCATGCTGCCGGACGGTGTAATGAAGGCATTAAAGTGCCTTCCGGTGCTGCACGGAGCGGCAATCATGCGGGAGATCTGCATTCAGGATGCACTGGAAGAAACCTTTTTTGGACTGCCGGAGGCGGCGAAGGATATTTTTCGAGAGCAGATGGGCGTTACGGTCATGGTGGGGAATGGAAAGGCAAAGCTTTGGCAGCAGGTTGCACTTCTCCTGGGATATGGTATCATAGCAGTGGCGGCTTCTGCCATGATTATGAAAAGGCGGCGGCTCCATGACCGATAGAGCGGAGACGGAAAATAGGAGAAGGTATGAAGATCACGATCATAGACTGCCCGGAAGGGGAAGAGGAGGAGATCATCATAAAGTGCCGGCAGATGGATGAGCACCTGATGAGGATGATCCGCACAGTCAAGGCGGGGCAGGAGCGGCTTATCGGCACCAGAAACGGGCAGATCATGCAGATCCAGCCCAAGGAGATCTATTATTTTGAGGCAGTGGATAACCGGGTGTTCCTATATGGGGAACGGGAGGTTTTTGAGACCAGATATAAACTTTATGAGCTGGAAGAGAGGCTGGGGGGAACGGATTTTTTCCGGGCGTCAAAATCCGTACTGCTGAACCTTTCCAAAGTGAAAAGCTTTGCCACGGCTCTTGGCGGCAGGTTTGAGGCAAATATGAAAAACGGGGAAAAGCTGATGATTTCCAGGCAATATGTTCCTGGACTGAAGGAAAAACTGGGGCTGTAGGGGGTGTGACAAATGAAAACGACCGTGTATCTTAAGTTAAAGGGCCTGTTGCACACGTATGTGTGTGTCATGTCCGGCGTGGTGTTTGCCACGGCTGTGTTTATTACCGTATTTATGCCCCGGACAGAACTGGGGGTGGAGCTTTTGTGGCAGATGATGCTGGTCTCTTTCTTGTGCAGCGTTGGGGTGTTGCTGTACCCGGAAAAGGCTGTAAGCCGGAAAAAGATGGTCCTGCTGGTGGCTCTGCATTATGTGGAGGTGAATGTGGCCGTGTTGGGATTTGGATTTTATTTTGGGTGGTTTTCGATCCAATACCTGCCTCATGTGATCGGTATGCTGGTGCTTATTAATGTGCTCTTTCTTGTGGTCTCGACAGTGGAATGGAAACGGGGAAAGAAAATTGCCCTGCAGATGAACAGGCGGCTTGCGGAATATCAAAAAAGCGTGGTACAATGAAAAATGAAAGCTCCGGCAGGCGGCTTTCATTCACTTAAGAGGTAGTTGCAAGGAGAGACCACGCAAATGGCATTTACGCATCTTCACGTCCACACGGAATACAGCTTACTGGACGGTTCCAACAAAATAAAAGAATATGTAAAACGGGTCAAAGAGCTTGGCATGGACAGCGCTGCCATCACGGATCATGGCGTGATGTACGGCGTGATTGATTTTTACAAAGCCTGTAAGGAAGAGGGGATCAACCCCATCCTTGGCTGTGAAGTCTATGTGGCGCCAAATTCCCGTTTTGACAAAGAACTGACAGGTGGTGAGGACAGATATTACCACCTTGTTTTGCTTGCGGAAAATAATATCGGTTACGAAAATTTAACGAAGATCGTCAGCCGCGGATTTACGGAAGGATATTATTATAAACCCCGTGTGGATATGGAACTTCTCAGGAAGTGCCATGAGGGGATCATTGCGCTTTCCGCCTGCCTGGCAGGGGAAGTGCCAAGATATATCCAGAAGGGATTGCTTGATGAGGCAAAAAAGGCGGCGTTAAAATATCAGGACTGCTTTGGGAAAGGAAACTATTTTTTAGAGCTGCAGGATCATGGGCTGCCAGAGCAAAGGATGGTAAACACCAGCCTTTTGCAGATCAGCAAAGAACTGAACATCCCGCTTGTGGCTACCAATGACGTGCACTACACCTATGATGCCGATGTGAAGCCCCACGATATCCTGCTTTGTATCCAGACCGGCAAAAAGCTGGCGGATGAGGACAGGATGCGCTATGAGGGCGGCCAGTATTTTGTAAAAAGCGAGGAGGAGATGAAGGGGCTGTTTCCCTACGCATGGGAAGCGGTGGAAAATACCCAGCGGATCGCCGACAGGTGTCATGTGGAAATCGAGTTTGGGGTGACCAAGCTGCCCAGGTACGAAGTGCCCAAGGGGTATGACTCCTGGAGTTATTTAAATAAATTATGTTATGACGGGATGGAAGAACGATATGGGGCGGATCTGGATGTTCCGGCCGGAAGTACCGGGCAGAGCCTTAAGCAGCGGCTTGACTATGAACTTTCGGTAATCCGGTCCATGGGGTATGTGGATTATTTCCTGATCGTGTGGGATTTTATCAATTATGCCAGGATAAACGGGATCATGGTAGGGCCGGGCCGGGGTTCGGCGGCGGGGAGCATCGTTTCCTATGCGTTGAAGATCACCAACATCGACCCTATTAAATATAACCTTCTGTTTGAGCGTTTCTTAAATCCGGAGCGTGTTTCCATGCCCGATATCGATATCGACTTTTGCTTTGAAAGAAGGCAGGAGGTCATTGATTATGTAAGCCGTAAATACGGGGCGGAAAAGGTAGTCCAGATCGTCACTTTTGGTACCCTTGCGGCAAAGGGCGTGATCCGGGACGTGGGAAGGGTCATGGATCTTCCTTATGCCTATGTGGATAACCTGGCTAAGATGATACCGAATGAATTAAATATTACCATAAACCGGGCGCTGGACATAAACCCGGAGCTTCGTAAGCTTTATGAGACGGATGAACAGGTGAAAAGCCTGATCGATATGAGTAAGCGTCTGGAAGGTCTTCCCCGGCATACTTCCATGCATGCGGCGGGTGTGGTGATCTGCTCAAGGCCGGCGGAAGAGCTGGTTCCGTTATCAAGGGGAGCGGACGGTTCCGTGACCACCCAGTTTACCATGACCACCATTGAAGAGCTGGGGCTTTTAAAAATGGATTTCCTGGGGCTGCGTACCTTGACGGTGCTGCGGGATGCGGTGGCCCTGATCGAAAAGGATAAAGGGGTCCATATTGATATTGACAAGATTGATTTTGACGATAAAAAGGTTCTTGCGTCCATCGGAACGGGGCGCACGGACGGCGTGTTCCAGTTAGAAAGCGGCGGCATGAAAAGCTTTATGAAAGAGTTGAAGCCGGAGAATCTGGAGGATGTGATAGCGGGGATCTCCCTGTACCGTCCGGGGCCCATGGACTTTATCCCTAAGTATGTTAAGGGAAAGGGAAGCGGGGCCATTACCTATTCCTGCCCTCAGTTGGAGCCGATCCTTGCCCCCACTTACGGCTGTATTGTTTATCAGGAGCAGGTGATGCAGATCGTCCGTGACCTTGGAGGATATACCCTGGGGCGGAGCGATCTTGTGCGCCGTGCCATGAGTAAGAAAAAGCAGTCCGTAATGGAAAAGGAGCGCGCTAACTTTATTTATGGCAACGAACAGGAAGGAGTGCCGGGGTGCGTGGCAGGCGGGATCTCCGAGCAGGTGGCTTCCCAGATCTACGACGATATGATGGATTTTGCCAAGTATGCGTTTAATAAGTCTCATGCGGCCTGCTATGCGGTGGTCTCTTACCAGACAGCGTATTTGAAGTATTATTATCCGGTGGAATTTATGGCGGCGCTGATGACCTCGGTGATCGATAACCCGGGCAAAGTGGCGGAGTACATCATGGTCTGCCGGAACATGGGCATTGCTATCCTGCCGCCGGATATCAATAAAGGGGAGGGCCAGTTTTCCGTGGACGGTAAGTCCATCCGTTACGCGCTGACCGCCATTAAAAGCGTGGGCCGGCCGGTGATCGAGGCAGTGGTAGGAGAGAGGAACGAAAGAGGGCTTTACACGAACCTGAAAGACTTTATCACCAGGATGGCGGATAAGGAAGTGAATAAAAAGGCCATTGAGAATTTCATAAAAGCGGGGGCGTTTGATTCCCTTCCCGGCACCAGAAAGCAGTTTATGAGCGCTTACGTGCAGATCATGGAACGGATTATCCATGACAGGAAAAATAATATGGCCGGACAGATCAGCTTATTTGACATTGTGGACGAGAGCCAGAAGGAAGAATTTGAGGTAAAACTTCCCGATGTGGGGGAATATTCCAAGGAGATGCTGCTGGCCTTTGAAAAAGAGGTGCTGGGGGTGTATATCAGCGGCCATCCCTTAGAGGAGCAGGAGGAACTCTGGCGGAAGGGGATCACCAATACCACGGCGGATTTCATGCTGGATGAGGAAACCGGCGCGGCCAGGGTAAAAGATCAGTCGGTGGTGACCATCGGCGGTATGATTGCGGACAAAAAGATCAAATACACGAAGAATGACAAGGTCATGTCCTTTTTGCAAGTGGAAGATCTGGTGGGGAGCGTGGAGGTCATTGTTTTCCCCAGAGATTATGAGAAATACAGTGCAAAACTGATGGAAGAAAATAAAGTATTTATCCGGGGCAGGGTTTCCGTGGAGGAGGAAAAGGACGGTAAGCTGATCTGCGAGAGGATCACTGCTTTTGACGAGATACCAAAGAAGCTGTGGGTGCGTTTTCCCACTATGGAAAGCTACGAAAAGGCGCAGGAAGAGCTGTTTTCCCTGATGGCGGATTCTGACGGGCGCGATGGCGTGGTCATTTATGTCGAAGATAAAAAGGTAATGAAAACACTGCCGCCCAACAAAAACGTGAATGCGGATGAGACGCTTTTGGAGAAGCTTTCGGGGCGGTTTGGGAAAGATAACATAAAAATTGTCTGGAATGTGAAAAGGGATTGAAAACCGTTTGAAAAAAGGATAAAATAAAAACCAGAGAAAGGACGGAATCAGCTATGGCAAAAGAAATTAAGACCATTGGCGTGCTCACCAGCGGCGGTGACGCACCCGGTATGAACGCCGCAATCCGTGCGGTAGTGCGTAAGGCGATCGGAAACGGCGTTAAAGTGAAGGGCATTAAAAAGGGATATCAGGGGCTTTTAAACGAAGAGATCCTGGATATGGAAAAGAAAGATGTTTCGGATACCATCCAAAGGGGCGGAACCATATTAGGAACGGCCCGCTGCCCGGAATTTAAACAGGAAGAAGTGCAGCAGAAAGCGGCTGACATCTGCAGGGAGTATGGCATTGACGGGTTGGTGGTGATTGGCGGAGATGGTTCTTACCGCGGCGCCCAGGGGCTGGCGAGGCACGGGATCAATACCGTAGGCATTCCGGGAACGATCGATCTTGATATTGCCTGTACGGACTACACCATCGGTTTTGACACGGCGATCAACACAGCCATGCAGGCTATCGATAAGGTCAGGGATACCTCGTCTTCCCATGAAAGATGCAGTATCATTGAGGTTATGGGAAGGAATGCAGGCTATATCGCACTGTGGTGCGGGGTGGCAAACGGTGCGGAGGATATTCTGCTTCCGGAAAAATATGATTTTAATGAACAGAGCATCATCAATAACATTATCAGGAACCGGAAACACGGTAAAAAGCACCATATCATTGTCAATGCGGAGGGGATTGGGCATTCCACTTCCATGGCAAGGAGGATTGAGGCGGCTACCGGCATTGAGACCAGGGCCACGATCTTAGGATACATGCAGCGAGGCGGCTCCCCTACCTGTAAGGACCGGTTTTACGCATCCATCATGGGCGCTTATGCGGCAGACCTTTTGTGTGGAGGAAAGAGCAACCGGGTAGTGGGTTACCGGAATGCGGAGTTTGTGGATTTCGATATTGAAGAAGCGCTGGCTATGAAGAAAGAGATATCAGAATATCAGTTTAATGTAAGCAAATTATTATCACAGTAAATAAGATCAAGGCAGGGGCATGGCCTCTGCCTTACGTTTTTAAAGGGAGTCGGAAAGATGATCACCAGTTTAAGCAACAGCCGTATCAAGCATTTGGTCACTTTACGGGAAAAGAGCCGCAGCCGGAACAAGGAAGGGCTGTTTATAGCCGAAGGGATCCGGATGTTCGGGGAAGCGCCCCAGGAAAAGCTTCGGGAAGTCTATTATTCGGAAAGTTTTCTGACGCTTTTGAAACAGGGAAACCAAGCCGGCAGATCAGGCCTTACAGATGACCGGGATGAAGGCGGCAGGAGAGAAGGGGCTTTGCAAAAACTTCTAATGTGCAGGGAGCAGGGGGTTTTTGTGGAGTCGGTCAGCGATGAAGTATTTCAAAAGATCACGGATACCTGTACCCCCCAGGGGATTTTGTTTGTGATGGAGCAGTTTTTCTACTCCCTGGAGGAAATGGTCGGACAGGCAAAAGACCGACAGGAAGCAGGCGGGAAGATGCCTCTTTTTTTAATCCTGGAGGATATCCAAGATCCGGGAAATCTGGGAACTATGCTGCGGACGGCGGAAGGGGCAGGCGCCAGCGGCGTGATCCTAAGCAGGGGCTGCGTGGACGTTTATAACCCCAAGACCATCCGTTCCACCATGGGGTCTCTTTACCGTGTTCCCTTTGTTTATCAGGAGGATTTAAAAGATGCGGTGTGCATGGTAAAGGCAGGCGGCGTGACTGTTTATGCGGCCCACCTTGAGGGGGAGCGGTATTTTGACAGGATCCGTTACCAAGGGGGGAGCGCATTTTTAATCGGGAATGAAGGGAATGGGCTCAGGAAGGAAACGGCGGATCTGGCGGACCAATACATAAAGATACCCATGGCAGGCAGTCTGGAATCACTAAACGCAGCAGTGGCAGCAGCGCTTCTGCTTTATCAGGCGGCAGGACAGGACAGAAAGGAAGAAGGAAAATGACGATCGGATTTATTGGGCTTGGAAATATGGCAAAGGCAATCATCAGCGGTATGCTGGCAAAGGAAGTTGTCAAGCCGTCCATGCTTTCTGGCTCTGCCAGAACGAAAGAAACAAGGGAAGCCGTCCAAAAAAAATACGGGATAGCGGTATATGAGGAAAACCGGCAGGTGGCCAGGGAAGCGGATATACTGGTTCTTGCGGTGAAGCCTCAGATGATGGAGACAGTGATCGGGGAGATCCGCGGGGACATAAAGCCGGACGCGGTGGTGGTAAGCATTGCCGCAGGCAAGAGCCTTGCATGGATAGAAAACGCTTTTGGGAAAAGCATAAAGCTGGTCAGGTGTATGCCGAATACCCCGGCAATGGTCATGGCAGGCTGCAGCAGCGTGTGCCGGAATGAAAGGGTCACGGAAGAGGATATGGCATTTTGTATGGAAATGTTTGAAAGTTTCGGCATTGCGGAAGAAATCCCGGAAAAGCTGATGGATGCGGCAGGGGCGGTAAGCGGCAGCTCCCCGGCTTTTGTGTTCATGTTTCTGGAGGCTTTAGCGGATGGCGGTGTGAAGGCAGGGATGCCAAGAGCCCAGGCTTACCGTCTGGCGGCACAAAGCGTGATGGGCAGCGCAAAGCTTTTGCTGGAGACAGGGAAACATCCCGGCGAACTGAAGGATATGGTCTGTTCTCCCGGCGGCACCACTATTGAGGGGGTGCAGACGCTGGAAGAGATGGGGCTTCGGGGCAGTGTGATGGGGGCGGTGGAAGCCTGTGTCGAAAAATCGAAACAATTGTAAAATAACCGTAATATATAAGGGATTATTTGGAACAAAAATGGTGGAAATCTCCAGCTAAAACGGGTAAACTTGACAAATACGGCACAGTTTGTTAATATTAGTGACATATTTGATGTAATAAAGTTGTAACATTTAAAGGGCAGAGCCAAGCAGCCGAAAGACATTTGCCGTGCCTGCACGTGGAAATGGCCTTTTGGATATTTGGCGAGCGAAGCGAACGAGAAAGCCGAAGGCTTTCGAGTGTCTGCCCGGCAGGAGCAAAAAGAGCCAAGCAGCCGAAAGACATTTGCCGTGCTTGCACGTGGAAATGGCCTTTTGGATATTTGGCGAGCGAAGCGAACGAGAAAGCCGAAGGCTTTCGAGTGTCTGCCCGGCAGGAGCCAAAAAGAGCCAAGCAGCCGAAAGACATTTGCCGTGCCTGCACGTGGAAATCCTGCCCTCATGGAACAATTATGCCCGATATGGAGGTAACAAAATGAACCGGAGAAATAGGCTGCTCATGGTAGCTGCGGGGCTTTTTCTTTGCCCGTACCTATTTGCAGCAGAGGAAATAACCGTTCAGGCGAGTGAAAAGGGAGGATATGATTTCCCCAGCACTGGTATTGCGGAAGTTTTAAATCCCAGTGTGTTCGCAGACCACACCGATGTAGAAGTGCAGACAAGTTTGGACATCAATGAAAAGTTTGAAGCCGAGCAGGAGCGCATGGAGCAGGAATTGACCATGGCAAACGTGCAGAATGCATTGAACATCCGCGCGGAAGCCACGGAGGACTCTGATAAGGTTGGTCTTTTGTACAAAGACTGCGGGGGAAAGATTCTGGAACAAAAGAGCGGCTGGACCAAACTGCAGTCAGGGAATCTGATTGGCTGGGCGAAGGATGAGTATCTTTTGTTTGGCGAGGACGCCAAGGAAATGGCGGAGGATGTGGGCAACTGGATCGTGACGTTGGATGCGGAGGCTGTCAGGGTCAGGATGGAGCCGGATGACCAGGCGGATGTCTACGGCTTTATTGCTTATGAAGATACATTAGAATTTATCGAAACGGTGGATGATCGGTGGATCAGCGTGGAATACAATGATGAGATCGGTTATGTGGATTCTGATTATATCAATGTGAAATTCCACATTGACGAAGGAGAGACCATAGATGTGATCCGGGTTAGGGAGCGTGAGGAGGCGGAACGTAAGCGCAAGGCAAACCGCGGGGCAGTTTCGGCGGATGCCGACGAGCTGCGGTTATTAGGAGCTTTGATCTACTGTGAAGCAGGAAACCAGTCCTATGACGGCATGGTAGGCGTTGGCGCGGTGGTCATGAACCGCGTAAAAAGCGGCGCTTATCCTAATACCATACACTCTGTAATCTATGCTTCCGGGCAGTTTACCCCTGCCATGACAGGAAAGGTAGCCAGAGTTTATGAGGGGAAAGTTCCGGATCTGTGCATGCAGGCGGCACAGGCTGCCATTAACGGGGAGACTACGGTTGGCGGCGCTACTCATTTCAGGCGGGCAGGAAAAAGAGAAGGGTTTGTGCTGGGAGACCATGTTTTCTGGTAGTGTGCGGTAAAACTTAAAAGTGTGTAAAAAGATAGCGTATGGGGTTTCCCGTATGCTATCTTTTTATGGGCGCGGGCTGAACTGTTTCGTTGGGTTACATGGCAAATAATACCGCCGGGATGAGGGATAAAAATCTTAAGGAACCATTTCGCGAACGCGCCGATTTCGAAGACAGCGGTATCGAACGTGGTAATCGTCAGCACAGCTGGCGCATAGATTTTTATCTCATTCCTTTCGGGCATTTAGATCCCCCCTTTAACCCAACTAAACGGGAATTTAGTTAGTGTATAATTTTAATTGGCAAAAGAAATAAAAAGGGAAGAAGAGAAAATCCCCCCTTCCCAACCACACAGTTTTTCTTTATGATGTTAATTGCAAAACAAACAGATAAAGGAGACTGTGTGATGAGTACTATTGT
>CAJULP010000071.1 GCA_910587295.1 uncultured Lachnospiraceae bacterium | reverse complement strand
ATTAAAACTTCCGCTAAATATTGAAACAATTATTCCGGAAGATGATTCTGTGCGGTTGCTCAGTCAGTTTGTGGAGGCGATGGATTTGACTGACTTATATTCTACTTACGAAAGAATAAATTCGGTATCCCCAAGAACACTTCTGAAGATTGTACTTTACTCTTATATGAATGGGGACTATTCTTCCCGTTCCATGGAGCTTAACTGTAAAAGGGATATTAATTTCATGTTTCTTCTTGAAGGTGCACCCGTGCCGGATCATGCGACATTCGCACGGTTTCGGAGCATTCATTTTGCTCCATGCGCCAAGCGCATTCTTGCCGAAATGTCCAATGCACTTTTTGACCTGGGAGAAATTTCCGGCGAAACTGTTTTCATTGATGGCACAAAAATCGAAGCAGCCGCAAACAAATATACTTTTGTCTGGAAGAAGGCCGTAACCAAAAATCAGACAAAGCTTCTGATAAAACTTGCTGATTTTGTGGCGGAATGCGAACAACGCTACGATTTAAAGATTGTTTATGGCGACACTGTAAAGATGAAGCATGTAAAGAAACTGCGCAAGAAGCTTTATGCCCTCAAACAGAGTGAAAATGTAGTCTTTGTTCATGGCATTGGGAAAAGAAAAACGCCGCTTCAAAAGAGCATTGAAACCCTCGAAGGTTATCTGTCCCGGCTCAAAAAATATAATCAGCAAATACATATCTGCGGCGGACGCAACAGTTATTCCAAGACAGACCACGATGCCACTTTTATGAGGATGAAGGAGGATGCCATGGGAAACGGGCAGTTAAAGCCGGCATATAATCTCCAGCACGGAGTGGATTCCGAATATATTACATGGCTCACCATAGGCCAACAGCCAACAGATACAACAACATTAATTCCTTTTTTAAAAGATGCCCAAGAACATCTGAAATTTAAATATAAAAACATAACCACTGATGCCGGATATGAAAGTGAAGAGAACTATGTGTTTCTTGAAGAAAACGGGCAGCTATCCTATATAAAGCCCGCCAACTATGAGATTTCAAAAACACGTAAGTACAGGAATGACATAGGAAAAATAGAAAATATGGAATATGATGCGCAATTGGATATCTATATTTGCCGGAATGCGAAAAGGCTGAATGCAGACCATATCAGGCATTCCAAAAGCAAAACCGGTTATGTAAGCGAAAAGACGATTTACAAATGTGAGGATTGTAGCGGATGTCCGTATAAAGGTGAATGTATCAAGGGCAATAATTGTAAAATACCGTTGGAAGAAAGGACGAAAACACTTCAGGTTGCCAGGACATTTCTGAAATACAGGCAGGAAGATCTGGAACGGATACTTTCTGATGAAGGGATTGCATTCAGAATCAACCGGAGCATACAGGCAGAAGGTTCTTTTGGGGATTTAAAACAGGATATGCAGTTTCGGAGATATGTAAGCAAAGGAACTCCAAATGTGCTTGCGGAAAGTATACTGCTCGCTATGGCAAGGAATATAAACAAGCTCCATAATAAGATTCAAAAAGGCAGGACGGGAACACATTTGTTTCCAATGAGAAGCGCTTAATTTTAAACATCTCAAAACAAACTTTCAAGCCATGGGAAATGGCTTATTAAAGTATGCCCTTTTTATAGAATAACAGAGTGATCTGGGGCTTTTTCTTAAAATCACATGTAAAAACAGCAAAAATGAAGCTGTCGCTTCACGAATTTTTATTCGTTAATGCGACAGCCCCTTCCTGCTATTTTAAGAAGGCGCCATAATTTTGCCTGTCGTCAATGATATATTCGATTTTTACGCATTTGTCCTCTTCCTTAACCTGAAATACAAGCCATAAATGGGGCCAGAAAGTAATCACGCGGTATTTGGAAGGAATATATTTTAATCTGGCGCATCCAATCATCGGGGTGGTTTCGAGATGACCGAGCTTCTCATCAAAGGCGTCCAGAAGCCGGAGCGCGCATTCTACGCCATTGTCGCTGGCACAGCGGAGACTGTAATCTTCCAGCACAGCGTTGGCGGCAGGGGAAATATCAACTTTATACATGGGAATGCTCCTTTAACAGAGAACGAAGATTAGCGGATGCTGTCCGGGCAGGAATGTCCGGGATGCCGGCATTTCTCAGTTCTTCAATCTCCACCAGCTTCTCCCGCAATTCCAACTGTTTTTCCCGCTGGTCATATACGGCGATATCCATGACAACCAGATCGCCTTCTCCGTTTTTAGTCAGGAAAACAGGTTCCCCGGTTTCCTTGCAAAGATTTGCGATGTCAGTATAGTTCTGACGGATGGCGGCAGATGGTTTAATCAATGTCTGCATAAAAACTCCTTTCGTAACATCCAATTTCAATTATAGTAATATTCTGCATCAATTCTAATGACATTATACTATGGACTTTTCCAAAATGAAATATAAAAAATTTTTTCACTTTCAGGGTGTGCAAAACGCATCTGAGTGTGAGTACCTTATGAGAGGATATTTTCCGGGCAGATGGTCTCTTCCGGGAAAGCCTCTCTACAGACCTTTGACAAATGCCGGGAGCAGGGCTTCCGAGAGCATGTGCAGGAATCACGGTGCGCCATGCCAGCCATATCCAGCAGTCCAGATACATTAGCCATTTAAGGAGCCGTAACCGAGGCGCTAAGACACTCCTGCAGCCATTTGTTGGTTGTAAAAAAGATCGCGTCTAAGGAGCCGAGCGGGAAAGCCGGGGTACAGCCTGTCCGTGGTGGGCAGGTGCGAAGAGGGGCAGAACACTTTTTAAGAAGTGAAGGATTATGGCAGTAAGACTTAATCACAGAAACCATGCGGCGGGGGGATTGTGTTCCGCCGCATTCCTGTGGGATTAAGCAGTAGAAATTTATAGGACAGGGAGATGGAAACAGTGAACATTGCAGTGTATGCAAGGGTAAACAGCCCGGAACAGGCAGGAGAGCGTGCTTGCCACAACGCCGGAAAATTTCTAAAAATTTGAACCCCCCAAAGGCAAAATCAAAATGTTTATCAGATTGGGGCATTGTATTCCATGAAGCCGTTTACACCGGCACATAGAAGCTGGTTTGATATTTTTATCATTTCTTCCAGGGGGATTTTTTTCCCATCCGCTACCCACTGGCTATACATTTCCACAGTGGAGGTCTGGATGAAATGCAGCAGGATATTTTGCTTCGGTGGTTCCAGAAGCTGGAGCCATGCGGAGCTTTTCCAGGTGGAATTCATCACATCGCTGATCATCCTGCTTCGGATATATCCATAATTTCCGCTGCAGGTGATTTTTTCGTATACAGACCCTTTTTCTGCGGAATAGAGAAAAAATTCACGGTTGATCTTATCCAGGTCTTCCGGTATCCGGTAGTTTTTGATCCGTTCCAGATATTCTTCTATCATTACCCCCTGCAGCTCGGCGAGCAGGTCGTCAAGGACGGAATAATACCGGTAAAAAGTTTTTTTATTGATCCGCGCCCTTTCGCAGAGTTCTTTGACCGTAATCTTTTCATAATCCATTTCACAGATCATATCTTCAAACGTTTTCTGTATGGCGTCTATTGTTTTCTGTACCCTCAAATCTTCTGTGCCGTTGATCAGCATTTTCATTACCTCCTTGGGATTTGTGCAACCTTTTTGCGGGAAGCGTGGCATAACTCACT
>CAJULP010000070.1 GCA_910587295.1 uncultured Lachnospiraceae bacterium | reverse complement strand
ACAATAGTACTCATCACACAGTCTCCTTTATCTGTTTGTTTTGCAATTAACATCATAAAGAAAAACTGTGTGGTTGGGAAGGGGGGATTTTCTCTTCTTCCCTTTTTATTTCTTTTGCCAATTAAAATTATACACTAACTAGCAGAAAATTTCCATCAGTGCTTATTGATATTACAATGTTTCCATTAATTTATGTATGACTTTTAATTTCATTTCCTTACCACAATTCTTTTTCATCTGGTATAGGAATATCTTTATGATCCTGTCCATAAAATCATCCGGAAGAATGTTGCTTTTGAACTGATTACAGACATAACAAGCCGCTTGCAGATTTTCCAGGCGTTCTATTCCTTTGGTTAATCGCCCTCTCTACTGAATAAAAATCCTGTGCATGTTCTATGTCTGCCACTTTAATTACTGCACCAGTCCTATTGTGTGCTATATAGAATTTTCCATTCGTTAGTAAAATCGCCATAATATCCACCTTCCTAATGCTATGGGCTGCCTTAAATTTCCAGACATCCCATGTTTCCACTTTATCTTATCGCATATCGCCTATTCACAATGTATCCATTCTTGTTACTATCCTTATATTCCCCATTTATCTGCCTGAAAAACCCATCTAAACAGAATGAATATCTTATCTACCGTCCTATGAAGTTTCCTCGCATTGTCGGAATAATAATCTTTCAGTATGCTTTCCTGTAATGATGCAATATCCGCATTTCCCATCTTTTTAGCTCCTTCCTATATGGATTTATGTAGAATGTTTTGATTGTTCAATATATTGAAATGGGTGTGAGGGAATCGAACCCCACACTGGAACCGTTCACCCTGCTGTCTGGATCACTTAATCCTTAACACGTTGTAAAAGTTGTTTTTGTGTACTCCCCAAGATTCCCTAAGTCTTCCTCAAGCCTTTTCTTGTCCAGTGTTGACCTTGCCTGGCTTTTGTAGGTGATCTTTGCTGAATCGGTGATCTCCGTGTCAATCCCGTTCTCCACCATGTAGGCGATCACTTCCGCTTCAAGTGCTTTCTGGATTCCGGCGGCTTCCTCTTCCATTGTCCGAAATTTCCCGATTTCCTGTACTTTGCTCTCTAACTCTGATTTTGATATACACATATGCTTGCCCTCTCTCCTGTTTAGTTTAGCAGCAACCCTTAAAGAATCTTCTTGAATATCCCTCTCACGTCTCGATACCGTCACAAGTATATTGCTTTAAGTTTGTGGGTGCTTTCGGCTTGCCCAGTTGCTGTTGGTGTTGGTGTTGGTGATTGATTTTTGTGGTCTGTCTTGCTTGACCTTGTAAGATTATTGTACACTTAAATACACTTAATTTCTATTGGTATAGTACACAAAAATATACTTACTTTCTTGTGATAAGTATACAATGGTGTACATATTTTCTCATTGACTTGTGGAACACAATAGTGTACAATATTATCGTGGAGGTGTTTTTATGGGAGAACGAGAGAAACAATATACAGGAACAATCAGTTACAAAAAATTATTTGAATTGATGGAACAAAGAAAAATAAAAAAAAGAGATTTGAGAGAAAAATATAATATTTCTCCTACAATTGTTAATAGATTAAACAATAATTCAAATGTTGCAATTGATACCATAATGTATTTATGTGAAATATTGAATTGTCAGCCCGGCGATATTGTAGAATATATTCACGATAAAACTTGAAATGATTTTATACATATGCTATATTAGATATATGAAGGGGAAACCATAGAAGCGGCTACCCTTAAAAATGTTTAGCTTAACGTTTTACAACATCAGCCGTCACTATTGCAGTAGTGGCGGCTATTTTTTTCCCTTGAAAATCTGATACAGCAGACTCACAAGGGCGCAAATGAATATTCCTACTTGAATTAGATCAGAGTATGTAATATACATTAGCAACTCTCTCCTTTCTTTCGTCTGGAGGGTTAGCCCATCCGAAAAAGAGGGTAGCCGCCTGGCTCTATGATTTCCCGTATCATTAATATATCATATCCTAGTAAACAATACAATAATATCTAGCATTATTTGTACACTTTTATATACTATTTCTAATTTGTTTAGTATATTTTTGTGTACTTTTTTATTATTAACCATCAAGCACACTATAGTGTACAATTATCTTATCAAATCAAACAACCCAATAACACCACAAAGTACCTTGATAATCGAATAGGCTTTACACTTCTTCCACAATCCTATATAATAAGGTTGTAGCAATCAACATAAGCCGCAATATAGAAAGCAGGTGGAATATATGCCAAGTGATAAAGAAATGATTAATAACCTAATTGATAATTATACAAGTCTACAACGTATTAAAAAATCAGACGATACTGAAAAAGAACTTGATTATCAAATAAAGATATTAAAGGCAAAGCTTGAATCATTCGGTATTGTAACAACTGATTTAGATTTATGACAATCAAATAACTACTAAATTAAGAAGTGTAAAGCCTATTGAATTATTAAGGGCTTTGCACTTTTTTTATTTAGGAGGTCACACACTATGGCAAAATCAGTATATGAGATGGTAACAGACAGGATCATCAACCAGTTAGAGCAAGGCGTTATCCCTTGGCAAAAGCCTTGGACAGGTATTAGATCAGGCGCATACAACAGAGTGAGCAAGAAAAGCTATTCATTACTCATACTTCGCCCACTGAAAAACGTAGGATTCCTAGAAATCAAACGGCGTTTGGCATCTGAAAATGAATTTTCCAGTTTTCAGGCAGCCTGCTGATAAAAAGGCATACCAGTTCCGTCACCTGGGTCTCCGATGCATGGTAGTATTCCCTTACGCTGTCAAGCAGGGTATCTATCATAAGCACGATGGCACAGTCAATGAGTTCGTTGACTATTTCGCGCTGGACGCCATAGAACAGATCCTCAAGGCTGCGGTTATCGCTGTTCTTGAAACGCTCTACGGAAAGTATCATATACCGTATCGCCACGACCACCATATGGGAAGTGATTGCATCATAACTCGTGCTGTGACATTCTGTCCGCAACTTCAGGTAGCTTTTGGTGAGTTTGAAATAAGTCTCAATGTTCAGCGCAGCGTGTATGCTTCCAGGATCTCTTTTTCGGACAGGTACATATCCGTGCATACGAAGCACACCCAATCCTTGCGGTTGCTGTGATTGCGCGCATACACAAGCCTTGCCGGGATTTCGTTCCCATCTTTGTCCGTGACAGTGACGTTTACGGACAGCAGGTACCTGGACTCTTTTTGTTGCGGGAATAGATCTCCTTTACGTCCAGCCTGGCTGCCTCCCCTGTTACGGGATCCGTCCATGTGTATTTTGTACTGTTCTTCTTGATCATGGCAATTGCGTCCGTTTCCATCCCTTTCAGTTCAATGAGCTGGACAGGGTTGGAAAACCATGTGTCAAACAGCACAAAATCAAAGGGAATCCCCGCCTTTTTAGCTTCTGCAACCATGCGGCATACAGTATCGGTTCCTTTTTCCTTCGCGGCAGCCCTGCGCCTGCCGCGGATGGTGCGCCTGTCCAGCGGGCTGTCCGGGCCGACCATGAGTGTTTCGTTCCGGGTGGTGAGGAGCGTCTGGGAGAAGGGGATGAAAGCTTCCCCGTTTGTCCACCCGCCGGTCATCACCCGGTATCCAAGGCGCATCCTGTGGGTATTGTGGTCAAACACTCAATGTCGCCGATCACATTTCCAGCTGGAGCCTTTCCCAGTTTGCTTTCTCCATCACGTTCTTTGCGGTCACGCTCCGCACATACTGATTTAATCATGTTCAATGTAGAATCTGTTGTATTTGTTTTGTTCATTGTTAAATGTCCTCCTGTAATTTAATTTTCTATATATGGTTGTACTTCATACCTTAACAGCGCATCATATACCTTCTTTGGCACTTTATTCTTATACTTGTCTGCCATGATAAGTATATCAGCCTGTTTATGTCTTTAATATTCCGTAAATGCTTCTTCTGGCGTATTCCAATAAGATAATCGTATCACTTCGTCATGGCCACACGGCTTAATCTCACCATAATACATATTCATACGGCTATCATACCTTACGCCAAGTGGTAGATTCATTTTGGCCGTCTTCCATTTACCAGTCCTATGCTTCTTGCAATTAGACAGCATCGTGTTCAATGTCTGGGGAATGATACAGCATTTGTCAGGCGCATACTCTTTATTGCCTGGGAATAGCAAATCTTTATCAACCGCCATGGATTCACCGCCACACTCATAATATTCAGAGCTCCACCACTCTGCAAAAGCATCTTTGTCATATCTCCACAAATCACACATATATGAGCCGTCATATACATCATCACGCTTATAGCACCTGATATAAATGCCATTCCAGATTGAAGGAAAGAGGAATTGTTCCGGAGGCGGGTAGTGTATAATGTAACCTGTATAGGTATAGCCTTCAAAGTGTACCCATACCCAAACATGAGTTGAGCTAAAAATGGATAGGTACAATCTAACACAAGGTGGAGGTGAGGACGATGTATGAAGATTTTCTCCCGGAACGGCTGGCAAAGCTGAGGACGCAAAAGGGCATATCTGCCCGTGATATGTTCCTGTCGCTGGGACAGGCGAACAACTATATCAACAACATCGAAAACAAGAAGGCTCTGCCCTCCATGCAGGCTTTCTTTTACATCTGCGAGTACCTCGATGTGACGCCCCAGGAATTCTTTGATGAGGGAAACGCACACCCGGAGGCGCTCCAGGCATTTATAGCAGAGGCGAAAAAGCTGGATTCCCAATCGTTGGAATACATCCTCGGCATCATGAAAAAGCTTCATTTTGTATTGTACCCGACGATATTCAGGATATGTCCTGTTTCTATACTGGTGATAATCCAAGAAAAGTTCAGGAATTTACTTTATGGACTAAAGTTAGGAAAATGGATTTCATCGTAATTCGTGCATCTTTCAATATTACCCTGATTGACTTGAAAATCATGGTTGACTACTACAGCAATCGGTGCTACAATAATTATAGACAGGCTGTCGGTCTATATATAATAAAGAGGAGGCACCTGCATATGCGTATCGTTAAAGAAGCTGAGGAACGAAGAAATGAGATATTGGATGTAGCGGAACGGCTCTTTGGAACAAAGGGCTTTGACGGCACCAGCACTACGGATATTCTCAATGAGATCGGTATTGCCAGGGGAACGCTCTACTACCACTTCAAGTCCAAGGAGGATATTTTGGACGCTATGATTGAGCGTATGACCGGCAGCTTGGTGGCAAAGGCCAGTGAAATTGTCGAGAATAAGGACGTACCGGTATTGCAGCGCTTGACCCTGATGATGATGGCGCTGAATGTAAACAACGATCTTGGACATGAAATCATGGAGCAGATTCATAAGCCGCAGAACGCACTCATGCACCAAAAGATGCAGGAACGGCTTTTGGCCGGGGTGAATCCAATCGTCACCAGTCTGATTGAGGAAGGGATCGCCCAAGGGATTTGCCGGACGAATTACCCGGCGGAGATGGCGGAAATGACCCTGCTCTACTCCAATACGGTATTCGACGACTTAGCTCCACTCGGTGCAGAGGAGCGGCAGAGAAAGATTGCCGCGTTCATCTATAACCTGGAGCGGCTGCTGGGGATGGAGGAGGGCAGTCTGCGGGAGGCCATGCTTCCGATCTTCGGGCGATAAGTAAACCAAACAAATCGGAATGTAAGGAGATAAGGTATATGGAATTGGTTATGCAGCCCACTTTTTCAACCTGCGGACAGGCGTGTATTGCCATGATTACCGGAAAAAGTGTTGAAGAAGTCATCAAAGATATGAAAACAGATGGAGCCACCAGTATCGGTCAACTGATAGAAATACTTGATTTTTATGGCATCGGACACGCTGAAAAAAACAAGCGGATTTCCAAGAAAAATCCTGTTCCCTACAAGTATTCGATTCTGACTGTCCATACAAATGCGGGATATACACATTGGATGCTGCTTTATGACAACAAATATTACGACCCGGAATTTGGCTTGATAGAAGGCAAGTACACACATGGAAAAATTACATCCTTTTTAGAAATATATGCCCAGTAGCAAATCTGTTGCGTTCGCCTACAACCTGGAGCGGCTGCTAGGGATGGTTGAGGGCAGTTTGCGGGAGACCATGCTTCCGATCTTCGGGTGATAAGCAGGGTCTACTGAAAAAGTCGAAATTGGGAAATAAATGCAGGGCAACTATGGGATATATGCAAAAAAGCCCTGTAGAATTGGGAAATGCACCCTAATACGATACTTTAATGATGCGGATCATAGCTTGGTTATGCAATATATTCATGTAGGAAGTACTCATGTAGACCCCCAGAATAGGCGTTTCTGCGTGTAAACCTCTGATTCTGGGGTCATTTTGATTTTTGAAAAATACGGATTCTGGAATCATTGGCACAAAAATTGTTCTCTCACCAATTAAAATCCACGATATACATCACTTATGCCACTTTTTCAGTAAGCCCTAAGTAAACCAGACAAATTGTAATTGAACAAAATCGCTATGCCACAACCTTGGCAGGCCATCGCGCAGCGATTTTGTTCAATTCCAGTTTATCACGTAGCAATTTCAGACGCAAAGGAACCAACGAGTTCCTTTACTTTACAGTCCGGCACCGACAGGTAAACGGTCTATAAGGAGACAACCTCATGAACAAACAAAGCAATTTTCCTAAATTTATGTTACTGTGGGCGGGAGAACTGATTTCCGCTGTCGGCGGTGGGCTGACCAGCTTCGGCCTGGGCGTTTATGTGTTCCGGCAGACCGGGAGTGCGGCCAGCATGGCGCTCGTCACCCTGCTGGCCTTTCTGCCTATACTGCTGTTGAGCATCCCCGCCGGGGTGCTGGCAGACCGCTATGACCGGCGATTGCTGATGATGCTGGGGGACGGCTGTTCGGCGCTGGGGATTCTCTACATACTGCTGTGCATGATGTGGGGCGAAGCGGCACTCTGGCAAATTTGCACCGGCGTATTCATCAGCTCCACCTTCTCCGCGCTGCTGGAGCCGTCCTATCGGGCCACCGTGACCGACCTGCTGACAAAGGAGGAATACTCCAAGGCCAGCGGTTTGGTGAGCCTTGCGGGGAGCGCCCGATACTTGATCTCCCCCGTTTAAGCGGGGGCGCTGCTGGCCGTCAGCGACATTAAGCTGCTACTGGTTATCGACATCTGTACCTTTTTCCCCACCGTGTTCGCCGCCGCCTTTGTACGGAAGGGTATCGAAAAGAAAGTAACAGAATGCCAGGTCTTCTTCATAGACAGTCTGCGGCAGGGCTGGCGGGCTGTCACCGGCAATCACGGTATCTCAATCCTGATTGTGGTTTCCGCAGCTTTGACCTGTTTTATGGGTACGTTTCAAACTCTGGCACAACCGCTTATTCTTGACTTTGCCGACAGCACCACGCTGGGGATTGGAGAAACGATCTGCGCCTCCGGGATGCTGGTGTCCAGCCTGTTCCTGGGGGCCAAAGGAATCCAGAGGGGCTACGTCAAAACGCTGTGCCTGTTCCTGCTGGCGGCGGGGGTGAGCATTGCGGGCTTTGGCATTTGGAAAAACATCTACCCCGTCTGCCTATTTGGATTTCTGTTCTTTGCCTCGCTCCCCTTTGTCAACAACTGCCTGGATTATTTAGTGCGGGTGAACATCCCGGACGAATTGCAGGGACGGGCCTGGGGGCTGATTGGGTTCCTGTCGCAGATCGGTTATGTGGTGGCCTACGGCGCGGCCGGGGCGATTGCCGACGGCATCGCCGCCCGGTTCCAAATCAGCGTGGGCCGGGGTGCGGCCGGGGTTGTGATGGGGGCGGGGGTTCTGTTGGGGCTGACGGCGGTGGTACTGTATCTGCCGAAAAGCGTCCGGGGGCTGGAGCACAGCTGCGGAAAATGTTGGATTGGGCCTTCTGAATTATCACTTTGGGAACAAAGACAAGCTGATTGAAGTGTGCGTGGAGCGCATGATAAACGAAATCATTGCGCGGTTTCAAACCATACGGGAGAAGGAAACGGCGCTTACACCCCCGAAAAGCTGGAGTTCCTCGGCAACATGACGCTGGATTACCTATTTGCCCACGAGAGTATAGCAAGGATATCCATTCTGACCGATATGCAGGAGCCGAAACCGGAAGACAATACCCACAGAACTTATAGGGCATACCTGCCCCTTGTTGCGGCCTGCCGCCCGGATTGGGATGACAAAACGGTAAGAAAAAAGACTTTTTTGCTGGTTACAATCATGCAGCAGACATTTTTGCGCCATAAAATCGTGTCAGGGGTCATTGATATGGATCTGACCCAAAAGGAAAACCGCAAAGTGTTGCACACGCGGATTTTGCATGAGATTCTGGAGGGATAAAAGTGAACATTACGGTGATAAACGGAACGGAAAAACAGGGCATAACCTATCGGTTGAAGGAAATGTTTTTGAAACCGTTCAGGGATAAGGCAAGTGTAACGGAATATTATCTTCCGAAGGATTGCCCAAACTTCTGCACCGGCTGTATCAGCTGCACGCTGAAGGGCGAAAGCACCTGCAAGGACGCGGATCATATTGGAAGAATTGAGAGGTCTCTTTTGGAAGCGGACCTGATTGTAATGACCTCTCCCGCCTATGTATTCCACGCCACCGGAGCAATGAAAGCATTGCTTGATCATTTTGCTTACCGCTGGATCCCGCACCGTCCTGCCCCTGAGATGTTTGGAAAGCGGGCGGTCATCATAACGCAGTGCCTGGGCGCCGGGGCAAAATCCGCGGCAAAGGATATCAAACACAGCTTATCCTGGTGGGGGATTTCTAAAATCGGGGTTTTCACCGGCGCATTGATGGAAGACATCGTATGGGACAGGCTTTCCCCAAAGAAGCAAAATGAATTGACCCGGAGAATTGAAAAGCTCTCCAAAAAATTTGCCGGGGTAGATTACGAAAGACCGGCGCACACGAATTTGATGACGAAAATCAAGTTTGGTTTTTGCCGTATGATGCAGAAATCCTTACATAAAGCCGATCCTGAATACCTTGACGGTAAATATTGGGCGCTGCAAGGCTGGCTGGGCAGCGCCCGGCCCTGGAAGTAGAGAAGGAGGCGCCATGCTGACCAAACTGATCTGGAACGATGTGCGGCAAAATAAATTGCTATCCGCCGCCACGGTATTCTTTATGACCGTTTCCGCCATGATGCTCGGGTTGACGGCGCTGCTGTTTTCCGGCCTGCTGGGTTCGGTCAACGCCCTGATGGAGCAGGCACAAGTGCCTGACCTTTTGCAGATGCACACCGGCGCATTGGAGGAATCGCAAATCAGCCGGTTTGCCGGGGAGCATCCGGAAATCGACCAATGGCAAATCTGCCGCTTTCTGAACCTGTCCAACAGCCAGGTCGCCCTGGGCGGCCACAGCCTGCTGGACAGCACCCAGGACAACGGCCTGTGTGTGCAGAGTGAGCACTTTGACTACCTCCTGGACATGGACAATAACCGCCCGCACGTACTGCCCGGACAGGTCTATGTTCCCGTCTGCTACCGCGTGCGCTACGACTTGAACATTGGGGACACCATGCAAATTGGCGGCGAGGGACTTACCATTGCCGGATTTCTCCGGGACTCGCAGATGAACTCCATGATGGCCTCCTCCAAGCGGTTCCTGGTGAGCCAGTGGGACTATGAACGGCTGAAACCCCACGGCGAGGAAGAATATCTCATTGAGTTTCTCCTGAAGGACGGCGGGAACGCAAATGCCGTCAGTACCGCCTACACCCAACAGGGGCTTCCTGCAAACGGCCCCGCCATCACGAAGCCGCTGATCCGCATGATGAACGCGCTGTCAGACGGGACGACCATATTCGTGATTTTCCTGACCGCTGTGGTGGTGCTGCTGGTGGCCCTGCTCTGCATCCGTTTTATCCTGTCCATCCGCATGGAGCGGGACAAGCGGGAGGTGGGGATGCTGAAAGCCCTGGGGATCGGGAAGGGAGAAATCAAGCGGCTCTACTTCTCAAAATATCTCCTGTTTTCCCTTTGCGGCGGCCTGCTGGGTCTTGGGGCTGCCGCTGTCCTGCAAGGGCCGTTGGAGGGGCAGATCCGGGAGCTGTACGGCGCTTCTGACAGGGGCGCACAGTCGGCGGTATCTGCCCTCTGCGCAGTTGCCGTGGTGGAGGCCGTGATCCTGCTCTCCGTATGGCGCAGTCTGAAAAAGACGGACAAACTATCCGTTTTGGCTGCGCTGTTCCCGGTTCGGGAGCAGAAACAGAACCTGCGGCAATACCTGCTGATCGGCTTTGTGTCCGCCGCCTGCGCTTTTCTGATGCTGCTGCCGCAAAATCTGTACTCCACCCTGTCCTCCCCCACGTTTGTTACCTATATGGGCATCGGAAACGCGGACATCCGCATGGACATACGCCAGGGGGCGGACATCAGCTTGGCAGCGGCCAGGCTTGCCGCCGCCCTGGAGCGAGACGAACAGGTAGCACGATACGCCGTACTGGAAACCCAATCTCTCCCGGCGGTTTTAGCGGACGGCACAACCTGCAATCTGACCGTGGAACTGGGCGACCATACCATATTCCCTGTGCGGTATTCAGAGGGAACGATGCCGGTGGCAGACCATGAGATTGCGTTGTCCTCTTTGAACGCGAAGGAGTTGGGGCTGTCCATCGGTGACACTTTACTTTTGCGGGTAGGCGGGGAAGAAAGACGCTGCACTGTCTGCGGAATCTATTCCGACATCACCAACGGCGGAAAAACCGCAAAGGCGGGCGGCAGAACGAGCGATGGCCCCGTGATCTGGAGCGTTGCGTATGTCTCCCTGAAAGGCCGGTCAGCCGGTTCCCGGTGGATGGAAGCCTACAGTCAGGCGGGGGCCGATGTGACGGACATTGAGGACTATGTACGGGACACCTATGGGCCGACCCTGGCGCAGCTCCGGCTGGCCTCACGGGGGGCGATACTGATTGCCGTCCTGGTGGCCTTTGTGGTGATTGCGCTGTTCCTCCGGCTGATCGTGGAGCGCAACCGCGACGCTATCTCACTGCAAAAGGCCCTGGGCTTCACCGGCGGGGATGTCGGCCGGGCCTATTTTTATAAGGGATTTCTCTCCGCCGCCGCCGGCGTCCTGACAGGGCTGTTCCTCGGCACCCTGCTGGGAGAGGGCCTTTGCGGCGCCGTGCTGAAATCCTTTGGCGCAGACAGTTTCCGCTTCATCATCCGCTGGGATCGCCTGTTGGTGGGCATACCGGCCATCATCCTGGGAACCACGATATTGGCGGTTTTGACAGGAACGGCGGAAGTCCGGCGCATCAAAGCCTATGAATGCTGCACGGGGAGGGACTGATGAGAATGAAAAAGTTACTGCGGGTAGAGAACCTGACGAAAGAAAACATCCTGCACCAAATCACGTTTGACATGGAACAGGGTGAAATGCTGGCGGTTATGGGGCCGTCCGGCTCCGGAAAATCGACGCTGCTCTACAACGTGGCAGGGATGGATCAGCCCACGGCTGGGCAGGTTTGGCTCGGCGATGTGGAGATCACGAAGCTGTCCGAGGACGAAAAGGCGCGGCTGCGGCTGCACCGCATGGGCTTTGTGTTCCAGCAGATGAACATGATGGCAAACTTGAATTTGCTGGACAATATTCTGCTCCCGGCGGCGCAGGCCAACAGGAGCCGGGGCCGAAAATCGAAAGAGGAATTGAACCTGCGGGCGCGAAAGCTCATGGAGAAGCTGGGGATCACGGGGCTGGAACAGCGCACAATCACCCAGGTGTCCGGGGGCCAGCTCCAGCGGGCGTGCATCTGCCGGAGCATGATGAACGGGCCGGAAATCCTGTTTGCGGACGAGCCAACTGGGGCACTGAACAAGAGCGCGGCGGGGGAGGTCATGGGGGAATTAGTCAAGCTGAACCGGGAGGGAACCACGATTTTGATGGTGACCCATGACAGCAGGATTGCCAGCAGCTGCGATCGGATCATCTACTTGCTGGACGGACAGATCTCCGCAGAACTGACGCTGGGCAAATCAGCAGCCGGAACGGAGAAGCGGCGGGAGGAAAAGGCGGCGCGGTGGCTCATGGAGATGGGATGGTGAGGTCGTAACATGGACAATCAATTTACTTTCCGTATATGGAAGAACAAAAAGCCATTGGTGTTGCCGCTGTGCAAAGTACAAAAGCAATACGGGAAGCTGTACGGCGCACTTTATCCGAGAGGAAGTATTGAAGCAAATCGTATGGGGCAGGATATTTGACGTGACTGCCCTTTTCTTTGATGACATCATGGCTTTCCATGAAATGATGTATCAGCAACGCTCCGCTGAAACGGAAAAGGAAATGAAGCGCAGGAAGTGAAGTCGTACTGGCGTAAAAGCGGATAGTAGAACTTGACCGTATCTTTAAGCGGATTTATGAGGACGATATAAGCGGCGCAATCAGCCACGACAGATTTTTGAAGCTGTCCGCAGAGTATGAAGCGGAACAGCGGGAACTGGAAGAAAAGGTCAAGGCAGACCAGCAGGAAGTCGATACCTACGAACAGAACAAAAGCGACTTTGACAGCTTCGCCGCGATTATCCGCAAGTATGTGGGGGAAATCAATTTCCTTTCTGCCACGCAACCGAAACGGCAAGGCGCATAAGGAAAATGCGCTCGTTGAGCGCAAGAAAAGACGGTACAGCCCTTGTAATTGGGGCTATACCGCCTAATCTGAAATCACTTCCTTCTAGCCGTAAAAATTTGATTTTACAAGATTTTCGGACCTCTTCTAAATAGCGAGAGGGGGATTTGAACCCTCGACACTACGGGTATGAACCGTATGCTCTAGCCAACTGAGCTATCTCGCCATATGAATATTTCTCTGGAAAACTGCTTGACCATTTTCCAGAAGTGGGACCTATAGGGCTCGAACCTATGACCCTCTGCTTGTAAGGCAGATGCTCTCCCAGCTGAGCTAAGATCCCTTTTGCCACACGGGCTTTTATCGAACCCGCTTTGCTAGTATACTATTTTTTAGTACAACTTGTCAAGCTATTTTTACAAAATTTCTCAAAATTTTGCTGCCATCTGCCATGCCTTCCTTTTTATGGGCAAAACAAAGCCTTTCCGGATGCCACTGCACCCCGGATACCGGAAGGTAACAGTGCTCTAACCCTTCCACCACGCCGTCATCCGCATACTGCGTATAGAGGATACCTTTCCCCGGAAGGTCCACTCCCTGATGGTGGGCACTGTTTACCACAAACCCTTCCCCGTATAAGCCAAACAGTTCGCTGCCGGGCTGGGCCTTAGATCCATGGTGCTGGTCTTTCCCTATATATTCATGAGCTTTTGCCCCGGCAAGATCCTGAAACATATCGCCGCCAAAAAAGATATTGATCAGCTGCATCCCCTTGCACACGCCAAACACCGGCTTTCTCTCCCACACAAAAGCCCGCAGGATTGCAAGCTGTATCCGGTCAAGCACGGGATCAAAGGACCGTGTTCCCCTTGCGATCTGTCCAAAAAGTCTTGGGTCGATGTCACCACCCCCGGGCAAAAGCAGCCCGTCATATTTTGAAATATCAGGCACATGCAATGCGGTCACCGGATATGCCCCCAGCTGCCGCATCGCGTCTTCATAATTTCCCGTTTTTCCGGTTTCTCCGGCAATTAAAATCCTTTTCACGCTTCCCCATCAGGGCGCTTACGCCCAAAACCCGCATTACTTTATCCTATGCCAAAGCGCCGAAAAGGTTCCCCTATGACCTTATATAGGATTCCTCGTCCGTAATTTCATCCAGCGGTTTATCAAAGCTGAAATGGATCTCCTTGGGCACAAGGCCGTTTTGGCCAAAGTATAAGCGCATGACGGAATATTTATTCTTAAGCACCGTCTTTTTCTCCAGCTTATTCCACTCCCCGCCGGTTCCGTTAAAGGTAAAAACCGCAAACGGAACACTCTGGTAAAACAAGGTCACCGGAATCTGGGCCAACTCTCCCAAATCCGACTTGGCCGTCAACATCACCCGGTATCCTCCGACCCGGTCCATGTTAAGGGCAAACACAAAATCACTGCCCTTTCCTGAACTTACCCCCTCCAGGTTAATAGTAAGCTCATCTTTTATCTGGTAATAGACAACCTCCTGTTCCTTCAATATGGACCCGGCGCTCTCTCCTACCGTCTCTACTTCCACCTGATTTTTATTCATCCGCCGGAAAGCATGGGTTCCCATCAAAAACCGGCATATGTTCCCCGCATTTCTTTGCAGCTCACCCACCGTAAGACTCCCCTCTTTCAGGCAGTCAAGAGTATTGTCCTGGTTTTCATCCCCGTCAGACTGCTGGCATACCATATATACATCGTTCTGCGCCCTTGCCATAGCTCCAAAATTGGTCTTATCCGCTGCCTTTCCTTCCTCATTGATCATAGCCCACCAGTCCGTCATCACGAACCCGTCAAACTTCCATTCTCCCCGCAGGATCGTGGTATTCAAGTCATAGCTCCCGGCAGTCCACAGGCCGTTTACCGCACCATAGGTGGTCATGATGCTGTCCCCATTCCCTTCCTTCACCGCAATCTCAAACCCTTTTAAGTAAATCTCCCGAAGCGCCCTTTCCGATACCACCGAATCTATGGTATGGCGGCCTGTTTCCTGATTGTTGGCGCAAAAGTGTTTGATCGTGCCGGTAACGCCGGCCTGATGCAGCGCGCGCAGTTGTACCGCCGCCATCTTCCCTGTCAAAAGCGGGTCCTCTGAAAAATACTCAAAGTTTCTTCCGTTTAAGGGATGCCTGTGGATGTTCATCCCCGGGCCAAGCAGTGCGTCCACCTTGTTTTTGATCATTTCTATCCCGGTAAAGGCATACAGCTCCCCTACCAGTTCCGTATTAAATGTGCAGGCAAGCAAGGTTCCGTTAGGCAGGCTGAATGCCTTCATCCCACTGTCAAGACGCATACCGGAGGGTCCGTCATCACAGCACCCGCAGGGAATCCCGTAGCCCTTTAAGCTTTCCGAAACGCCCCCGAAAGCCGCTGCCGTTCCCGGCGTCACCTTGGGGCTTCCCATTCCCTCGCCCCGGATGATACAAGCCAGATCCTCCTTACTCAGCTGAGCAATAAAGGTTTCCATGGATACCTTACCTTCTGCCACATCCAAAAGCTTATAGCCCTGATCTCCGGTGATCTCATGCTCTGCCGGCAGATTGCGGAGCCTTCTTACCGCCGGAGCTTCCTTCCTTAACGGCACCGGTTCCAGCACCATGGAAAAACCACCCTCTTGATCTTTTTGGGGCTTCATCCGTCGGAAGGCACGGACCGGTGCAAGGGCCTGCGTGCAGGTTTCCAGCACCTGCACATGATCTATGCCAAAAAATCCGGCTTCCTTCACATCCCGCACACTGTTCCCCACAAACACCCTGTACTCCCCCGCTTCCAGCACATAAGCGGAAGGGGTTCCAAGAATCCCGGTTTCATCATAGGATGCAAACACATAAAAGGGAACCTCAAACGAAAGCTCCTGGCTTCCGCCTGCCGCTAACTCTTTGGTCTTGGCAAATCCCACCAGTACCTTTTCCGGTTTCCCAAGCTTTCCCTGAGGTGCGCCAACATACACCTGCACCACCTCTTTGCCCGCATAGGATCCGGTGTTTTTCACTACAGCTTTAAGCCTTATCCTGCCCTGAACCGCATCAAATTCTTCCGTCTGTATCTCAAAAGACGTATAAGAAAGCCCGTACCCGAAAGGATAACGCACTTTATCCTTAGCTGCCGTCTCAAAATAACGGTAGCCCACGTAAATATCTTCCACGTAAAAATCCACATCCCGGCTGCCAAAATTGGCATCGGAAGGATAATCCTCCACCCGGCCCGCAATGGTATCAGCCAGCTTTCCGCAGGGAGATACATGACCCAAAAGCACGTCAAGGGTGCCAAGGCCGCCTGCCATTCCTCCCTGCCATGCATACAGCACGGCATCCGGATCATATCGGTCCACAAAGCCCATATCCATAATGTTGCCCACGTTAAGGATCACCACCATCTTGGAAAAAGCCTCCCGGACCTTGCCCAGCATATCCTCCTCTTCCCCGGTAAGGAGATAAGAGCCCGGCCTGTTAAAATTATCCTGATCTTCGCCTGCCGTCCGTCCGATGATCACAAGCGCATAATCGGATTCTCTTGCCGCCGCATTTACCAGCTCATGGGATAAAGGCATTTCCTTCTGGCACCAGGGCTCATTCCCCCAGCCGATCCCCTCATCAAAGGGATTTTGCTTTTCCCATTCCCGGTAGGTGCAAAGCAGCTCCTGATTGACCTCAACATGACCTTCTTCCAAAAGCGCATCCAGGATTCCCGTGACCTTGTCCACATTGACCATCCCGCCCGATCCGGTTCCGCTCTTGTAATAATGAGTCTGGATCCTGCCAAACACCGCCACCTTTGCGCCCTTTGGCAAAGGGAGCACCTGCCCTTCGTTTTTCAGCAAAACCTGTCCTTCCGCAATGGTGCGCCTTGCCGTCTCGTAATACCTGTCAAAATCCAATACCATCTTTTCCATTTCTTACCCCTTCCTGGCATCCTCATTAAAGATCTAACGTTAACGCCGCAAAAAAATCCGTCTGTTCCATCTTTTCCGACCGGTAGCGCATCAAAAAGCCTTTCATCTCCGGATACCGTTCTCCCATATCCGATAAGATCCTGTCATAGTTTTCTTCCGTCACGCAGCCTGCCCCGGTAAAAGCCTCATAATATTCCTGCTCACTTCCATGTTCAAAGAACACCACTTCCCAGGCCGCCTGGGAATCGCATCCTTTCGTGTGTTCCCTGAGGTATCCTTCCAACTCCTGCCGGAAGTTTTCTGAAAGCCCCACCGGATTTATCAGCCTAAGAAGACAAAGCCTTGCCTTCTCCCTCCGCCTTTCTGCCAGATACAGATCCATATTGGACATGATATCCTCTTCCCCGCAGTAGACCATCTTGCTGTAGCCGTCCTCATCCGGCTGTTCCAAAAATGTATGTACCTTTGCATCGTATGCACAAAGCCACTGCCCGCTTCCCACATCCCCCGGCGTAAATAAATATTCCGTCTCCAGCTTCATCGGCACACTGCCAAGGAGCATCCCGCACTGGCGGTCCCTTGCCGTCTCCCCTTCCAGCGGAAAAATACCGGATAAAGCCTGACAGTCTTTAAAAACCCCTTTTCCCATGGAAAGGTTCCTTCTGGGCATCCACACAAAAGTAAGGCCGCTGCAGTAAGCAAATGCCCAGTCTCCAATCTCCAAAAGCCCTTTGGGAAGGCGGATTTCCTTTAGCTGTTTCCTGCTTAAAAAAGCCTTCCTGTCAATCCTGGTAACCGGAATCTTCCCGATTTCATCGGGAACCGCCACCCTGCTTGCGTTTACCTTACAGCCAGTAACCGTGATCCCGTCCTCACCTTCCAGATAGGTAAGCTTACCTCCTTCAATTTCCCATTCCTTTTCCTTTAACATCTTAAACCTCTAAATTTAACGCTTTAATTTCCCCAAGCAGGCTGTTTTGCCGCTCGGAAAGCATCAGATCCTTACTGTGGCGCTCATATGCCGGGCATCCAAACTGCCCGATAAACCTGGCGCTGTCATTATTTACCGTAAGCTCCGTTACCAAAATCAGCATTTCATTCCCTTCCGCAAAAGCCTGCTCCGCAAAATAGAACAGATTTTCCAGCCGCCTTCCGGTATGGGAAGTTTTTTCTTTCAGCGCCCCCGCCTGCCTGTCAAAGGCTTCTTTCAAAAACCCAAACCCAAGTTCTCCTTCCGCTCCCCCTTCCAGCATAAGCCGCTTTTTCTGCTCCTCCAAAAAGCGGATGACCCGTCTGCCCTTACGCCTGTCCTCATCCGATAAGCTGCCTGCCATCCTTGCCGTTTCCAGGGCCTTGGTGCGCCCGCTAATCTGTTGCTCCAGCATTTGCCCCAGCGAAAGCACGTTTTCTCCCTCTTTGCCCTGAGGCCTATCCAAAGCGGCTTTTAATGCCTTTAAATTCCGCAAAAGATCCACCAGATAGTCGCTGGTCTCCATGTCCTCCCTGATCTCGCTTGCTACCTTATCGATGAGCATCCCAAGAAGGGCAAGACGCTCGTCAAAAGGCGCATTTCCGGCTCTTTCCGCCACATGCTCCCCTGCCGTTCCCATAAGGATCTCTTCCGTCTGGTATTCCTTTTTATACTTATTAAACAAATCGTAATAAGCCGTAAATTCCTTGACGATCCTCTGGTTATGCAGATATTGTTCCACCAGTGACTCATCCACCTTCATTTTTTCTTCCTCATAAAGAGAAAGGATCTCGGACAGATCTTCCCATCCCCTTGCGGTGACATAGCTCCTTCCGTTTACCGTGGTCTCGATCTTGTAAAAATAATCTTTTTTCAGCTCCAGGAAATTTAACACCGCCCCATGGATGCCTTTATGCTGGGCATACTCCTTCCATGCCGCATAATCCGCCTCCACCTCAAGCAGTTTCAAACGATCCATGGTCACCACGTCAAACTCCCGGACCGACTTATTATATTCCGGTGGGTTCCCTGCGGTCACGATCACCCACCCTTCCGGCACGGCGTGCCGCCCAAACACTTTATACTGCAAAAACTGCAGCATGGAAGGGGCTAATGTCTCCGACACGCAGTTGATCTCATCCAAAAATAAAATTCCTTCCCTGATGCCGCTTTTCTCCATCACCTCATAAATGGATGCAATGATCTCGCTCATGGTATACTCGGAAGTCTCGTACTTCATCCCCTGATATTCCCTGTGGGCGATGAAAGGAAGCCCCAGGGCAGACTGCCTGGTATGGTGGGTCATGGAATAGGAGATCAGCGCAATATGAAGTTCCTGAGCTATCTGCTCCATAATGGCAGTCTTCCCGATTCCCGGCGCCCCCAGCAAAAACACCGGCCGCTGCCGCACCACCGGGATCCGGTATTCACCAAACTCGTCCTTTTTCAGATAAAGACGGACTGTGTTTTCAATATAATCCTTAGCCTGTTTAATGTTCATCTTCTAACTCCTCATAATCCAACAGCACCTTCACCGCCCACGTGGGAACGTCCGGTCCTTCGTCTCCATTATCCAAAAAAACAAACATCACGTCATAGGACGGCATCTTTTGCGGATAAATACCATAGCCATCCGTAAAATAGATCAAACCCTTTAAATTTTCAAACTCCTGCTTGGCAAGAAGCTCCTCCACATGCTCAAACACCGGCCGGAAATCCGTGGACCCGAACCCGGTCAGTTTTTCATTGGTAAGAAAAGCGTTCAGATCGTCTATACAAGTGATCCTGGTATCCTTATGCACTTCGTGGTCGCACTGGATGATGTGCACGTTCATCTTCTTAAAAAACGTATCCTCACCGCTTAAAATGGCATATGTCTTTTGCAGAAAGGCTTTTACCAGCGCCCCCCGGCAGGAAGCGGAAGTATCAATGGCGATCACAAAATCCCTGATCTTTTTGCTGTCCTTATATTCTAAGGACTCCACCAGCGGCATATCCCCATACAAAGACAATCCGTAAGTGTAATACACATAATCAAACTCGTCATCGTTGACCTGCATATCTTCATTCATCACCGTAAAGCCTGCCAGCAGATCCTGGTAACGGTACTTATCCTTAACCGCCTGCGCAAGGCTCTGTTCCATACTCTCCGACCTGGTCTTTCCTGCGGAAAAGGACTTTAAATCCGCCCGGACCCTTTCGCTTAACTTTTTCCACTGCGCCGGCGAAACAATAAGCTCTCCGGGAGCTTCCCAGTATCTATGGGAATCCATAAAAAAAAGGAGAGATAATTCCCCGCGCTCCTTTGTGCTTACTCCAAAGTTCTTTAAATACCGGTAAATCTTTTCCGCAGACAAAGCCCCAATGTCCTCCCTGATTACCCGGAGCTTGCGCTCCTTCGCCTCATCGGCGGCCAAAGCGCTTCCCGGAAGCGACAGCTCCATGACTGCCGCTTCCACTGCCATATCCGCCGCAAGGCCCCAGGTTTCCTTATCCAGTTTTTCATATTGAAAGCTGTGGAAAAAGATCAAATGGAACAAAATATGCAGGTACATCCGAAGTGCAAAGGCCGGTTCTTCCTGATATTTTTTCAGCAAAAAAACAGGGTCATAGTAAATCCTGCTCCCGTCTGAGGCAAATCCCCCTATCCCCTCTTTCGGCTCCGGCGTAAGCGCCGACACTGCCACATCCAAAAAGCGTAAATTTACCAGGATCGTGTCCCTGGCATATCCCATGATCTTTTGCGCCAGCCCATTTACTTTTTCCATTTAGTACCCCCTGGTACCGTCCAGTGACTCATCATTGTCAATCCACTCCTGCACCTTGACCATACGGTATTCATCCGCACTGTCCCTGATAAAGACCCTCTCGATCCCCGCGTTGATGATCTGCCGCTTACACATGGAACAGCTGTTGGAATTTGCAATATATTCCCCGGTTTCCGCATCCACCCCTGCAAGGTACATATCGCTCCCGATCATCTTATCCCGGGAGGCGCTGATGATAGCATTGGACTCCGCATGGACGCTGCGGCACAGCTCATACCGCTCCCCCCGGGGGATGCTCAGCTGCTTGCGGATGCAAGTTCCGATATCCGTACAGTTTTTCCTGCCTCTTGGCGCTCCCACATAACCGGTGGAGATCACCTCGTCATTCTTTACGATCACTGCGCCGTACCTGCGCCGAAGGCAGGTGCTCCTCTTGGAAACAGTCTCTGCCAGATCCAGATAATAATTGATTTTGTCCCGTCTTTCCATTTCCTGTAACTCCCCTCAAATCCGCTTGTTTATTCTATCCTTTTCATCTATCGCTATAATAGGATCAGCGAAAGCGTGATCATGGACACCGCAATCTGGATGATTGCAAACCTGAACAGTGTCTGGGTATTGGACCACCCCATATTCTTCCGCACATGGTCGTGCAGCGGCGTCCTTACATTCTTTAAAATATGGACATGACACACCCGGATCAGCGTAAGCTTCAAAAGCCCAAGCCCTCCGTCTAAAATAAGCACCACCGCCACCGGAACATATAATACCGGGCTTTCGCTTTTTAAGGCTGCGATACTGATGAAAACCCCCATAGCGCGGCTTCCCGCATCCCCCATCATTAAAAGGCTTGGCGTCGCGTTGTACCACAAGTAACCCAAAATGCAGACCGCAAACATCAGGATCAAAACATTAAAATCATCCCCGCTCCCTAACAAATGGTCAATGATATAAAAGGTTGCCAGCGTGATGATCACCAGCGTACCGGAAAGCCCATCCACCCCGTCAGCACAGTTGGTCACATTCACCGATCCCCAGACCAATACCACGATCAAAGCCCCAAACAAAACCGGCGGAATCGTAAGGGGCATCCCCGGAATCGCCAGCCATATGGTATTTGGGTTAAAGGATAAGTAGGTCACCGCAAGGATCACCGCCACCGCAAGGTCCAAAAGCCCTTTTCGAAGCTCCCCCCAGGGGTGTTCCGCCGCGTCATCCAGATAGCCTGTCAACATTTCTACCGTGACTAAGATCAGGTAAATCAGCAGTTCAAGGCTCATTGGGGCAAAAATGAAAGCCGCACCCACAAACACCAGAATAAAAATAAGGCCCGCCCCCCTTGGCTTTCCCGCCGAAAGCTTTCCGTCATGGGCAAATTCCCTTCCTCCGTCCTTGGGAAGCCTGTCCGCAAACTTTGCAATAAAAAAGCAGGTCAGCCCAAAAGCCGCCAACAGCCCCACGATTGACACGGCGGGAATTGTTTGTTTCATAAAATAGTGAATCACTCTCTTATCTCCTCCTGATCACAGTTTTCCTGCCCCTTTATTATTCTCCTTTACAAGGCATTCTACTCTTTTGCTCCCTCATAAATTCCAAGCGCTTTCTTGGCAAGCATATCCGCCATATCGTTATATTTTTCGTTGGAATGGCCCTTCACCTTTACAAAATGGACCTTCACCTGCCGGATAGCGTCTTCATAAAAGCTCTTATAAGCCTTTGTTCCTTCTTTGTTGGTCTTCCATTCTCCCAAAGGCCACCTCGCTATCCCCTCATAATCATGGTAAATAGCAATCTCCTTGATCCCCCTGTCAATGGCATACTGCATGGCTGCCTCGGCTCCTTTGATCTCCCCGGCTACATTCCGCATCAAAGCCAGATCACTGTCATCAAACTTCCGATAATACTGCTCCTGCCCGTTCCCGGTGAGCACCACCATGCCGTAGGAAAACTCATTGGTTTCCGTGTGAAAACTGCCGTCCACATAAATCTTCAGGCAGCCTTCCCCAAATTTACCTTCAGACTCCCTGCTCCCTTCTTCCCCGCAGGCTGCTTCTCCCCCTAAAAAGGCATATGCTTCCTGCTGCGTTTTAAAGCTTTTATATACTGCGCCGGAATATCCGTCCACACTTTCCTTACATTCCGCCCAGGTCCGGAAAATCCCGGTTTTTAACCCTTTTTTAACTGCATAAAACTTATCTGCCACGAAAAATATACCTTCCCTCTCCACACAATACCCGTGCCGCCATTATACCACTTCTCCACCATAATCACAATGAAAAAAGGTTAACAATCCGCATTCTTTCACCGATATAAATTGTGTAAACCACTTATAGAAACAGGAAACGGATTTCCTACTTGTCAATGGAAGGACGCTCTATAACGGGCAAGGTTACGACTATGATCGGTATGATGACTGGCACACGCAATAATTATGTCAAAAAAATTGTTATCAAAAACAGAGACGGCTCTAACGCCGGTACGATAACAATCACCAAATCCAAACCCAAAAAACAAAAAAAGGTACAATACAATTTTAAATACGTCTCAAATCAGGTCCTGCAAAGCAAGACCTCCGTCAACGCAAAACAGGCCGCCACCACCGCAAAAGGATATGTGGCCCTGCTTCGCCGGAAGCTTTACAGCGGGGATTATGATACCAGGGAGGTACGCCATGCGCTTGTCCATGCGGAAAAGATCGCCCGGGTAGCCAAAAAGAAATGGAAACACCTCCGGGAGGAAGAACTGGGCAAAAAAGGCGGTATCTGTCAGGGTGACCTGGAAGAAAATGATAAGAAAAAAGATCCCTTAGGCCTTGACGAGCTTACAGGCCCTGATCTTTTAAAAATGAGCGAGGATAAAATGAAAGAGCTGATGCAGGAGTTAGAGGCGGAGCTTCAGGAACTGGAGCGGGAATTATCCAGTGGGTCCTTAGGCCAGCTTTCCGATGAACTGATGCCTGTAAGCCACCGGGAAATGGATCCCGAGGATTTAGATCAGCTCAAGAAAAAGCACCGTTCCGAAGAACTGCGCGAGATCATGGAAGCTGACATGAAATACCTGAAAGCACTGTTCAACAGGCTGGCCCGGGAAAAGGAAGAAGGCCCTGGCGGACAGGATTACGGTTCTAACGACTATGCAAGCGGCGTATCCTTAGAGATCGGGGGGCTTGATATCCCGGTGGAAACCGTTGAAGCGCCGGTTTTGATAGAAGGCAGTAATTTTGATGTTATGACTTGATCGATCAGCATATATGATTTATGGCGCAGATTTTACATCTGCGCCACTTTTTCAATTCTCACCCATCCGCGCAAGTTTTGCTGCCTGGTCGGCGGCGATACACCCGTCAATGATTTCCTGAATATCGCCATTCATGATCTTATCCAGCTTATAAAGGGTAAGCCCGATACGATGATCGGTCACCCTGCCCTGGGGAAAATTATACGTACGTATCTTTTCGGAACGGTCTCCGGTACCAATCTGGCTCCTTCTAAGCTCCGCTTCCGCATCATGACGCTGCTGCTGCTCAATATCATAAAGCTTTGCTTTCAGCAGAGCAAAAGCCTTTGCCTTATTTTGGAGCTGTGACTTTTCTGTCTGACTGTAAACTACGATGCCCGTAGGATAGTGGGTCAGGCGCACCGCCGAGTCGGTGGTATTGACACACTGTCCGCCGTTTCCGGAAGCACGCATGACATCAATCCGAATGTCCTTATCTTCAATCACAATGTCAATGTCCTCATCCACCTCCGGCATCACCGCCACACTGATGGTAGATGTGTGGATCCGCCCACCGGATTCTGTCTCCGGCACGCGCTGAACGCGGTGGACGCCGCTTTCATATTTCAGTCTGGAATAAGCTCCCTGGCCGGAGATCATAAAGTTTACTTCCTTCATCCCCCCGATTCCGATCTCGTCCACATTCATGGTCTCCACCTTCCAGCGCTGATTCTCCGCATAATGCACATAAAGACGGTACATTTCTGCCGCAAACAAAGCCGCCTCGTCACCGCCGGCGCCGGCACGTATCTCCACGATCACGTTCTTATCGTCATTAGGATCCTTAGGAAGCAGCAGGATCTTTAATTCCTGTTCTAACTCCTCAATGCGTTTCTTGCCTGCATTTAACTCCTCTTTGAGCATTTCGCGCATGTCCTCATCGGACTCCTCATCCAGCATAGCAAGTGAGTCCTCCACATCCTGTCTCGTCTTCTTATATTCCTTATAAGCCTCCACGATGGGGGTCAGGTCACTTTGCTCTTTCATCAGCTTGCGGAACCTGTCCTGGTTATTGGCCACCGTAGGCTCCCCTAACTCCCCCATGATCTCTTCAAAGCGGATCAACAAATCCTCTAGTTTATCAAACACTTCAATCCCTTACCTTTCTTCCTCTTCCTAAAACCTTCCATACACTACCCTGTCAAGTCCGGACAGATCCTTACACACCTTTACATCACGGTAACCGGTTCCCCTCATGGCTTCCGACACCTCCCGGCCCTGGTCATGTCCAATCTCAAAAAAAAGCATCCCTCCGGGATACAGGTATTCCCCTGCCTGTCCAATGATTTCCCGGTAGAAACCAAGCCCGTCCTCACCGCCATCAAGAGCCATAAGCGGGTCATGTTCCCTTACTTCCTCCATCAGGCCCGGAATATCGCCGCTTCGGATATAAGGAGGGTTAGATACAATCATATCAAATTTCCCCTCTATCGCCTCAAAAAGATCGCTCTTTACAAATTCAGCACAAAGTCCTAAACGGGAAGCATTTTCCCGTGCGGTTTCCAAAGCTTCCTCCGATAAGTCGCTGCCCGTGCCCACACAATCATTGGAATACCGCAGAAGGCTTAACAAGATACACCCGGAGCCTGTGCACAGATCCAAGACGCGCATCCCATCATGTAAAAAGAACATCACTTCTTCCACTAAGGTCTCCGTATCCGGCCTTGGTATCAGCACTGCAGGCGAAACTTGAAAACGCAGACCCATAAAGTCCTGATACCCCACAATATGCTGCAAGGGCACATGCCCGCTCCGCTTCCTGATATAATCCATATAGCATTCTTCCTGCCTGGGCGAAACTTCGAAATCCCCGTGTGCAAGCAATGTATTTCTGTCCGTACCGCAGGCTTCTTCTAAAAGAAGCCTTGCATCCAGCAAAGCCTCTTCTATCCCTGCCGCCTTAAGGGTCTCCACTCCCATTCGGTAAATGGCCGCATATTCCATTTTTATCTCTTTTACCCCTCTTTATCACTACTAGAAACGTCTTCTTCTATCCTCGATTCGGTAAGCTCATACCCAAAATGCTCCACCAGATAACCCTTCCAGTCAAACACCGCTTCCACGGACTTGATCGCCACTTCCACCATGCTCTCGTCAGGCTCCTTTGTGGTCAGCCTTTGAAGAAGCATTCCCGGTGCGGAAATGATCTGTACAAAAATATTATCCGATCTGCCCACTAAGCGGATGATCTCATAAGAGATACCGGCAATCACGGGAATCAGCAAAATCCTTGCCGCTAACTTAAGCGCCGGATTATCAACCCGGATAAAAAAGAACAGGATGATACTCACAAACATTACAAAAAACAAAAAACTGGTACCGCATCTTTTATGGATGCGGGAACTGCGCATTACATTCCGCACCGTAAGCGGCCTGCCTTTTTCAATACAATTAATACACTTATGTTCCGCTCCATGATATTGATACAACCTGCGGATATCCTTCATCATACTGATGCCCGCCACATACGCAAAGAAGATCAGGATACGGATCACGCCTTCTAAGATCGCAAGAAGCGATGCGTTCCTGACATAGGACGAAAGCAGGGAAGACAAAAAGAACGGCAGCAGGATGAAAATCCCCACTGCAAGAGCAATTGAGACCACCATAGTGATCCCCATTAAAATACTTTCCCCTTTTCCCCTTGATATCTTATCAAGGGCCTTGTCAAGCTTGGTTTCCTTTGCTTCCTCATCATCATAAAAAGAAGCGGAATAATTTAGTGTTTTCATCCCGATACGCAAAGAATCAATGAAGTTAAACACACCCCTGATAAAAGGGATCTTCGTGATCCTGCTGCCATGACAGAAACCGTGGAACACATCTACTTCCACTTCAATCTCCCCGTCAGGTTTCCTGACTGCCACCGCATAGTCATCTTTATTACGCATCATAACGCCTTCTAAGACTGCCTGTCCGCCAATCCCGGAAGAACGGCTATATTTTTTCTTTTTCATAGGTTATATAAATTCTTCTTTCTTATAAATAAGGTTGAGATGAAACACCTCAACCTTTCGTGCAAAACTATTTGTTTACCACACCATACTTCCTGTTGAACTTGTCGATACGTCCATCAGCTCTTGCGGCCTTCTGCTGGCCTGTATAGAATGAATGACATTTAGAACAAACTTCAACGTGGATATCCTTTTTGGTTGAACCAGTTACAAATGTATTGCCACAGTTGCAAGTTACGGTTGCCTGATAAAACTCAGGATGGATTCCTTCTTTCATTTTAAACACATGCCCCTTTCTTATGTCTGTTGGAACAACTACGTTTCTCCCGAAACAGCTTTTTAATTGTATCACAGGCTATCCTGCGATGCAAGCCCTTTTTCTGCCAAATCAGCAACAATTTTCATCAAAAATTAAAACCATTTGATTTTTTTGACCGTATTGACAAATTCCTGATTATTTCTGGTCCGCGAGAACATATCCAGGATCTTGTCCACCGCTTCCTCCGGCTTTAAGCCGTTTAATGCCTTACGCATGATATTGATCGCTTCCAGTTCATCCGGTGCCAGCAAAAGGTCTTCCCTTCTGGTGCCTGACTTAGGAATATCAATTGCCGGAAACATCCTCTTTTCGGAAAGCTTGCGGTCAAGGACAAGCTCCATGTTACCGGTTCCCTTAAATTCCTCGTAGACCACATCATCCATTTTACTGCCCGTCTCCACCAGCGCCGTGGCAAGCACAGTCAAAGACCCTCCCTCACGCATATTTCTCGCCGCACCAAAGAACCGCTTTGGCATATGCAGGGCCGCCGGATCAAGACCGCCGGATAATGTACGTCCGCTTGGCGGAACCGTCAGATTGTATGCTCTTGTCAGTCTGGTGATACTGTCAATCAGGATCATTACGTCCTTTTTATGCTCTACCAGACGCTTGCCTCTTTCAATTACCATTTCCGAAACTCTCTTATGATGCTCCGGAAGTTCGTCAAATGTAGAATAAATCACTTCCACATTCGGCCCTTCGATCGCTTCCTTGATATCCGTAACTTCCTCAGGGCGCTCATCGATCAAAAGAATGATCAAATGCACTTCCGGGGAATTACGCTTGATCGACCTTGCCACATCCTTAAGCAAGGTGGTTTTCCCTGCCTTTGGCGGGGATACGATCATACCCCTCTGCCCTTTTCCTACCGGGCTGATCAGATCCATGATCCGCATCGCCACGCTGGCACCGGGCATTTCCAGATGAAGCCTCTCATTCGGAAAGATGGGAGTCATATCTTCAAAATTATATCTCTTAGCCGCTTCCTCCGGCGTGTAGCCGTTGATCGTTTTCACATAAAGGAGCGCCGCAAACTTCTCGCCCTGAGTCCTCACCCTGGTGTTCCCCTCAAGGATATCACCTGTCTTTAACCCAAAACGCCTGATCTGGCTGGGCGCCACATAGACATCGTGGTCACCGGGCAGATAATTTTCACAGCGGATAAAACCAAACCCATCGGGCATGACCTCCAAGATACCGCTGGCAGCAATCCCGCTGTCAAGCTCTGCCAAGGTCCTTTCCTCCTCGCTGCGGGAGTCTTCCGTCTTCCCCTCAGGACGCTCCGGCCTTCCGTCTGTGCGCTCGCTTCTGCCCTCAGGCTTCTCCTTTTGCTGTAAAGATTCCGTCTTTCCTTCCGTATGGTCGTTTTTCTGTTCCGGGCGTTCCCCTCTTCCCTGCGGACGCTCCGGCTTTCTGCCTTCCGGACGGGCATTCTTTTCCATGACCCCTTTCGGCTGGACGTTCTTTCCTTCCGCCTTATCCTTCTCGTCTTCTGACAGCATCAGCTCAACAAGCTCTGCTTTCTTCATTGTTGAAGTTCCCTTCAACCCTCTTGCCTTTGCGATTGCCTTTAAATCGGCAAGCCCTAAAGACTCGTACTTCTCTCTCATAAAATGAAACCATGCCTTTCTATATAAAAAATCAACAAATTATATCCAAAATTTTTCTCTTGGGAAAATGTGCGATCTGTTATTCGAAATGTTTATATAGGTGATTATACACCATAATGATGAAAATAGGAAGTACTTTTTTACGATAATCTCAAAAACATTGCGGCAATACTTCTATTAAATTTGCTGTGGTTTACCATATCAATTTTTAAGAAGTAAAAGCTTGGGAATTTCATTTTAAAATTCCCAAGCTTTTAACTTTACCTATACGCTTATATCAGCTTTCAACTTTTTGACTTCCTCAAGAGAAAGTCCTGAAATATTAACGATTTCCTCTAAAGCATATTTGCCAGCTGCCAACATACGAAGTGCAACCTCTTTCATTCCCTCTTTCAATGTCTGATTCCTCATATCTTCCATAGCCCGGCACATAATTTCGATTCCCTCCTTACTCTCTTTGAAAAATCTCACCCGATCTGCCAATGTTCTATAGTACATATCCGCAGCGTCTGTGCAGGAGAAGTCATGCATTAACTTCCCGATCGGCGTATCGCTGCGGTAAGCGCCATTTACATACAGTATGTGCGAACCGTCCTCAAATCTTTCCCCGGTTCCTAAAAAGCAACGCTCGATTGGATAGAGCGGCAGCCCTTTTCCCATTACGTCATTTTCTGTGATAAAAATTACCCACGTTTCCGGCAGTTTGTCGAAGTCCTCGCCTTTTTTCAAAAGGTTTGCGTCCATCATGCTGCTGTTATATCTTGCTCTTTTTCTCCCGGCCCCTTTGTCGGAGCGCTGTACTTCCACGTTCAATTTTGCACCTGTGTTATCCGTAGCCAGGATATCCAGCCTCACCGAGCGGTTCAGCAGATTCTCCACAAATACCTGAGTACGAACGTCCAGTACCTTTAAATCCGGCTTTTCCAGAACAATCTTCAATACCAGTTCTATGCTTGCCGTATCTCCCTCAAAACACTTTGTGAGGAAATCATCATCAAGCAGGCGAAAGCCTCTTAGTCTCTGCAAATCTTCCTGATGTTTTTGGTTCATCTGCTCCGTCACTGTCAACTTTCCCACCTGCTTTCCCTTTCATTTTCGTATCTCCATACTACCATAAACCTCCCGATTTTACAAGCCGGGAGCCCCACTACCGGGCGGATTCGGGACTTGCACCCATTGGAAACGTGCGCCGCCGGGCGCACCCTAAAAAGGAACGGACCCGCAGTCCGTTCCCTATGTCTTACTTCCTTATTACCTTATCTTACTCCATTGCTTCTTCCAGCCCGTAAACTTCTACTTCATAGATCCGGGCCGCGCTGTCGCTTCCCTGCGTCGGCTTATTGACAATAAGCTTCACATACTGCGCGTTCACCGGCGCAAAGGCATCATGGGTGGTGCCCGCCGTATTTCTGGTCACACTCCACACCTCTTCGAACGCTGCGCCGTCTTCGCTGACACAGATTGCATAGGACTTGGTGTTCATGTCCGCACTCTCACCGCCGGCTTCCGCATGGTAAACATCCACTGCGCTTACCGCCTTTACCGAGCCTAAATCCAAAGTGATCTCGTGAGGAGCGCTTCCCGTTGCGCACCACTTTTTCGTCACGTCGCCGTCTACCGCAAACTGGGGCGCTTCGTTTTCATTTACGTAAGTATCCGCTTCCGTACCTGCTCCGCCGGAAAGAAGCGCCAGGCCGCTTGCAGCTTTTTCGGTTATCACAATATAACCTTCCTTGGATGCCTCGCTGCTTCCCGATTCATTTTCCGCCGTGACAGAAACATTGTAAACGCCTTCTGCCGGATAGGTAACAGATACCTGGTCTCCCTCAGCGCTTTCCGTATCCGCTCCGGTCAGTGTCCAGGTCACCTTCTGGGTATTCTGGGAACACAAACTGCTAAAGGTGATAGTCTCACCCGGTGCCGCCAATGTCACATCCGCCGTAAAGGCAGCCTTTGGGATACTGTTGTCCGGCCAATCCATTTCCACCTGTGCGCCATTGCCCTCGCTTAACAGAATATTCACCGGGATGACCTCAAAAACGGATTTGTTGGTCTCGTCGGTACGGGGCAGTGTATTCACATAAAAGCTGGTGGTATTGGATACGCCAAGCAATGACCTGGTCTGATCCTGATTCACCCGGTATACCTCATAATAATCCGTCTGTACATCCGAATCCCAGGAAAGGCGCACCCCTGCATACATGCCGTCCTCATCAAATTCACTGTCAAGAACCTTCACGTTGCTGACTGCTGCCGTCTCTTCCTCATCCGGCATTGCCATAGTGATATTGCCAAAGCGGAACTGCAGTCCGTTCACATCCCCGTCGGATTTCAATTTATAAGAAATCGCCCGGATGGTCTTTCCTGCAAGTTCTGTGGTATCATAAGAAATCGTAGTCCATTCTTCTCCGGCTTTCCGGTCTCCGGTAAGCACCACCTCGGAACCGTCTTCCAAGGAAACCACTGCGTCCAATGCCATCTCCGCTCCCCTGGATTTAACGGTTGTGGTAAATACCATCCCCTCCGGCACCGTAAGCCCCGCACTGTAAAGCTTGATCACGGACTCTGCGCCAGCCGCCATATTTCCTCTGACGATCAGGCTGTTTCCGCCGTAATAAGCATCCCCCACATCCAGATCCGCAGAAAGCTTATTGCCTTCCCCGTCCTTAATGATATAGCGGTAAGTGGGAAGCACGTCAGAAATACTCCGGTTATTCCAGTCCAGCATACTGATCAGTTGGCCATTTTTATAAAATCCGTAACCGTTCCCGGTGGAGAAATTGGTCACGAAGGGAAGTTCCGTAATTGCGGTACGCTCCACGATGTATGTAGAAACCCCTCGCCAGTCCGTATCCCCTGCCGGGCTTACCGCCGCTGACGGGTCTCCCTTGGAGTTCACCCAAAGCTTATTTTCCTGTTTCCAGAAATCCTGAACCGTTCCTGCGGAAAAATATGCCCAGCTTGGGCAGTACAGCCCTAAGGAAGTATAAGTGCCTCCTTCCGGCCTCTCAAACAAGCTCCAGTTGATAGGGGTTGCATAACCGTTGCTTTGCAGGTCGATCCCCGCATACAGATCATATGGGTCGATTCCCTGCTGTGCGGCAAACTCAGCGGAGGACTTAAGCAGTTCTTCCGGTGCAAGCTTTTCCGTGGTCCACCAGAAATTCAGGAACATTTCATCCGCTGCGGCTCTGCCCTCCTCATCCTTTAAGTAGGCCGCATTTTTCTCGTTCAGCGCATTCTGCCAGTCCATCTTCCCCTCAACGGTCATGGAATCATAATAAACAAGTTCCAGTTCCGGTGCTTTTTCTTTATAATAGGAAAGAAATTCCTGCATCCGCTCTGCATGGTCTTTCGTCAAAGGCTCCTCGTCGGTCCCTTCCGTCTCCTGGTTGATAAACCAGCCGTCAAACCCGTAAACCGCAGCAACCTCGATCAGCTTATCCACAACCGGGTAGCTTCCGTCTTCCGTTTTGGTCAGCAGATCTTCCAGCCACTGCATTTTTCCGCCGTGGGCGCTCTGGGGCATAAACACGGTTCCGATCACCTTCACGCCGTTTTTGTGGCCCGCATCCACCACGTCCGCACTGGGCGCCACGATCAGGCCTTCTCCCGACGATCCGCCCCAGTACACCAAAAGATCCACATACTGCCAATAAGAAAAAGTATTGGCGTTTACTTTGTTTAAGCCATGGGGTGAATTTCCGCTGGTACTCCCGTTCATAATGGATATTGCCATAGATCTGGTATCCTTATTCTGGGAATCGTTTACTGTCTGCAGATCTGCCGTATCCACTCTCTTTGCAAGGGGCACCGTGCTCACATTAAAGATCAGGTCCTCGTCCTTTTGCGCATCCCATTCAAGGAGCTGTGCCGGGAACCAATAAGAAGATTCCGGCTGGCGGTTCATGGTAAGCTCCTGGTTGTTGTTTTCCTCCGTTACCAGATACCTGGATTCTGTTTCCGTCATTTCTTCCCCGGCTTGTGTTTCTTCCTGCACGTCCTGCTCTTTGTCCGTCTCTTCCCCGGAGGTTTCCGTCTGGTCTGCAGTTGCCGTTTCTTTCGGAACACTGCCGCAGGCGGCAAGCCCCATTGTCATAGACGCCGCCAAAAAGACAGCTAATATTTTATGCTTAAATACCTTCTTTCTCATGAAAAATTTTTCCTTTCCTTATTTTAACCGCAAAAATCCACCTTTACAGTCACCACCTCATAAGGCTTAAGCACCACATCCACCACATTACCTTCCACATGGGCTTCCTCCAGCATCTCTTCCAGAAGATTGCAGATGTAAGCTTTTTTAAAAGGCCTGTTCACGGTAAGCTTCGTCTTCGTGTAGGAATTATCCGTCTCATACATACGGATGACGATACCGTTTTGATCCTCCGCCTGCTTGATGGTCTCGATCACCACATTTTCGCAAGCTGCGGACGCAAACGAATACGTTTCTTTCTTTTCCGTTTCCACCCTGGCAAGAAGCGGCTGGTTTAACTTGTACGCTTCCTCCACAGTGCCTGCTGCCCGCCAGCCTTCCGCATGGGGATAGATGGCATAGGTGAAATCATGTTCTTCCTGATCCGTTACGGGGTTGGGCTCTATCCCGGATTTGATCAGGGTAAGGGCCATATTGGAATCCTTCACGGAATGACCGTATTTACAGTCATTTAACAGAGAGACTCCATAGTGCCCTTCGGACAGATCCATCCACTTTTGGCCGCAGCTTTCAAACCGCGCCACATCCCAGCTTGTATTCTGATGGGTCTTTCTGGTCAGGTTGCCGAACTGCACGTCAAAGGACGCTTCATCCGTATGCACCGCAACCGGGAAATGTACCTTCAGCAAAGTCTGGTGCTCCTTCCAATCCACATGGGTTGCAAACTCGATCCTTCTTAAATCCGCATAGAAGATGATCTTTTGGCTGATGGTGGAATTGGATGCTTTCCTGGTGATGGCAAGCACTGCCCGCACCGGACCGATCTCCGTCCACTCCATACTCTCTAGCTGATCCACATCCCAGAACTTCTCTGTATAGTAAATATCGATATCCCAGTTGTCAAAGTAGATCGGCTTATCCTCATACATCCGCATCAAATTGGCCTTCTGCCCTTCCTTTATCACCTCACGGTCATTTTCCTTGTCATAAATGCTGGTAAACATCCCCTGCCGATCCAGCTTCACGGTGTAAAAAGGCGTTTCCAGTTCATGATCATTTTTCAAGGTAAACGGTGTCCGTATCCGATCCGCCTCAGCCGGCATAAAAGACTGATATCCCTTAGACGGGAGATTGGAAAGGAAAGCCACGCTTCCTTCCTCCGTCTTCTGGACCGGATATACATTTCCGCTATCGTCCACAAGCGCATCCCCTTCAAAATCCCCAAGGCTTACCACATCATTTCTTACTTTCCCGGTGGTATTAAAGACGGTCACCGCATCGCCCTCTCCCGTGATACTCTTTATCCGCTGACCGGATAAGACGCCAAGCTGCTTACCTAACGCCGCATATTCTTCCTTGGTCACCTCGTACACTTCCTTGATGGAAGAACCGGGCAGGATATCATGGAACTGATTTAACAGCACCGTTTTCCACATGGCGTCTAACTCCTGTACCGGGTAAGCCAATTTAGGCATAGCCAGCACAGATAAGAGCTCCAGATCCATCAACCCGAACTCCGATTTCCGGTTAGAACGTTTATTCCTTGCCATGGATGTCAAAGTGCCTCTGTGGTACTCAAAATAAAGCTCCCCTTCCCATACCGGAAGGCGTTTGTGATTCGAAACTCGCTCATTTAATTCATCAAAATAAGTACGCGCAAAGGCCTGACGTACTTTCGGGATCCCCTTTATCCCCTTTTCCATCCGGATGGAGGTCTCAAGCATTTCCCTGGTGGGGCCGCCCCCGCCGTCGCCATAGCCGTAGGAAACTAAAATATCATTATTGATGTCCTTATTCTGATAGCGCATCCAGCCGCCCATGATGGCATCCGGATGGAGCATCCCGTTATAAGTGGTAAAAAAGTCTTTAATGGGCTGGTTTACTCCTAATGTGGTGATCAGGTGGGTCAGCACTTCCGACCCGTCAATCCCCCTCCAGCGCATGGTATCATAGGGGATCTTGTTAAACTGGTTCCATGCTAGCTTTGTGGTCATAAAATAGTCGATTCCGCACTTTTTCATGATCTGGGGAAGGGCCCCTGAATAGCCGAACACATCCGGCAGCCACAAGATCTTATTATCTACCCCGAACTCCTCTTTGAAAAACCGTTTGCCGTGCATAAACTGGCGGACCAAAGATTCCCCGGAAGTTAAGTTGCAGTCCGCTTCCACCCACATGCCGCCTTCCGGTTCCCAGCGTTTTTCCGCAATGCGTTCTTTCGCTTTTTCGTAAAGTTCCGGGTAACGCTCCTTTAAAAACGCATATAACTGTGGCTGGCTGGACATAAACTTGTAGTTAGGGTATTCCTCCATCAATTTCAACACCGTGGCAAAACTGCGTCCCGTCTTTTCCCTGGTCTGGGCTACCGTCCACCACCAGGCAACGTCAATATGGGTATGGCCGATACAGGTTGCGATCACGTCCTTATAACCTGCATGGTCCGTATAAAGAGCCTTGTCAATATAATCGGAGGCCTCCTGCAGTGTCTGATAAAACTCATCGGAGTAAGGGCTGCGCAGATCCAAAAAGTTCACCGTCTCATTTAAGATCTCCTGAATGTCCTTACGGTTTTTATCATCCTCCTCCATTCTGGAAAATGCCGCAAGGGGAACCCACAGATCATAATACAGCTTTTCAATCTGCGCATCGATCTCCTGCATTTCCACAAACAGGTTAAATTCGCTGTGCATGATACCGGTATATGCCTGAAGTTCAAGGGTAAGTTCTTCCCCTTCTTTGGCACAAGGGCTTAAGAACACTTCCCTGTGGTTCATGTCAATACCCTGCACCACTTCTCCGTTTACAAACAAAAGGAACTGCGGGTTTTTGGCATCGTCCCACTCGTCAATCTGGGTACGTACGGTCAGCCACATCCTTTTCCCGTCAAGTTCCTTAGGCACCTTGTAGGTAGTCTTAAACCAATAATGGCGGTCCTTCCCATACCAGTGCATCTTCTGGCAGTCAAAATCTTCCCATTCTGCCATATCCGCCCCTGCCTCCCCGGGGCGGATATAATTTCCTTCTTTGTATTTCCAATTGTTAATGGTAAACTTTTGTTTTACTTTCAGTTTTTTTAATTCTTCACAGATTACGTTGACCCTTTTGTCTAAAAAATGCATGTTTCCTCCTTATTCTGCCCTGCATATTTTTTATTCCATATACGCCATCAATCGGTCCACCGTAGTAAATGCAAGTCCGGTCACTGTATCTGCGCACCCATAATAAATGGCTATCCTTCCTGTGGCGGCATCCGCAAGCGCTGCACAGGGAAATACCACATTGGGTACATCGCCTACACATTCATACAATTCATGAGGCCCTAAAATATAATTTCTGGTTCTTTTTTTCACCTTCCAGGGTTCTTCCAGATCAAGCAGCGCACACCCCATCCGGTAAACAAACCCGTTGCAGGTATTGATCACACCGTGGTAGATCAAAAGCCAGCCCTCTTCCGTCTCGATAGGAACACTCCCCGCACCGATCTTAGTGCATTGCCATGCCGATGAATCGCCCTTGATCGCTCCCATCACAAACCGGTGGCGCCCCCAATATACAAGATCCGGGCTTTCACTTAAGAAGATATCCCCAAACGGCGTATGCCCGTTGTCACTTGGACGGCTCAGCATATAATACTTATCCCTGATCTTTCTGGGAAACAGCACGCCGTTTCTGTTAAAGGGTAAAAAAGCATTTTCCATTTGATAATAGGTCTTAAAATCAAAGGTATACCCTACCCCGATAGTGGGATATTCACGGTAACCGTTGCACCATGTGATGTAATACCGATCCTCGATAAAGCATACCCTTGGATCATACCTGAAATCCCGTTTTGCCACTTCCGGATCCGCACCCGCAAACCGGATCGGTTCATCCGAAATTTCCCAGTCAATGCCATCTTTGCTAAAGCCTGTAAAGATATCCATGCTGATCGATCTGCTGTCACAGCGGAACACCCCTGCATAGCCATCCCCAAAGGGAACCACCGCACTGTTAAAAATACTGTTGGAATTTTTCGTTGCAAATCTGTCAATGATTGGGTTTTTACTATAGCGCCACACCGGAAATTTCTCTGTTCCTTCAGGATCCTGCCAGGGGATCCCTGGCAGGTTTGTTCCGATTATTTTTGTCATCAAGCAACACCACCTATTTTCTTATTTTCCTACATATTCATCCACTTGTCTTTGTGCGGCATCAACTACATCCTGCCATCCTGCGCCCATCAGCTCTTCCTTGATCTGAGGAACTACGACTGCGGGATCTTGTACACCTGTCATTACCTCACTGCGGTAACGCAGCCAGATTTCGCGGCAGTTTGCCAACTGGTCAGAAACTTCCGTGGTATCAAAGGTAAATCCAAGCATAACGGAAGATACTGCCTGCTCATTTAACGCCTTAACTTCATCCCACTGATTAAATTCGTCTGTATCAACCTGAGTCACAGTAAAGAATGTTCCCTGTGTATACCCTGCCATTGCCCAGTCGTTATTGATCTTATGGGCTTTGCCGTCTGCCGTATACTCAAAGTTCACACCCTCTTCCCCATAATAGAACATATCCCGGAGCTTGGTATCAATATTGACTAAATCCAAAAGCTGCAGACACTTTTCAGGATACTTGGTGTTGATAGAAACCATATTAAGGGATCCTCTTACCGTTTCGTTGGAAAGAATGGTGTCGCCAATCTTCTGCACTTCCACATCCTTGCCCATCTGCGGACCCCAGGACGTGATCCCTGCCGATTCCCATCCCTGTGCCACACGCCACATATTATAAACGCGGGCTTCTGTCAGAGTAGACGCATCCGGATTGATGATCCCTTCCTTGTACCAGGTATGAAGCGTTTCTAATGCAGAGTAAACATCCGGCTCCTCTAGGGTAAAGCATACCCTTGCGTCTTTGTCATCGTATCTTACGCCTAAGATTTGTGTTCCTGCACCGATCTGGTCATATACGTCAAAAATGTAATATACGCCGTCATTTTTCACATAAACGGGATAATCGTTCTTGTCTGCTTTTAACTGAATGAAAGTATCTGTTAAAGACTCGATCTCGGTAAGAGATGCCAGGTCTAAGTTATACTCTTCCACAAGCTCTTTATCCCATACCGCATAATTGGAAATGGAGCTGTCTTTATAAGTAGGGATACCATAGATCCTGTCCTTCACCTTCACGCCGTCCCAATACTTTTCAGGCATCAGCTCCTTTAACCCCGGCATGTTCGCGTCGATCATGTCAGTCAGGTCATAGTATGCCCCAAGATTGATATCCGCAATATAGTTATTTCCGTTCCCAAAAATAATATCATAAGGCTCGTTGGTGCTGACGATGATATTCCGGCGGTTGTCCCAGTCTCCCCAGGGGATAACCTCCATTTCCAGATTAACGCCAATCTTTTCGCCGATATATTCATTTACTTTTGCGATCCAGGAATCATAGTTGGTCGGCATGCCATTACCGATTGTCACCCACTTTAAATTAACGATCTCGCCGCTGTCTGCCTGGGTTGACTGGGTCGTGTCCGTACCCGCGCTGCTGCTATCCTGACTCCCGGAAGAAGACGCCCCATTGTCATTCCCACTGCCGCCGCATCCGGCCAGCATACCTAACGCCATAACCACTGTAAGCCCTGTTGCCAATAATTTTTTCAATTTCATACTTTTCCTCCACTAAAATTTTTATTCTTTTACGGAACCAATTGTCAAACCCGAAATAAAGTACTTCTGGAAAAACGGATAGGTACATGCGATCGGTACAATGATCACGATCGCGATCGCCATACGCACACTCTCTGTCGGCATGGATGACTTATACTGCTGTAAAGAAAGCCCGCCATACGGATTGTTTGCGATGTACTCAATATTCTTCTGGATATTGTTCAGCAAAGACTGCAGGGTCTGCAGGTTAACATCCTGAATATACAAGGATGCCTGAAACCAGTCATTCCAGTAGCCAAATGCCGCAAACATACCGATCGTTGCCATAACCGGCTTGGAGATCGGCAAAACGATCTGCGACCAGATCCGGAACTGTCCCGCACCATCGATCTTGGCGGACTCGATGATGGAATCCGGTACCGTGGTCCTAAAAAAGGTCCTGCATATGGTAACGCTGAACGCCGAACATGCAAGGGGAAGGATCAATGCCCAAATGCTGTTCCGCAAATTTAAAATATTGTTTACCACCACATAGCTTGCCAGCATGCCGCCGTTAAACACCATGGGGATAAAAATGAGCCATGTGTAGATCTGTTTTAATTTAAAACTCCTTCTTGATACCACATATCCCATGGAAGTATTTAACGCTACGGAAATACAGGTACCTACCACTGTCACCATTACGGACATGAAAGCGGCACGGATGATCGTCGTGCGCTCATTCCACAAAAACACATATGCCGAAGAAGAAAATACCTGTGGAATAAGCTGGTAACCGTTTACCCTTAAAGATTCTTCATCCGAAATGGATATGGAAAACACAAACAACAGCGGAATGACGCACATCACGGCTAAAATCAAAAACACGAAATTAAACACAAGGTTCGTAGATGTCTTGATCTGATTTAACGACTGCCCGCTTTTTTCTATTTTTGCCACGTCACTCACCTCCTATATGATCCTGTTTTCATTGTCAAGCTTGCTGACAATCCAGTTTGCAAGTAAAATCGTACCGCAGCTGCAGATTGCCTGGAAGAACGATGCCGCAGCAGTCTGCCCGATCGGTGCCGTGGACTGGATTGCGTTAAATATGTAGGTATCGAAAGTGGAAACCGTGGTATACAAAGATGCCGGCACCCTTCCTGTTACCTGATAGAACAACCCGAAGTCCGAATTGAAGATCTTACCACAATCTAAGATCAACATCATGATAAACACAGGCTTGATAGCCGGAAGCGTAATGTGCCTTGCCTGCTGGGATTTGGTCGCCCCGTCCATCACCGCCGCCTCATAAAGCGAAGGGTCGATCCCTGTAATGCTGGCAAGATACAGCACCATCCCGTATCCCATGCCTTTCCATGTGTTCAGGAAAATAAGGATAAAGGGCCAATATTTACTTTCCTGGTACCACATGATCCTCTCGCCGCCTAAAGCGGTAATGATCCCGTTTACATAACCCCTCTCCGGTGTTAACAATGCGTAAACGAAATAGCTTACTACTACCCATGACATAAAGTAGGGTAAAAACATCATGGTCTGGTAAACTTTAGAACCACGCTTATTCCTCATGCTGCTTAACATCAGTGCACCGCCCACCGCGACGCTGGCGCTTATAATGATAAAAGCGATGTTGTAAAGGATCGTGTTTCTAAGAAGCATGGTGAATGAATTGGAAGTGAAAAAATAAGAAAAGTTTCCAAATCCTGCCCATTCACTGTGCAGCAAGTTGTAAAGGAAACCATGTCCGCCCGGTGCCAGTTTATACACCTTAAAGGCGATGATAATCCCAAACATCGGCATGTATGAGAAAATCAAAAACCACAGCAAAGTCGGTGCAGACAGTAAAAATAACTCTGTGTCATCTTTTGACCAGCGTTTCTTTTTTGGTTTCACGCCAGACTTACTTCCTTTGTCAAGCGTTTTTTTCATTGCCATTACTTTTACCTCCTTGTTTATTTTTGTTAACAATAAATTAACATTTATTGATACAAATGTCAACAATCAGAGTCAAATTCATCACTTTACTCAAATTTTTAATACATTTTTTGTACATAGTTCACTAATTTATCTGCTTTTTAATAGTTTCGACATATTTTCTCATATTTAAAAATGTAAATTTTTGTTTTGTTTATATATTATTTTCTAATTTATTACATATATAAAGTAAGATTTGAACAAAACAAGTTACATACAACGCTGTCAAAAGCATATTTGCATTAACATTTGTAAACTAATTTATTGTTTTTTCCGTTTTGACATGATATACTAAAGTCATTAATATCAGTCAACAGCACACGGCAGGGGTTAGTATGGAAAAGATCACTATGAAAGATATTGCTGATTCCCTGAACATATCCAGGGTCACCGTCAGCAAGGCGTTTAATAATCAGGCAGGGGTATCAGATTCCCTCCGCGAACTAATTTTTAACAAAGCAAAGGAACTGGGATATTCCAAGCTTCCTTATCAGGCTATCGAAACGCCTGTGCATAATGAAAAAATTGTTTCCCTTATCGTATCAAGGCCGGATTCCGCTTCTTTCTGGACAAGCCTGATCCATCGGATGGCACAGGAGCTTTCAAAACACAACATCAACCTGATGTACACTTATGTTCCTTCCATCCATACAAAAGATTTCAGCCTGCCTTCCATCCTGTTAAGCGATGGCGTGGACGGCGTTGTGGTCATAAACGTATACGACCCCGAAATACTGGGCATGATCAGCCGCCTTCCCCATCCAAAAGTCTATCTGGATACCGTTCCTTCCATATCGGACCGCCAGTTAAACGGTGATTTGCTATTGATCGAAGGATACTGCACGGAATTTGAGATCACGGAATCCCTGATACGGGATGGACATAAAAAGATTGGTTTTCTGGGCGATATCGGATATGCACGGACGAACCTGGAGCGTTATAAGGGCTTTCTTTCCTGCATGGAAAAATACGGGCTTGCTGTTGTTTCCCGGCATTGCCTTACAGAAAAGATCGGCATTTTTTCCTATGGACAGGAAATAAACGCCTTTTTGGATTCTCTTGAGGATTGGCCCACCGCTTTTGTATGTGCCAGCGATTTCGTGGCCCATTTCGTCAAACAGTACATGGATGAAAATCCCAAAAAACTGCCCCACCCTGTCAAACTGACAGGTTTTGATAACGCTGAGGAATACGCTAACGTAGCCGGGCACATCACCACCGCCAATGTTCCTACCGGGCTTTTAGGGAAGCGCCTTGCCCTGCAGCTGGTCTTCCGTACCAACCACCCGGAAGCGCCCTATGAACTGACATTTGTCAGCCCGTCAATTTTAAAACCGTGATCCATCGTCAAAACAAAGAGGGAAAGTTCCCAAAATCAAGGAGCTTTCCCTCTTTATTTTCATATAAGGACAACTTCAGAGCCCTCTTATCCCAAAAAGTCCACCGTTATGTTGCCCATATTGCAGGACAGTTCAAAGGTTCCCGGCGCACCGTTAAAAATTTCCTTTTCAGAAGCCAGGCTGGTGATGCTGTTTCCTCCCAGATTAATGCTCCCGGCATTGCATTCGATTTCGTAGTTGTAATCTTTCATACTTCCCGTAACCATGATCTCCATATTTCCAAGGTCACATTGCGCATCCAGATCCTTTAAAATCGTTCCATAATAGACACACTCTCCCATACCGACTTCCAGATCCACTTCCCTTGCCAATACATCATTTGCCTCAACTCTTCCTGCGCCGATGCTCGCCGAAAGCCGATCCACACTGGCATAATTAATCCTCGCTTCCCCGGCGCCTACCAAAATCTCCAATTCACTTGCCTTTAAATAGTCAGCCTCCACCATTGCGGCGCCGCATGTAAGATCCACTTCGTCAAACTGCTTCCCCTTGGGAATATCGATAATAATCTGGTTTTTGGAAAGGTCTTCCCCTATTAAATGATTTCCCTTAAAGCTTTCCACATGCAGGGTATCTCCATCCGTATAGTAATCACAATCGCCAATAAGCCCCTGCACCAAAATACTTATACTGCCGTCATCCGTATCTTTTTCCCTGATGTAAAACTCCCCGGCCCCTAAGTCAAGTTCCAGATTCCTGATTCCGGCCGACGGGATCTCTCCCGGTTCCTGTATCTTCCCAATATCTGCCGGTTCCCCGTTTATCCTAAGCTCCGTGGATGCGTCATTTTTGTTCTCGTTCATCCTAAACCGCTCATCCCGGTCATAGGATGTATCCCAAAAATCTTCCGCATCATCCCAGAACCCCATATGACTTAAGCTGCGGACAACCCATCCGGAATGGTTTCTCCATACGATCTTTCCCCCAATTATTGTACTAAAAAAAGCAAACACGATGCCCACCGCCATGGATACACCTGCAATCATCAGCCCATATTTAAAAAACTTATTCATGCCGCTTCCTCCTTTTTCTTAAAAATCTTTTTAAATATATATACAACCCCCTGGCACACCGCCGGGATCAGCTTCCCTGCCAAAAAGACGGTAAGCAGTAAAAACAAGATTCCAAGCGATAAACAGATCAGCCCGCCGCCTACTAAGCCCATGGCTGTTATGGGTGATGAAAACAGACATCCAAATCCTCCCGCTACCAGCGCTACTGCCACAATAAGCAAGATAAATGCCGCCAGTCCAAATCCAAAGATAAACCCGAAAACCGTGATAAACACACTTGCGATCACGCCCAAAGCCGCTGCCGCCACTCCTAAGATCACCGGGGAACAGATAATACACCCAATCACGATCAGTACAATGGCCCATGCAGGAAACTCTTCCTTTTTCTTATTGCCGCTGTCCGCTTCTGCCGTACTTGGATTCCCGTAATTTCCGCCTCCCGCATTGCCCTTTCCCATATTCCTTTCAGCCTGCGCTCCCTGTTCCTGAGGCTGGCCGCTTCTCTTTATAATAGCGTTGGGATTTTGGGTTCTTTGGCTGGTAAACCCGGTTTCCGTAAATTCACCTATATTCGGATTGTCTGACAGACCGTCTTTTACAATCTTCGCCACCTGTGCCGGCGAACCTAGTGCTTTAATCACCTGACGTTCATTTTCAGCCCCGGCATCGTTAAAATAATCATTATAATATTGCAGGGCCTCCGCCCTCTCACTGGATGTAATATCGGAGAGCAGCATTTCTAACTGCCTCATAAATTCCCATCTGTTCATTTGCCCGTTCCTCCCTCGAATATCCCATTGATTTTTGCAGAATATTTTCTCCATTCACTTTCATACAAATTAAGCTGCAGCCGGCCCTTTTCCGTAGTCTTATAATACCGCCGGTTCCTTCCGGCACATTCCCTGTCATACACTTCAAGGCACTCATCTTTCTGAAGACGCCGCAGCACCGGGTATAACGTGGACTCGGAAAGCTCGATCACTTGCCGGACATCCTGCGTAATCTTGTATCCGTATGCTCCTTCCACTTCCCTGGAGACAACCGCAAGAACCACCGCATCAAGCAACGCCGCTCCTGTGTTAAAAACCATTACACTACTCCTTTCCGCAATATTATTGTATTCTATAATATTATATAGCATATAGTATTGTTGGTGATATATATACTATATGCTATATAATATTGTTTTGTCAATAGGAATATGTAAAATTTATGAATCCAAAACCTACCTGATGGATGATGTACAGGCAGTCTTTTCTGACTGTGATCCCGACGAGATTTATGTCATGCCGGAAGCCGCAAACGCTGCCAAAAATGCAATGCGTGTCCGTAAACTAAAGCGCCGGAACTAATTTTTTGTTTACCACAATTTAAGGCCTCCTATGATTTCGATTTTTCATAGAAGACCTTATTCTTATAAAATATTTACAAAAACAGCCCCTTTTCAGTCCGCAAAGAAGTTCAGATTATTTTCTTTAGCCCACTCATCAAATATCTGTATATAGATGTCTCCACATACTTCATCAAAGTCTTCATATAAATCTAACTCATGAAGCTTGTCCAAATACAGATCCATATAATCCCTTCTTCTTAGTATATCAAACAACTGCCGCCGCATTTCCTTATCTTCCACACACTCTCTTACATAAAAGCGCATGATCTCTTTATGGTCTATTTTCTCATATGTTGGCAGCATAATAGTATTCCTGTCGTCTCCAATCTTCAGCATTACATTCGGATTCAGGTCCTCCTCCTTAGAATATGGCATCCTGTCAAACTGCTTCGTATCTTTGTGATAAAAAACAGGACATCTATCCCTGATTGCCAACATAACATCAATAACTGTACTCATACCTCTATCCCTGCCTTTCTTATTTTTTCGATAATTACATCATTCTACCAACATTTGCTTTGATAATGTACGATACCTCTTAGAATCAGCCGCGTCACGGCCTGAATCTGCTGTTCTACCACCCTCACGGTTTTCTGTGGTGGAAACCGGGGTAATTTTGTGTGCTTTTCAGGGCTTTTCCGGTGGTTTTCTCTTTGATATGCACCTTGTATCTGACGTTTTGGGAATTTTTGTTATCATGGTGTTATCACGGAAGCATTAAATATCCAGTAAACATATTAGCTATCCCCTCATCAAAAGCTAAACGCTGATTCACTTTTTGAATTTCCGAAACACTGTTTGGGATTTTTATTCCTATCCTTTTATCACCCTATATTTGTCCTATTTGCACCAATAATCTCTATTTTGCCTTGCTCCTGCAATATTTGAAGCAATTGCCTTGCTCTACGTTCTTTTACATCTAAAAGAGCACAAATATCTCTACAAGAACATTCCTCTTGTTCCGATAGGTATTGAAGTATCTTCTCTAACTGCAGTCCCGTCTTTATCGGCACTTTTTTATCGGCATTTTTTATCGGCATTTTATTGTCGGCAATTTGTGCCGATAAATCATTGCCGATAGTATTAAGATTATAATTTAAATTTCTTAGTATCAGCCAAAATTCACTATTACTCGACCTAAACTCCGGTTTCATTTCTTCCGTATAATGTCCCTGAAATTCATAGGAATCCAAGATTTTCTTAAAACCGCTACCTCGGCGATCCATATATTTCAAACGGTTAAATATATCGGCAATGATTGGATTCCGTCTCCTAGACGATACATTCCTCAAATCTAAGTCCTGCACCTTGCGCCCATCCAACATACCTCCCGGAGAGTAAATCTCCATTCTGTCATCAAACATATCTATATGAACTTCACTCCCCAATTCTAGATAGTTCCTATGAATCAGCGCGTTTACGATTCCTTCAAGCACAGCCGTATCCGGATAATCCGGCATCTCAATTCTTCCGTTTCCTGTTTTTTTCCAAGCTTTCTTCGTATTTCTAGAAACAAAAACTCATGCTGTCCTGCAAAAGATTTACAAGACCGCCACTGTATTCTTCATCATCAATAGCATCTATCAAGCCTGATGCCTTGTCCAACCCATTCCATCGCGTACAAAAAACTCTCGAATGACGAACGGGAGACTCATCCGCCAGCAATGCCCCTGCATTTGTAAGATTCCCCTCTTCGTCTATAATTCCCCAAGATTCATAATCGCTATCCTCAAAATCTTTCCCTGTATTATGCTTACATACAGAACGTAATTTTGTAAACGCCATGTTCTTGAACTTATAATTTGAAACCAAACTGTCATAAGTACGATTTGTTCCCTGAAGAACCAATCGTTTGAGCGTAATGTTATCCGCCGGAACGCTTTCATTTCCCAAACGAATATAAGCAGTCATATTTCCCTCGCCCACATAGTAATATGGCGTTTCTTTACCTGCATACACGTCAAGCAGAATCAATTTCTTGTTGTCTTCCATATGAAATCGTAAATTTACTTTCGGGATAGAATCAATTTTTGTTTTAATTGTCTCACTTATAAACTCCGCATCAGATTCCGCATTTTCTAATCCAACAACTTCATCATCATTTGTAATACCCCAAATCAAGGTGCCACCAAAACTATTTGCGAATGCGCTGACACTTTTCAGCCAATCCTTTACCTTTTTTCTTTCTACACTGCGCTTTTTATCATATTCGGTTGCTTCTCCAATTAATTTCTTTGGATCTATTTGCATCAGCTTATTACCTCCCTAACAGATAAACATAAGGCTTATCTGCGCACTCTAAATTCATATTCTTTCTTTAATCTCTCCAAAATCTCAAAAGCTACTGGACATATTTCTATCGTATCTAATATACTCAGCAAACTTGATAATCTTTCCGGCTGGTCAGTATATGGATATTTTTTGCAGCTATCCGGTTTACAGTCTCCCAATTTACAGTTACCATCCTCCTGCAAAAAATCACAAGGCTTATGCTTGGTCTGATAGTCCATGCCATACTCTTCTTTTTCCAAATAAGTACCAATAAACTGTTTGGGCGTTATTTCTAAATATTGTGCATCCTTGTCAATATCTTCTGTCGGAACACTCCCTTTATACATCTTGCAGCAGTTTCTGCATTTACTGCAATCATAGTCTGCAAATAACTCTTTATGTAAGCGTAAAAATTGCCTGTCTAACTCGTCTTCATATGCATGACCTTTTAGATAGCTACGGAATTTTAAATTCTCGTTCTCTTTTTTCCTTGCTTCTGATCTCACTTTATCTGGCGATATCATATATAGTCATCCTTTCCGTATAAATCTACATTTCCAAGTACAACATCCCCAATT
>CAJULP010000069.1 GCA_910587295.1 uncultured Lachnospiraceae bacterium | reverse complement strand
TAAATGCGGCGGATGTAAACAGTCCTACAGATAATCGCAAAGCCCCCTCAGCACCTCACTGTACAGGGGGATAAACTCATCCATACGTTTGTCAAGCCTGCCCAGCGATCCATCCGGATCCTCTGACAATAGCAGATATCTTTAATAAGTGACAAAGTCGTATCTGATGAATAACAGAAGGAGAATTCTCTCTCCATCAGAAGTTATTGAAAATATTTATCATGTCCGAGGTTTCCTTGATGCACCAGACAAAATGTAGAGGTATAATCACTGAGGGCAGGATCATTGACGTTCTCTCCTTGGGAACCGGCCTTCTGGCTGGTGAAACCCCATCATCCTTCGTTGTCATTTTGCGGCAGATCAGGAAACAGAATCCGAAGATAATCCCGTCTGCCATAGAGAACACGGTCAATGTACACGTCCTGCCCATTCACACGGTAAAAAACCATGTAATTTCCACTGGTGAGAAATCGGTAGTCGCTTTCTATATCTGTCACAGCGGACAGCGGAGCGCCGATTTCTGAAAAATTTTCCAGTTCATCAACAGTGTCCATGATTTTGTTTACGGTGTTTTCAGCGGCTTGCGGATTACATAATTCAAAGGTAATATACTCCCAGATTTCGTCCAGGTCGTTCTGGGCTTCCGGGGAGTAATAAATGTTATTCTTCATTTGCCTTTGCCCGGAAATGTACTCTCACATCCGAGGACGAAAGCCATCCCTTTTCCTCTCCAGATTTTTTTCCTTTTGCAAGCTCGCCCATGAGCTTCAGGGTGGCCCGTGTTTTTTCATAGTCCTGTATGTCAATGATTGCATAGCGCCCGCGTCCGTTTTTGGTGAGAAAGACCGGTGCGCCCACAGATACGTCACGGAGCACATCACTGTAATTCCTCAAATCAGAGATTGGTTTGATATTCGGCATAATCACATTCTCCTTTCTTACCCTTAGTATACCCTGATTTGATGTAAAATTCAACAGCATATTTTACAACAGTATTTTAGTGAGCGCCCCATATAGATTTTGAGAGGCTCCCGGTCTTGGCCTGTCCTTCTTCTGGCAAAGTGAGTAAATGCAGTTATGCTATGAGACGGAAACAACCGTTTCCTCATATTTAAAAACCTTTAAATCCGGGGCTTTCCGGCTTGTCCACTCATAAATCCCTTTGATGTGTTCCCATGTTACATCGTGGCTGGGCATACCGCCGGCCCGGCCGCCGAGGACGGTAGTGCCTTTTAGCATATCCCATGAAAAATTATCAATGGGAGTCCGGGATACCAGAAAGTTCCCGGCGCGCTGGGTCAGCTGGGCGAAATTGACCACATAATCCTGAGTACCGCCTGCATAGGTGTAAATGGTGGATTCACTTCCCATAAAGCCTATGTCCGCTTCGTCAGTAAGTACGGCGGTCATGGTCTTGTCGGCGCCAAAGCCGGTGACCAGGGTCAGGTCAATGCCTTCTTGTGCAAAGTATCCTTCTTCGATTGCCACATACATAGGAGCATAGAAGATGGAATGGGCCACTTCGTTTAAGGTTACGGGAGTTAAGGAACTTCCGGAATCTTTTTTATCCGTTGGTTTGGCACAGCCTGCAAGGGTACCTGCCACAAGTAAAGTGGAAAGGAGCAGGGCAAGGGGTTTTTTTAGTATTTTTTTCATAATAACCTCCAAATAGGGGTAAGCCGGCCGCGCTTGGCGCCGGCATATGTTTATTTATCTTATGTAAAAGTCTGCAAAAGTAGCAAGTCTATATTTTTTATCCACCCCGATTGTATTCTTTTTTGCATTTACTGGATTCCAAATTACATTCCGAGGGGAAATTGGTTCATTAGAACCGATCAAAGATCCGGTGAAAAAATAAAACATAAGGAAGGTATCATGTTTTTTATAGACAATAGGTGACAAGATAAGCTATACTGTTAAAGGTATAGCTTATTATTTTTTCAGGAGGATTTGGATATGGGCTTGATCAGATCAATAACCAAGGCAGTCACCAGTGCTGCTGGCGGTGCTATGGCGGATCAGTGGAAAGAGTATTTTTATTGTGAGGCACTAGAAACGGATGTGTTGGTGACTAAAGGAAAGAAGCGCACAAGCAAACGGAGCGGCGGAAATAACAAAGGAGAGGATAATATCATTTCCAACGGCTCGCTTGTCGCGGTAAACGAAGGGCAGTGCATGATCATTGTAGACCAGGGGAAAGTGGTTGAATTTTGTGCGGAAGCAGGGGAGTTTCGGTACGACACTTCTTCGGAGCCCAGCTTGTTTTGCGGGAATCTGGGTGAAAATATCCAAAAGACTTTTGCGACCATTGGGAAACGTATCACGTTTGCAGGCGATACGGCGAAAGACCAAAGGGTTTACTATTTTAATACAAAGGAAATCATGGGGAATAAATATGGAACGGCTAACCCGGTTCCGTTCCGTGTGGTAGACAATAATATTGGACTTGATATTGATATTTCTATCAGGTGTAACGGCGAGTATTCCTACAAGATCACAGACCCGTTGCTGTTTTATGCGAACGTATGCGGGAATGTGACGGAGGATTTTGAAAGGTCTGAAATCGACAGCCAGCTAAAAGCGGAGTTGATGACGGCGCTGCAGCCGGCGTTTGCTAAGATTTCGGCTATGGGCATCCGCTACAGTGCGGTTCCTGCCCATACTATGGAGCTGGCGGATGCTTTAAATGAAGTGCTTTCCGAGAAATGGGCGCAGCTTAGGGGAATCGAGATCGTTTCTTTTGGGATCAATGCCATGAAGGCGTCTCAGGAAGATGAGGAAATGATCAAGGAACTGCAAAGAAATGCGGTCCTTCGTAATCCCAACATGGCGGCGGCAACATTGGCAGGCGCACAGGCCGAGGCGATGAAGGCAGCGGCTTCCAACCAGTCTGCAGGACCTATGATGGCATTTGCGGGAATGAACATGGCAGCCCAGGCAGGGGGCATGAACGCCCAGCAGTTGTTCCAGGTGGGGCAGCAGGCAGCTCAGGCGCCTGTCCAAAATGCGGTACCTGCGCAAGAGATGGCAAACGCGCCTGAACCGGGTAAGACGGGCTGGGTCTGTGCCTGCGGACATAGCGGGAACACAGGAAAGTTTTGCAGCGAATGCGGAAAAGAAAGACCAGCGGCAGAGGGCTGGACTTGTGCCTGCGGTACAATAAATAAAGGAAAATTCTGTTCCGAGTGTGGGGCGAAAAAGCCTGCAGGGGAGCCCTTATATCGGTGTGATAAGTGTGGATGGGAGCCGGAAGATCCTAAAAATCCTCCTAAATTCTGTCCGGAATGCGGCGACCCTTTTAACGAAAATGATATCAGATAGTGGGGGATGCCGATGAGTGAGTTTGACACGAATCTGGATGCTCAAACAGTGTCTACGGTAGAGGAGACGGACAAAAAATGCCCTTCCTGCGGCGGCGTAATGGACTTTGACCCTGCAACGGGAGGGCTTAGCTGCCCTTATTGCGGACACAAGGAAAAAATAGCGCTGAAGGGAGAATTCGGACCGGCAGAGGAACTGGCGCTGGAAGATGCGGAAAAAACAGGGAACTGTGACTGGGGTGCGGCGAAGAAAACGGTGATCTGTAAGGCCTGCGGGGCGGAGTCTGTTTATGATGCCCTGGAGATATCGGCGGAATGTCCATTCTGCGGATCCAATCAGGTTATGGAAGCTTCGGATCAAAATACATTGGCCCCCGGTGGCGTGGTTCCTTTTCAGGTTTCGGATAAACAAGCTTCCGATCTGTTTAAAAACTGGATCCGGCGTAAATGGTTTTGTCCTAAGCTTGCTAAGGAAAGTGCGAAGGCGAAGCATTTTAAGGGAATCTACCTGCCTTTTTGGACTTTTGACGCAATGACAACGTCTAGCTATCGGGGAGAATTTGGGCGTGATAGGGTTAAGAAAAAGTCAAATGGAGAAACGCGGGTGGAAACCACATGGCATCCGGTGAAAGGAAGTTATGAGGAATTTTTTGATGATGAGCTGATCTGTGCGACCACAAACCACAATCAATCAATGCTGATGGGATTAGAGCCTTACCATACTGCGGAAAATAAAACATACCGGCCGGAATATGTTGCGGGGTTCGGGGCGGAGCGATATGCCGTTGGAATCAAAGAGGCATGGCAGATGGCAAAGGAGAGTATAAAATACAAATTAAACGGCAGCATTGAACGAAAGATCATGGAAGAAAACCATGCGGACCGCATAAGGAACCTTCGGATTGAATCTTCTTTTTCAAAACTGACTTATAAATATTTGCTGCTTCCGGTATGGATCTCCAGTTATAAATATAAGGAAAAGGTATATCAGTTTATGGTAAACGGACAGACCGGCAAGGTATCCGGCAAGACGCCGATTTCCATCCCTAAGATAGTGATCACCGGAATTGCAGTGGTTTTGATCATCATTCTGCTTGGTATGCTGTTTAGCAGCGCAGGGTATTAAAGTCTTTTAAACAGGGGGCGGGAAGCGTACATATGATTATAGTAGTATGTGTTATCATTGTTTTGGTCTTGATACTGGTGATATCAGGATGTGCGTTTTATTTTATATGGAGGGCCAAAAGGGCAGTGGAGTCCTTTTCCCGAAGTGCTTTTGGAACGTCGGATATCAGGCAGGGCTTCCGACAGGTGGAGCAGGAATATGCGGCTGTTCCGAAGTCGGTATCCGCAATGACGGGCTTGTATCTTCCTAAAATAAAAAAAGATTTTCCGGAATTTCAGTATGATGAGATGAAGGTCAGGGCGGAAAATGTCCTGACCTCTTACCTGCTTGCAGTGGACAGGATGAGCGAAGGAACATTAAAAGAAGGGAACAAGGAGCTTAAGGATAAGCTGGAAATGCGCATCGGGATGCTCCGCGGCGCAGGGGAAAAGGAGTCATTCCGGAGTATCAAGCTTCACAGGACTGAGATCACGGATTACCGGAAGCGGAACGGGAGATGCATCATTACTTTCCAGACTTCCCTCCAATATTATTACACAAGGAAGGATGAGAGTGGGAAGATTTTGGCAGGCAGAGAGGATCTGCCCACCCAAAGTAAATACAATACGGATGTTATTTATATACAGGACAGAGAATTGCTTGCGGATGAGAGGGATCTGGCCCTTGGACTGAACTGCCCCAACTGCGGTGCGCCTATCCCGGGAACAGGAAGTAAGGTCTGTGAGTACTGCGGTACGCCGGTGGTGGAGCTTAATATTTATGCGTGGACATTTGGCAATGTCACAGAGGTGAGGTGAACATGAGTATTTACGATACATTAAATGAACAACAAAAAAAAGGGGTATTTACCACAGAAGGCCCGGTTCTTTTGCTGGCGGGGGCTGGTTCCGGGAAGACCAGGGTGCTGACGCACAGGATCGCATATCTGATTGAGGAAAAAGGGGTAAGCCCGTGGAATATCATGGCCATCACCTTTACCAACAAAGCGGCAGGGGAAATGAAAGAGCGTGTGGAAAATCTGGTGGGGATGGGGTCTGAAAGTATCTGGGTTACGACATTCCACTCCACCTGTGTGCGGGTTTTGCGCAGGTATGCCGACAGGATCGGGTTTGATAATAATTTTGCCATTTACGATTCGGATGACCAGAAATCCGTGATGAAGGAAGTCTGCAAAAAACTCCAGATCGATACCAAGACGCTGAAAGAGAGGGCGGTCCTTTCTGCTATATCATCGGCAAAAGATGAGCTGATCACCCCGGATGAATATCTGCGGGGAAGCGCCGGGGATTACAGAAAGCAGAGGATTGGAGCGGCATACCGGGAATATCAGAATACTTTGCGGAAAAACAATGCCATGGATTTTGACGACCTGATCATGAATACCGTGGAGCTTTTTAAAACAAATGGAGAGGTGCTTTCAGGGTACCAGAAACGTTTCCAGTACATTATGGTGGATGAGTATCAGGATACCAATACGGCCCAGTTTGAGTTGATCAGGCTTCTTGCGGATGCACACCATAATTTGTGCGTAGTGGGGGACGATGACCAGTCCATCTATAAGTTCCGGGGGGCTAATATCAGGAACATCCTTGACTTTGAGCAGGTGTATCCGGAAGCCGTGGTGATCCGTTTGGAGCAGAATTACCGTTCCACTCAGAATATTTTGGATGCGGCAAATGCGGTAATCCGAAATAATAAAAGAAGAAAGATTAAAACTTTGTGGACGGATGCGGACCAGGGGAACGGTATCCATTTCAGACAGTTTGACACTGCCTATGAGGAGGCGGAGTTTATTGCTGATGATGTGGCGAAAAAGAAACGAAAGGGTACGGCGGATTATGGCGATTGCGCCGTTTTATACCGGACTAATGCTCAGGCCAGGCTTTTGGAGGAACGCTTTGTGGTGGAAGGGATTCCCTATAATGTTGTGGGAGGAGTGAACTTTTACGCCAGGCGGGAGATCAAAGACCTGCTGGCCTACTTAAAGACCATTGATAACGGAAGGGATGACCTTGCGGTAAAGCGCATCATCAATGTGCCAAAGCGGGGCATCGGCATGACCACCATTGTAAAGATACAAGATCATGCGGATCTGCATGAGATCAGCTTCTATGACGCATTGAGGCAGGCAGATGAGATTACGGGGATTGCCGGAAAAACCGCGGCAAAGTTAAAGCCTTTTGTAAATATGATCCAGGCATTTAGGAGCAAGCTGGAGTTTTACGGGCTGGAGGATCTTTTAAAGGACGTGATTGAGACCACCGGATACGTGAAAGCTTTGGAGGATTCCGACGAGGAAGATTCGGATGACCGGATTGAAAATATCGACGAACTGATCAGCAAGGTGGTGGCCTTTGAGGAAGTCCATGATCATCCCACGTTAGGGGAATTTCTGGAAGAGGTTGCCCTGGTTGCGGATATCGACAATGTGGAAGAGGGGAATAATAAGGTCCTTCTCATGACACTGCACAGCGCCAAGGGGCTGGAATTTCCCCATGTCTATATGGCAGGGATGGAAGACGGGATCTTCCCAAGCTATATGACCATTGTTTCCGACGACCCGGATGAGATCGAGGAAGAAAGGCGGCTTGCTTATGTGGGAATCACCCGTGCCGAAAAGGATTTGACTTTGTGCTATGCCAAAGTGCGCATGATTCGGGGGGAGACTCAGCTGAACGCAGTAAGCAGGTTCGTAAAAGAAATACCGAAGGAATTGTTGGATAACCGGCTGCCTGGTGTTCGGGTAAGGCCTGTGGCGGTGGATGCGCCCAAGCGGACTGCGGCAGAAAACAAGCCTTTTATCGCCGGCGGAGGGTTTGGCTCTTTAAGTGCGGCAGGTATTAGCAAAGGAGTCGGTGCGGTGTCCGGCGGAAGGCCCGATTATGATATTGGAGACCGGGTCAAGCATGTAAAATATGGGGAAGGAACCGTTACGGATTTGGAGCCGGGGGCAAGGGATTACAAGGTTACCGTTGATTTTGACGAGGCCGGGCAGAAGATCATGTATGCCGCTTTTGCGAAACTGATTAAAATTTCATAAAATATGTAAATTTTGGTAGTAAATTTTGCTTTTAAATGTTATATTATATTTCAGAGGGGAAATACTAATCAAAAATAATTCTCCTTAGATTATGGGAAGAATCCGGCATGCGGAAAGGGAGGTATGTACCATGAGCACATGGAATAAGATTGAAGAATTAATGGAGTTTGTGAAAACACACGATGTAAAGGAATTGAAGGATTATTGGAACCACAGGGATGAGAAGAAAACCAATAATACTGTTTTGTGGGTTTTGGCAATCATCGGAGCAGTAGCGGCAGTGGCAGCAATTGCTTATGCAGTGTACCGTTACATGACGCCGGATTATCTGGAAGATTTTGATGACGATTTTGACGATGATTTCGAAGACGACTTCTTCGAGGATGAGGACGAAGAGGAAGAGAAATCCCCAAAGGAGCAGGAGCCTGCTAAGGAAACAGAGGCAGAATAGTTTTGCAGGACACAAAGTACTTATAGGTATTGTGCGGGATGTGCAGAAGTGTACATCCCTTTTCTGCGTTAAATCATAATATAACCGTCAAATGGAGACGGCATGGAGGTCATTGTGAAAAAAGGACAGGTGTTGCTGGGAACGGTGGAACGTGTGGACTTTCCCAATAAGGGTATCGTGGATACGCCGGAAGGGCAGTGCGTGGTAAAGAACGTGCTCCCGGGGCAGAAAATATCATTTGTGGTACAAAAAAAGAGAAACGGGCGGGGAGAGGGCCGTCTTTTAACGGTGGAAGAAAAATCTCCTTTGGAGACAGGGAGTGCCTGTGCCCATTTTGGGGAGTGCGGCGGATGCGCCTATCTGTCACTTCCCTATGAAAAGCAGCTTTGGATAAAGGAGGAACAGGTGAGGAAGCTTTTGTCCGGTGTGCTTGACAGGCAGGAAGGCAAGTGGGAATTTGAAGGGATCAAGGCAAGTCCGGCTGTTGAGGCTTACCGGAATAAGATGGAGTTTTCTTTTGGCGACGCTTATAAAGACGGCCCGCTATCTTTAGGGATGCACAAGCGGGGGAGCTTTTATGATATTGTTACGGTAAATGACTGTAAGATCGTGGATCAGGACTACCGGAGTATCCTCACATATACCAGGGAGTATTTTGACGGAACATCTTTTTACCATCGGTTACGCCATGAAGGATACCTTCGGCATTTGCTGGTGCGGAAAGCCGCAAAGACAGGGGAGATTTTGATCGCTCTGGTGACGACCTCGCAGACAGACCCGGATATGCAGGAGAAAGTTTTCCTTGAAAAATGGAAAGACGGACTGCTAAATCTGGATTTAATCGGAAAAATAACAGGTGTCCTTCATGTTTTGAATGATTCTGTGGCGGATGTGGTCCAAAGTGACCGCACGGATATCCTTTACGGGCAGGATTATTTTTTTGAAGAATTGCTTGGCCTTCGGTTTAAGGTGTCTGCTTTTTCTTTCTTCCAGACTAATTCACTGGGGGCAGAGGTCTTGTATGAAACAGCAAGGGAATATATCGGTAACCTTTATGGAGGGGGCAGCCCGGATAAAGTGGTGTTTGACCTGTACAGCGGCACCGGTACCATCGCACAGCTTATGGCCCCTGCGGCGAAAAAAGTGATCGGTGTGGAGATTGTTGAAGAGGCGGTGGAAGCGGCCAGAGAAAATGCCCGGTTGAATGGTTTACATAACTGCGAGTTTATTGCCGGGGATGTACTGAAAGTGTTAGACGAGATAGAAGAAAAACCGGATATGATCATTCTGGATCCTCCAAGGGATGGGGTGCATCCGAAAGCGCTAAAGAAGATCATCGGGTACGGGATTGAGAAGATGGTCTATATCTCCTGCAAGCCAACCAGCCTTGTGCGGGATCTTGAGGTGTTTTTGGAAAATGGATATGAGGTGGAACGGGCCGTGGCCGTGGATCAGTTTCCTTGGACAACGGGGATAGAGACATGCGTATTGCTGTCCCAAATGCTTTGATTATATACAGCAACAAATGCAGCAATATCATGTGGTGCAGATAAGAAATACATACGAGTATATTTACCGCAATTTAAAATAGACATTATTGGAACCGGGTATAATCAGCTGAAAGTTCTGTTTTAAGCCATGTAAAACTATTTTGACAAAGAAAAAAGGCAATGTCAAAGGCTTTTGACAGACAAAATAGCTATATTCAGATACAATAAAGGAGAAGATTCAAGATGGATATTGGATTACGCATCAAGAAATTTAGGGAACAACAAAAAATTTCCCAAGAAGAACTGGCTCTTAAAATATTTGTTTCAAGACAAACAATTTCTAACTGGGAAACAAATAAAAGTTGTCCAGATGTTAAAAGTTTAATTACTTTATCTAATATTTTCAATGTGTCTTTAGATAATTTTATAAAAGAAGATATAAAGGAGATGAGGGAGGTTGTAGAAAAAGCGACAATTAAAAAGTTTAATGTGATAAGTGTGGTTTTCCTGATTGAATTGGTAGTTGTAGCCGTGAGTGCCTATCCTTTATTTAGTATTAAGGGAAATATAGGAATTATTATTTGGTTATGCTTGTTTGCAATAACGCTTTATACGGCAAGTAAGATTGAAAAATTCAAAAAGAGCTATGACATTCAAACCTATAAAGAAATTTTGGCATTTATTGACGGAAAACAATTAACACATGATGAAACACAACAAGAAATTGGAAAAAGAAATTATCAAAAAATCATATTTGCATTCATTGCGGGTGTAATCACCCTTGCTATATGTTTTGCTGTAATTTTTATTTGCCAGCGTTTAACAAATTGAAGGGAGAAAAAATCGTGGAATTTTGGCTTATTTTGATTTTCTTTATAACTATGGGCGGAAGTTGTTCATTAGCAGGTACTTGGTGGAGTAAAGACAAAAAGAAAAAACAGGATACAAACGAACCTCAAAAAGATAAATAACAAAGTAATATCAAAATAACGGCGTAAAGGCGCATGGAACAGTAAATTGAAAACCATGCGTCTTTTTTCATGCGCGCCTGTGCGCATTGCCCAACAAGGAGGAACAACAACATTCAGACCAAGAAATAGCGATAAAAGCAGAAGAGGTTAGGACAGTACATGGGCGCTAAAAGGAATCTTAAAAAGCAGATAGACAGTTTGGATAAGATGTATGATAATATAGACGAAAAAAGCATAGCAGTCTGCCCTGATAGATGAGATTCAGGTATACGAGGAAGGGCAGACCAATGAAAGGCAAAAACGATGGAACAACAATGGATAGTCGATAGCCCAGATAATACCGCAGGGATTCTCCTGCGCCTTGCCCGCATCAGCCAGGGAAAAGGGCAAAAAGAAGTCTGCCACGGCCTGTGCGTGGTGTCTTACCTAAGCAAAATCGAGCGTGGCAAAGGAAACCCGGACACCGCCCTTTTGGGGCAGCTGTTTGGAAGGCTGGGCATCACCTATGAAACAGAAAAAAACTTTTTGGAAGAGAGCAGGGAGCAGATTCGGAAATATTTTTACAGGAATCTTTATGAGCTTAAAAGAAAAGAGCTGTTTGAGGAATTAAAGAAAAAGGAAGAAAGGCTCCGGTACTCACCGTTGGCGCTTTACTGGCTTTTCATTTCGGCCATGGAGGGAGAAGGCGGAATGGAGCTTTTGGGGAGCCTTCAAGAGAGTATGGACAGACGACAGAAGGCTCTTTTTTTTGTCCTGAAATCCTATGAGAACCCGGATGTGGAGGCTAAGGTGCGGTACTGTGAGGCGGCAGCGGAATTGACAGGCGACACATTTGTGATGCGTCAGCTCCTTTATGCGTATTTTGCCGCGGGCAGGTACAATGCCATCCATTATCTGGAAAACCGTTTTGTGGCATTGGCGCTGGAAGAGGGGAATACCTATGCGCTTGCGGATTATTACTATATGAATGCATCCGCTTATGCCTGCGTGAACATGGAAGAGATGATGGTATCCTATTACCGGAAGGCGGAGCACTTGATCATGAACACTTGCTGGGGGGAAGAAATGCTTCCCGATATTTACTATAATATAGGCGCCGTTTATGTGGAGCTTGGAAAATACGAGCTTGCGCTTTCTTATCTGAACCGGGTCACACAGGAGAGCTTTTTGCTGTGGCATAAGAAAGGCCTGGCGTATTTGGGGCTGTCCCAACAGAAGGAATTGGATGAATCCCTGATAAAAATGAAAGGTTTTTTGGAAAAAGGCGGGAATAACATACAGGCGGGGGAGGTGGAGAGACTTATGTACCAGGAGCTTCGTATGCGCAGCGAGCCGGGATATGAGAAAAGCCCGGAATATCTGGAACTTTTGGAAACCCTTTTGGCTGTGTTGAAGAAAGAACGGCCTTTTGGCTTTTTGTATGCGTATCGGAATGTGGCAAGGGAGACCTATGTCAGGTGGAGAAAATACCGCAAGGCACTGGAGTTTGAAGAGGAAATTTCCTTGAAAGCATTAAATCAAGGTGCTAAATCATAGACTATAGGCAAGATTTTCTCAAAAAAAGATACTTTACCCTGCTTTAGCTTTTTAGTAGAATGAAAAGAAAAGACAGGGGGATAAAAATGAGAACAAAGAATGGGAAACTCTGGACCAAAGATTTTACTTGTATCACGGCAGCTACGGTTTTATCCGCGGTGGGCGGGGAAGCCATGAACCTTCCAATCAGCCTGCTGGTATTCGAGGAGACGGGGTCCACGCTGCTTTCCGCATTGGTGTTTGTCTGCGGGATATTGCCGGATTTCCTGTTTTCGGTACTGGCGGCGCCGCTGATCGATAAGAGTGGGAAGAAAAAGTGGATTGTGGGGCTGGATATCCTGACAGCCGTCATCTACCTGGGGATGGGCTTATGGGTGGCTGGGCATGAATTTGACCTTGCTTTTTATCTTGTGTTTGTTTTGACCATCGGGTCGGTATCTGTCCTGTACAGGCTTGCCTACGGCGCATGGTATCCTTCCCTGATCCCGGCAGGCCTGGAGCAGAAGGGCTATGCGGTGAGCAATTCGGTTTACCCGATTGTGATCATTGCCGTGTCGCCCCTTGCTGCATTTTTGTATGAGAGGATCTCCATGGCGGAAATCTTTTATCTGGTGGCAGGGATCACAGTTCTGTCCATTGTGATTGAGGGCTGCATCAGGGAAACACATAGTAAGGCCCCAGAAAAATATAGCTGGAAGACTTACCTTTCGGATATCGGGGAAGGCTTTGGGTATATCAAGAGGGAAAAGGGGATCCGTAACATTTATACGTATATGAGCATCACCAGTGGGGTATCCGACGGCAATATTATCCTGACACAGGCTTTTTACCAGTCCTCGCCTTACCTTACGGTGACCATGCTGGGGTTTTTGAAGAGTGCGGAGATGATCGGGCGGGGGATTGGGGGCGTGTTCCAGTACCGGATGGAAATCCCGGTGAAGAAAAGGTATGCATTCACGAAGATGGTTTACGGGTGTTACAACGTAATGGATATGCTGCTTTTATTTCTCCCCTATCCGCTTATGCTTGGTAACAGATTTCTTTGCGGGGCGCTGGGGATCTGCAGCGCCACCATCCGGGAAACGGCGGTGCAGTGTTACCTGCCGGAGAACATGCGGGCACGGGTCAACGCCTTTTTCAATATGGCATTTGCGGCGGGAAGCGTGCTCTTCCAGATGGCGGCAGGGCTGATGGGGCAGGTGATGCCCTACCGGGCGGCGGTGGTGATACTGGCTGTCTTTACACTGGCCTGTATGGAAGTATTGATTATACTTCCCGCAAAGGAGAACCGCCCGGTGTATGAGGCGGTCCGGGAATGAATGCGCCTGCCTACAATCCTCCCTCTTTATTAACAAAGATGGCATTTAATTTCCAACGGTAACCGGGCTTTGAGGAGATCTGCAATAAAACATCCCCATCTCTGGGCAGTATGAAAGGAAGCGGAACGCTCCCATAGCGTCCGGCGGGAAGAATACCGGTATCTGTCTGCGTACCATGCCCGGGCAGAAGGAAGCTGGTGTATGAGGATTCCTCTCCGTCACCGCTGATGATAAGCAGGCAATACCTTCCTCTTGGCAGTTTCAAGCGGAAGAGGGCAGGCTGCTCCCCTTCCAGAAAATCTTCCCTGAGATCGTCAGGCCCTGGCTGCTTTTGGGCTTTAAGACCGTCAGCTTTTAAAAAGCCGTACCCTTTTTGGGGGCAATAAAGATCGGCGCCCACTCTTTTAGGGCCTGCGCAGTACAGGATGCACTGGCCGGAAAAAACAGTCTGCCTGGCATAGGCATTGTCATACTCTTTGCAGGAAGTTTCATTTTTGGAGTGTGGGCCAAAGTCAAAAATGTAAGGTGTTTGAGGATAGTTCCATTCATTGCCAAACAGATAAGGACAGGTAATGGCATCTACAGCCTGCTGATATCTGGTGTGGGGATTGCCCCCCCAGGAAAATCCTGCGGTGGGTCCACGCTGCCGGATGGCAGAGGAGTGCAGGCGGTTTGGTTTTCTTTTCAGCTTTTGCTTCGGCGGCATTCCCAAAAGAAATGATCTGGCCTTTCTGCATAAAGCGTTCTAATTTATGGGCGTTGCCGTCCGGTGACAGCTCTCCCGGAAGGATAAGCTTTAAAAGGGCGTTCCGAGTGCTTTCAACTGCAAGAAAGGTCACCCGGAAATTTTTTTGTTCTGCGGATACCCGGAAACCGTCCGGGGTAAGGAAGCCTTCAAAACTGATATCATCCCAATCTTCATAGCCTGTCCGAGCCTTTGTCAATTCCTCTGCATACTGAACCTGATAAAGGGTTAATTCTTCCTTTCCTTTTGGAACTGCCGGGAAAACTCTGATTTCTCCGGAGGGCGTGGTCTGGAGAAGCATAAGGTTTATGGCATTTAAAATGCCGCCTGCGGCCTCCATCATTACCGGAAGATAATGGGCAGGTTTGGTCAGATGACAATAGTTTAAAAATCTTGGGGATTCTTCATAGGCAAGGCCGTTATCGTGCAGGACATAGTCTATTCCCTTTTCGTATAAAAGCATTAACGCATCTTTCCCAAGACCAAGCTTTGCCGCGGCGGCAGCAAGCCATCCCATACCAAAGGTGCCTGTTTCCGTATGGACGGCTGCATATTGCAAAGTCTCTTTCCAACATGGCAGGTCATTCCGGGGTGTGGTACCGGGCAGAGAGTCCGGGCAGGACGCCATGGACAACTCCGGGGCGGAAGGGCCGGTTTCTTCGCCCGGGAACAAAGGCATCAACAGGGAAGGATGCCTGAAAAAGAGCGCATCCGGCGCCAGATAAGAATCCTTATATCGGCGTTGGTCTTTTGTTTTTGGATAAGCAGGCAGATGGCTAAGAAGTTCTTGCAGCCTGTCTTGTTCTTCTTTGGCTCTGTCAAGGAGCTTTGCGGATTCTAAAGTAATCCGGAGAAGCTTTCTGATACAGGAAACGGTAATCACGGAATCTATGGCGACAGGCCCCTGCTCCGGGGAGATATCATAACAGATATGCAGGGTTCCGTTTTCATCCTTTTTTGCAAGATATTGAAAAAAGGAAACCTGCTCCTGGAAGACAGGATATGCTTTCTTTTCAAGGAAAACAGTGTCACCGGTATATTGGTAATACAGCCATAAAAACTGGGCGCACCAGGGCTGAATGCAGTTGTACAAGGTATGGGGATAATCCAAAGCCCATCCGTTCCGGCCGTAAACCTGCCGGGTATATTGCCGGATATCTTGTTCATAGGATAAATATCCCTCACAAAACAGTTTTAAAAATTCCGGATGCCCTGCCATATAGGTTCCCCAGAAAGAACTTTGGATATTGACATCCCAGTACCACATGCTTCCCCACATATTGGGCTTCCTGATATCCCAAAGCCCGCTAAGGCCCCAGGATTGTTCCGGGTAGGAGCTGCCCTTGGCGCTGGAGCATTCCAGAAGATAAAGCTGCAGAAACCATAAATGCTCTAAAAAAGCATCCGGAAGGGAAAGCCGGCTGCGCCAAAAGTTTTCCCAGTAAATGCGATGCTCCCGGATGATTTCAGTTTCCCGGCTTACAAGTTCCCGGGTTATCAGAGAAGGATCCCGGCCTTCTGGAAGCAGTGTGGCAGCCAGACAAAATGTATTGGCACCGGCAAAAAAGCCGGGGCTGCATAAGGCGAAAGCCCCGGAAACGGGTGTGCCGGAAAGCCATTCCGGCTCTTTCCATAAGCCCCGTTCTGACTGCGATAACCTTAACAGTATTCCCTCAGGCTGCCTTGCCGCAATGATTTCCGCTTTCACGGACTTGCCGTCATATTGAGCTTCGAAAATGATCCTGGCTTCTTCAATCAGGAGCGTTAAGCAAAAGCTGCCGTTTTCCGGTATTTGGCTCGGGGAAAGTAAAAGCTCCGCTCCCTCCGGATAACTGGTTCCCTGATAATCCGGCCTTTTTACGTTAGAATCGGGATGGAGCATGCGGGAATAATGCATATACATGGTATCGCCGCTTTCCCGCAGACGATCTGTTTTTTTGCATAATTCTTTGTAAGTGTCTCTAAACCGTGCAGGATCCTGAAACATCCGGGGGGAATCAGTATGGGAATCGTGGCCTTTGTGCACCATTCCTGCAGGCCTTGGCAGATGCCGATAATAACAGTCATAATGGTTGATTGCAATATGAAGGACTCGATCCTCAAAAAATACCATGGCTCCCAGCTTGCCGTTTCCCACAGGGAGTGCCTGATCCCAACTGTTTTCTACATCCTGAAAACAAATTTCATGGCATTGCTTTTGCTTCATAATCTCCTCTTTTCTGTGCCGTGTTTTCCGGTTACCAGTACATTTCCCAATCGGGGTGGAGCGCGCGCATCAGCGCTTCCACATAGAAATAGTCGCCTCACAGGCAGTATTCGTCAATCCCTTCGCCGAGGAGCCGTCCGTAAGTGGAGTGTTTCAGCACGCCGTTTCCGACATCTTCTGTTTTGGCAGCGTAATGATCGATCAGACTTTCCAAAATGGCGTATGCTTTTTGCCTGTAGGATTCCGGGCAAAGTTTCTGGCGGCAGGCTTCCAAAATACCGCATACGGCAATGGCGGAAGCGGAACTGTCCCGGGGTTCATCCCCTTCCATAAAATATAGATCCCAGTAGGCAGCCAGATCTTTGGGCAGATGAGCAAGGAAATAATCGGTAACGCCTTTCCAGGTGGTTTTCAGTGAATCTTTCCTGTAATGAGGGTAGTTAAGCGCAATACCGTAGATCCCCCATGCCTGCCCTCTGGACCATGCCGATTCGTCAGAGTAGCCCTGTTTGGTAGCGCCGTAAGCAGGGCTGCCGTCTTTCTGGTTAAAATAGTAGGTGTGGTAGGTGGAAAAATCATCCCGTATCAGTACGGAAAGGGCCGTCTTTAAATGGGCTAATGCCACTTCCTGGTAACTAATATCTTTTGTTTCCTCAAAAGCCCAGTATAACAGCGGGAGATTTAAAAGGCAGTCGATGATCAGCCGGTATTCGTTTGTGTCACCGATCATTCCCCAGGCCTGAATAAACTGCCCTTTTTCCTGAAAGCGGCTGCGGAGATTGCTGGCAGCCTTTAAAGCAGTTTCCTTTGCTTTTGTATTTCCGGTCAATTTGTAAGCCGCTACACAGGAAGGACTGTAGATAAAGCCCATGTCGTGGTGGTCGACCCAGATACGTTTGTTGATTCTGTTATCAAAACTTTTCAGGTGTTCCTGTGCTGTTTCACGGAAAATTGTGTCTTTGCTTTCCTCATAAAACATCCACAGCATCCCTGTATAAAAGCCTGCTGTCCAGTCGATGTTTTCTATTTTGGGATAAAACTGGTTTTCGCTTGCGGGGGCCGGGAAACCGCCTTTGAAATCCTTAAGGTGCGACTTTACGATTTCCTGTGCGGCAGTAAATGCGTGTTTTACTTTTTCTCTGTTCATGTCTTCCTCATTTCCGCGCTGTATTTTGCGCATGATCAATCTAAAACCAGGCCAGGGTTTCGCCGGATAAAATTTCCTGTTTTTCGTTTGTCCTGTCAAACAATACGGCTTTCCCGTAGCCAATGCAGTTTTCACATTTTAAGATATCCGTTGGGGTCATGATTTCCCTGTGGCAAAGCAGCAGGATATATTCGGATTCCCCCGAACAGATCCGGAATGCTTCCGTATCTGCAGGGGAGATTTCCGTATCATGCACGATAGAACGGACGGGAAGGGAGGTTACGGAAACCGGTCTTGCAATTCCCTTTTTGCCGCCGTTTACCACCGTGATCCGGTGGAAATCTCCTTCCCATTCATTGGTGACTGCAAGGGTCTGGTTTTGGGATATCTCGTTATAATGGCAGGATTGGTTTGACTCAATGATTGTGTGTGCCCCATCCCCGGAAACGGTCTGGAGGAAGGCATCCGTCTGCTCCCCGGAAAAATGTGCCGCATGGCTGCCTGTTAAAGAGAGCTTCCCCTGCCGCCCGAAGTGGTAGAAGGATTCATAGGTATGGTATCCCGTGGCATAAAAATAGTCTGCCAGCACATAGATATCCGGTTTGATCCAAATAATGCGCCTGCTGGAAAGGACACCCTGGCTCAAATATCCGGTATGGCTGCCTTCCACGAAAGCCCCTGTTTTCCCTTCAAAGTATTGCTGTTTTAAGCAGGTGCATAGAGACTGGTTTATCCAGGAATCTTTGCAGGGGGAAAAGGGCAGGTTATCCACGACAGTGACATTATGGGCATAAGGACCTTTTAAGGCGTAGCGTACATCCCCGTCCACATAGGTATAGCGGCCGCTGTCTATAAGGATATCTTCCCCGTTTAGCACCAGATCCACATGAAGCTTATCCGCATGTCCGTGTCCGCCCCCGGTATCGCCGCAGTGAAAATGCAGGAGACTGCCGTCTGTTCCCCAATTGCTCCTGAAATAGTAGTTGCCGCTAAAGGGGAGCTGGGCGGAAGAAAAATCAGGTTCTTTGCATTCTATTTGAAGATAAGCTTCACATGCCTGATAACCGAACTGCCAGACATTTTCGTAATCCAGACGTTCATAACCCAAATACTTCAAGACAGGATCCTGTAAAAGATAAGCGCCAGCCGTAATCTGGTCACGAAGGTCCGAAGCATCGCTGTCTCCCTGGGTAAACTGGGTGTGGTCAGGCTTTTTCCATATTCCGTTCACATAGGCCATTTTGCGGATGACCTCTTCTATTTCCCGGGGCATGGGAACAGAGGCCTTTTTCCCGTAATAAAAGGCGCTCCAGAAACATTGGTATACTTCGTTATGGTACATGGGCGACTGTTCCCACTGGGTTCCGTCATGCAGTACCTGAATGTTTGCGGCAAGGGTAAGGCGCTTTATGGCTGTTTCCTCCCAAAGCTTTTTCCGGGGATGATCCGGTCTTTCGGCAAGGGAAAACAAAAGCAGACCACAGCTTTCCAGTACGCCCCAGTTGCTGATGTATTTGTGCTCGGAAAAGTGCTCCAAAAGCCTGTCGGCATGCTTTTCCATGGAGGTCTCCACAAGAGAGATCAGTTCATCACCGATATGGGGGCTATGTTCTGTCATGCATAAAGACCGAAGCCAGATTTCAGCCCGCAGACCGGTCTCTAACGTGCGCCATGGGCCAAGGTCAATGTTTTCGCCTTCCTGCGCACGCATAATCCAGTCGTGAAGGAGTCTTGCATAATGGAAGGCGTAAGACTCATCGCCGGTCATCAGGTAGGCCTGGCCAAGGCAAAGCAGGAAACGGTGCCGGTTAAGCTGCCACAAAAATTCTCTGTCTCCGAAAGGAATCAGGATCCAGTCAATATCATTTTCAAAGCGCACCGGCTCATAAGTTCGTTCCATATCCCAGCGAAAATCAAACTGAAACTGGTTTTGACAGGCATTTTGTGCGGTATCAAGTACGTGATCTACATCGTTTGACCAGTATTTTTGACAATATTCTGTTATGCCGTGAGGGTTATCCACGCCGAAGATATTTCTGATTCTGTTAAAAAAGTCTGTTTTTCCCATAGGCTCCTCCTTTATCCTTTAACAGCGCCGCCGGTAACGCCGGCAATGATTTTTTTGGATAAAAAGAGATAGAGCAGGAAAGTAGGCAGAAAAACAATGATAACGCCTGCAAATAACCCGGCCCAGTCTCCGGAGTATTTCATGGACTGCATGATAGCCTGCAGACCGGTGGAAACAGTACGCAGCTCGGTCTTGTTGGCAAAGATAAGGGCCATAAAATATTCATTCCAGATGGTGATGAAATTAAATATGGTAAGCGTCATGATCCCGGGCTGTGCTAAGGGGAACATAATTTTCCAGAATGCCTGATCCGGCGTGCATCCGTCAATCTCGGCAGCTTCTTCCAGCGCTTTTGGAAGAGAGGCAAAAAAGCCAATCAGGAAAAATACGCCAAAAGGTACATTGATACAGATATACAGGATGATCAGAGTCCATCTTGAACCGATCAGGTTCAGGGAAGTAGCCATTTTAAACAACGGTAAAATGAGCATTACCGAAGGGATGGACATGGACACTACAAATATATTGTTAATAAAGCTTTTTCCCTTAAATACAATCCTTGCAAGCACATAGGCCGCCGGGGCGGATACCAGTATGATCCCGGCGCATCCGCTGACGCAGTAAATGATACTGTTTATAAAATATACGGACATTTTATGCTTTGATAAGACATTGGCATAATTTTCAAAATGAAAACCGCTGTGTAAAATTTCATTGCTGAATATTTCTCTGGTAGTACTAAAGGAAGCTAAGACGATCCAGCCGATCATGGCAACGGTAAATGTCAGCCATATGAGTAAAAGAACATATCCGGGCCAGAAACGGAGCTGTTTTTTAGCTTCTTTTCTTAAAATATTTGTTTTTTTCATGTCATTTCCCCTTAATTATTCACTTTCTGTCGGAATGATCCGGCTTAGCACAGCATTGACGATCAGAACAAGAACCATGATCAATACCCCGGCAGCAGCGCCTGCGCCTACGTTTAAATCTGTGGCGGTGGTTCCGATGCTGGATCCGAATACTACTTCATACATATAGACCATGGGCGTTACCGTCGCGTTTTCCATATTGAAGGAGAAAAGGGTGGAGTATACAAAAAATCCTGCCGCTGCAGCAGAGTATAAAATGATGCTCCGCTTGATGATGTCCTTTAACATTGGCAGGGTAATATAAAAGAACTGCTTTATAAGACCTGCCCCTTCTATTCTGGATGCTTCATAATAATCTTCACTGATGCTGTCAATACCGGCTGCCATAATCAGCATATAAAACCCGATTCCGGCGTAACCATAAGAGATCATCATGGAAAGAAACAGGTTTTCCGGTGCGGTCCACTGGAAATTAGCCATGGCGTCTAAGTGAAGAAATTCAAAAAGGCGTTTCATTAACCCGTATTGATTATCAAAAACGTATTGGAGCCACATTGTGGCAAGGGCAACGGAGCTGATGATATGAGGGAGATACAACATGGAACGCCAGAAATTTTTCCCCCTGATACCGGATGTGATGATCACGGAATATACCATTGCAAGTCCGAGAATTACGGCTCCGCCAATCAGCCAGATTTTGAGGATATTAATTAATGACTGCCGGAAGAGAGGGCTGTTCATTAATTTTATATAGTTTCCCAGGCCGGTAAACTCCCATTTTGTCATATTGTCGGTTACATAGCCCACTTTGTGAAAACTCATCAGTACGGTCCTTATCATAGGATATAAAAATATGACCAACAGGCATAATGTTGCCGGTGCAAGAAACCGAATGACAAACCATTTTTTCTTATTCATAAATGTCCTCCTGACATAGTTTCCTATCAGTTAAAAGGGGCTGCTGCATATCACCATTATGCAACAGCCCTTGCTGATTCTGTAGAATTACTGTTTTGCAGCGGCTGTCATGTTTGCAACAAATTCATCTGCTGAGATTTGACCGGCAGCCAATTTGATAAAGTTTTCGGAAATAGTAGGCGCCAGATCGGCATTTGATCCGATATCTCCGCCGGATTTTAAGGAAACCTGTACCGATTCAAACGCAGGCTTTATGTTTACCAGCGTGGAAGGCCATTCGGTATCCAGAGTAGCAGGAGTGATTCCGGCTTTTTCAACCATAAGAGCATCATTTTCAACGCTCAGCGCATAGGTGACAAATGCCATGGCAAGTTCAGGGTCGGCAGTGTTTTTATTGACTGCAAGGAGTGTACACCCGGCAGGATCTTCAACGCCGCAGGTGGAAAGCCCGCCCGGAACATCGGGATAGGAGAAACCGCCCCATTTAAAGTCAGGTCCTGTAACATCTGCCACTTCAGTGGGAAGACCCGATAAATTGTAATACATACCAACCTTGCCGCTGCCGAAATCAATTTGACCGGAAGGCCATTTGTTGCCGGCCTTTTGCTCTTGCAAGGTACATTCCGGGCAGCCAGGAAGCATAAGCGTCGTCAAAAGTGATAGGGGAGTAGCCGGCTTCTTTGATCTTAGCGCAGGCAGCGTCCAGTTCTTCCCATGTTTTAGGTTCTTCCGTTACGCCGGCTTCCTCAAAGACGGTTCCGTTATACATAAAGACAGATATCCAGGGCTTATACCCGATCGCAGGGATGATATCGGATCTTCCGGTCATGTCCTGAGGGGTGGTCAAAAGGCTCGGAAGCAGGGTCTCGCGGAAGGTCTTGCCTCCGGTGGTATCATATGCCGTATCCACATAAGGGCTTAGATCCAATATGTATTCATTTAAATCGATTTCCAGGGGATATTCGAAGATATCAATCACTTCCCCGCCTTCCAGTGCCGGTTTCAGGATTTTTTTATTGTCGCGGCCACACCATTGCACATTTACTTTTACATTGGGATACTTATCCATAAATCCGTTAATGATTTCCTGCCATGCTTCCCCCTGAGGTTCGGTATCGTTCCATATGGACCAGTAAGTCAGTTCCCCGGAAAGCTCCTCGGGCGCTTCTGTTTCGGTGTCTGCTGCTTCTTCTTCGGGCTCATCTGCCGGTGCGGGTTCTTCGGCCTGGGCTGGAGATTCCGCTTTAGTGGAAGCGTCAGGCTGGGTGGGTGTTTCTTCGCTCTTAGTGTTTCCACAGCCGCTGGCAACGAGTGCTGTACCTAGCAGTAATGCTGCAAATAGTTTCATCTTTTTCATAATTCGTTTCCTGCCCTTCTTTTTCTTTCTTATGCGTTTATCATACCGGAAACGAATCATTTCGAAAATGTAATATCCTATACACGGATGATGTAAAATATTAAACTGTCAGCTGTTTTCTTTCTGATAGCGCATCTGTTCACTGAAATCTTCATCCCAGCTTTCCAGCACTTTAGCGGCATTCATCCGGCCCGACATCATCTCTTTTAAATTGTTCCATAAGCCGTTTAAGTTGATGCCGTTTAAGGTTTCATCAATCTGTACCACTGTTTTGCCGGGAACGATATATTTGTCGTAAATGGATTGCTGCCAGTCAGGCATATGTAAATCCTGTTCTTTAAATACGGGTGGATGATTCCAGCCTTCGTTAAATTTGTTCATGTGTTCCGGCTGGGAAAACCAATCCAGAAATTCTTCCGCTTCCTTAACATGGCCGGAGTCTTTACAGACAGAAAATAAGCCTGCTCCGCTGACTACGGACAAAAGGTCGCTGCCGTTATATGGGAAAGGGATCATCCTAAGCTTACATTCAGGATTCTTTTGGAGCACATCGGCTATAAAAAACTGCCCCATGACATACATAGCTGCCTGTCCGCCGGCTACAGCCTCCACTGCGCTGTTGTAGGTTGCTTCCATATGATTTTTATTTGTATACCCAAGTGTCCGCAATGTGTGGATATCTTCCAAAATCTTATGATATTCTGGAACATCCGACCATTTTGTCCGGCTGGTGATAAGATCGGTCCAGAGGGTATCATCTGTGGACTGCATCACCATGCAGTTGAAAGCTGCCTGTATGGTCCAGGCCTCTTTGTCAGAGGCATATAAAGGGGTGATTCCGGCCTGACGGATCGTTTCGCAAACCTGATAAAATTCTTCTATGGTATTAGGGGTTTTGATTGAAAGGTCTGAAAATATTTCTTCATTATATATAAGTCCAATGCCGCTGGTGGAAGAAATAGGCGGTCCGTAAAGCTTTCCTCCGATCAATTTATTATTTAGCTGTTCAGGAAGGACTCTTTCGTACCAGGGCGTTTCCTGCCCAAATTCAACAAAATGTTTGGTACCCACAGCCTCAGGCACCCATTTATCCAGCCTGATAAGGTCCGGCATTTCCCCCACGGCAGCTTTGGAATGTACAAGATCAATCCATTGATCATCGGGAATCCGCTGGATCTCTATTATGATTCCCGGATGTTCGCTTTCATAGGTATCGATCAGTTCCAGCAAAAAATCTTTTGCGTGAGATTGGGGCATCATGAAAGTCAGAGAAACCGTTTCATCCCGCTTGTCGATATCTTCTTTCTGCCCGCAGGCGCATAATAAGATTATGATGCATAGTGCCGATAATATCGTCTTTTTCATAAATTCCCCCTGTTTTTTCAGTATATTGTGACAGTACGGATTTCAGGATAAAAATATCTCATATATAATTATAATGCATTTGCTTTCATGTGAAAAAATAAAATCTTAAACCTCCTTCATGTAAAATAGTAAACTTGATTTTCCTGTGCAAACAGGGCTTGTAATGCTCCTTTTTTCTGTGGTACACTGACCATAAACCCTGGCTTGCGCATTATATTTTGGGACAGCATAGGGGTGTGGGAGATGGATTTATGCGTAAGAACCAAAATTACCTGAGAAAACAATTTTATAATTACTCTCTTGTTCTATTAGTGTCGCTGACAGTGATCATGATTTTTGCTATGGGATTATTATACAGGGAGCAATATTTGCAAAATATTGAAGTTCAGTCACAACTTGCTTTCAATGTGCAAAATCAGATTGACAGTTCGTTAAAAGAGATGGATAAGATCATCAATGGGCTTCTTTTTAATAAATCTTTTGTTCAGTCTATGAAGGAGACGAATATAGTAAACGACGTTAATTCTTTCTGTTTGACTCTAGGAAAAAGAGCATAGAGTAGCAAGCTTGTCATTTGGCTGCTGAAAAGTTGAAAACCAATCGTCAAGAACGCCAACTAACTTTTCAAGAGTCTCCCAGAATCG